>NZ_JBISBV010000004.1:0-273458 GCF_046592965.1 Marivita sp. S2033
CGTCGAGGAAGCTTCTGAACAGAAATATCAGGGGGGTCACTTTTGGACGCCGATTACCCCAATACAGGGGTCAATCTTGCATGCCGGTTCACATTACCTGAAAATTTGTCGTTCACCCATAACCTCCCCAATCCCTCACTATTTGCTCTTGCGGCATCACAGAATCAACTTCTACCCCGTGATAATGCTGCGGACGAAATCCAAAACTTCGTAGCAGCGGCCAAACGGTAGACGTCCAAGGCGTCGTTGGCGGCGGGAAGCGAAGATCAAATAGCAACGCTTGAGTTTATCAAGAAGCTGCGGCATCAATTTCAAGCAGCATAGCGTCCATCCTCACCCAATTCGGCCTGCCCCAGCGCGGCGAGGCTTTGCATCAGTGGCTCTACCGTGCTGACCCTTGCGCGAACAAAGCGGCGGGCGACCTGTTCTGGGGTGGCTTCGCCCATCTCGGACAGGGCTTCTCGCACAGCGGCGATCTGCTCTGGCAAGGCTTTGGGCCATGGCGATTTTTCGACTTTGGCCACCACGCCCAAATCCATGTCAGCGGTCTTGCCTTTGGCGGCTTGCTTGCCTGTGGGGTTCTGATAATCGGGGCGCAGCCAGCGGACATGGCCTTGCGCCTCTTCCTGTGCTCGCTCCTTGTTCAATGCTACAAGGCGAAGCAGAATTTCCTCATCGCTCAAGTCCGAGGGCCAGCCGTAGGCCTCTGCCACGGCGGCATCTATCTGATCGTGTAAATCGCGCAGGATGCCGATCAAGCCTTGGTCATAGATGTCCTTGTCCTTACCTTCGATAGTCTCCCCTGCACGCAGCTTTTCCAGCACGTTGTACATCTGGGTCAGAGTCATCTTGGGGTGCGCGGCCTGTTGACGCTTGCGATGCGCGTCGAGGTCTTCGCCAAGCTGGCGCAGGTGGGTGCGTTGGGGGTCGGTGAGGTCTGGGAAGGGGAAAGGATCGAAGCAGCGAGACTTATTATAACGGGGATCATTTCCGTAACCTAAGCGCCCACCGGCGGCAAGTGACCATACGACATGGTGGCGGCTTGAAAGCACTGAAATATCCGAGGCATCACTTAAGCCAAAGGAAGTCAACATATTATCGGGCAATATTGCCTGATTGAGAAACTGAAAGACGCGATGCTTGGACGTTTCTACCGTGGCGATGTAGCGAGGCAAACCATCTAGTATTGGCCTAAGCATTTGTCGTGGCTTTCCGTGCTGCCACCACAGCTTTGCATATCCAGCACTATCCTTGGATTGCGTGGCCTTTGCATCTCTTTCGGGTTTAACGTTGTCTGCCAAATGTTGATAGATCGCAGGGAAACGGCTCCTTACTTCAGGCTCAGACAAACCGAATAGATCAATTACCATGACGCCCCGAGGCGTTGCCATCAGATCACGGCCATTGCGATATTCTCGTATATGCTTCTCCGCCCCCGAGACGGTTCCGAGGCCAAGTATTTTAGCCGTATTGGGTGTCACAATGAAGCCCGCGCCATGTAGCTTCACGCCCGGAGAAGAGAGGCCGCCATTTGCCAAAAGCGCCTTGGCCCCCGCCACGTCCGCCCCAATCTGCAAATTCGCAAATATCTTGCCGATCTGGTGATCAAAGGTCACGGCGTGTCCGTCAGCCTCGCTCTTGTTCTTGCTCTCGCTCTCACTTGCCAGTGTCAGCAGCCGCCCCCCACGGTTGCCCGCTGCCCCCACTGTCATGGCGATGCGCACCGCCGCGCCAAACTGCGTATCGACCCAAGGGTGATCCGGGATCGCAAACAACAACGACAGCGGCTTTTTCGGGTCGTTCAAATGCGGCTCCAGCACACGGCGATTGAATGCCTGGCGCAAACTGTTCGTGGTAATCAGCCCAAAGCGCCGCGTGCCTTTGCCCGTCTTGGCATTCCATCCCCGCGCCGCCAGTGCCGCCTTTTCCCACCAGAACATAACAAGGTCCGCACTTTGCGGCATCTTGGGGTAGGCTTTCCAAAGCGCCTCGACGTATCCATCGCCCAGACTGTCGCGCAGGCGGGATGCGCCAATAAACGGCGGGTTGCCCACGATGAACTCCGCCTCAGGCCATTTGGTTGGTTTTGGCTTAGCATAATCAAAGACGGCAATGCGCGCAGCGGGGTCTGGCACTTCCTCGCCTGTGACGTTGTGGCGGATGGTGGTGATCCCGTCCCAGCGGGTGACGGGCGTGTCGTTCGCGTCCATGCGCGGGGTACGCCCCGACCATTCCAGCACCGCATCGCCTTGGCGGATATTTTTAAAGTCGCGCAAAACAGGCTCGGAAGGGGCAGCCTGCCCATGCGTGCGGTAGTGCCATTGCAGATAGCCGATCCACAGCACCAGCTCTGCCACGTTTGCCGCCCATGGGTTCAGCTCGATACCAAGAAACTGGTGCGGGTCCACGGTGATAAAGCTGGATTGCGTCTCGCCCAGCTCTTCCAGCAGGGATGTCACTTCGCCCTCTAGCCGCTTCATCATCTCCAGCGCCACATAGAGGAAGTTGCCAGAACCACATGCGGGGTCCAGCACTCGGATTTCGCACAGCTTGGCATGGAAGTCGCGCACCAGCTTGCGCGCGTCCTCGTCCTTGCCATCCTCCGCCAAGCGCTGCACAGCCGTTTGAACATCGCGCCAGTCCTCCCGCAGCGGCTCCATGATGGTGGGCGTCACAAGGCGTTCGACATAGGCGCGGGGCGTGTAGTGGGCCCCAAGCTTGTGGCGCTGGCGTTTGTCCAATGCGCGCTCCAGCAGGGTGCCAAAAATTGCGGGTTCGACCTGTTTCCAGTCCGCTGTTGCGGCTTCGATCAACAAACCCAACTGCAAGACGTTGAGCGGCAGGGCGTCGGCTTCCTTGAACAGACCGCCGTTGAAGCGTTTGAGGTCCTGCATCAACACTTGGGAAAAGCCGCCCGTGTTCATGGTTTCCCACAGCCCCTGCAATGACGGTTGAGCGTGTTCGGGTCTGCTGCGTAGTTTGATCAGCAGATCGCGGAAGCTGTCACGCGGGATCAGGTCCACATCTTCTGCGAACATTGAAAACAGGCAGCGCATCAGGAAACGCGCGACTGTCTCGCTATCATGGCCTTGACCCTCAAAGCTTTTGCCCAATTCCGCAAGGTGTGTGGCTATTTCGCGTGTGACTTTGGCTGACTGCAGAGATGGATCAAGGCTTTGTGGCTCTGTCCAGATTGCCCGCAGCAGATCGCGGGTTTCCTCATGCGCCAAGTCTTCCAGCTTAATCCGGTAGCGGTTGCCATCGGGGAACTGGTTATAGCCCTGTCCTTGCCCAGAGAAATCGGCGTAAAGCTCGATCACGTGCCCAACGTCCACAACCATCAGGAAAGGTGGCCAGCCGTCCTCTTTGGCTACTGCACGGGCGTAGTTGTCCGCCTGATTGCGGGCCTTCATCATGGTATCATCAAACTTTGACGTACCGCGCTTGCCGTGTCCTGATTGCTTCGGCGCGTCCTTTTCCAAGAACATTTCCAGCGTGTTCTTATCGTTGGCATCTGGTGAGACAAATTGCTTAGCCTCAAGGATAAAGTGACCCTTTTTATACAGGTCGATGCGTCCGTTACGCTTCCTGCCAGTGTGGGTCAGAGTAACAGGGCGTTCAAAGCGATAGTCTAGAAAGTCGCCGTCTTTGTCGGATACGTTGGGCCGTGGCACACCCAGCAGTTCTGTCAGCTCAATCGCAAAGCTCTGTGCCGTGGCCATCTCGCTGCCACCGGACCCAAGCCAGCGCTCAATGAAGTCATCTACCTGCACAAATACCGCCTAAGAGCCCAATTCTATTGGATGGAAGTTGTGCATGTATCCGAAGGTGTTTCAATCCCACCCCTGCGTTGTGCGCTTCTGGGGAACTTTCTGGATTTAGCCAAGGCAAGATCAATCGGGCTTTATAGATGTCCGCAGCCCGTGTGCGAATGCCGGTTCATCCCGCACATCCCCGGATATGTCGTCCAGCAACGCCCAACGAAGCGCAGTACAAGCCAGTCCAAAATGTGGGCTTAAGTGTGGGTTCGCAAAATGCCAAAACCCACAACCAACTGAAATTAAATCATAAAATAAGGGGTGATGGCGGACCGAGGAGGATTCGAACCCCCGACCCCTTGATTCGTAGTCAAGTACTCTATCCAGCTGAGCTATCGGTCCACGAGGCGTGGGATAGCCGCAGTGCCGAGGTGATGCAAGCGCAAATCCCAAGAATTTTTGGCGCCGCTCATCGACTTGTCAGGGTGACGTCGCCCATTGGCAAGCGAATGCGGAACGCGGTTCCGGTTGCGTCGGTTCGCAGCAACTCCAGCGTACCGCCGTGACCGCGGATCAGTTCTTCTGCAATTGCAAGGCCCAGCCCCGACCCACCTTTGCGCGCGCCGCCCTGAAAGGGCTGGAACAGATGTTCTTTAGCTTTGTTGGGCAGGCCGGGGCCGGTATCGGTCACATCGATGCACCAGGCATCATCCGACGCGCTCGCGGCTATGTTGATCTCGCCAGGCACGCCGCTGCCGACGATCGCTTGTCGCGCATTGCGAACCAGATTGGACAAGACGCGAAACAACTGTTCGGAATCCGCGCGCACCATCAGGGTGCCCGGCACGTCCTCGCTTAAACTCAGGTCAAATTCACCGATGGCCAACCGCTCGCTGTCCAGCACATCACCGACAAGCTCTGCCAGATTGACCAGCATCAGCGTCGGTGCCGGTTCTTCTGCCCGGCCGAAGGCGAGCGTGCTTTCGCAGAGCGAAACCGCCCGCTTGATCGATCCGACCAGTTTCGGAGCCATGCGTTGCACCACCGGATCCTTGCTCATTTCGATGCGGTCGGTGAACAGCTGTGCCGACGTCAGGATGTTGCGCAAATCATGGCTCACGCGGGCCACCGCCCCGCCCAGTTGTGCCATCCGCTCCTTTTGCTTGAGCGCTTGCGTCAGTTGTGTTTGCAAGGATTGCAGCGCCTCCTCTGCCTCGCGCAGTTCGGTCACGCGGGCCGATGGCTGGATCACCCGGCGGGCGTCTTCGGGGGCTTTGGCATAGCTTTGTATGTGCCCCACAACACCCTTGATCGGCTTGACGAGCAACACGCGCACGGCCAGGAACAAGAGGCTGGCGGTCACGATGGAAATGACGGCCGACAACAGCAAGATGCGCACGCCATACTCGATCATGGCAACGCGTAACGCGGTGGTCTCAAGCGTGATTTCGATCAGCAATCCACCGTCCCGGAACGGGTTGCCGATCACCCGGATCACCTCGGGCTCGCGCATCAAGAGCCGATGCATCGCATCCCCAATCAGAGTAAGAGACGACACGTCGCGCAAGTCATAGGTGGCTGACACGGCACCGGGAATTGGCGACGACAAGACCAACTGACGAAGCTCGTCGCGCCGCAGCACGACGTTGAACACCCCCGCGTTCAACAGCAACTCATCTTCCAGTTCGGAATCGATCATGTCATCGGCCAGCAATGCCAGCGAGGCGATCTGCGCCCGCTCCAGCCTGTTGAGCAGAAAATCTTCCCGAAACCGTGCCACTGAAGGTACGAAAATCAACACCTCGGCCAACATCACGAAGACCATGGTCAAAATCAGAAAACGGCCTGACAGCGAATTCAACATGAACCCGTGCTCCGGCCGGTCACGTCATGGAAGCCACTTCTGAACAAACCCAACCACTTTCTTCACCACATCACTCTCGAACAATCTCGGCGAGAAATAAGCGCCCGCGGCCCTTTTGTTAAGCTCTCCTATCGTGGGGTAAGGCGCGACCATGTTGGCGACCTGGCTCATCTTCATCTTGTTGGCGATCACCAGAGCCCAAAGATTGATCAATTCGCCCGCCTGTTCCCCTGCGATCGAAGCTCCCACGGGCCGTCCTTTGACCACCATCACCTTGACCAAGCCGTTTGTCTTTCGCTCGGCAATGGCGCGATCATTGTGTGTATAGGGAAAGCGCACCACCTCGACCTTGTCGCCATGCGCGTCCTTCGCTTGCGCCTCCGTCATACCCACCTGCGCCAATTCGGGTTGGGTATAGGTCACCCACGGGATGTGCCGCGTGGTCGCCGAAGAGGGTAAGCCGAACAGGATCGACCGGATCACCACACCCGCATGATAGCCCGCCACATGGGTGAATTGCAGCCCCCCGGCGACGTCACCTATCGCATAGACCTTCCGGTTCGTCGTGCGCAGATGGGCGTCGACCTTTATGCCCGATTTCGAGGTCTCGATTCCGGCTTTCTCAAGATCAAGGTCTTGAATGTTCGCCTTCCGGCCAACGGCCACCAAAAGATGCGAGCCCTTGAAGACACGGCCGTCCTCGACTTCGACCTCGAGCGACCCCGCTGTCCCGCGCACTTCTTCCGCCTTTGCGCCCTCGACAATCTCCACGCCCTCGCCGCGCACCTGCTCCAGCACGATTTCGGCGAGTTCTGGGTCATCTTTTCCAAGCGCACGCTCCCCCTCGATCACCGTCACTATCGCGCCAAGCCGACGATGCGCCTGCGCCATCTCCAGCCCGATCGGACCGCCGCCGATGATCAGAAGATGGGCAGGGATCTCGCGCACATCCCACAGTGTTTCGTTGGTCAGATAGGGCACCGCGTCCAATCCGCGGATCGGCGGCACCAAAGGCGATGATCCGGTGGCGATCACGACTCGTCGTGCTCTTATCCGGTGGTCGCCCGCTTCGACTTCGGTGTCCGAGACAAAGCGCCCGAATTCGCGGATGACCCGAACGCCGAGGCCTTCGAAGCGTTCCTGGCTGTCAACCGGCGCGATCTGAGCAATCACTCCAGCCACGTGATCTTGCGCCGCCGCGTAATCGACCTGTGGAACGACGTTGGCAATGCCATAGCGCGATGCATGAGACATGGCATAGGCCGTTTTCGCACTCGCGATCAACGCCTTGGACGGAACACACCCGTAGTTTAGGCAATCGCCCCCCATCTTGCCCGCCTCGAGCAAGACGACCCGCGCTCCCATCTGTACAGCACCTGCGGCGACCGACAGGCCGGCAGACCCGGCGCCGATCACCAGGACATCAGTGTCAATCCGCTCCATGATTTATAGCCCTTTCTTGCCGCGTACGGCATTTAACACGATGGGAAGCGCCGCAAGTGCGCACAAGCCAAGAATGGGCAACAGAATCTGCGGCTCGAAGATGATGCCGAAATCAGGCGTCTCTCCTCGCTCGAACACTTCTCCGAGGCCCGCGCCGACGGACGTATACACGACACCACCCGGGATGATGCCAAGCGCTGTCGATACGAAGAAGCGATATAGGGCGACGCCCACCAAGGCGGGCACGAGATTGGCCACAAAAAACGGCACCGCCGGCACAAGGCGAATCAGAAACAGCATCGACCACTGGTTTTCGTCAATTCCGGCCTTGATCTTGCGCACCACCCCATCGCTCGCGTCCATGCGCTTGGACAGCCTGTCTCCCAACCCGTACCGCGCAGCCAGAAAGATCAGAGTGGCTCCGATGGTTGCAGCGAGCACGTTGAACACCGCGCCGGGGAACACACCGAACAAAAATCCGCCCGTCAGCGTCGCCACGGTCGCGCCCGGCAGCGAAAACGCGACGATCGCAATATAGCCTGCCATGAAAATCGCCACGGTCATGGCAAAGTTCGCATCGCGAAAGGATGTCAGCGCGTCGCGATTGTTCGCCAATGTCTCAAAGCTCAACGTGTCCCGCAGAGTGAAAGCGCCTATGATCGCCACGACGCCAATCGCGATGATCGGCCCGTAACGCATCCAGCCCGGTCGTTTCTGCGCGTCAGCCATAGTCACCTTTCCATCTCGGCCACCATCGACCCCACTGCGGGACAATGCCCCGAACCGGGCTTTGAAAACACCCGCCTCACGCCCGCTTGATCTGGCGGCGCGCTTTACGTGAGAATTCGCATGATCAGGGTCCGGATTGAAACATTTGCCGTCATAGGACCGAAGAGATATGTCAATCGCACACGAATACCGCCCTTGCGACGTCTCTGGTTGAAAATATCTCGGGGGAGGCGCGAAGCGACGGGGGCAGCGCCCCCTTTTCAAAACCTCAAAATACCCGCGCCTTACTGTTTGACAAGCGCAGCACCCCTGAATATAGCACGGGCTTCAAATAGAACCGGCGGTCGAATCCGCGCCCCCGGACCGACAAGACGGAGTAGGACGCGATGAAACGCACCTTTCAACCCTCGAACCTCGTGCGCAAGCGGCGCCACGGCTTCCGGTCGCGCATGGCCACCAAAGCTGGTCGCAAGATTCTGAACGCGCGCCGCGCACGTGGCCGCAAATCGCTGAGCGCGTAACGCGCGACGCGACGTTTCAGGTTACCTGACATGACACCGCCGGAGGCCTCCTTTGACAAAAGGGGATCAAAACTTCCGGCGGTGTCGTCTTGCCCGCACGTCACCGTTCTGCAAAAGCGCGCCGACTTCCTTAGCGCCGCGCGGGCAACGCGGCGGGCCACCAATGGAATGCTGGTGCAGGCGCGCAATCGACATGACGATGATCCCACGATCCGCGTCGGCTATACCTGTTCCAAGAAAATCGGCAATGCCGTGATGCGCAATCGCGCCAAGCGCCGCCTGCGTGCAGTGGTCGATGAGGTTCTCGCAGATGGCGCCCAGCCGGGTTGGGACTACGTCCTGATCGGCCGTCCCGGCGTCACCATCGATCGCCCGTTCAATGCGCTCAAGAACGACCTTGCCTACGCTTTGCGCAAATTGCACCCCGCACCATGACGCCCCTCGCCTGTACACTGGCTCTGCCCGTAAGAGCGTACCGGCTGATCTTCAGTCCGTGGGTCGGGCACAATTGCCGCTACCACCCCACCTGCTCGGCCTACGCCCTGGAGGCGTTGCAAAAGCATGGCGGCTTGAAAGGCGGGTGGCTGGCGGCCCGGCGTATCGCGCGTTGTCATCCTTGGGGCGATAGCGGCATCGACAACGTGCCCGACCCATAGAGCGGCTGGATCACAACAAGATGAGCGGTGGAACGGATGTCGGCCCGCTGTTGTTTCTTCTCCAACATTCGAGAGGAGATGAAATATGTCGACATTCACTACAGTAAATCCGGCGACCAACGAAACCATCCAGTCATACGACCTGATGAGCGAACAGGAAGCGTTTGACCGTGTTGAGAAATGCCACGAGGCATTCCTGAAATGGCGCGAGCTGTCCCATTCCGACCGTGCACCCTACCTGAAAAAGATCGCAGAAAAACTGCGCGAAAATTCAGATGAGATTTCCGCGCTGATGACGAAAGAGACCGGCAAGTTGCTCAAGGACGGTAAGACCGAGGTCGAACTCTGCGCCGCCATCATGGAATACACCGCAGAACACGGTCCGGACGAATTGGCTGACGAAGAACGCACGCATGGCGGCGATGGCAAGCGGGGCGTTGTTACCTATCAACCCATCGGCGTGCTATATTCCATCCAACCCTGGAATTTTCCGATGTATCAGCCGATCCGCGTGCTTGCCGCCAACTTGATGGCAGGCAATGGATGCGTGCTCAAACATGCCAGCATCTGCACCGGCTCTGCATTGCGTCTTCGCGAGATCTGCATCGAAGCGGGCCTGCCCGAGGACATCTTTCAAGTGATCCTGATCGACCACGACACAAGCGACAAGATTATCGAACACCCCAAGGTGCGCGCTGTAACAATGACCGGCAGCGACGATGCCGGACGTCACATCGGTTCGGTCGCCGCAAAGGCGCTGAAAAAGACCGTGCTGGAGCTTGGCTCCAACGATGCCTATCTGGTTCTCGAGGATGCCGACATCGAAACGGCGGTGAAATTCTCGGTCATGGGACGCCTTTATAATAACGGCGAAACATGCGTGTCCGCCAAACGCTTCATCGTGACCGACAAGGTATACGACGATTTCGTCGATGCATTCGTCGCAAAGATGAAAGAAATCAAGATGGGCGACCCCACCGACGAAAACGTCCAGCTTGGCCCGCTGTCGAGCCAGGATCAGTTTGATCGGGTCAAGGAACAGGTCGACACATCTGTGTCCAAAGGTGCGAAAGTTCTGTGCGGCGGCACCGCACCGGATCGGGACGGCGCGTTTTACCCGTCTACCGTTCTGGGCGATCTAGAACCCGGAATGCCCGCCTTTGACGACGAGATTTTCGGTCCCGTTGCCTCGATCATCCGAGCGAAGGACGATGAAGATGCAATGCGTCTGGCCAATGACAGCCGCTACGGGCTGGGCGGCGGCATCTTTAGCAAGGATGAGGATCGCGCCCTGAAACTAGCGCGCGACCATTTCGACACAGGAATGATCCGCATCAACTCGTTCGGCGCTGCCGATCCGAACATGCCGTTCGGCGGCGTGAAGGATTCAGGCTACGGGCGCGAACACGGTGGATTCGGGATGAAGGAATTCGTCAACGCCAAGGCGATCTTTCTGCCTTGAGCATGGCCGCGGCGGGCGAGAGTTACGCCCGCCGCTGGTTCAGACCCCCAGGCAATAGCGCATGATCGCCTTTTGCGCGTGAAGCCGGTTTTCTGCCTCATCAAAGATCACCGATTGCGGCCCGTCCATCACCTCGGAAGTCACTTCTTCTCCACGGTGGGCGGGCAGGCAGTGCATGAACAGCGCATCCGGTTTCGCATGGCTCATCAGCTCTTCATTGACCTGATAGGCGCGCAGCATATTGTGCCGGCGCTCCTTGGCCGATTGCGCGTCATGCATCGACACCCAGGTATCCGCAACCACCAGATCAGCCCCCTGAACTGCCTTGGCTGGGTCTCTTTCGATCGTCACCGACACGCCCGCATTTCGGGCCAGCCCGACGAATTCCATTTCGGGATCAAGCTGCACCGGCCCGGTGAACGTAAAATCAAACCCGAATTGGCCCGCGGCATGGAGGAATGAAGAACACACGTTATTGCCGTCGCCGCACCAGACGACCTTCTTGTCCTTGATGGGTCCGCGGTGCTCTTCATAGGTCATGACGTCCGCCATGATCTGGCACGGGTGCGTCCGGTCCGTCAGCCCGTTGATCACCGGAACACTGGCGAATTCGGCCATTTCTTCCAGCACGCTCTCATCGAAGGTACGGATCATGATCAAATCGACGTATCGCGACAGAACGCGCGCTGTATCGGCAATCGTCTCGCCATGACCCAACTGCATGTCCGACCCCGACAGCACCATCGTCTCGCCACCCATCTGACGCACGCCGACATCAAACGACACTCGCGTTCGGGTCGAGGGTTTCTCGAAGATCAGTGCCACCATATGCCCGGCCAGCGGCAATGTGTCGTCCACCGCCCCCTTGGGTCGCCCAGCGCGCGCGCTTTTCATCGCCAATGCGTCGTCGATCACCCGCCGAAGATCGGCCGCATCGGTTTTGTGGATATCCAGAAAGTGCTTCATATCTCGTTCCTTCAGGCCATCGCGTCGCGGACGGCATCTGCCGCGAAATCCAGCCGGTTCACGGCCTCGGACATTTCGTCCTCGGTGATATTGAGCGGCGGCAAAATACGCACCACATTGTCGGCCGCCGGAACCGTGATCACACCGCAGGTATATCCTGCCTGAACCAGGTCGGCCGGCGCGATCTTGCACTTCAGACCCAGCATCAACCCCGTTCCGCGTACCCCTTCGAATACATCTGGATGAGATGCCACCAGACCTTCGAGTTTTTGCCGCAGGAACCCGGCCCGCGCGTTGACGCCCTCGAGAAAAGCCGGATCGGACACGATATCCATAACCGCGCAGCCAACCGCACAGGCCAAGGGGTTGCCACCATATGTGGAGCCATGCGTGCCAGTCGTCATGCCGCTGGCTGCCTCTTCCTTGGCCAGAATCGCGCCCAACGGAAAGCCGCCGCCAATGCCCTTGGCAACCATCATGATGTCAGGCACGACCCCCGCCCACTCATGCGCAAACAGGCGCCCGGTCCGGCCCATGCCGCACTGCACCTCGTCAAGAATCAAGAGCAAGCCCTTTTCATCGCATAGCGCGCGCAGCCCCTTGAGGCATTGATCCGGCAATGGCCGGATACCGCCCTCGCCCTGTACCGGCTCGATCAGGATCGCGCCGACCGTGTCGTCGATGGCAGCGTGCAGCGCGTCGTGATCGCCCCACGGCACATGTTTGAAACCGGGCAATAGCGGCCCGAACCCCTTGGTCATCTTTTCGGACCCCGCCGCAGCGATCCCGGCGGAGGACCGGCCGTGGAAAGACCCCCCGAATGTCACGATGGTGGTCTTTTCGGGCATCTCTTTGTCATACCAGTATTTGCGCGCCATCTTGACGGCCAATTCGCAGGATTCCGTCCCCGAATTGGTGAAAAACACCGTGTCTGCGAATGTCGCTGCCACCAGCTTGTCCGCCAAAGCCTGCTGCTGGGGGATCTCGTAGAGGTTGGAGACGTGCCACAGCTTCTCGGCTTGCTCGGTCAATGCCGCGACCAACGCGGGGTTTGCATGGCCCAGCGCGTTCACGGCAATGCCTGCGCCCAGATCCAGAAAACGTCGCCCATCCGCCTCGATCAGCCAAGCGCCCTCGCCTTTCTCAAACCGGAGGGGCGCGCGCGAATAGGTGGGCAAGACGGAAGGGATCATGGGAAACCTCGTTTCAAGAAGCCCAAGCCGTGCCAAGCGGCGCGGGCCAAGTCAATTGGAAGGAGTGAGATAGCAGACAAAAGGTGACGGAACGCCCACAATCGGGCGGTAGAGCGAAATCAGAAAATTCGTCGAAGTGATGTCAACAGTGTCATGGCGCGCAACATGTTTCAAATCCGGCCGGAACACAATCCCTGAACGTTTTTGCGCTGCATAAAACCCGACCGAGATGAAACGCCTGCCGCGAATTACACCGCGAATGGGTCGTCGGGATAGGCGACCGACATCAGGTATAGGCCCTGCGGCGGAGCGACAGGACCACAGGCCGCGCGATCCTTTGCCTGCAATGCCGCGCGCACATCATCCGGCGTCCAGGCGCCGACGCCGACCCGTTCGAGCGTTCCGACAAAGCTGCGCACCTGGTTGTGCAGGAACGACCGCGCGCGCAGATGAAAATGGACCTCTGCGCCCCAATCCGTCTGGACATGCGAGATATCCAACTGGTCAAGCGTTTTCACCGGCGATGCCGCCTGACACATCGTTGATCGAAACGTCGTGAAATTATGCAAGCCGATCAGATACTTGGCGGCATTTTGCATCGGTTCGACCGCCAGCTGGTGCTTGATCTGCCAGACTTGCCCGGCTTCCAGTGTCAGCGGCGCGCGGCGCGTTGCAACGCGGAAAAGGTATCGACGCTCGGTTGCGGAAAATCGTGCGTGCCAATCATCGGCCACCCGCGCGGCATCGACGATGGCGACAGGCAAGGGCTTCAGATGGTGATTGAGCGCCTCGGACAATCGGAACGGATCCCAGTCCTTTTCCAGATCGCAATGACAAACCTGCCCGCGCGCGTGTACCCCTGCATCGGTGCGCCCGGCCGCCGCGATCGTGTGCGCGCCCGGTTCCAACTTGGCCAAAGCAGCCTCGATCGCCCCTTGCACCGAGGGCTGATCGGCCTGACGTTGCCAACCGGCAAATGGCGCGCCGTTATATTCGACTTTGAGGGCGTATCTGGGCATGGCCTTGCGCTTACCGTGACGCCGTGAAGTGAACAATCCCCGAGTCGCACACTGGCATGTCGCGGCGCGCGCCTTTATCTGTGTCAGCGAACAGGACAAAAGAGGCCGCTGATTTGGTCATTTCAACTCTCGCCGACACGCTGACCCGCGGCTTTGACAATGTGACCGACACCGTGTCGGGCGCATTCTTGGAACCTGTAATCCGGTTGGGCGTGACCGGACTTGCCCGATCCGGAAAAACGGTTTTCATCACCTCGCTGGTGGCCAACCTGATGGATCGCGGGCGGATGCCGGGGCTTTTGGCGCAAAGCGAGGGGCGTATCCTTTCGGCGTATCTACAGCCGCAGCCCGACGATACGCTGCCGCGCTTTGCCTACGAATCCCACCTTGGCGCGTTGACCGCGCGTGATCCGCATTGGCCGGACAGCACCCGTGCCATCAGCGAATTACGCCTGTCGCTCAAGGTGCGGCCCTCCGGGCTGCTTTCGGGCCTTCAGGGGCCGCGGACTGTGCATCTGGACATTGTGGATTATCCCGGTGAGTGGTTGCTGGATCTAGGGCTCTTGGAAAAATCCTATACCCAATGGTCTGAAGAAACCCTTAACCGCATCAAATCGCGCGACTCCGCCTCGGAATTTGTCGCGCTGGCACGGGCTGAAGATGCAAGCCAGCCGCTTGACGAGCCTCGCGCTCAGGCGCTCGCCGCCAGTTTCACGAAATATCTTCAACAGGCGCGGATCGCCGGGTTTTCCGATTGCACACCGGGCCGATTCCTTCTTCCCGGTGATCTTGCCGGCAGTCCGGTTTTGACATTCGCTCCCTTGCCTCCGCAGTCCAGCCCGCCGCGCAAATCGCTTTGGCGCGAGATGGAGCGGCGATTCGAGGCCTATAAAAGTCAGGTCGTCAAACCGTTCTTCCGCGAGCATTTCTCCCGGATCGACCGACAGGTTGTTCTGGTCGATGCGCTTGGCGCGATCCATGCAGGCCCACAAGCGGTTGAGGATATGCGGCAGGCAATGACCGACATTCTGGGGTCGTTCCGCCCCGGCCGGAATGCGTTCCTCTCGCAACTCTGGCGTGGCAAACGGGTCGAGAAAATCCTGTTCGCCGCGACAAAGGCCGACCATCTGCATCACACCCAGCACGCCCGCCTGACCGCGATCATGGAGGCGTTGACACGCGACGCCCGCGACCGCGCGCAGTTTGCGGGTGCCAAGACCGGCGCGATGTCGATCGCCAGCCTGCGCGCGACTGTCGAGGAAACCCGCCAGCATGACGGCGCGACGCTCGATTGCGTGCGCGGCACCCTGCTCGACAGCGGCAAACAGGCTGCGTTCTATCCCGGTGAGTTGCCCTCGGATCCGGCACATCTTCTGGGTCCGGCGCGTCAGGGGGCAGAGCAATGGCTGGATGCGGATTACCAGATCATGCGTTTTGCGCCCGCGCGGCTTAGCCTGAAACCGGGGATGGGGCCACCCCATATCCGGCTTGATCGAGCGGCGCAGTTCCTGATCGGAGACAGGTTGTGACTGCGCATGCTTTGCGACCTGCAAGCACGCTTGACGCGGGGGGTATCGGAGCGATCCTGTCGAATTGGATCGACACGACCGGTTGGCTACCACGTGTCCACAGCCGCGCCGAGAATATCGCTCATGCCGCTGTGATGGTCGAGCGGGGCTGGGTCGTGGTGGCCGAATGCAACAACGGCATCAGCGGCTTCTTGGCCCGTCACGGTCGCGACATTCACGCACTTTACATTGATGCGGCCGCGCGCGGACAGGGGATTGGCACGCAGCTTCTGAAGCACGCGATGGATTGCTCCGACAGACTGGAGCTTTGGACCTACCAACAAAACTTATCCGCGCAGCGGTTTTACGAAAGGCACGGATTTCTCGAAACCGCACGCACCGACGGGGCGGGCAACGACGAAGGCCTGCCCGACATCCGCTATCGTTGGCAAAGGACGACACCATGACCAAAGCCAAGGGCCCGATGCTTTTCGATCTCGAGGACGACGCGCCCACATTGACGCCGTCCGACGCGCCCCCGGTGCCTGACGCGGTTGGCCCTGCCTTGCAGGGACAGGCGATGTCCACTGCCGCAGCGCTCGCCGCGCGACCGGTGTCGAAACTGGCACGCTGGTTCTGGTCGCTGCTGTTTGCGCTTCTCACCACTGTCATTTCGGTAGCTGCCTGGAATTTCGTGACCCGCCTGGTCAACGAGAACCTGTATCTGGGATATGGCGTCGCCGCGCTGTTTGCCCTGTTCCTGTTCGTCGTTCTGCTGATCGTGATAAAGGAGCTGTCGGCCTTTGCCCGTTTGGCAAAGATCGATCGCATCCAGCACGCCGCAGACACCGCACTCGTCGGCGAAGACCTGTCTTCCGCCCGCGGCGTGGTCCGCGATCTGACTGCACTTTACGCGGCGCGCGACGACACCCGTTGGGGCCGCGAACGGTTGGCCGAGCGTGATGGCGACATGTTCGATGCTGCCGCTCTTCTGGCCGTGGCCGAGACAGAGTTGCTCGGGCCGCTCGATATCGCCGCACGGCGCGAAGTCGAAGCTGCCGCGCGACAAGTGGCCACTGTCACCGCGTTGGTGCCACTGGCGCTGGCGGATGTGGCCGCCGCACTTGGTTCAAATATTCGCATGATCCGTCGTATTGCCGAGATTTACGGTGGCCGCTCCGGCACGCTTGGAAGCTGGCGGCTGACACGGGCCGTCCTGTCGCATCTGGTGGCCACGGGCGCTGTCGCCGTCGGGGACGATCTCTTGGAACCGATCCTGGGTGGCAGCCTTCTCAGTAAACTGTCGCGTCGGTTCGGCGAAGGCCTTGTGAATGGCGCATTGACCGCGCGCGTGGGTGTCGCCGCAATCGAGGTATGCCGCCCGCTTCCCTTCATCAGCGTCAAGCGGCCGTCTGTCCGGTCGATCATCAAATCCGCTCTGACCGGGTTGATCGGAACGAAGAACACCAAGGAGGGTGTCTGACAAAATGTCGGGGTGGCGCAAACTGTGCGCCACAACGCATCTATGTCTGGGACCGGGCATCCGATAATGGATTATGACCTGCTTTTCCTGATTTTCGGTCTGCTTGGCCTGTTTTATATGGTCGGCATGCCAATACTGGTGATCGTGCTGTATGCGCGCATCAAAGACCTTCAAAAGCGGTTGGACGCGCTCGATTTTGGCTCTGACGCCGTGATCCCCACGCGCGCTTTGGTCGCAAAAGCACCGTCTGATCCGACGGCTGCGCTCTCCGCGGAAACTTCCACTGAAACAGGCCCGTGGGCCAGCTCAGGGAAAAACCCTGCTGACGCCATGCCTCCCGACGCGCTGATGATCCGGTCCGGATATCCGGTGGCCGTGGCGCGATTTGGGCGCTGGATCACCTCGAACTGGGTTTACGTCGTATCGGCAGTGTCGCTGGCATTGGCCGGCGTCTTTCTCGTGCAATACGGGGTCGAAAACGGCCTCCTCCCCCCGGCGGCGCGGGTCATGGCGGCGCTGCTATTTGGTGTTGTGCTGATCGGCGGTGGCGAATGGGTCCGACGCAGAGCCGGTGACACAGAAGAGACGCCCAGCGCATACCTGCCGTCGGTCTTCAGCGGCGCGGGGATCGTGTCCCTGTTCGGCGGCATCCTTGCGGCCAGGGTGCTCTATGATCTGATCGCACCCGGCACCGCCTTCGGCGGCTTTTTCCTCGTAACGCTGGTCGCGCTTGTTCTGGGCTGGTTCTATGGCCCGCTGCTTGCCGCGGTCGGCTTGGTCGGTGGATTTTCCGCCCCGTTCATTCTTGGTGGCGCGTCCGATACGCCAGAATTACTGCTGTTGTACTTCGGCTTGCTTGCGGTGCTTGGGCTTGGCATCGACACCGTGCGCCGTTGGGGCTGGGTCTCAATCCTCGCCGTCACACTTGCGCTGATCGCGGCAAGCCTGTTGTGGCTCTCAAAGACAAGCATCGCGCCGTGGACTTCCGTTTACGCGGCGGTCATCGCGATGTGCGCTGTTATCATCCCGGCGCGATCCCTCAGCCCGGATCAGGGTGGACGCACCATTCTTTATTCGACGCTCGGCCGTCGCAAAGCGGGGCAGCCGGTGTTCGCTGTCTGGCTGTCGGGTGGCACATTGCTTGCCGCGGTCGGACTCATCGTTGCTGTGACGCCATTCGTTGACGGCCAATTCTGGTTGTCTTACCTGATCCTGTCGGCGCTGGCGGTGGTGTTCGCAGTCTGGTCCAAGACGGCGACGGGGCTTCAGGATCAAACGCTTGTGCCAACGCTCGGTGCATTGAGCTTGCTCGCATGGCCGGATGCGCATGGCCCGGTTCTGCGCACCTTTCAAGGCGAGCGGCTTCCCGAAATCGGCATGGCGTTCGACACCGTCTGGGTTCTGGGCATCGCTGTTCTCGTCACGCTGGTCTTCGCGTGGCGCAGCGGCCAGGGACGGATGTTCACGGCGCTTTGGGCAGCGGCGGCGGCGGTCTACCTGCCGACGGTGGGCTTGTTGCTGGAGTACCGCTGGGCGCCGTCGGACGTGATCGGCCCCTTCCCATGGGCGCTGCAAGCACTGGCGGTGGCCGCGCTGATGGTGCTGCTCGCGGAGCGGTTCGCGCGTCGCGACGGAGCGGAGAGGACACGCGCATCATTGGCGACGATGTCGGCGTTGGCAACGGTTGCGTTCGCACTGTCGATCCTTTTCACCTCAGCTGCTCTGACCATAGCCCTGTCCGCCGTCATCGTGAGCGCCGCCGCGTTGGACCGGCGGTTTGCTCTTCCCCTGATGGAGTGGTTCATCCTCGCCGGAGTTGCTGCGCTCAGCTACCGGCTGGTGGTTGATCCAGGCTTGGCCTGGGCCGTCGGCGCTCCTGTCATCGAAGCGTTTTTCGCTCAAGGTGCAGCCGTCGCGGCCTGCCTTGGCGGGCTCTGGTGCCTCAAGCCATTGGTCCGCACCCGGGCGCAGGCTGCGCTTGACAGCGGCGCGTGGGCGTTCGGCGGTATCCTTGTGTCGACCATGACCTACCACGCGATCACGGCACTGGCCCCGAATACCGCGATCGTCACGCATTGGTCGGCGGGTCTCTACGCGACCATCTGGCTTGGGCTTGCCATTGCGCAATTGCAGCGGATGGCTAGCTTTCCGCAATTGCGGATCGGACTGGCCAGCCTGTTCGGACTCCTCGGCGCACTGTGGTTGGGAACCGCGCTCACTGTCGTGAACCCGGTGTTCGGGATGCAAGTCGTGGTTGGCCCGCCTGTTCTGAACACCCTGATCCCCGCCTATCTGATGCCGTCGCTGGTCCTGCTGGGCGGCGCATGGCGTCTGACAAACCTGTCCGCACGAATTCGCGTAATGCTCGTCTCCACCGCCGCTTTGTGCAGTGTCGTCTGGGTCGCGCTGGTGATCCGCGACTTTTGGCACCCGGCGGGCGACCTCGATCTGCGCCACGGCTTCACGCAACCAGAGCTTTACAGCTACACGGTAGCGCTTTTGATCGCGGGTGGCCTGTTGTTCTATCAATCGCTTGCCAGGAACTCCGATCTCTTGCGTCGTGCCGGTCTGGCGGTGATCGCAGTGGCAATTGCAAAGGTGTTCCTGATCGACATCTCGGGCCTCACCGGTCTGACCCGCGTGTTTTCGCTTCTGGCGCTCGGCCTGATGCTTGCCGGTATGGCTTGGGTGGATCGCTGGGCGCGCTCGCGGCGCGTGACTTGACTTAACGCAATGCAAAGCGCCGACGAAAAAGGTGATACTGACCCTATGGACACGCACGCCAGCGAACACGGACATTCGCAAGCCGAAGTAGAGCATCGTATCGGCCAGCCTTCGGGCCGGGGCAATCTGCGCGACATCGTGTACGGCGCAATCGACGGATCGGTCACAACCTTCGCGATTGTAGCAGGCGTCGCCGGAGCCGGTCTCTCGCCTTGGGTGATCATTGCTTTGGGGATAGCCAACGTCCTGGCTGACGGGTTCTCCATGGCAGCGGGCAATTACTCGGGCACAAAGGCTGAACTCGACGATGCCCAGCGGTTGCGCAAGATCGAACTGCGCCACATCCGCACCCATCCCGAAGGAGAACGCCGCGAATTGCGTGAGATCCTGAGGCTCAAGGGTCTGTCCGGCGACGCGCTCGACGGGGCAGTCGATCAGATCACGCGCAACGAAGATCAATGGATTCAAATGATGCTGGAAGGCGAATACGGTCTGTCATCGGTTGATCCGCACCCCGTAAAAGCCGCCTGGGCGACATTTGCCGCGTTCCTGGTGGCCGGCATGATTCCACTTTTACCGTTTCTCATAGGGGTGCCGCACGCCTTCCAATGGTCCACTGCCGCGACCCTCGTCACGTTCTTCCTGATCGGAACCTACAAAGCGAAATGGTCGCTTGCACCATGGTGGCGTTCCGGGATGGAGACCTTGGCAATCGGCGGCACGGCCGCCGGAATCGCCTATTTCGTCGGCACGCTCTTCAACGTCTGACCCATTCTTCTTGCCGAAAATATCCCTGGGGGTTTGGGGGACTGGTCCCCCAACGGATCGCATCGCGCCAGCGATGGGAAACACTGTCTGGACGCCGCGGATCCGCCGCCCTATAACGCGCCCCATGACGCACCCCCTCGCGATCATTTTCCGAATTACGTGCCCGGCGCTCTGACGACACGAGCCGCCGGGACAAGGCGCATGGTTACCCGCGCCGATCCTCTCATATCCCCTGATCCGATTTTCGAGGACGCCCCAAATGTGCGCCGAGACACCTGACTACAAAGACACGCTGAACCTGCCGAAAACCGATTTTCCAATGCGCGCTGGCTTGCCCAAGCGCGAACCCGAGTGGCTTGAGAAATGGGAAAAAATCGGCGTCTATGACCGCCTGCGGGACAAGGCACAGGGGCGCAAGCCCTTTACGCTGCACGATGGCCCCCCTTACGCCAACGGTCACCTGCATATCGGCCACGCGCTCAACAAGATCCTCAAGGATATGGTGGTGCGTTCCCAGCAGATGATGGGGCGCGACGCGCGCTACATCCCTGGCTGGGATTGTCACGGTCTGCCGATCGAATGGAAGATCGAGGAAAAGTACCGCGCCAAGGGCAAGAACAAGGACGCCGTCGATATCGTCGAGTTCCGGCAGGAGTGCCGCGAATTCGCCGACGGCTGGATCGATATCCAGCGCGACGAGTTCAAGCGGTTGGGTGTGACCGGAAAGTGGGAAAAACCCTACCTCACGATGGATTTCCGCGCCGAGCGGATCATCGCGGAGGAATTTCAGACATTCCTGATGAACGGCACACTTTATCAGGGCTCCAAGCCGGTGATGTGGTCTCCGATCGAGAAAACAGCACTGGCAGAGGCCGAGGTCGAGTATCACGACAAGGAAAGTTTCACGGTCTGGGTGAAGTTTCGCGTGGCGAGCTTTGATCTGCCGGATGTGGAGTTGTCGGACGAAGAGGCCACGGACGAGGATCGCGAGGCCGTGGCGGAAGCGGTTGCCAACGCCTATGACGATCTCAAGGGCGCCTACGTGGTGATCTGGACAACGACACCGTGGACCATCCCGTCGAACAAGGCGGTCGTCTACGGCCCCGATTTCGACTACGGGCTTTACGAAGTGACCGGAACGCCCGAGGAAAGCTGGGTCAGCACGGGTGAACGCTATATCCTGGCCGACAAGCTGGCAGCGCAGACCTTTGCACGCGCGCGGCTTGAAGACGGTCAGTATCGCCGCGTTCGCAGTGTTTCGCAGGCGCAGCTTGGCGGCATGACGCTGGCGCACCCGCTGCACGGGGCCGAAGGCTCCGGCGGCGAATGGGATGATCTGCGCGATTTCCGCGCCGCCGATTTCGTTACCGACGAAGAGGGCACCGGGTTTGTCCATTGCGCGCCCAGTCACGGGATGGAGGAATACGAGCTTTACCGCGATCTTGGGATGCTGGAGCAGGTCATCACGTATAACGTGCTTGATGACGGCTCTTTCCGCGCCGATCTGCCGTTTTTCGGTGGCACGAAGATTCTCAAGCCCAACGGCAAGGAGGGCGACGCCAACACCGCGATCATCAACAAGCTGGTCGAAGTGGGCGGCCTGATGGCGCGCGGCAAGATCAAGCATAGCTATCCCCATAGCTGGCGCTCCAAGGCACCGGTGATCTATCGCAACACACCGCAATGGTTCGCCGCAATCGACCGCGCGGTTGGTGACGGTCAGGACACCTACGGCAAAACCATCCGCGAACGGGCGCTGACCTCGATCGACGAGTTGGTGACGTGGACGCCCAAAACGGGCCGCAACCGGCTTTATTCGATGATCGAAGCGCGCCCCGACTGGGTGCTGTCGCGTCAGCGGGCCTGGGGAGTTCCGTTGACCTGTTTCGTGCGCAAGGGCGCCCTGCCGACGGATGACGACTACCTGTTGCGCGACGACACGGTGAATGCCCGCGTGCTGGAGGCGTTCGAGTCCGAGGGCGCGGATGCGTGGTACAAGCCGGGCGCGAAAGAGCGGTTCCTTGGCGCGGACTATAACGCCGACGAATGGGAACAGGTGTTCGACATCCTTGATGTGTGGTTTGATTCCGGTTCGACCCATGCCTTCGTTCTGCGCGACCGCGAAGACGGGTCCGAAGACGGGTTGGCGGATCTCTACCTCGAAGGCACCGACCAGCATCGCGGCTGGTTCCATTCCTCGATGCTTCAGGCCTGCGGCACGATGGGCCGCGCGCCCTATCGTGGGGTGCTGACGCATGGCTTCACGCTCGACGAGAAGGGCAACAAGATGTCCAAGTCGCTGGGCAACACCATCGTGCCGGATGCAGTGGTCAAGCAATACGGCGCGGATGTGCTGCGGCTTTGGGTGGCGCAGGTCGATTTCACCAATGACCAGCGGATCGGGCCGGAAATCCTGAAAGGCGTCGCCGACAGCTATCGCCGTTTGCGCAACACCATGCGGTTCATGCTGGGCGCGCTCAGCCATTTCAGCGAAGCGGATCGCGTGGAGGTTTCGGAGATGCCGGAACTTGAACGCTATGTGCTGCATCGTGTGGCCGAGCTGGATAAGGTCGTTCGCGACGGATACAATGCCTATGATTTTCAGGGCGTGTTTCAGCAATTGTTCAATTTCTGCACCGTGGAACTGTCGGCCTTCTATTTCGACGTGCGCAAGGACGCGCTTTATTGCGACGGCGACACAGGCCGGCGGCGCGCGGCGCGTACAGTCATGGACATCCTGTTCCATCGCCTGACGGCCTGGCTGGCTCCGGTGCTGGTCTTCACGATGGAGGATGTCTGGCTCGACCGTTTCCCCGGTGCGGATAGCTCGATCCATTTGCAGGATTTCCCCGACACACCCGACACATGGCGCGACGACGCGCTCGCCGCAAAATGGGCCAAGATCCGGCGCGCGCGGCGTGCGGTGACGGCCGCGCTCGAAGTGCAGCGCACGGACAAGGTGATCGGCGCGTCGCTTGAGGCCGCTCCGGTGGTGCATGTGCGCGATCCTGAGACGCTTCAGGCTCTGAAATCGGTGAATTTCGATGATCTGTGCATCACGTCGGATATTCGCCTGACCGGCGATCCGACACCCGCCGAAGCGTTTCGGATGCCGGAAATCGACGGCGTGGGTGTCGTGTTCGAGAAAGCCGACGGCGAGAAATGCCAGCGCTGCTGGAAGATCCTGCCGGATGTGGGCACGCATAAGCACCCCGGAACCTGCAAACGCTGCGACGAGGCGTTGAGCTGAACGCCAAAACAGATATCCCCGGCGACGACGCAATCGCCGGGGCTCTGATGGCGCTGGCGCGCGAGCGAGGGCCGGGCAAGACATTCTGTCCGTCCGAGGCGGCGCGCCAGCTTGCGCAGGATTGGCGGCCCCTGATGCCCGAGATCAGGCGGCTGGCCGGCTCCCTGCCCTTGCAAGCCACACAAAAGGGGAAGATCGTGGACGCCGAAACCGCGTCCGGGCCAATCCGTTTGGGTTTGATCCCGTGAAGATGTTCGAGCACCGCGTCGTGTCACCCTTCGGGCCACTGACCGTGCTGGCCAGCGACATTGGCATCAATGCTCTGGAGTGGCGCGCGGGCAGGAAGGACAGGACGCCCATCCTCTTGCGCGCGATGGCTCAACTCGAGTCTTATTTCGCAGGCGACCAACAGGAATTCGATCTGCCGTTCGACCTCCATGTGTCGGATTTTCAACAGTCGGTCTGCGCCGCGATGTCCGAAATTCCCTTTGGCGAGACGCGAACCTATGGCGATCTTGCGGATCGGTTGGGGGTTCCGGCACAGGCGGTAGGGCAAGCCTGCGGCGGCAATCCGGTGGCCATTCTCATTCCCTGCCACCGGGTTCTGGGTGCCACCAGCCTTGGGGGTTATTCCGGCGCTGGCGGAATCGAGACCAAGGTGGCGTTGCTGAAGCACGAAGGCGCGGCGGGATTATTGATCTGAGCTGCGCAATGGCACACTGCCTCAAGTTTCAGTCACGCCCAACGAACCAACCCGATGACAGCGGATGTGGCGTAGAAGGCTTGCAGCAGCAGGAACGTCCAACGCTTGTCGATCACCGCCCAGGCCGAAAAGAGGCTGGCAGAGATAAACAGCAGGCTAAACCCGATGATTTCATTGCCGGTATTCGACGCGATCAAGAGCGCATAAACCATCGCAAGGACAGAGCCCGAAACCTCGAAAAGCGTGGTGAGTTTTCTTTTTTCCACTGTCTCGGCTCCTCTTTCCTGACACTGGCGACCTTTGGTCAGTCCCTGCGCGGATCTCTCGGATACGTCCCGAGGATGTTCAGCATGTCGGTGAAATAGTCTAGTTCTTCTAACGCCCGCGCGACTGCCGGATCGTCGGGGTGGCCTTCGATATCGGCGTAGAACTGCGTTGCGGTGAAAGAGCCGTCGACCATGTATGATTCCAGCTTGGTCATGTTCACGCCATTGGTCGCGAACCCGCCCATCCCCTTGTAAAGCGCCGCCGGAATGTTGCGGACCTGGAACACGAAGGTGGTCATCATGCCGTGATCACCGCGGCGGGTATCGTCGCCTTTTCGCGCCATGAGCAAGAAGCGGGTGGTGTTGCTGTCGGTGTCCTCGATATGGCGTGCCAGCACGTCGAGGCCGTAAATCTCGCCCGCCAGCTCGCTGGCCAGTGCAGCGGCGTGCTTGTCACCCCGTTCGGAGATTTCGCGCGCCGCGCGGGCGTTGTCGGCATTGACCCGCCCCCTGATGCCGTGCTCAGCCAAAAACCCGGCGCATTGGGGCAAAAGCACGATATGGGAATGGGCCTCGCGCACGTCTTCCAGCTTGGCACCGGGCACGCCAAGCAGGTTGATGTGCACCCGCACAAACGCCTCGTCGACAATTTTCAGGCCGCTTTTCGGAAGCAGCCGATGAATGTCGGCAACGCGTCCGTAGATCGTATTCTCGACCGGCAGCATCGCCAGATCGGCCTGGCCGGACTTGACCGCGTCGATCACGTCTTCGAAGGTTCGGCACGGCAAGGGCTGCATATCGGGGCGGGCATTGCGGCAGGCTTCGTGCGAATAGGCACCAAGTTCACCCTGAAAAGCGATGGTCTGTGTCATGCGATCTCCGGCAATCTGGCCCGGCGGGCGTTTTGGTCGCGGTTTCTATATCTTGCCTTGCACGAGGGGACGCAATAGATACCCGCGCCATATGTATACGAAATTAGTGGACGGATACGCACACGATGTTTGACACAATGACCTTAACGAAAGCCGTCGGCGCTCTTTGCGGAGCGCTGCTCGTTTTTCTTCTGGGCAACTGGGCGGCAACGTCGCTTTATCACGTGGGCGGCGCGCACGGCGAAGAAGTTGCGGTCTACATAATCGAAACCGGTGAGGACGAGGAAGCTTCGGGCGAACCGGAAGCGGAGGCGGATTTCGAGACGCTCCTGGCGTCTGCGGATGCCGCCAAGGGCGAGAAGGTGTTCGGCAAGTGCCGCGCCTGTCACAAGCTCGAGCAAGGCGCGAACTCCTCTGGTCCGTATCTTTACAACGTGGTCGGGCGCGATGTCGGTGCGGCCGACGGGTTCAACTACTCCGGTGCGCTGTCGGAAGTGGTGGACGTCTGGACACCCGAGCACCTGAACGGATTTCTTGAAAACCCGCGGGGCTATGCACCCGGCACCTCGATGAGCTTTGCCGGCCTCAACAAGGCTGAAGATCGGGTCAACCTGATTTCCTATCTGGAGACCTTCAGCGAGTAAATCCGCCGCGTTTCGGAACGGATCAAAGCCGCTGCCCGACGGGGTGGCGGCTTTGTCTTGTCACGTTTTCGTTGAACGGCGCCGGTTTGACCGGCAATCCAGAAATCTCGCCTTGAATCTGCGTTCAAACGCTCATTAGCTTGGGGCCAACAGTATGCTGCAAAAGCGCAGTCAAAGGGGTGCACGCATGAGACAGAACGGGACAGCGACGTTACGCACATGGTCGATCGGGGGATTGCTTGCGATCGGAATGGCGCTCGGCGCACAGCATGTCGCAGCCGAGAGCCACGAAGAAGTCGTCACGGCGCATGGGTATTCGTATTTCGGCAACCTCGATTATCCTGCTGATTACACCCATCTGGATTACGTCAATCCCGACGCCCCGAAAGGCGGGGAGATCGCGCTTGGTGCGTCCGGCACGTTCGACAGCCTCAATCCCTACTCGCGCAAGGGCAGCTCCGGCGCCTTGACCTCAATCCAGTACGACAGCCTGATCGAAGCCTCGGTTGACGCGGTGGGGCAGTATTACGGCGTGGTCGCGCATACACTCGAATACCCTGAAAGCCGCGATTGGGTGATCTTTCACATGCGTCCCGAAGCGACCTTCTGGGACGGCACACCGGTCACCGCCGAGGACGTGGTTTACAGCCATCGCCTTTTCGTCGAACAGGGCCTGCCCTCTTATGCCCAAGCCGTCGGACGCATGGTGACGGGCGCCGAAGCGTTGGACGAGCACACGGTCAAGTTCACCTTCGACCCCGCGCTGTCCAAGCGCAGCCGGATCGAAACGGTCGGCAACACACCGATCTTCTCCAAGGCGTGGTTCGAGGCCGACGAGAGCCGACGACTGGACGAGCCGCGCCTCGAGGTGGCGGTCGGATCGGGGCCGTACAAGCTTGACAGCTACGATATCAATCGCCGTATCGTCTACAAGCGGCGCGATGATTACTGGGGCAAGGACGTGCCGTTCAACAAGGGCCGCCACAACTACGATACCATCCGAATCGAGTATTTCTCGGATCAGACGGCATCCTTTGAAGCCTTCAAATCGGGTGAATACACGATACGCGTCGAGAGCGACCCGAAACTGTGGGCGAGCGGATATGATTTTCCCAAGATTCAAAGCGGAGCGATTGTGAAATACGAGCTTCCAGACGGCTCGCCTCCCAATCCCACCGGGTTCGTGTTCAATCTGGCCAAACCACAGTTTTCGGATCGCCGGGTGCGTGAAGCGATCTCGCTCGCATTCAACTTTGAATGGACGAACGAGTCGCTCTTGTTCGGACTATACTCTCCGCGCGCGTCTTTCGTGGAAGGCACGCCAATCGAGGCGAAGGATGTCCCGACCGGAGCCGAACTCGAGTTCTTTGAAGCATTGGGCGACATCGTGCCGCCCGAAGTGATCTCGGACCCTGTGCGCATGTTTCAC
The DNA here is from genome assembly GCF_046592965.1 of Marivita sp. S2033. Classification (NCBI taxonomy): domain Bacteria; kingdom Pseudomonadati; phylum Pseudomonadota; class Alphaproteobacteria; order Rhodobacterales; family Roseobacteraceae; genus Marivita; species Marivita sp. S2033. The sequence goes on from NZ_JBISBV010000004.1 coordinate 27,259, forward strand.
AGTTCGGACGGATCGCGGTTGAGCGATCGTGGCAACATGCGCAAGGCGTCTGCGCTGCTTAATGACGCCGGCTGGACCGTTGGAGACGACGGAATACGGCGCAATGACCAAGGTCAGCCGCTTGAGATCACGATGCTTTACCCGACGAACATTCAGGATTCCGTCGATGCGATGCACGAAACCTATGCCCAGAACCTAGAGCAGCTTGGCATCATGGTGAATCTGGAAAAGGTCGATCCGTCGCAATACACCAACCGGCGTCGTGACCGCGATTACGATATGCTGTATTCGACCCGCTATGGTTCGTTTCTGTCCACGGGTGGCGGCTTGACCCAGATGTATGGCTCGAAAGAGGCTGAATTCAGCCTGTTCAACCCTGCCGGTTTGGCCAGCCCGTTGGTGGATGCGATCCTCGAGGCATCCTTCACCGCAAGCTCGCAAGAAGAGACCGATGTCGCCCTGATGGCGCTGGATCGGGCGTTGCGCCACGAGTTCTTTATCGTGCCGACCGGATATATCGCCGATCACTGGGTTGCCGCCTATGACATGTACGAATTTCCAAAGGCCCTACCGCCTTATGATCTGGGCTATCTCGACCTGTGGTGGGTCAATGAGGACAAGGCGGCGGCGTTGAGAGCAAGCGGCGCGCTCAACTGATATGGGTGCCTATGTCCTTCGACGCCTGCTGCTGATCATCCCCACCTTGCTGGGGATCATGATCCTGAACTTCGGGTTGACCCAGTTTGTGCCGGGTGGCCCGATTGAGCAGTATATCGCCCAGTTCGAAGGCGAAGGCGATGTGTTCGAGGGGTTTGCCGGGTCGGGTGACGCCGGCGTTGCCGCGGCTGACGAGAGCGAGGCCTATGCCGGCAGCCGCGGCCTGCCGCCGGAGTTTCTTGAACAGCTCGAGATCGAATTCGGATTTGCCCGCGTCGTTTGCGAGGACGGGTTTACCGGCACCCCCGATCTGGCGAACCCCGCCTGCGAGAAAGAGACGATCGGCATCATCGAACGCTTCGGCATCATGATGTGGAACTATATGCGCCTTGATTTCGGAGACAGCTATTTCCGCTCCATCGGAGTGATGGAATTGGTGCTGGAAAAGATGCCGGTGTCGATTTCCCTGGGGCTCTGGTCCACGGTGATCGCCTATCTGGTGTCGATCCCGCTGGGCATTCGCAAGGCGGTGAAGGATGGCACGGCGTTCGATACATGGACATCGGCCGGGATCATCGTGGCGTACGCGATACCGGGGTTTCTGTTTGCGATCCTGTTGTTGGTTCTTTTTGCCGGGGGGTCGTATTATCAGATTTTCCCGCTGCGGGGCCTGACCTCTGACAATTTCGACCAGTTGTCCCTGCTTGGCAAGATCGCGGATTATTTCTGGCACATCACGCTTCCGGTTCTGGCGTCGACCATTGCGGCCTTTGCAACCCTGACGCTGTTGACCAAGAACAGCTTTCTGGACGAGATCAAGAAACAATACGTCATCACCGCACGGGCCAAGGGTCTGGCGGAACGCAAAGTGCTTTACGGGCATGTCTTTCGCAACGCCATGTTGATCGTGATCGCCGGATTTCCGGCTGTCTTCATCGGCGTGTTCTTCTCCGGTTCGCTGATCATCGAGACGATCTTCTCGCTCGACGGATTGGGGCGACTTGGCTTTGAAGCGGCAGTGGCGCGGGACTACCCGGTGATCTTCGGCACGCTGTTCGTGTTTGGACTGATCGGTCTTGTCGTCGGTATTCTGTCGGACCTGATGTATGTGCTGGTCGATCCGCGCATCGATTTTGAAAAGCGGGAGGGTTGACCGTGGACACGCAACCAGACCGCAACATCGTGACAGAGCCAAGCGCGGCGGTGCCGGTGGCACCCAAACGGAGCATCTTCACTCTGGCTCCGCTGAACCAGCGGCGGTGGAACAATTTCAAGCGCAACCGGCGGGCCTTGTGGTCTCTGATCATCTTTTGCGTCTTGTTTGGAGCGTCGCTGTTTGCCGAGTTCATCGCCAACGACAAGCCGATCCTGGTGCAATATCGCGGCGACTATTATACCCCGATCTTCAACTTCTATGCAGAGACCGAATTCGGCGGCGACTTTCGAACCGAAGCCGCCTATCGCGACCCCGAGGTCAAATGCCTGATCGCGACCGGCGGGCTGGAGGCCTGTTTTGATGACCCCGAGGGGCTGATCGAACAGGTCGATAGCGGCATTGCTCCGGACGGAGATTTCCAGAAGGGTTGGGCATTGTGGCCACCCATTCCCTATGATTATCAAACGCCGGTCGACCGGCCCGGTGCGGCCCCCCTGCCGCCGAACGAACAGAACTGGCTGGGCACCGACGACACCAAGCGCGATGTGATGGCGCGCGTGATCTACGGCTTCCGCCTGTCGATCCTGTTCACGCTGATCGTGACCGTGCTGGCAAGCGCTGTAGGGATCGTCGCGGGAGCGTTGCAGGGATATTTCGGCGGCTGGCTCGATCTGATTTTCCAGCGTATCATCGAAATTTGGTCCTCGACCCCCTCGCTTTACATCATCATCATCCTGTTCGCGATCCTGGGGCGCAGCTTTTGGTTACTTGTCTTTCTCACCGTCCTGTTCGGCTGGACGGCTTTGGTCGGCGTGGTTCGGGCGGAATTCCTGCGCGCACGAAACCTTGAATATGTGCGCGCGGCCAAGGCGCTTGGCGTGTCCAACACAACGATCATGTTCCGCCACATGCTGCCTAACGCGATGGTGGCGACGCTGACAATGTTGCCGTTCATCGTCACCGGCACGATCAGCACTTTGGCGGGGCTGGATTTCCTCGGCTTCGGCCTTCCGTCCTCATCTCCATCGCTCGGCGAACTGACCTTGCAGGCGAAGCAGAATCTACAGGCGCCGTGGCTCGGCTTTACGGCGTTCTTCGTGTTCGCCTTGATGCTGTCGCTTCTGGTATTAATCTTCGAGGGCGTGCGCGATGCGTTTGATCCCAGAAAGACCTTCACATGAGCCACATCCTTGAAATCAACGATCTGAGCGTGGGGTTTCGACAGGACGGTCAGATTGTCCAAGCCGTGGGCGGAGTGTCCTTTGCCATTGAGCGCGGAGAGACGGTGGCGCTGGTGGGCGAGTCCGGTTCGGGAAAATCGGTGACGGCGCTCTCCACGGTGTCGCTGCTGGGTGACTCCGCGATTGTCGAGGGGTCCGTACTTTACAATGGCGAGGAAATGGTCGGCGCCGATGACGCGCAGTTGCGGCGCATTCGGGGCAACGATATCAGTTTCATCTTCCAGGAACCGATGACCTCTCTCAACCCGCTACACACGCTGGAAAAACAACTGGCCGAGTCGCTGGCCTTGCATCAGGGATTGACCGGCACGGCCGCGCGGGAGCGGATCATCGAATTGCTCAACAAGGTTGGAATCCGCGACGCGGAATCACGGCTAGGCGCTTATCCGCACCAATTATCGGGCGGGCAAAGACAACGTGTGATGATCGCTATGGCGCTTGCCAACGGCCCTGAATTGTTGATCGCGGACGAGCCGACAACGGCACTTGATGTGACCATCCAGGCGCAAATCCTCGCGCTGCTTGCCGATCTGAAAGAGGCCGAGGATATGAGCCTTTTGTTCATCACTCACGACCTTAGCATCGTGCGCAAGATTGCAGACAGGGTCTGCGTGATGAAGGGCGGCCAGATCGTCGAAACCGGGCCGACGGCAGAGATCTTCACCAATCCGCAACACCCCTATACCCAGATGCTGCTCAGCGCGGAATCCACCGGCTCCCCTATCGCTGTCAAGGAGGATGCCGAGGAGATCGCGCGGACCGACAACCTCAAGATATGGTTCCCGATCCAGAAGGGCTTCATGAAGCGCACGGTCGGCTATGTGAAGGCCGTCAACGACGCGTCGATTGCTGTACGGGCCGGCGAAACCATGGGTATCGTGGGCGAATCCGGGTCAGGCAAGACAACATTGGCGCTGGCGATCATGCGATTGATCCAGTCAGAAGGCGGCATTACCTATCGCGGACAGGATGTGCGCGGCTGGTCGACACGGCAGTTGCGACGCCTGCGCAGTGAGATGCAGATCGTGTTTCAGGATCCGTTCGGGTCGCTCAGTCCGCGCATGACCTGCGAGCAGATCGTTGCCGAAGGTCTCGGCGTGCACGGCGTACCGGACGGACGCTCCAAGCTGGAGGTGGTGACCGAGGTGATGGTGGAGGTTGGCCTTGATCCGGCAACGATGCACCGCTACCCGCACGAATTTTCCGGCGGCCAGCGCCAACGCATCGCGATCGCTCGCGCGATGGTGTTGCGCCCAAAGCTGGTGGTGCTGGATGAGCCGACGTCGGCGCTCGACATGACGGTTCAGGTGCAGATCGTGAACCTGTTGCGCGAGTTGCAGCGTAAATATGATCTCGCTTACCTGTTTATCAGCCATGACCTCAAGGTCGTGCGCGCGATGGCGCATAAGGTCATCGTGATGAAGGCTGGCGATGTTGTTGAATACGGCAGCGCCGACGAGGTGTTTGACGCCCCGTCGACAGATTATACCAAGACTCTGATGGCCGCCGCGTTCGACCTTGCCAGTTAGATCGCCGAACTGTGCCCTGCCGACGATAATTCGTATGCGTCAAAGCCGCGAGCGATCAGCCGTGTGAGCGGCCGAACCTTCTGAGGCACGAACAGGCCGTTTTCTTCGACGACGAGTAGGTTTTCGAACTCGGAATTGATCCGGTTGAAGATGTCCTGCAACTCGCCCTCGGTGGTGTCGAAATCGCGCACAAGCTCTTCTGTTCGCACCCGGAAATCGCACATCAGCATTTCGATCATGCGCCCGCGCAATTTGTCCTGCGCGGTAAAGCTGTGGCCGCGAACCGTCGCGAACGCGTGGGCACGGATTGCCTTGGTGTAGACGGATGTTGCCGGCGCATTCTGTGCATAGCCTTGCGGGAAACGAGAAATCGACGATGCGCCAAGCCCGACCAGCACGTCGGCCGGGTCGTCGGTATAGCCCTGGAAGTTGCGCCGCAGCGTACCGTTGCGGGCCGCGACTGACAGTCCGTCGTCTTTGGTAGCAAAGTGGTCAATGCCGATCTCTTCGTAATTATCCCAGACGAACAGTTTGCGCGCCGCTTCGAACAGGTCAAGGCGATCGTCGGGCCGCGGCAACGCGTCGGACGGGATCAGTTGCTGGCGTTTCGCCATCCACGGCACATGCGCGTAACCGTAAAGCGCGACGCGATCCGGTGACAGCGACAGCAGCTTTTGCACCGAATCGACGATCTTTTCCTTCGTCTGATGGGGCAACCCATACAGAATATCCGCATTGAGACTTTGAATGCCGCGCTCGCGAATCATGTCGACCGCTTGCTTGGTGATTTCAAAGCTTTGATCGCGACCGATGGTCTTCTGGATCTCCGGGTCGAAATCCTGAACGCCGATCGAGGCGCGGTTCATGCCACTTGCGAACAACGCATCAAGACGCGAGGCGTCGATTTCATTGGGATCAATCTCGACCGAGAATTCGTAATTTTCGGCGAAATCGGCCACTTCCCGCACAGTCTCGGACAGATCGCGCATATGATCAGCAGACATCAGCGTGGGCGTTCCGCCCCCCCAATGCAGCCGGGACAGGCGCACACCGCGCGGCAGATGCCGCTTGAGCAGCGCCAGCTCGTCTTTCAGCGTCTCGACATAGGCTGTAACAGGTGCATCGCTTGACGTGCCCTGCGTGCGACATGCGCAAAACCAGCACAAGCGCCGGCAGAAGGGAACGTGCAGATAAAGCGAAATCTCGGAATTCTCCGGGATTGCCTGTATCCAGCTCTGGAAATCATCGGGCGTCACATCATTTTTGAAATGTGGCGACGTCGGGTAGCTCGTATAACGAGGTACCTTCGCGTCGAAAAGTCCCAGCCGGGAAAGTTGTGTTCTGCTTGCCATGTGACTACGTTATTGGCGTTGCGGCGGAGCAGCATTGACTCAGATCAAGAACGGAAAATACCGTGAACCACATCAATCTGTCTGTCACCCAGGATTGCCATGATTGCCCGATACGTCACCGCGCGGTTTGCGCGAAATGCGATACGGATGAACTGGATCGACTGGAGGACATAAAATATTATCGCCGGTTCGAAGCTGGCCAGACTGTGATCTGGTCGGGTGACCGGATGGATTTCGTGGGCTCGGTTGTGTCCGGTATCGCGACGTTGACGCAGACCATGGAGGACGGTCGCACGCAGATGGTCGGCCTGTTGCTGCCAAGCGATTTTGTCGGCCGTCCGGGACGCGACGCGGCGGCGTATGACGTCGTGGCGACGACCGACGTGGTGATGTGCTGTTTCCGCAAGGCTCCGTTCGAGGATCTGATGGAGCACACACCTCACGTCGCACAGCGCCTGCTTCAGATGACTCTCGATGAACTCGATGCGGCTCGCGAATGGATGCTGGTGCTTGGTCGCAAGACCGCGCGTGAAAAGATCGCGTCGCTCTTGTCGATCATCGCGCGGCGCGATGCCACGCTCAACCTTGGCGGGCTGATGGGGCCGGTGACCTTCGATTTACCCCTGACCCGCGAGGCAATGGCGGATTACCTTGGCCTGACGCTCGAGACGGTATCGCGGCAGGTCTCGGCGCTCAAGAAAGACGGGATCATCACGCTAGAAGGCAAACGCCACATCACGGTGCCCGATATGACCGCGCTTCTGGAAGAGGCCGGGGACGACACTGACGGCGGAATGCTGGTCTAGGTTTTACTGGTTCATCGCCGCTACGAATCCCATCGCGGCGGCGAGGATCAGGCCCAGAACAACGGCAATGGCGATCTTCCATGTCGACCAGGGCCGTTCCCCCTGCACCGCGCCGGTGCGTCCATTGACGACGAAACGATAGCTTTTGCCGCGATATTTGTACGCTGCCAGCCACACAGGCAGCAGAACGTGTTTGAACGTCACATCCGCGACCCGCGTTTCGACGTTGTGAATACGCTGCCGGTCACCACCGATGTCGAATTTGACGTCGCGGGTGATGACCCGGTCCATGTAGCCGCGCGCTTCGACAAACCCTTCTTTCAGTTCGATATTATAGGCTTCGGCCCGAAAACCCGCCAGGTACTCCGGGTGATACGGCTCCATTTCCGACAAATCCCACGGCTCCAACGCATCGGTGTAGCGCTTGGGCAGGGATGTAGATGCCAGCACCAGTACATCGTCGAAAAAGCGCGCCACACGGCCAGAGGCTGCCTGCCAGCGCACTTTGGCAACGCGTACGGTCTGGGTCTTGCCATTGCGGTGGACGCGGCGGGTTTCATAATAAACCGTGCCCCGCTCGCCTCGATAGGAAGATGCGGTATCGGCATCGAACGTCCAGTACGGCACGTAGATGCCGGTCATCTTGCGCCCTTTGCGCGCATAGTCCTTCAAGCCATTCGGCGCGAACCAGAGCTTTCCCAACCACGAGGTCATCGCATTGCGCGCCTGCGCTTCGTCCAGCGCAAATGGCAACAATCCCTTGGGTTTGATGTGTCGGTTTATGCCCGTGTCCGCAACGACCGGCGTCGCGCAAAACGGACATTCCGCTGCATGGACGCCGGGATCAAACTCGACCTGCGCGGCGCAATTGGGGCAACGCGACACGCGGGTCTCTTCCATGTCCTGCTCGGGCAGGCGATTTGCAATCGCGGTGTCGAACGCGATCTCATGCACCCCCGGGTCGCCCCAGGGCCCGGCGCCAGCGATCAACTCGGTGTTGCCGCAATGGTCACAGAGCAGCATGCCGCGCGCCGGATCAAACCGGAAATCCGCCCCGCAATTATCACACGGAAACCGGTGTTCATCCACCGGTTTGCTCAGCCGTGCCTCAGACAAAGGTTCCGCCCCCGCTTCTTCTCTTTCCATATACTCGAATCCGCCGGCGCGGGTCAGCCGCCCGGTGGTGGCGGCGGAAGTACGGTGAACAACTGCGCCAGTTCCCGCACGTCTTCAGCCTTCATCCAGCCATCCTGTCCCTGCGTCCAGACAAAGCTTTCGCGTGTCAGATTGCCGTCACTCGCCATCCGCCCGAGCGCGGCCTTTGAGAACGGTCCCTTGGTTTTGCCGTTCTCCGCTACGTGCCAGACATGCTCCACAGGAGGCGGAGGCGGCGGCACCTGGCGCGACACAGGCGCGGCACCTTGCACCTGGTGGGTCGCTCCCCAAGGGCCGGTGCTCTGCGCCGCAGCATGACCGATCTGCATTCCGAGCCCGGCCCCCAGACCGGCCTGAATGGCACCCGCCCCGGCACCCTCCTGTCCCAAAGCTTCGGCGGCCTGAAACTGCATGTATTCGTTCAGGTTGCCGATCACGCCCATTGAGGACCGCTTGTCCAGAACCGCTTCCACGGCAGGCGGGAGCGAGATGTTCTCGATGTAGAGCGCGGGCAGTTCCAAGCCGAAATCGCCAAGTGTCGGTGCAATCTCCTTGGCCAGAAGCTGCCCGAGTTCGCGGGTGTTGGCAGCCATGTCGAGCACCGGGATACCAGAGCGCGCAATGGTGCGGGAAAACTCCTGCACGATGATGTTGCGGATCTGGAAGCTGATCTCGTCCATGGTGAATTCACCGTCGGTTCCGACGATCTCGACAAGGAACTTGGCCGGATCGGTCACCCGCACCGAATAGGTGCCAAAGGCGCGCAGTCGCACCGGCCCGAATTCGGGATCGCGGCAGATGATCGGGTTCTTGGTTCCCCATTTCAGATCCTGAAAGCGGGTGGTGTTGACGTAGTAAATCTCGGATTTGAAGGGCGAGCGGAAGCCGTGATCCCAGTGCTGCAAACTGGTCATGATCGGCATGTTGTTGGTTTCAAGCATATAAAGCCCCGGCGTGAACACATCCGCCAGCTGGCCCTCATGCACAAACACCGCCGCCTGCCCTTCGCGCACCGTCAGTTTCGCGCCGTACTTGATCTCGTGCCCTTCGCGTTCGAACCGCCAGACCATTGTGTCGCGGGTGTTGTCGGTCCATTCGATAACGTCGATGAACTGACCGCTGAGAAAGTCGAAAATTGCCATCTGTGGTCTCCGTTAAGTCAGCTTGAGCCGCCCCCTGTCGCCTCGAGCGCGAGGCGCCGGATGATCGGGCGGGCTTGAATGGCGGTCATTCCGGGTGTCAGGCGTGGATCATAGAGGATTTTGAGCAGCATCTCGTCATGTGTCGTCAACAACGCAAATTCCTCGTCGTCATTGAAGATCGACGGACGCGCGTTCTGGTCGTCATTGGCAAGGCCAAGTCCCTGGGCCAACTCTTCGTGAAAGCAGGCCTTGCGGGTCAACGGCGGATGTTCCGCGCGCACCAGCGCAACGGCCTGACGATAGTCATTGCCTGTCGAGGAATCCGCGAATGCGACCACAAGACAATGGATCGAGCGTGGAAGATTGGCAAAGATCGCACGACTTGACGGCTCCATCCCGGGGGCGATCTGATTGAGCGTTTGCCGCAACTCGTCCTTGTCGTCTTCTCCCATCACCAGAACGTGGAAGTTCGGATTTGTGGACACGAACGCAATCGGGTGGCCCGAAACCCGCGCAAGGCGACGGGTGTAGGACGCGAGCGTCTTGGTATCGGTGGCGCGATCGGCTTCGGAAACGCTGGTGCCGAAGGTCACACCGATCCGCACCGGAATCGTCCATTTCTTGATCTCGCCCAAAGCACCGCTTGACGGCTGCAATCCGGCCCCCCGCGTGTATTCCTCAGCCAACGCGATGCGTTCGAAATTGCGGGCCAGCATCGCTTCGGTAAAGGGTGTATCGACCCCACCGCCATCGGTGCGTAGCAGACCGCGCGCAAGCAGGTCTTCTTCGACCCGCGCATAATAGCGTTCAAGCTCGATCGCGGCATTCGAGGGCGTGGGAGGCTCTGGCATGGGTTTGGCGGCTGGCGGGCGGTCGGGGCGCGCCTGCGGCTTGATGCCGGCGGGCGCATCTCCGGTCAGCGACGGGTCGCATCCCGCGAGGACCGCGACCGTCACGCATGACCAGAAAATTTGAGCCCACCGCCGTTGCACGATGTCAGGCTTTCGGAACAGAACGGCCGGCAGTGTCACCGACCCCGTCCTTGCGGGCCTTGGCCGAGGCCAGAGTGTCACGCAGATCCGCTTCCATCTTCTTGAGGTCCTCTTCAGCCGCCGCCCGACGGGCCTTGCCCTCGTCGGCGATTTGCAGGCTTTCCTGAATCGTGCCGATCAGATCGGCATTTGCCTGCTTGACCGCTTCGATATCGAACACGCCGCGCTCCATTTCCTCCCGGATCAGCTTGTTGCTGTCGCGCAGGTTCTTGGCGTTGGAGGTCAGAAGCTCGTTGGTCAGGTCATTGGCATCACGCACCGCCGCTGCGGCTTCGGCCGAGCGCTGGATGGTCACGGCCTGCGCCAGTTGGGTTTCCCAAAGGGGTACGGTGTTGACCAGCGTGGAGTTGATCTTGGTGACAAGCGACTTGTCGTTTTCCTGCACCAGCCGGATCGAGGGCAGCGATTGCATGGTGACCTGACGCGTCAGCTTGAGATCATGCACCCGGCGCTCCAGATCGTCACGCGCGGCGCGCAGATCGCGCAATTCCTGCGCCAGCATCACCTGTTCGTTCTCGGGCGCGCCCTGAACCTCGGAGTCCTTGGCGGGAATGTCGGTCTTGTCGATTTCCTTGATCTTCTCCTCGCCTGCGGCGATGTAAAGCGCCAGTTCATCGTAAAATTGCAGCGTCTTGTCATAAAGCAGGTCAAGCGACTTGATGTCTTTCAAGAGCGTGTGCTCATGCTTGAGCAGATCATCGGTAATCCGGTCGATCTGGCCCTGCACCTCTTCGAATTTCGCGGTGAACTTGGCAAAGGGTGCGGCACGACCGATCAGCTTTTCCCACCACGACCGTTCACGCCGCACATCAAGCTCGGACACCGAGAAGCCGCGTATGGTGCTGACGATCCCACGCAGGCTGTCTCCGGCGGGGCCGACATCCTTGTTGCGCACATCGGCGAGCATGGCTTGAGAGATTTCCTGCAACTCGGCCTGAGCGTTCGAGCCGAAGGACACAATCGACTGCGTATCGGTCATATCGATCTCGGCCATGCGAGAGCGGATTTCTTCCCCCAGAACCGGATCCGCCTCGGACAGGGGAATGACGGCATTGGCATCCTTGGGCTCTGGCAGAATGACGGCGTTCACCTCATCGACCATTGCCAGCGTATCCTGGGCTTTGGCGCGGACTGTTTCGGACATGGATGACCCTCTCAAACTTGTTTGATCTATAATTCTGTCTTGCGCTCTACATGAACGCCCTCGCGTTGCAAACGATCCCGCAACACCTCGATTTCAACGGTCAGGTCGGAGCGGTCATCAAGCAGCATCTTTCGGGTACGGGCGGCAAAGTTCTTTTCCAGATCATCGAGAAGCGCCTCGTAATCCGCCCGGGCCTGAACATCGCGGGTGCGGGCAAAGACATCGGCGAACTTGATCGTCGCGTCGCGGGCACCCAGCAAGTAGACGACAAGGTATTTTCTCGCACTTGTCAGATCGCGCGGGTCCTCCTCGACGGTTCGGAACAGGTCGCGCGCGGTTGTCTCGAACTGTTCGACACGGGAAATCAAACGCCGGTCTCCGGCGCGCTTGATCGCGTCGCGCATCGCGGTCAGATGCTGCTCGGCCTCGTCGATGGCGCGGGCGACGCGATCCTGTTGAAACGTGTCAATGCCCTCCATCCCCTTGTCGCGCATCGGGTCGACACCGAACGCGCCGATATGGAGCGCGGTTGCGGCAACGCCGAAAATCACCGGAGCAATCACGCCGGGTTCGTTGGAATATGCCGCGATGGCAACACCCAGCCCTGCCAGAACGGCCGCACCGATCTTGCGCGGGAATCCCGGTCGGCGGGCCACCTTGCGCGCATTATAGGCCGCTTCGGCCGTCAACCCGCCGCGCAACAGCCATGCGCCCAAAAGCAGCATCGCGGCCCCGATCAGCCCAAGCGCCATGCCAACCGCGCCGTCGCTTATCGAGGTGAAGGCAAGGATAACGGGCGGAACGAACAGAACATTCGAGCGCGCCCCCACCGGATCGACGGTTGCACCCTTGAAGCCTCTGGGTGCCTGCTCTGACGACTCCGAACGGGGTGTGTCTTCGGGGCTGTATTTGCCACCATAGCGTTGCGCCATAGTCTACATCCCTCCCAGCAAACCGCTGGTGACACCGAACAGGATCACAAGGAGCAACGCATAGCTGATACGCTGCAAGCCGGCACCGGACATGAAAACCCCTTTCCCACGTGTTGCGAGAAACTTAAGGTAAGTGGGTGGGGCTTACTAGGGGGAAGTCAGCGCAAGTCCGAACATCACTTGCGGTTACGGTGCATCCGATCAAACAGGAGATTTGTCTGAAGCTCGAAGCTGTCGCGCCCTTGGGCGATGCCGCTGCGGCGGGCCCGCGCCTCGAACGCGTCAGACAAAGCCTGCATTTTGAGGTGGTATCTGCGGCGCTGAAAGCGAGTGAAACCCTGGCCGTAGCTGTCGATGACATCATCCGCTTCGGCTTCCATCTTGGCCAACAGCTTGGCCAGCGGCGGTGCAACCTTGAGCAAGGTGCTGGTTTCAAAATCAATGGTGCCAAGCAGCCCCATGACCGTGTCGGCCACGATGCGGGTGCGTTCAGACAGATCATCGTCGCCCAACACGCTCAGATTCATCAACAATCTCTCGAAGCGGGCATCGAACGTGCGGTAGAGTTCCTGATTGGCAAGACGCAAACGGACAGCCGGGTTGTCCATTCCCTTGTCCCGCATCGGATCGAGGCCGAATGAAACGAGACACAGGATGAAGGTCGCGCAACCGATCAGCAATGGAAGCGCCGGCATCCCGATTTTCGCCCCGGCCAACAGACCGACGACAACAGCCACGATCGCGCTTCCGATCAGTTTGAACGGGATTTTCGGGCGCGCGGCAACTTCGGCGGACGTGTACGCAAGGTGGTTCTTCTGTCCGACAGACAAGAACACCAATCCCAGCGCAAACACCGCGATTATCACCAGAGCCGAGGCAAAGCCGGCGACCGTTCCGTCAAGCAACCACAGGATCAGCGGACAGGTTGCCAGAACCATGAACCCGACAGGCACGTTATCGACCGGCACAGAGTTGCCCAAAGCAGCGCTTGTTTCGAAATCGACAAATGAGGGGTTCTGCGCGTCCATCATAGCAATCCCAATCCGAAAATCGTGACCCACAAGACTCCGAACGCCACAAATGACGGCAAGCCACGATGCATCCGCAGGCGCACCAGCGCTCCGCGAAGCGCCTTGGCCGTGTCTTCCGCCACCGTGCCAAGGTTCGAAAGAACCAGAAGCACCGAGATGACGAGAATCGTGGAAGTCAGAAACGTTAATATCATGCCGCCAAGGTCGCGATGAAACCGGGCGGAAAGTGGGCGTTAACGGGGAAAGATCAGGGAGTCCGCTTGGCTTTCACGGGGCGGGACGTGCGCTGAACGGTCTTTGGCCTGGGTTTTGAGCCCTTGGCGGCGGGTTTGCCCGGCTTGCTTTCCATCTCTGCGTCCAGTCCCAATTGATCGCGTACGATCTTGCGGCGCAGTTCTTCAACCTTGCCGGCTTTGAGCTGTCCAAGCTGGAACGGACCGTACGACACCCGGATCAGACGATTCACAGTCAGACCGACGGCGGCCAGAGCGCGCCGCACCTCGCGGTTCTTGCCTTCGCGCAAACCAAGCGTCAGCCAAGCATTCGCGCCTTGCTGGCGGTCTATCGTGACCGTCATTTCTTGAAACTTTTCGCCGTCGATCACGATGCCCTTGCGCAACGGCTCAAGCGCGGCCTCGGTCGGCTGACCCTTCACCCGCGCGCGGTATTTGCGCAGCCATCCCGTTGACGGCAGTTCAAGCTTGCGCTTGATCCCGCCGTCATTCGTGAGCAGCAAAAGCCCTTCGGAGTTAAGATCAAGACGCCCCACACTCATCACCCGAGGCAGCTCAGGGGGCAGTTCGTCAAAGATCGTCGGGCGCCCTTGCTCGTCGCGTGTCGTCGTGACCAGACCCGTGGGTTTATGGTAAAGCCAGATGCGCGGCTCGTCCGGTGCCCCGACGGGTTTGCCATCGACGACGATCTTGTCGTCTGCCGTCACGTTCAGAGCGGCGCTGTCGATCTTCTTGCCATTCACCGAAACGCGCCCGGCCAGAATCATCTTTTCGGCGTCGCGTCGGCTGGCAAGACCGGCGCGCGCGATGACTTTGGCGATGCGATCACCGGGAGGCGTGTTCTGTGTCATGCCAAGCGGCTTAGTCGAAATCAGAGGCTTGGGAAAGCTGAATGCGCCGTCTATGAGGGGCGGATGGTGTTTCGATCGCATATGTCTCTGGCCCTCGAGGAAGCGCGCGCCGCCGCCGATCGCGGCGAGGTGCCGGTTGGGGCGGTGATCGTCTCGCCTGCCGGCCGTGTTGTCGCATCCGCCGGGAACCGGACGCGCGAGATGAACGATCCCACCGCCCATGCCGAGATTTTAGCGATCCGCGCCGCGTGTGAGGCGCTTGGGAGTGAGCGGCTTATCGGACACGATCTCTACGTGACGCTGGAGCCCTGTGCGATGTGCGCCGGTGCCATTGCGAACGCGCGCATCCGGCGGCTTTATTACGGCGCAAGCGACGCCAAGTCCGGCGGCGTCGCGCACGGAGCGCGGGTGTTTTCGCACCCCCAATGCCATCATTTCCCCGAAGTCTACGAAGGTGTGAACGCGATCGAAGCAGAAGCGCTCTTGAAGGCGTTTTTCGCTGGCAAGCGAACGGGGACTGAATGACGCGAATCCTGCTCTTCAACAAACCGTACGATGTGCTGTCGCAGTTCACCGACAAGGGCACCCAAGGCACCACGCGGCGGACGCTGTCCGAGTTCATCGACGTGCCCGGCGTGTACCCTGCCGGGCGGCTGGATCGGGATAGCGAAGGCTTGTTGGTTCTGACAGACAACGGCAAGCTACAGGCGCGGATCAGCGACCCGAAGTTCCGCTCCCCCAAGACGTACCTCGCGCAGGTCGAGGGTGTGCCGACGCACGACCAACTGGCGAAGTTGCGCGGCGGCGTGACGCTGAAGGACGGCCACACACGTCCGGCTGAGGTCGCGTTGATCGCCCCCCCTGACCTATGGCCGCGAACGCCGCCCGTGCGTTATCGCAAATCCGTACCGGACGCGTGGATCAAGCTGACCATCACCGAAGGCCGCAACCGGCAGGTGCGCCGGATGACGGCGCATGTGGGATTGCCCTGCCTGCGGTTGGTGCGGTGGTCGGTCGGCGACTGGTCGCTGGACGGGATCGCGCCGGGGACTTGGCGCGACGCCTAAGATATTGCCTGCCGATCAGACCCACTTTGCCATTGGCGGCAAACTCATGAGCACCGCGTTGGCATCATGGCCGGTTTCCAGACCGAATTTCGTCCCGCGGTCGTAGACAAGGTTGTATTCGGCATAAAGACCGCGATGAACCAGTTGCGCGTCCTTGTCGGCATCGGTCCACTCCTGCACGCGCCGTTTTTCCACCAGCGGCAGGAACGCCGGCAGAAACGCGCGGCCGATGTCCTGGGTCAGGGCAAAATCCGCCTCCCAATCACCGGTGTTCTGGTCATCCATGAAAATCCCTCCGACACCGCGCGCGCGTTTGCGGTGAGGGATATAGAAATAGGTGTCGGCCCACTCTTTCAGGCGCGGGTAATGCGCGGTGCCGTGCGGATCGAGATGGGCTTTCTGTGTGTCGTGAAAATGCGCCGTGTCCTCGGCGTATTCGATGCATGGGTTCAGATCCGACCCGCCTCCGAACCACCACGCGTGCGGAGTCCAGAACATCCGTGTGTTCATGTGCACTGCCGGACAGTGGGGGTTTTGCATATGCGCAACAAGGCTGATTCCCGAGGCCCAGAACCGCGGATCATCCTGCATGCCGGGGATACCCTTGCGCGCCGCCATCGCCATCTGCGCGCGTTCTCCCAACGTGCCGTACACCGTCGAGACGTTGACACCGACCTTTTCGAAAACGCGCCCACCCCGCAGAACGCTCATCAATCCGCCGCCTGCGTCGCTGCCATCCTCGGAGGTGCGCTTGGTCTCGGTCACCTCGAACCGGCCCGGTGCCGAATCGCTGAGTGGGCCTTCGGTCTGCGTGTCTTCAAGAGCCTCGAACGCTGTCACGATCTGATCGCGCAGATCACGAAACCAGGTGGAGGCGCGCGCTTTTTCGGTATCAAACGACTGTGTCATGTTCCTGCCCAAACTTGTCCAGCTCGCTTAATGCGCCGGAGCGCCGACCGGATCAAGCAATGTGCGCCCGCCGTCGATGGTCATGATCTGCCCGGTCACAAAGCCAGCACCTTCGGACGCGAGAAATTGCACCGCTTCGGCCAGTTCCATTGGGCTCGCAATACGGCCCAACGGCGTGTTGTCCTCGATTTCCTCTCGGTAATCGTCGTTGTTTTTCAAAGCATCCTTAAGACTGGCCGACATAACGGAGCCCAGCGCGATGGAATTGACCCGAATGCGGTATTGCGCAAACGCGACCGCCAAGGACCGGGTCAACTGATCCAGCGCGGCGGTCGAGACCGAGTAGGACAATAGTTCAGGCTGGGTTCGCCGCGCGGCAATGGAGGACAGGTTCACAATTGCACCCACCTGCCCCTCTTCCTTGCCAGCGGCCTGTTTGATCATGCGCTTGGCGACCATCTGGGACAGCCGGTAGGTGTTGGTGACGTTCTGCGTCATCAGTGTCTCAAAGCTGTCATCATCCAGATCAAGCGGATCGGAGGGCAACACCTGGCGGCTGCCATTGATCAGGATATCGACACGATCAAAGGCATCAATCGTGGCGGACAGAAGATTGGCCAGCGTCAGACGTTCGCGAAGGTCGCCGGCAAAATATCTGATGTTGCCCTCGTCTTCGGTGATCGCGCCGCATTCATGCGACAGCCGCGCCTCGTCTATATCGGCGAACATCACGTTCGCGCCCTGATTGACGAAATGGCGCGCGATGGCCAGCCCGACGCCGTTTGCCGCACCGGTGACGATTGCGGTTTTGCCTTCGATGGAGAATGACATGAAACGGAAAGCCTTCTTCAGCGCCGAGAGGATCGCCCGGCCCGTGCGGGCGATTTGGGCTGATCGGCGTGCAGGATTTTAAAGCGCGAATCTCCGTCCAGTTCTTGCACATGAACAAAGCTCGCGGCCAGTGTTGTCTCGTAGGGGAGGTGACGGTTGGCCACCATCACGAGCTGTCCCTTGGGTTTCAGAAGGCGCGCTGCCGAGCGGATGAAGGCCTGGCCAAGCGACGCATCCGGTGTGCGGCTGGTGTGGAACGGTGGGTTGGTGACAACCCAGTCAAGGCTTGCAGGCGCCCCCCATGTGGTCGCATCCGCCCAGTGCAGCGTGGCCCGATCATCGGTCACATTTTGCACAGCACAATCCAACGCGCGCTTGTCCGCCTCGACAAGGTCGACATGCACGACACCGGGCAGGTTCAGCAAATGTCCGGTCAAGAAGCCCCATCCACCGCCAAGATCGGCACCCCTGCCCTTCAGCGTTTTGGGAAGCGCTGCAACCAAGGCTTGCGATCCGGCATCCGGCCCGTCAGCCGAGAAAACACCGGGTTGCGTGATCCAGCCGTCCACCACGGGCGCTGGCAGCGGCAACGCCCAGTCGGCAAACGCCGACCCGGAGGTGAACCAGAAGATCCGGCCATGCGCCTTGGACACTTGCCCCCCGACATCGACGCGCGCCTTGACGGCCTTCAGCGTCGCGTCAATCCCGTCAGTCTTGGCGCCATCGACAATCACCAGCCCTTGCGGCGCGATGCGTTCCGCTTGCGCAATCAACCCGCGGGCGAGCTCGCGGCTGCGCGGCAACGTGACATGCACGATATCCGCCGGTCCTTCTGCGTTCTCGACGACCGCCATACCCATGGACGCAAAGGCGTCGAAAGCGGGCTTGAAGTTCTGCTGAACGATCACGTCATTCTCTGCCAGCACGCCGAAATCGGCTTCCGGATCGGGCTCCAGAAGCACGACGCGCGCATCATCGGCAATGTCGAGCGCAGCGGCCTCGACGGCGTGGGTCAATCTTGGTGAAGCCATAACAGGAACCGGACCAGCCGGTTATTCCTTTTCCATCGTACATTGCAGCGGATGCTGATGACGGCGGGCAAAATCCATCACCTGCCCCACTTTCGTCTCAGCGATTTCGTGCGTGAACACGCCAACGACGGCAAGACCCTTTTTATGCACGGTCAACATGATCTCGAAGGCTTGTGCGTGGTTCATGCCAAAGAACCGCTCCAGAACATGCACCACAAACTCCATGGGCGTATAATCGTCGTTGAGCAGCATCACCTTATAGAGCGGCGGTCGCTTCGTCTTGGCGCGCGTCTCAACGACCACACCGGTATCGTTCTCCTTGTCAGAGGGAGGGCCAGCGTGTGGATGCGATTGAACGTACTGTGAGGACATGCGGATCATGCGTGTGCGACTGCCTTGGAATGCCTGTGTCTGGGCCTGTATATAACCTGTCCTGACAGCGAGAAAAGAGGCGCGCGCCGCGGATGTGGCTCGAATGTGCGAAACAGTCGAATTCACGCGCAATGATGCGACCCTTGCAAGACGCGCTTTGCGAACGAAATCTGCGGTGTGCGGGCTGCGGCTTAATTCAGCGTCCAGAATCAGACATCTTTCCACGGTGCAGGCGCCAGCAAGACTGGAACGGCTGGCCGTTGTCATCGCGAAACTCCGCTGACCGTTTTCGCCACATTCCTGCCACAATGGCCCCACTAGTAAGATTAATGCGATACGCCCCAAGATGTTGCGCCCACCACCTCTAAGGCAGTGTGAAAAGGTATAAAAATAAGTACTTTATCGACCACTGCTCATGTGCTAGCTTTTTTGCAATAATAAAGCTGACCGGAAAAATCCGGCGGCACGAGGCAGAAGAGGCGGATATCGTGACGGGACGGCGCAAATTGCCGGGCCGAGTGGGCCTGTATGTAATCACTGGAATCTGGTTTGCCATTTTGCTGCCATTGAGCGCGATGGCGGCACCCTATGCCGCCATGGTGATGGACGCGCGCAATGGCGAAGTGATTCACTCTCGCAACGCGGACACGCGCTTGCACCCTGCCTCTCTGACCAAGATGATGACGCTGTATGTCGTGTTCGAAGCCGTACATAACGGCGAGATCAGCATGGACTCGGACGTCACGATTTCTCGAAAGGCGGCCTCCGAGCCGCCGTCGAAACTGGGTTTGCGCGCGGGATCGAAGATCAAGTTGCGCTATCTGGTGCGCGCCGCCGCAGTGAAATCGGGAAACGACGCGGCAACAGCTTTGGGCGAGGCGATTTCCGGGTCCGAGGCCGCCTTTGCGCGGCGCATGAACCGCACCGCCAAAGCGCTTGGCATGAGCCGCACGACGTTCAAGAACGCGCATGGGCTTACGGAAAGTGGCCACATGTCCACAGCGCGCGACATGACGATCCTCGGGCGGCATGTGCTCTATGACTACCCCCAGTATTACAACCTGTTCTCGCGCCGCAGCACAGATGCCGGTATCCGCAAGGTCTCCAACACCAATCGCCGCTTCCTCGATGCGTATAACGGTGCGGATGGCATCAAGACCGGCTACACCCGCGCCGCCGGGTTCAACCTTGTGGCGTCGGCTGAACGCGGCAGCGAGCGGATCATCGTGACGGTGTTCGGCGGCAGTTCCACCGCCGCGCGCAATGCCCAGGTGGCGAAACTGATGGATCTCGGTTTTCAGAACGCACCAACGCGCATGGCGCTTCGCACTCCGCGCAAGCCGCCCTACATGGGCCGGGTAGCGGCAGACGAACCCGACGTCGTCATCGCGAGCGGCGCGATCCGGTCCACCACGACGCGCGCCAAATCCATTCGGGTTGTCGCGGCCGCCGTCAAGTCGAGCCTGAGACCCGCGGCGCGGCCGACTCCAGAGCCTGTTTTACCTGACACACTGGTCGCGGAACTCCAAAACGACATCTCGTCGGTGTTGGCCGAGGTCCAGACCGAAGACGTGCAAGAGGTGGCCGCAACGGTCGCAAAGGCCGCACTGACCGTAGCAACACCCGCACCGGTGATCGCGAAGGCTCAGATTGCCAAGTCCGCTCCCAAAGCATCCGTGAAGCCGGTCGTTCGACCCAAGACCATCGTTCTGGCCTCTGCCCGTCAAGCGGCACCCGCACAGCCGGTCCTGACGCGCGAGGCTGAAGTCGTGACGCGCATCTCGACCTCCGGCGGTCGGCATTGGGGGATCAATGTCGGGCGTTATTCAAGCCGCTATGCCGCCGAAAAGGCACTGCTGAAAACGGCGCTGGCGGAAATGTCGACACTCGATGGTTCGTTGCGCAAAGTGGTGAATGGCGCGAGCGGGTTCGATGCCAACTTCATGGGCCTCACCCGCGAAAGTGCTGACCTTGCCTGCCGCCGCCTGCAAGCGCGCCAGGTCACCTGCTTCATGATCGGCCCCAGCTAGGCCTCACGGCTTGGGGTGATCATCGTACTCGTCTGACAGGATACGCTCGGCCGCGCCCTTTGGGTCTTCGTACTGGCGCGTTCTGACAGTGAAGATGAAGGCCACCAGCCCGATTCCGCCAAGGATCAGTGATATGGGAATGAGATAGGCCAGAATGTTCATCGCATACTCCGCTTCATTTCAGACGCAGCGCGTTCAGCGACACTGTAATTGAAGAGCTCGACATGGCCAAGGCCGCGATCAGCGGAGAGCACAGACCAGCCACGGCAAGCGGGACGGCGATGATGTTGTACCACGTCGCAATGGTAAAGTTCTGACGAATGCGGCGGATTGCGGTTTTCGCGGTCCCAAGGGCGTCGGCGATCGGCTCCAGCGAATTGCCCAAGAGCACCACATCAGAAGCCACCCGCGCCGCATCGAGCGCCGAGGCCGGTGAAATCGACACATGCGCGCCTGCAAGCGCCGCCGTGTCGTTCAAGCCGTCTCCCACCATCAACACATGCGCGCCGCCTGTCGTCAGGTCGTTCACCCGTGCCGCCTTGTCCTCGGGCAGCGCCTCGGCGATCCATTTCCGAATACCGAGACGATCGGCAAATGCCTCGACCGCTGGCGTGGTGTCGCCCGACATCAACAAGACCTCGTACCCGTCCGATTGCAGCTTGCTCACCAACGCCTCGGCGCCATCGCGGATTTGATCGGCAAACCGGAACGGCGCGGCCTCGCCCTCCCCTACGCGCAACCAGGCGCAGGTTTCATGGCTCTCGCCGCCGCCCACCCAACTGGCACGCCCCAGCTGGACCGTTTTTCCCTGCCACTCGCCTTGGGCACCGTGACCGGGCACTTCGGTGATATTCGTGACCTGCTCCGGCTTGACGTCCAATGCTCCAATGGCTTTGACCAGGGATTGTGACAAAGGGTGCGAGGACCCTTCCGCCAAGGCGAACGCAATTCCAAGGTCGCGGCGGGAATGATCGCCAAGGTTGGTGACCTCCGGCGTACCGGCAGTCAGCGTGCCGGTCTTGTCGAACACGACCGTGTCCACCTGCGCCAGACGTTCCAGCGCGGTGGCATCCTTGACCAGCAGCCCTTTGCGAAACAGGCGGCCGGACGCCGCGGTCGTGACCGCAGGCACAGCAAGTCCCAGCGCACACGGGCATGTGATAATCAACACCGCCGCCGCGATGTTGAGCGCAGTGCGCAGATCGAAGGTGTAAAGGTACCAACCGACAAAGGCCAAAGCGGACAGAATGTGGACACCCGGAGCATAGAGCTTGGCCGCCTTGTCGGCGAGCGAAGTATAGCGCGAGCGACCGGATTCAGCGATGGCGACGAGATCGGCCATGCGGTGCAGCGACGTATCGCGCCCAACGGCGCTGGCCCGGATCGTCAGTGGCCCGGTCAGGTTCACCTCGCCCGCGCTGACGATCTGGCCGGGGCCTGCATACACGGGGCGCGTTTCGCCCGTCAGCAATGACCGGTCCAGTTCGGAGTGTCCGTCGGTGATTTCACCATCGACCGGCATCCGCCCACCCGGACGCACGCGGATGAGATCTCCGACAACAAGGGCAGACAGCGCGACCTGCTCCTCGCCATCTTGGGTGATACGCGCCACGCGCGGCACTTCGAGCGCGGCAAGCTCCTCTGCGGCAGAACGTGCCGCGGCACGGGTGCGATGATCGAGGTAACGCCCGGCCAAAAGAAAAAACGTGAGCGTCAGCGCGGCATCGAAATAGGCGTGTTCGCCCGAGAGCGACGTCTCCCAAACCGATGTCACCACCGCCAGCGCAATCGCCAGCGAGATCGGCACGTCCATGTTGAGCCGCCCTGCCCTGAGAGCAGTCCAAGCGTGTTTAAAGAAAGGCTGCGCGGAAAACGCCACCGTCGGCAGGGCAATCGCCGCCGATATCCAGTGGAACATATCGCGCGTTGGCCCATCGGCACCCGACCAGACCGCAACCGACAGAAGCATCACGTTCATCGCGGCGAAACCGGCGACAGCCAGGCGCATCAATAGATCGCGCCCCGCCTTGTCGGTTTGCGTGGCGCGCAACGCCGTTGCGTCAAGCTCGTGCGCCTCGAACCCGGCGCCTTGCAAGATCCTGACCATATCGTCAGCCGTCACATCCGGCGCGGCGTCAATCTGGGCGCGCTTGAGCGTCAGGTTCACCCGTGCGCCTTTGACGCCGGGTGTTGCGGTCAGGGTGCGCTCCACCCCGGATATGCAGGTCGCGCAGTGGATCGAGGGCAACGACAGGACGATGTTGACGTCCTGCGGGGCGGCCGCCTGGGCCAGAGCCTCGGCTGCAGGCGCCGCAGAACAGGCGGGGCATGCCGAGGGGGAGGGTCGCATCGCTACGGTCATGGCTCAGCTTTCGACGTGCAACACAATGCGCTGTTCGAAGGGCGTTCCATCAAGCGCGGTAGCTTTCATACGAATATTCCAGTTTCCCGGCCGCAGGGTCTCGCGGGCAACATAGGCCTTGCCGTCAAACGCAAATTCCGGCGCGCGATCATCCTGAACATGCGTCGCGCGCCCCAGAACCGCATTAAGCGTTCCGGCCTGAACGGGACGGCCGTTGGAGTCCTTGATCTGGAGGATCAACAACCCTCCCTTGGCGTCGGCCGTGACCGTCCAGCCAAGGGATTCCTGCTTGCCGCGACGGACATCGAAATCCTGCGATGCGACATAAGAGTTCTTCACCTCGAGGCCCGGAAACGTCCGGACTGCCGAATACGCAAGCACGAGGTTGACCGAGATGATGACGGCGAATGCCCCCCCGAAGATGGCCAATGCGTGCCACCCGGTCAGTTTACGTTCAGACGCCATCAGTTCCCCTTCCCAGTAAAGATACTGTCGTTATGCGCGCGGTGTCCGTTGGTCAGGTCTTCGACCCAGAACCTGATTTCCGTCCGCTCGCCAAGGGCTGGCTCGGACCGGGGTGGTGCAACAACGTAGACACGTTGCAGGAAGGTTTGGTTGGCCGGCACGTTTACTGTCTCGTAGGGCGTACCTTCAAGTTGCACCCGCAGCGATGGATGACCGGCGATCGACATACGGAACGGCCTGTCTTCGCCATGCTTGTTCAACAACCGCACATCGTAGGTATTTCGGATCGACCCGTCTGACATGGTCACGAAGGTCGGATTGCGCACCGGAGCGACCGACATTTCGATATCCGGCCGCACGAACAGAGCAAACACAAGCCCGATGCCGACGAACGCCCACAGACCCGTATACATCATCGTGCGGAGGCGGAAGATGTGATACCAGGGCGAACGCGGCTCTTCGCCAGCGCGCTCGCGCGGCTCGTCCGACAGCGCAAGATAGTCGATCAACCCCCGCGGCTTGCCGATCTTTTCCATGATGTCGTCGCAGGCGTCGATGCACAGCGCGCAGGTGATGCACTCCATCTGCTGACCGTCGCGGATGTCGATCCCCATCGGGCAGACATTGACGCAGGCCATGCAGTCGATGCAATCGCCCAACTGGTCCGCCCCGTCCGATTTGCGGTGCTTGCCGCGCGGCTCTCCACGCCATTCGCGATAGGCAACGGTCAACGTGTCCTCGTCCATCATCGCCGCCTGAATGCGCGGCCACGGGCAGGCGTAGATACAGATTTGTTCGCGCGCGATGCCGCCGAAAAAGAAGGTGGTCGCGGTCAGCAACAGCATGGTGGTATAGGCAATCGGATGCGCTTGGCCCGTGACCAGATCGACAAGAAGCGTGGGTGCATCGGTGAAGTAGAAGACCCAGGCACCGCCAGTCGCCAGGCTGATCAGGAACCATCCGGTCCACTTGGTCATGCGCAGGCGGAACTTGCGGAAATCCATCTTGTTCTGCCGATGCAGACGCAGTTGCGCGTTGCGGTCTCCTTCAACCCAACGTTCGACAAGAATGAACAAGTCGGTCCAGACAGTTTGCGGGCAAGTATAGCCACACCACACACGGCCAAGTGCCGAGGTAAACAGAAACAGGCCAAGACCGGCCATGATCAAAAGACCGGCGACGAAATAGAACTCGTGCGGCCAGATCTCGATCCAGAAGAAAAAGAACCGGCGGTTTGCCAGATCCACCAATACCGCTTGATCGGGCAGTTGCGGGCCACGGTCCCACCGTATCCAGGGCGTCACGTAGTAGATGCCCAGGGTGAGGATCATGATGATCCACTTGAGAGTGCGGAAATTGCCTGAAACGCGCTTGGGAAAAACGGGTTCCCGCGCGGCGTAAAGGCTTGGTGGTGTTTGGTTTTCTGTCTGAGACACGAACGAAGGTGCTCCCAATTGCGGATTGGTGTGATCGTCTTGTTTCAGGACCGCTGGCGCAAGACTTTGACCTGCATCAAATACTGCATCTTTAATTCACGTTTTAGCGGCCTCCCGCCGCAACCACAGTAAAAATGCCTTGAGCGGCGGGCGATGCGCGCCCTTGCGGGTGACGATATGATAACCTGCATCGCGCCGTTCCTCGAAAACGGCGATCAGCCGGCCAGCCGCGAGGTCTTCGCTGACCGCGATTCGCGTCGTGACGGCGATGCCTTGGCCATTGCGGGCACCGTCGATCATCAGATGCCCCGGCACCTGTGTCCTTGCCGAGACGCGCTTCCGGTCCATGCCGAGAAACGCCAGCCAGGCGGACGATTCATGTGTCCCCAGTTCTTCCAGCCACGGATAGTCGAGCAGGTCTTCGGGCTGTCGCGGCACCTTGCCCTTGAACAGCGAGGGTGCGCCAACCACGACCAACGGGGCCGCCACCAAAGGCTCAACGTCAAAGCCGTCCCAGCCGCCTGTGCCGTGTCGCAGCGCGACATCGATACCGCCGGGCGCCGGGTCTGTCAGCGCCGGGCTTGGGGTCACCACCATGTCGATACCCGGGTGTTGCGCCTGAAATCCGGCGAGGCGGGGCATGAGCCATGTGCTGGCGAAGGTCGGGGTGCAGGCCACGTTCAACGCACGTAGCGAACTCGCCTCGGTTAGCGCTTCGATCCCGCTGGCGATCTGTGAAAAGCCGCCTTCCAGCGCGCGCGCGACGTCGCGACCCTCGGCCGTCAATGCCAAGGCGCGGCTGCTTCGGTCAAAGAGCGAAATGCCGAGATGGCCCTCAAGGCCGCGCAGTTGTTGAGATATCGCCGCATGGCTGACGTTGAGCGCCGCACCGGCATCCACCACCGATCCGGTCTGGACATACGCACAAAATGCTCTGAGCGAGGCCAAGGGCGGCAGTGCCTTCCAGTCTATCATGTAAGCCTGCCTTACCTGTTAGATATTTCCCTGACTGGCATGAATGAGCGGAAAACGCAAACATACAGACACATCCCGCGTCACCCAGGAGGTTCTGATGTTCAGTGTACTTGCAAAAACATTTTTCCGCGCCAGTGGCGTGTCCAACCCAACCGTCAAGCATGATTTGCCCGTCCCGCGCGCGCAGGATCTCCCAATCAGCGCTCCGAAGCGATGGGAAGACTGGAAGTGACACCCAGAGCCACGGCCGCTTGCCGCGCTGATCGTGACATCAAATCAAAAAGCGCCGGCGTCTCCGTTCAGGAAGGACCCACCGGCGCTTGATCTTTGGTCAATCGGTCTGACATCGACCGAAATCATGCCTCACTCGGGCGTCGCCTCTCCGCCGCCCAGTCCGTGTACGTAAGTGGCCACGGCACGGATTTGTGCTTCGTTCAGGCGGTCTGCCCAAGGCGGCATGACGCCGAAGCGCGAATACTCCACAGTCTCTACAAGCGTGTCGTAATCACCGCCATAGAGCCAGATCGCATCCGTAAGATTGGGCGCACCCTGAAAGCGATCGCCGGTGCCGTCTTCCATGTGGCACGCGGCGCAATTGTCCATGAACACCGTTTCACCGGCATCGACTATCGAAGCATCCTGCGCCTCGCCCGAAAGCGACATCACGTAGTTGACCACCTGGGCGATCTCTTCGGGTTCCAGCAGGTCGCCAAAGGCAGGCATTTCCGAATAGCGCGCGTCGGGATCATCCTCGTTGCGAATGCCGTGCGCGATCGTCGCGTGGATGGATTCGATATCGCCGCCCCACAGCCAGTCATCGTCCAGCAGGTTCGGATAGCCCTTGGCCCCTGCCGCACCCGAGCCGTGACATTGCGCACACCAGGTGCGGAACACGGCGCCACCGGCGTTCTGGGCGTACTGCGTCAGGTTCGGGTCGGCCGAAATCTCGGTCAGTTCAACCGACGCGAGCTGTTCGTTGATGCCGGAGTTGGCACCCTCGAACCGCGCGATATCCTTTTCGACCTCGGCACGCGTGGAGAACCCCAAAAGACCGGGTGTCGCCTGCTTGATGCCGGGCCAGGCGGGATAGGCGATGGTATACAGCACCGCCCAGATGATGGTGGCGTACAAGGTCCAAAGCCACCAGCGCGGCAATGGTTTGTTGTATTCCTTGATACCGTCCCACTCGTGGCCGGTTGTCTCATAGTCGAGATCGTCGTCTTTTTTGTCGCTCATTTCCTCGCCCCTTTGGATTCGGCGGGTTTTTCCTTGGTTTCGGCTGGCTTGTCTTCATGCCGAAACGGAATGTCTGCAGTGTCGCGATGTGCCTTGTTGCTTCCCGGACGGATGACCCAAAGGACCACCGCCACGAAGAAGACGAACAGGATGAGAAGCATCCAACTGTCTGCGAATTCACGGAGGGCTGAATAGGTTTCCATATCCCCTCCCTAGCGGTTTGCGACCGGCGTGAAGGTCGAGAAGTCGACCAACGTGCCGAGCATCTGCAGATACGCAATCAGCGCGTCCGCTTCGGAGACGCCCGGTTGCCCGTCGAAATTCCGCACATTCACAGAGTCGCCGTAGCGTTCGAGCAGACCGTCGTAGTCACTGTCCGGATCGGCCTGCGCCCGGAAATCCGCTTGCGCCGCTTCGATCATGCCCTCGTCATAAGGCACACCCACAAAGGCATTGGTCGCCAGCAGATCATCGACATATCTGCCGTCAAGCAACTTGGTTTCGAGATAGCCATATTTGGGCATCACCGATTCCGGCACCACCGATTGCGGATTGCGCAGGTGATCCACGTGCCAGTCATCCGAATAGCGGCCCCCGACGCGGGCAAGGTCCGGCCCTGTCCGCTTGGAGCCCCACTGGAACGGATGGTCATACATCGACTCCGCCGCGAGGCTGTAGTGGCCATAACGTTCGACCTCGTCGCGCATCGGGCGGATCATCTGGCTGTGGCACACATAGCACCCTTCGCGCACATAGATGTCCCGACCCGTGAGTTCGAGCGGCGTATAGGGACGCATGCCCTCGACCTCTTCGATCGTGTTCTCAAGGTAGAACAGCGGAACGATCTGGACCAGGCCACCGATGCTGACCACCAGAAGACTGAAGATGAACAGCAGCGATGCGTTGGTTTCGATAAACTTGTGCTTGTCGAAAAAGCTCGTCTGATGCGGCAACTCGTTCGGAATTTCGTCTGGAAAATCCTTGAGCGTGGAGACATGCGGATCCTTGTCCGGATCCGTGATCTTGTCGTTGTTCGGCGTTTTCTTGTCGGCCATTGATCCGATCTCCTATTCGGCCGCGACGGCTGCTTGCGAAGCCGCGGTCTCTTTGACCGGGCTGCGCGTCGCAGTCATCCACAGGTTGTAGCACATGATCAGCGCACCGGTGAGATACATTACACCGCCCAGCGCACGCACGACGTACATCGGGAACTTGGCGCTCACCGTGTCGGCAAACGAGTTCACGAGGAAGCCATTGGCGTCAACTTCGCGCCACATCAGGCCTTCCATGATCCCCGTGACCCACATCGAGGCGGCGTAGAGGATGATGCCGATGGTGGCGAGCCAGAAGTGCCAGCTGACCATGCTAAGGCTGTAAAGCCGCTGACGGTTCCAGAGCTTCGGCACCAGGAAGTAAAGCGCGCCAAAGGTGATCATTCCGTTCCAGCCAAGCGCACCGGAATGGACGTGACCGATGGTCCAGTCTGTATAGTGCGACAGCGAGTTCACCGCGCGGATCGACATCATCGGACCTTCAAAGGTCGACATGCCGTAAAAGCCAAGCGAGATCACCATCATGCGGATCACCGGATCGGTGCGCAGCTTGTCCCAGGCCCCCGAGAGCGTCATCAGACCGTTGATCATGCCACCCCAAGACGGCATCCACAGGACAATCGAAAACACCATGCCCAGCGTCGCGGCCCAGTCGGGCAGCGCGGTATAGTGCAAGTGGTGCGGACCGGCCCAGATATAGAGGAAGATCAGCGCCCAGAAGTGGATGATCGACAGCTTGTAGCTAAATACGGGACGTTCGGCCTGTTTCGGCACGAAGTAATACATCATGCCAAGAAAACCGGCCGTCAGGAAGAAGCCCACGGCGTTGTGGCCATACCACCACTGCACCATCGCATCCTGAACACCCGAAAACACCTGAACCGACTTGGAGCCGAAGATCGACACCGGAATGCTGAGGTTGTTGAAGATGTGCAGCATCGCAACGGTGATAATGAAGGACAAAAAGAACCAGTTCGCCACGTAGATATGCGGCTCTTTCCGCTTGACGATGGTTCCCAGGAACACCGCAAGATAGGCCACCCAGACGATTGTGAGCCACAGATCGGTGTACCACTCCGGCTCGGCGTATTCCTTGGACTGAGTCGACCCGAACAGATAGCCGGTCGCCGCCAGAATGATGAACAGGTTATAGCCCCAGAATACGAACCAGGCGAGGTTGCCGCCCCAAAGCCGCGCGGCGCTGGTGCGCTGAACAACGTAGAACGACGTCGCGATCAAGGCGTTGCCGCCGAACGCGAAAATCACCGCAGAGGTGTGCAGCGGACGCAACCGCCCGAAGTTCATGTAGCCTTGCGCCCAATCGAAGTTGAGCGCCGGAAAGGCCAGTTCGAACGCGATATAGGTTCCGACAAGGAACCCCACCACGCCCCAGAATGCCGTCGCGACAACGCCATAGCGTATCACACCGTCCATGTAGCGGGATTGCAACACCGCTGCGGGAATCGGTTCGTCCGTCTGTCGCAGAATCCACAGAAATAGCCCGGCAGACACCACCATCACGATGATGGCGTGAACCTGATAGGCCAAATCGCGCGCGTAACTCGCAGCGATCATCGCCAGAAGCGTGATCAAGCCAAGCACGATCAGCTTGATATAGTTCATCATTTTTCGTCCCTTCGTCTTTCCCGCAAGTTCAGAGTCCGCGCGGGCAGTTTTTAGACTGGGCCCTTAATGCGCATCTTGGCCGAACCTATCTTTGATCTGCATCAATAGAATTTGTTCGGTTCATTGATGGGTATCAAAGCGCCGCGTCCAAAAGAAGTGAAAGCATACAGAAAACACAGATTTACAAGGGGATTACGCATGGCTTTCAAATCAATCTTGGTGGTCGTCACCGACAAGACGCATCTCAACCACACGGTCGCGCAAGGGATTACGATGGCCGAAGCAATGGACGCCCATCTGGACGTGGTGTGCATCGGCGTGGATCGTACCCAGACCGGATATTATTACGCCGGCATGAACGCGGCGATGTTGCAGGAGACGGTGCGCCAGGCGCAGGAGGCCTCCCGCACGATGACCGATGCGGCCAGGAAACTGCTTGGCGCAACGTCCTTGCGCTGGGGCGTGACCGAAGCCGTGTGCCAGCTCGCCGACATTGCCAGAACGGTCGCCTCTTACGCGCGCTTTGCCGATCTTGCGATTGTGCCCCGGCCCTACGGAGAAGACCGCGGGATCGAGGTTGAACCGGTTGTCGAAGGGGCGCTGTTTGAAGGCCAGTCGCCTGTCATCGTCCTTCCGACCAACGATGTGCAACTGAAAATTCCCGAGATCGTCGCGATCGGATGGAACGAAAGTGCAGAAGCCCTGCGTGCGGTGCGCAGTGCATTGCCGTTACTCGTCGGCGCGAAAACCGTTCATATCGTGGTGATCGACCCGCCGCAGCACGGGCCGAACCGGTCTGACCCCGGGGGGCAATTGTCACAATATCTGGCGCGTCATGGCGCGAAGATCGAAATCGACGTGGTGTCCAAAACCATGCCGCGGATCTCGGATGTCATGCGCCGCTGCGCGACCGACATGAACGCCGACATGATCGTCATGGGCGCCTATGGTCACTCGCGTTTCCGCGAGGCGATCCTCGGCGGCGCGACACGGCATATGTTGGAAACTTCGGAAGTGCCGGTGTTCATGGCGCACTGACTGGCGACTGGCCGGGCGCGCTTACCCGGTCAGCAACCTCAGCCCCTGGGTTACATCCGAGCGCACCGCCAGTCGCAGGCCGGGTTCATCCCCGGCCTTCAGCGCCGCAATGATGAGGCGGTGGTATTGCGGCGCGTCCGTGCGCCGCAAACGTCCGTAAAGCGCCCGCATCGTCGGGCCAAGCTGAAGCCAAACCGTCTCGGCCATAGCCAGCATCGCGGGTGCCTGCGCCCGAAGATAGAGCGCTCGATGGAAATCGAGATTCGTGCGCAGATATCCAACCGCATCCCGATTGGAGACGGCATCGCCGATCAGACCGTTGATCGTCTGCAACCGGTCGATCAGTGCCAGATGCGCGCGCGGCAAGGCGCGGCTTGCCAGTTCCACCTCGATCAGCGCACGCAGCGCCGCCAACTCCTCGATCCGGTCGTTCGACAATTCCGGTGTCGATATCCTGCCCGAGGCCGACATCGACAACGCGCCCTCCGCCACCAGACGCTGGATCGCCTCCCGCGCGGGTGTCATCGAGACGTCGAATTCCCGCCCGATCCCGCGCAGCGTAAACGGCTGACCGGGCGCAATCTGACCGAACATTATCCGGTTCCGCAACCCGCGATAGACGCGATCATGCGCGGATAACGTCGGCTCGGAAGGGCGAACTGAAACACTCATACCGAATTGTGATCACAGCCAGAGCGCGGGTCAAGCCTCAAACCGGAATCGGTGCAGGTTCGGCCCCTCGGTTCGCAGCCATGTGCGTGCGTCCTTGCAAGGGCCGTAAAGCTGCTCGACCAGACGCCAGAACGCTGGCGAATGGTTCATCTCCTGCAGATGCGCCACCTCATGCGCTGCGACATACTCCATCACCGGCCGAGGCGCGAGGATCAGCCGCCACGAATACATCAGCGCACCGGTGGAGGAGCATGACCCCCAGCGCGAACGTGTATCCCGAAGCGTCAGACCGGTGTAACTGCGCCCCAAGGCATGCGCATATCTGTCGGACGCCCGGCTCAATTCCGCGCGCGCCTGTTCTTTCAGCCACGCCTGCAAATGCCGCCGCCCTGTCTCGACCGGCACGGGCAAGGCAACGGTGTTCGCGGTCACAACCAGACGCTTGCCGGTGCCCTGAACCAGATCGACATCGGTGCCGGCGATCTGCAACCGGACTCCCGGCCCCACCAGCACACGGGTCTCTTGTTTGCCAAGATGCCCCCGCACCCAATCCTGCTTCTCGAGCGCAAATGCCAGCGCATCGCGTTCCGAGACGCCGCGCGGCACGGTCAACGTCACCGCGCCGTCAATCCGCGAGATCCGCAGCGTCATCCGCCGCGCGCGCGCGTTCTTGCGCAATTTGAGTGTAATATCGGGGTTGCCCGGAAGCGTTCTGACGCCCATATGCCGCTCGATGAGTTCCGTGCCGCAAAGCCTTTGACACTGACACGGTGTTATGGCAGTTGGCGCGGATTGTCGATATGACCACGCAATTGAAGGGGATGACCCATGCCCAAAGAAGAATGGGGCGTCAAACGCCTTTGCCCGACCACAGGCAAACGCTTTTATGACCTGAACAACGATCCGATCATCAGCCCCTACACCGGTGAAGTGGTCGAAGTCGAAACGGGCAAAAACCGCATGATCGCGGCTGACGCTGCTGACCGCCAGAGCAAGGCCAAAGACAAGGAATCCGAAGACGCAGACGTTCTTGAAGACGATGATGTCGACGTTGAACTTGCCGATGACGACGTTCTGGAAGATGACGAGGATGACAACGTCTCTCTCGATGAGATCGCCGATGTTGCGTCCGACGACGACGATTAATTTGCCGAAGGGGCGGAATCGCGCTTGATCCCGCCCCCGGCTTTGCGTAATTGAACGCGCACAAACGGGGCCTTAGCTCAGCTGGGAGAGCGCTTGCATGGCATGCAAGAGGTCAGGGGTTCGATCCCCCTAGGCTCCACCAAATCTCTTTTTAAAAGCGTCACACAGCCCGCCTTGCATGTGCGGGGAAGTTCCTTTGTCTCGTGAACGGCGTGAAAACCCATCTTTCGCTCTGATTGCATGAACAACCGGTTTTTCACGGACGAACCGCCATTCGCGGCTTTTGCACGAACCTGCGGTCAACTGCGATATTCGGGGTTCTCAAATCCAAAGCGGGCACCTGCATCCCATGCGTTTCGATCATTTCCCTGATTGGGGTATCCGCCTGCGTCCTTAAGCATTCTCGCCAGGTGGATCAGGTTCCATGTCATTATGGTGGTGTTTCGCTTGGTAAACTCGTTATCGAAACCAACACGGCGACCGTCATCTTGCCTGTCGCCGTATGACGGCCCCGGACCTGCCTCTCCGATCCATCCGCAATCCGCTTGGGGCGGGATAGAAAACCCAAGATGGTTCATTGCGTACCCGATGGTCATTGCAGCGTGCTTGATCCCATCCTCGTTGCCCGTAATCACGCAGCCCGCTGTTTTTCCGTAATAAACTGACTGGCCCCTATCGTTCAGCTCGCCTGACATGCCGTAAAGCCGCTCAATCAATATCCGGCAAACCGACGATTCCTCACCCAGCCAGAGAGGTGACCCTACAACCAGAATATCGGCGGCTTTCACCTTTTCCCAAACCAGGGACCAATCATCTTTCTTCCAGCCATGTTCAGTCATGTCCGGATATATCCCGGGCGGTATCTCGTGACTGAGCATGTGCAGATGTTCCACCGATAGTCCCTGATCTTCCATGATCGCGGCGGATGCGTTCATGAGCAGTTGTGTATGGCTCTCAAGCGGTTCGCGCTTCAGCGTGGTGTTGATGAAAAGTGCCTTGAGATCAGTATATTCCGTCATCTGTCATACCCCCCGTTTCTATCCACCTGATAATAGTTTCAGGATCTGCAAAAGCCACACTATCGGCAAATTGCCTGTCGTCCGGTGGTATGACGCGCGACGCGATTGCCTGAGACACATGACATCCTCTCAAATGCCGCAAGTCGCCATGTTGCAGGCCCAAGGCACGTGGCCTCAAAGACATTTCCAGCGCTGCACCGCTCCTGCCACGATTCGCTCCGCCACCTGCCCGCAAGAAAAAAGGCCACCCGAAACGAGTGGCCTCCTGTTGCATTGGTCTGTGTCGACTTAGCCGTTCACGCTGTCCTTGAGGGCTTTGGCGATGGTCATCTTGACCACCTTGTCCGCCTCTTTCTTGAACTGTTCGCCGGTGGCCGGGTTGCGCACCATACGCTCGGGGCGTTCACGGCAATAGATCTTGCCAACACCCGGAAGCGTGACTGCGCCGCCTTCGGACACTTCCTTGGTGATGATGCCGGTGACCGCGTCGAGTGCAGCACTTGCGGTTTTCTTGTCGCTGCCCATTTCTTCGGCCAGAGCGGCCACAAGCTGGGTCTTGGTCATTGGTTTCGCCATTTCGTGGTCTCCTTCACTGCCCGATCTTGGGCCTCGTGTGCAAAAACTAACCGTATATTGCGGCAAAACACAACGGCTGGTAGCCTATAACCAAGGGTTTTTCGTCTTTTTTGCTGAATTCCCACAGGTTTTCCCGTTCGTTTTCGGCAGAATCCGGAAATTGACCGTGGATCCTGCAGAATCGCCTACAGAAATGCGGTCTCTTCAAAGCTGCGCAATTTCCGGCTGTGGATGCGTTCGAGCGGCATTTCACGCAGGTTTTCCATTGCCCGGATGCCGATCATCAGGTGGCGTGCCACCTGCTTTGTGTAAAAGTCCGACGCCATTCCGGGCAGCTTCAACTCGCCTTGCAGCGGCTTGTCGCTGACACAGAGCAACGTTCCATAAGGGACTCGAAACCGAAAGCCGTTGGCGGCAATGGTGGCGCTTTCCATATCCAGAGCGATCGCACGCGATTGCGACAGGCGCTGGACCGGCCCGCGCTGGTCGCGCAATTCCCAGTTGCGATTGTCAACACTGGCCACCGTACCAGTCCGCATGATGCGTTTGAGATCGTAGCCCTGCAATTGCGTTTCCTGCGCGACCGCCTGTTCCAGCGCGATCTGGATTTCGGCCAGCGCAGGCACCGGCACCCAGACCGGCAGATCATCGTCAAGCACCCGGTCCTCGCGCAGATAGGCGTGCGCGAGCACGAAATCGCCAAGGCTTTGCGAATTGCGCAACCCGGCGCAATGGCCCACCATCAGCCAGGCATGCGGGCGCAGCACCGCGATATGATCGGTGGCGGTTTTGGCATTCGACGGCCCGACGCCGATATTGACCAGCGTGATCCCCGCACCGCGTGCGCGTTTGAGGTGGTAAGTCGGCATCTGCGGCATCTTCATCGTCGAAAAGATCGGCGAGTCGGGCTCGGTGATTTCGACGTTGTCGGTGCTGACGAAACTCGTGTAGCCGCTGTCGGGATCGGCAAGTTGCGCGCGCGCATAGGCTTCGAATTCCGCGACATAGAATTGGTAGTTGGTGAACAGCACGTAATTCTGAAAATGCACCGGATCGGTCGCGGTGTAATGCGCCAGGCGGGCGAGCGAATAATCCACCCGTTGCGCGGTGAACGGGGCCAGAGGCTCTTCTCCGTCCGGGCCGATCTTGTAGACGCCGTTGACGATATCATCGTTTGTCGTGCTCAGATCGGGAACGTCGAACACGTCGCGCAGCGTAAATTCTGCCGCGCCCTCCTGCGGAACCGTGATCGACTGCTCGTTTGCAACGGCGAAATGCACCGGCATCGGTGTCTCTGACACGCGCACCTCGACCGGAACGCTGTGATTGTCGATCAGCAATCCGATCTGCTGCTCGAGATATTTGGCGAAAAGATCGGGGCGCGTGATGGTCGCCGTATGGGTGCCGGGGTGGGACACATGACCAAAGCTCAGACGACTGTCGATCTTGGCGAAACTCGTCGTTGTGATCCTGATTTCTGGATAAAACGCGCGGTAACGCACACCTGGATGGCCATCCTCCATCGCTGTCTGAAACGCCTTGCACAGAAAATCCGATGCCAGATCGTACAATTCGCGCAGTCGTGACACCGCCGCCTTGGCGTTGTCGAATTGCTCGGGCGCCGGGGTTTCGGGGCTGAGGATGTCCAGGGTGATCGACCGGTCCTGCATGTGCGCCCCTTTTTTAGTGTCTGGCTTGGCCGGCAAAGTGACAGCATCCAGCACGGGGATCAAGCTGATCCGGTCACGCGACACCCCGTCGCTCGGTCAGTGCCACGGGAACCGGCACTGCGACGGCGGCGTTCGTGCTCTATGTCCGACGCGCCAAAGCTCACCTATTATCCGGACGACCGCCCCGGAATTCGCCGTCAGCGCCGCGGACGGGGATTTTCCTATCTTATGCCTGATGGTACGCGCATCAACGACGCCGGTGAGCGCAAGCGGCTCTCGGCACTTGCGGTGCCGCCGGCATGGGAAGATGTCTGGATCTGCCCCATTCCAAAGGGTCACTTGCAAGCCACCGGGCGCGACGTCAAGACCCGCAAGCAATACCAGTATCATCCCGACTGGACAGCCTTCCGCGCAATCCGGAAGTTCGATCATCTGGTCGAATTCGGCGATGCGCTGCCACGCCTGCGCCGCCGTATCCTCAGCGATTTGCGTGACAATGATGTCGGCGAGCGAAGCTTTGCGATCGCTGCGGTGCTGGCGTTGATCGACCGCGCCGGGCTCAGGATCGGAACGCAGGACTACGCACGCGCGAACAAGACATATGGTGCCACGACACTCCGCTCGCGACACCTTGATCTAGACGGTAACACCTTGCGCCTGCGGTATCGCGGCAAGGGCGGCAAGCTGGTCAAGAAAACGCTGCGCGACCAGACCCTCAATCGCGTACTTACCCAACTTGACGACCTTCCCGGTCCGGAATTGATTGGGTGGACGGACGAGGACGGATCACCGCGCAGCATCAGCTCGGCCGAGATCAACAGCTTTCTCGTTGAATATCTCGACAACACCTCCCTGACCGCCAAGACCTTTCGCACCTGGAACGGCTCGGTCGCCGCGTTGGATGCCGTGATGAAAGACGAGGAGGCGACCATCAAATCAGTGTCCGAAGCCGCCGCCGAGCGCTTGCACAACACTCCAACGATTGCCCGCACGTCCTATATCCACCCGGCAGTGATCGACCTTGTCGATATGCCGATGGACGCCCGCCAGAAGCGCTTCGCCAAAGCCAAGGAAAGGACCGGCTTGCGCCGCCGCGAATCCCAGTTGCTGCATCTTCTTGACGACACCGGCCCTTGACACCCTGGTCGTCCCAGAGCCCACTTGGGCACAATTACAGGAGGGCACCATAAGCGTGACACATCTTTCCCCGAATATCGAACACTGGCAGGAGCGGGTTGATCTGGCGGCGGCCTTTCGCTGGACCGCGCGTCTGAACATGCACGAAGCGGTCGCCAATCATTTCAGCCTGTCGATCAATGGCGATGGCACCAAGTTCCTGATGAACCCCAATCAGACGCATTTTTCCCGCATCAAGGCCAGCGATCTGCTGGTCGTGGATGCCAATGATCCTGAAACTTTGTCCGGTCCCAACGCACCCGATCCGACGGCATGGGGCTTGCATGGCGGATTGCATCGGCATTGCCGTCACGCGCTCTGTGCGATGCATGTGCACTCGATCCACGCGACGGTTCTGGCCACATTGCAAGACCCGCGCCTGCCTCCGATCGACCAGAACTGCGCGACATTCTTCAACCGTTATGTGATTGACGACAGCTATGGCGGGTTGGCCTTTGAAGAAGAAGGCGAGCGCTGCGCGCAGCTTTTTGATGATCCGAAAAAGAAGGTGATGATCATGGGCAATCACGGCGTCATGATCATCGGAGACACCGTGGCCGACACGTTCAACCGGCTTTATTATTTCGAACGGGCAGCCGAGACCTATATTCGCGCCTTGCAGACCGGCCAGCCGCTTCGGGTGTTGTCGGACGACATCGCCGAGAAAACCGCGCAGGAACTGGAAGCCTATCCCGAACAAGACGCGCGCCATCTCGCGGAACTCAAGGCAATCCTCGATTCGGAAGGATCGGATTACGCCGCGTAAAGCACTTGCAATTCCCGCGCGATACGTCACCTTTAAGTTATGGAAAAGACACTGCTTTCGCTCGGGCACGGATACAGCGCCACCTATCTTGCCAAAAGACTGGTGCCGCAGGGCTGGCGCATTGCCGGAACGACCCGCGAAGTTGACAATTTCGGCGCCTTGCGCGCGCAGGGCATCACCCCGCTTTTGTGGGATCGTGACGCCATCCTGCCGTGGCTGGAAAACGCCAGCCACGTCCTGGTATCGGCCGGCCCGACTGAGACCGGCGACCCCACATTGGCCTTGCTGAAACCCGATATCGTGGCCTGTGCGGAGAGGCTGAAATGGCTCGGCTACCTCTCCACCACCGGTGTATATGGCGACGCGGACGGCGACTGGGTCGACGAAACCACGCCGCTCACTCCCAGCACCGAACGCGGCCGTCGCCGCGTCCATGCCGAAGCATCCTGGGCGGCGATCCCCGGCCTGCCGCTGCATATTTTCCGGCTCGCCGGAATCTACGGCCCCGGGCGCGGACCGTTTGCCAAGGTGCGCAGGGGCACGGCACGGCGGATCATCAAACCGGGACAGATCTTCAGCCGCATCCATGTCGAAGACATCGCGCAGGTGCTCGAAGCGTCGATGCTGCACCCCGATCCGGGCGCGGCCTATAACCTGTGCGACGATGACCCCGCGCCGCCGCAAGACGTGATTGAATACGCCGCCCAACTGCTTGGCGTGAAACCGCCGCCCGAAGAGCCGTTTGAAGACGCTGAATTGACCCCGATGGCGCGCAGTTTCTATGCTGAGAGCAAGCGCGTGCGCAATGAGCGGATCAAAACCGAATTGGGTGTCACCTTGCTATATCCCGACTATCGCACCGGGCTGAAAGCCGTCCTTGCCGCCGAAGAGGCCGCCGAGTGACAAGCGCGGCGTCGCCTCCACGGTCCTTGACCAGCCTTCTGGACGCGCTTGATCCCACCCTCCCCGAAACCGGCGCAGACACCGATGCCCCGGATGCGGGCCACGGGCTCAGCGTGAGGCAGATGCTGGATCGGGTGGGATCGCGCTCGTTCGGTGCCGCTCTGCTTGTTCCGGCCCTCATTCTGGTGTCTCCGCTGTCTGCCATCCCGCTGATGCCCACGCTCGGCGGTCTGGTCATCGTCACCATCGCGACACAGGCTCTGTTCGGCACGCAGCAGCTTTGGCTGCCCAGGTTCCTGTCGGATCGCACGCTGAACGCCGATCAGCTGTGCCGCGCCATCGGCTTCCTGCGCCGCCCGGCCAAATGGCTCGACGCTCACAGCCGCAACAGGTTGCGGCTCCTGACCGCTCCGCCTTTGGACCGTCTGGCGCTGATGGCCGTCATCATCGTCGCGGCGACGTGGCCGTTTCTGGAAATTCTGCCGATGTTCACATCCGTCAGCGCAGCCGGCGTCGCCCTTATCGCGTTTGCGCTCATGGTGCGCGACGGATTTGCGCTGATCGCCGGATACATCGTGCTTGGTGCGTCGCTGGCGGTTGTTGTCGGGCTGATCGTCGGCCTTCTCTAGGCGCGTTTGCCCAGCGACGCGACGCCCAGAACATT
This sequence comes from Marivita sp. S2033, assembly GCF_046592965.1. Classification (NCBI taxonomy): domain Bacteria; kingdom Pseudomonadati; phylum Pseudomonadota; class Alphaproteobacteria; order Rhodobacterales; family Roseobacteraceae; genus Marivita; species Marivita sp. S2033. The sequence goes on from NZ_JBISBV010000004.1 coordinate 66,562, forward strand.
CAGCACTTTGGTCACGATATCCTTGGCGCTGAGTCCGGCGACATCGTACATCCTGGCCGGGCTGGCCTGATCGATGAAGATGTCAGGGAGCACCATGGAGCGGAATTTCAAACCGTGGTCGAACACCTCTTCCTCGGCCAGAAGCTGTGCCACATGGCTGCCAAAGCCACCGACCGCGCCCTCCTCGATGGTGATGAGCGCCTCATGCTCGCGGGCCAATTCCAAGATCAGTTCCCGATCCAGCGGCTTGGCGAAACGGGCATCGGCAACCGTGGGGGTGATGCCCTTGCCGGCAAGCGTTTCACAGGCCGCCATGACTTCGCCCAGACGCGTGCCAAATGACAGGATCGCAACGCGGCTCCCGTTCTGGATCATTCGGCCCTTGCCAATCTCCAGCACCTCACCGCGATCCGGCAACTCGACCCCCTGCCCTTCGCCCCGCGGATAGCGGAACGCGATCGGGCCGTCGTCATGCGCGGCGGCGGTGGCAACCATGTGCTTCAACTCCGCCTCATCGGCGGCCGCCATGACAACAAAGCCCGGCAGGTTCGCAAGGTAAGCGATGTCATAGCTGCCCGCATGGGTGGCCCCATCGGCCCCGACCAATCCGGCGCGATCAATGGCGAAACGCACCGGCAAACGCTGGATCGCCACATCATGCACCACCTGATCATAGCCGCGCTGCAAGAACGTCGAATACATCGCGCAAAACGGCTTCATCCCGCCTGCCGCCAGCGCCGCACAGAAGGTCACGCCGTGCTGCTCCGCGATCCCGACATCGAAAGTGCGCGACGGATAGCGCTCTGCGAAAAGATCAAGCCCGGTGCCGTCAGGCATTGCCGCCGTCACGGCACAAATCAGAGGATCCTGCGCCGCTTCTTGTAGCAAGGCATCCGCAAAGACACGCGTGTAACTCGGCGCGTTGGAGGGCGATTTTTTTTGTTCGCCGGTCAACACGTCGAACTTGGCGCGCGCATGGCCCCGGTCGGCGGCATCTTCGGCAGGTGGATACCCCTTGCCCTTGCGGGTAACGATGTGGATCAGGGTCGGCCCATGCGCGCGGTCCTTGACCGTGCGCAAAATCGGCAACAACTGGTCCAGATCGTGACCGTCGATCGGCCCGACATACGAAAAGCCCAGCGCTTCGAACAGCGTGCCGCCGATCGCCATGCCCTTGAGCATGTCCTTGGCGCGCTTGGCCCCTTCGCGAAACGGCTCCGGCAAAAAGCTCACCGCGCCCTTGGCCGCCTGCTTGAGATCCTGGAACGGGGCCCCCGCATAAAGCTGCGACAGATACGACGACATCGCCCCGACCGGCGGCGCGATGCTCATTTCGTTGTCGTTCAGAATCACAATCAACCGCTTGCCCAGCGCGCCGGCATTGTTCATCGCCTCATAGGCCATGCCTGCACTCATCGCGCCATCGCCGATCACCGCAATCGCATCTCCGGCGCCGGTGTCGCACGCGCCGCCCAGATCGCGCGCCACGGCAAAACCGAGGGCGGCGGAAATCGATGTCGAGCTATGTGCCGCGCCAAACGGATCGTAGGGCGATTCCGTTCGCTTGGTGAAACCGGACAGGCCGTTTTCCTGTCGCAACGTGTCCATCTGCGCCCGTCGCCCCGTCAGGATCTTGTGCGGATAGCACTGGTGCGACACGTCCCAGATGATCTTGTCGCGCGGTGCGTCGAAAATCGCGTGCAGCGCCACCGTCAGTTCGACCACACCAAGCCCGGCCCCCAGATGCCCGCCGGTGCGGGACACAGCGGCAATCGTGTCGCGGCGCAACTCGTTCGCCAGTTGCTCCAACTGCGCATCCGAAAACCGTTTCAGATCGGCAGGTGACGACACAGTGTCCAAAAGCGGGGTGTCGGTATCATGCGACATGGGCCGCGCCTCCGGGTTGCATCAGATGTCGCGCGAAATAACGAACCGCGCCGCATCATTCAAGGTTTGCGCTTTTGCGCCATAGGGTGACAGGGCATCACAAGCGGCATCCACCAGGTCTGACGCACGCCGCTTCGCGCCATCCAACCCCAGCAGAGACACAAAGGTCGCTTTGCCGCGCGCGGCGTCTTTGCCAACGGCCTTGCCAACGGTCGATACGTCACCTTCGATATCAAGGATATCGTCGGCGATCTGAAAGGCCAGACCGAGCGCTGCGGCATATTCCGTCAGCGGCGCCGTGTCCGCCCCGGCCAACCGAGCGCCCGCCTGTGCCGCCCAAACGATCAACGCTCCGGTCTTGCCCGCTTGCAAATCGGTGATCTGCTCCAGCGTCAACGGCTCATCGGCCCGTTCCGCCGAAATATCAAGCGCCTGTCCCAACACCATCCCGCGCCGCCCCGAGGCCTGTGCAAGGCTCGACGCCAGTTCGGCGCGTATGCTTGCATCGTCATGGCAGGCCGGATCAAGCACCAGTTCGAACCCAAGCGCCTGCAACGCATCGCCCACCAGAACCGCCGTGCCCTCGTCCCAGCGGCGATGCACCGTCGGCACACCGCGCCGCAAATCGTCGTCATCCATGCAAGGCAGATCGTCATGCACAAGGCTGTAGGCGTGGATCGCTTCGATCGCGGCGGCGGGCCAGATCGCGCGCCCTTCGTCGATCCCATGCAACCGCGCGCCTTCCATCACGAGGAATCCGCGCAGGCGTTTGCCACCGGCGACGGCATAGCGCATGGCCTCGATAACCGGCAGGTCCGCGTCCTCGTCGAGGACACGTTCGAGATGGGAGCCAATCATTGCGCCATCGCGGCGCAAGGCCTGCGAAAACACCGCGTCCGTCTTACGCCGGATCGACAGGAGTCGTGCCCGTCGGCTGTCCATCGGCGTCCAGCGTGATCGCGGCCACCTTTTCCTGCGCCTCGGTCAGCTTGGCCTCGCACCGCTTCTTCAGCGCCGCACCGCGTTCGTAAAGCGTGATGGATTGCTCCAACGCCACATCGCCACGCTCGAGCTGGCCGACAACTTTCTCAAGTTCGGCCATCGCCGCCTCAAAGCTCATCTCTTCTACGGGTGTGTCGCTCATGTCGCGGTCTCCATCAGTTCTTCCACATGCGCACGCGCACTGATCGCCAGCGACGACAAATCATAACCGCCTTCCAAAGTCGAGACGACACGCCGCTCGCAAAGCTCGTCCGCCAAGCCGCAAAGCTGCTGCGTCAACCAACGGAAATCCTGCGTCGACCAGTTCAATTGTGCCAACGGATCATCCTGATGCGCGTCAAAACCAGCCGACAGGATCAGCAGTTCAGGCTTGAAGTCGCGCAAACGGGGAAACACCTGTGCCTCATAGGCCGCGCGCATTTCTGTACCGCCGCTTTCAGGGGCAAACGCGATGTTGAGCACATTGTCATGCGCCCCGCGCTCCGACGGATCGCCGGTCCCCGGCCAAAGCGGCATTTGCTGGCTTGTGATGGTCAGCGCGCGCGGCTCGTTCCACAGCAGATCCTGCGTGCCATTGCCGTGATGCACGTCGAAATCGACAATCGCAACGCGCGACAAGCCATGCGCCTCGAGCGCATGTTTCGCCCCGATCGCGGCAGTACCGAACAGGCAGAAGCCCATCGGAGTCTCGGTTTCGGCATGGTGGCCCGGAGGGCGCACAGCGCAGAACGCGCGGGACACGTCGCCGCCCAGAACCATATCGACGGCGCGAACAATCGCGCCGGCGGCGCGTGACGCGGCGCGCCACGAACCCGGTGACAGCCAGGTATCAGCGTCAAGCTGAGCCAACCCTTCATCCGGCACCCCGGCCTTGATCCTGTCGATATAGCGCTGCGGATGCACATAGCGCAGATGCGCCTCGTCCACCTCGGGCGCAGTTTCGCGCCGCAGATCGAGATCCTGCAAAGCGTGCAGCACATGCTCGAGCCGCGCCACCCGCTCGGGATGGCCGTCCGGTGTCACATGCTCAAGACATTCGGCATGCGTAATCAATGCAGTCGCCACAAGCATCTCCCCCTGCGTCTTCTCATTTCAGATATTCAGGAAACACGACCCGTCAGTCAGGCGCAAGCATATAGCCAGCGCCGCGAATGGTCTGCAAATAGCGCGGCTGCTTGGGGTTATCTTCCAGCTTGCGGCGCAGGCGGGTGATCTGCACATCCACCGCGCGCTCTTGGCTCTGCCCGCGATCCCGTCCCAGTTCCTCGACCAGTTGCGACCGGCTCAACGGTTCTCCGGCGCGGGCGGCAAACACCTTCATCAGTTGGATTTCGGTGGATGTCAGGCGCACCAGATCATCGCCCCGCCACATCTCGCCGCGGTCGGTATCGTACCGGATATCGCCGAGGCTGAGATATTTCGGCGCGCCATCGTCGGGTGCCAGTTCCGGCATCCGCCGCAGGATCGCGTTGATGCGCAGCAGCAGTTCCTTGGGCTCGAACGGTTTGGCGAGGTAATCATCCGCGCCCGCTTCCAGCCCAGCGATCCTGTCCTCGGTTTCCGCCCTCGCGGTGAGCAGCAGGATCGGAGTGGTCGAGGTTTCGCGTATTCCCCGCGTCAGGCTGACCCCGTCTTCACCGGGCATCATCACGTCGAGCACGATGAGATCGAAATCAAGCCCGGCCAGAATGCGGCGCGCATGGGCGGCATCGCGCGCCGCACTCACCAGAAACCCGTTCCGGATCAGGAATTTCTGCAACAGCCCCCGGATGCGTTCGTCATCATCCACAATCAGCAGGTGCGCATCGGATTCGGCCATGTCAGCGCCCCTCTCGCAGGGCAATATAAGCCTGCCGCATATCGTCATCCATCATCGCTTCCAGCACCGTCTTGAAGCCCGACACCGCCTCCGGCCCCGCCTTGCGATAGGCATCGCGCATCCGCACCCGCTGCGCATCCGACAGCTGCTGCTCGAGGGCCGCGCCCGCTTCGGTCAGCGTAAGATGGCGTTCCCGCTTGTCGCTGCGCCCGACATGACTTGTCACCAGCCCATCCTCGATCAAGGTGCGCAAGACGCGGTTCAACGATTGCTTGGTGACGCCCAGAATGGCGAGCAGGTTGTTCACCGTGGTGCCGGGCGCGCACTGGATGAAGTGCAGCGCGCGATGATGCGCCCGCCCGTAGGACATGCCTTCCAGTATGCGATCGGGATCGGCCGTGAAACCGCGATAGGCAAAGAACATTGCCTCGATGCCCTGCCGCAATTGCTCGTCTGTCAGGTAGAGCAAAGCGTGCCCGTCCACCGTATTGGCGCTTTGACGTTCTGCCATGCTCGATCTCCGGTCACCTTTTCGTTGCCGTCCAATTTATGTCAGTCTTGTTGACATTCCAAGGCTCAAATGGTAGCGAATCCCAGTTTTAGCGCAACTTTATGTCCGCATCGGCCCTAAATTGCGCAATCTTCGGAAAGCCGCGTAAGGAGAGAGACGATGGCAGGCGCTTATGACGACCGCGACGGAAAGATTTGGATGGACGGCCAGTTGGTCGAATGGCGGGACGCGAACGTCCACATCCTGACCCACGCCTTGCATTATGCCAGTTCTGTATTCGAGGGCGAGCGCGCCTATAACGGCAAGATCTTCAAATCGCGCCAGCATTCAGAGCGGTTGCGCCGCTCGGCAGAGCTGATCGACTTCGAAATTCCCTACACCGTCGATGAAATCGAAGCCGCCAAGGCCGCAACGCTTCAGGCAAACGGGCAGTCCGATGCCTATGTGCGCGCGCTGGCGTGGCGCGGCGTGGGCGAAGACATGGGCGTCGCCTCGGCGCGCAACCCGGTGCGGCTTGCCGTGGCGACCTGGGAATGGGGCGCCTATTACGGCGACGCAAAAACGCGCGGCGCCAAGCTCGACATCTCCAAATGGAAGCGCCCGAGCCCCGAGACGATCCCCAGTCAGGCCAAGGCGGCGGGTCTTTACATGATCTGCACCATGTCAAAACACGCGGCCGAAGCGAAGGGCTGCTCTGACGCCATGATGTTCGACTACCGCGGTTACGTGGCCGAGGCGACCGGCGCCAACATGTTCTTCGTCAAGGACGGCGAAGTGCACACTCCCGACCCCGATTGCTTTCTCAACGGGATCACCCGCCAGACGGTGATCGACATGCTGAAGGAAAAGGGCATCACCGTGCATGAACGTCACATCATGCCCGAAGAGCTTGAAGGCTTCGAGCAGTGCTGGCTGACCGGAACCGCCGCCGAGGTGACACCGGTGGGACAGATCGGCGAATACAATTTCGAAGTCGGCGCCCTGACGCGCGACATCTCTGACAGCTACGAAAAGCTGGTCCGCAGCTAAAGCGCTCTTTATTCAAAGACAAAAGCCCTGCACGTCGGTGCAGGGCTTTCTTGTTCCAACCACGCGTGCCGCCTATCCCGGAGACATCCCGCGAAGACGCTCGGAGCGGCGGCGCAGCGCCTCGACCGAGGCCAGAAGACAGATCGAGATTCCGACAAGGATTGTCGCTGCTGCCAGAATGGTCGGCGAAATTTGCTCGCGCAAGCCGGTGAACATCTGCCACGGCAGGGTTTGCAGCTCGGCAGAACCGATGAAGAGCACCACGACAACCTCGTCAAACGACGTGATGAATGCAAACAATCCACCTGAGATCACACCCGGCAAGATGAGCGGCATCTGAACCTTGAAAAAGGTGGTGACCGGATTGGCCCCCATATTGGCTGCCGCGCGGGTGAGAGACGTGTCAAAGCCCACCAGCGTTGCCGTGACGGTGATGATCACAAAGGGAATCCCCAGCACCGCATGGGCCAGAACGATGCCCCAATAGGTGCCGACAATGCCGATCTTGGAATAGAAGAAATACATCCCCGTCGCCGAGATGATCAGCGGCACGATCATCGGCGAGATCAGGATCGCCATGATCGCGCGCTTGCCCGGCACGTGGCTCTGGCTGAGACCAATGGCCGCCAGCGTGCCCAACCCGACCGAGATCAGCGTCGCCACCGGAGCGACCATCAACGAATTCTTGACCGCATTGGTCCATTCCGGATTGGTCAGGAAGTCCCGGTAATGCTTGAGCGAATAGGCCTCGGGATCGAACCGCAGCATCCCCGGCGTGAAGGTAAAGAAGTTCTCGGCGTTGAAGGAAAGCGGCATCACCACGAGGATTGGCGTGATCAGGAAGATGAAGATCGCGCCGCACAGCACCCGGAAGCTGTAATGCCAGAGCACTTGGCCGCCCGTCAAATAGGGCACCAGATGCGCCCGGTAGCGGCCCATGCCGATCCAGTAGGTAAACCACCCGAAGAACCAGCCGAACAGCGCGCCGAGGATCAACCCCGGCACCGAGCCGACGATGAAACCGACCACCGCCGCGACGGCGACCAGCCCCCAGCGCAGCGGTTTTTCCATCGAACTGCCAAGCACCTGCATCGCCACGAATGCCAGCGCCGCCATCAGCGCCGCGCCGATCACGATGCCCATGATCCCCGAGCCCTGCGCCGTGCCGATGAAAAGCCCCGCCACTGCGCCGGCAGCGGCAAGTACACCGACGGTAAAGCCGATGGGCTTTTTCTCGATCGGCGTGAGTATCGCTTCCGACATGGATCAGCCCCCCAGTTTCACGTTGTCGATGCCCACGATGCGGTCATAGGCCCAGTAGAGGATCAGCACGACCACCAGCAGGATCGTGCCCAGCGCCGCCGCCAGACCCCAGTTGAGCGAACTGGAAATGTGATAGGCGATCCGGTTCGAGATGAAGATACCAGACGTGCCGCCGACGATCTCGGGCGTGATGTAGTAGCCGATCGACAAGATGAACACGAGGATCGAACCAGCGCCGATTCCCGGCACCGATTGCGGGAAATAGACCCGCCAGAAGGCCGTCCAGTTGGTCGCGCCGAGCGATTTCGCCGCGCGGGTGTAGGAGATCGGGATGGTGGACATGACCGAATACATCGGCAGGATCATGAAGGGCAGCAGGATATGCGTCATCGCCACGATGGTGCCGAACTGGTTGTTGATCATCACCAGCCGCCCGCCATCCGATACCATGCCGAGCCAGACCAGAACATCGTTGATGACGCCCTGTTGCTGAAGCATCACCTTCCACGCACTCGTGCGCACCAGAAGCGATGTCCAGAACGGCAGCAGGACGAGGATCATCAACAGGTTCGCCTTGCGTGCCGGCAGGTTCGACAGCAGATAGGCGATCGGATAGGCCAGCAGGATGCAGCTGAACGTGATCACGAGACTCATGAACAATGTCCGCTGGAACAACAGGCCATAGATTCGCTCGTCCTCATCGCGCAGCGCGGGGCCATCCGGGGTTTTCTGCATGTCGACGGAATTGAGGAAATAGCCCGAGGTATAGGGCGGGCTGTAGATCTTGATCGTCTGCCAGATCTCCGGTTCAAGCCAATCTGCATCGACCTCTACGAACCCGTCGCGGAAGGAGATCGTCTCGAACCCGTCGCTTGCCACCAGCGCATCTGCGGCGATCACCATATCCGAGCGCGGGCCGGAATAGCCGGACAGGTCAGCGGCGGACAAATCCTGATAGAGCGCCGTGTGAACGGCGGACCACGGCTCTTCCTCCAGCGGGCTGTCGCCCTCCTCGGTCTGCATGAAGCGCGCGAAGGTCCGGTAGGCGGCGGCCGTGCGCGGGAGCGTCTCTTCGACCCCCTCGCGCAGCTTGAATTCCGGCATCCGGCGCTCCGGTGCGGCATCCCACGCCGTCTGCGCCGCGATCCACTCCGGATCGCCCATCAGCTCGGCCCAGGGAAGCGCCTCGTCCCAGTTCTCGTCGAGATCGGTGAACTGGTCCTGATAAACCTCGCCGATGTCTTCCAGCCCCCGGCCGGATTTGCGAAAGAGCGACGAGGCTCCCGACATCTCGTAGTTGAGTCGCGATCCGAGCCGCGTATGCACCTTGCGCTCCGCTGCGAGGAAAAGATCGTAATAGGCCGCCTCGAACACCTCGTCGCCCGGCAACTCGGCCGACGTGGCGTCATAGTTGCGCAGCGCCGTCACCGTGCGCGGCATGGTATCGCTGACGATCTGGTTCTCGACCGAGCGGAACAGCATGTCGCCGATGGGCGCGATAAAGCTGATCAGGACAAAGATGAGAAGCGGCGCGATCAGCGCCAGCGCCCGCAGCTTCTGCGCCCGCAATGCCCGCGACAGCGACCGCTTGAGCGGCGTGCCGTCGGCTGCCAGAACCGGCCCGCCATCCGGCGTCGCATCGGCGCGGTCGGCATTGCGAAGAGCGTTGTCGGGCGTTGTTCCGATGATCTTGTCTGGGTCGGTTGACGGATCGGTCATGGCTCAGGTGCCTTCGACTAGAATGATTGTGCTGGTGGCGGTGCGACGGCGAATGTCTGCGACGTCCTGGTAGGCCGAGTCGTGATAGGCGCGCTTGGCTGCCTCGAAATCGTCGAACTCGATCACGACATGACGCTCCTGCGTCTGACCCTCAACAATCTCCGATGCGCCGCCGCGTACGATGAAACGCCCGCCATGTCCCTCGAGGATCGGCGTGTCGCGTTCGACATATTCCCGGTAGGCCTCGGGATCGTTCACGGTGATGTGGCCGATGATATAGCCCTTGGGCATCAGGTCCGTCCCTCTGGTGGCGGGACAGGCCAATGGCCTGCCCCCATATCGGGCGGGTTTGCCCCGCCCCTGTTGTAATTATTGCGCGAGCCAGGACTGGAACTTGGCGTCCAGATCGTCGCGGTTGTCGGCCCACCATTCGTAGTCATAAAGGTGAACATTGGTCGCATTGGCCGGATCGGTCGGCATATGCGGTGCCATCTCGATGCCAAGCTCGGCATGTTGCCCGACCAGCGGAGCGGAGGAATCGCGCGCCGGACCGTAGGAGATGTATTTCGCCTGATCGGCCAGACGCTGCGTGTCAGTGGCGAATTTGAGGAAATCCATCGCCCGCGCCAGACGGTCCTCGGGCAGACCCTCGGGAATGATCCAGCCGTCGAGGTCGAAGGACTGCATGTCCCAGAGCATGTCGATCGGTTGATCCTGCTCCGCAATGGCAGAGAAAAGCCGCCCGTTGAAGGTCGAGCCCATGACGACCTCGCCATCGGCCAGGAGTTGAGGCGTTTCGGCGCCCGCAGACCACCAGACGACCTGATCCTTGATTGTGTCGAGCTTGGCGAGTGCACGGTCTACACCTTCGTCGGTGCCCAGAACGTCGTAAATCTCGTCCTTCTCGACGCCATCGCAGAAGAGCGCCCATTCCATGTTGTCAATCGGACGCTTCTGAAGCGCGCGCTTGCCGGGATAGGTTTCCAGATCGAACACGTCGCAAACCGAGGTCGGCGGCGTGTCGCCCACCATGTCGGTGCGGTAACCGAATGTCGTCGAGTAGACGATCTGCGGCACGAAGCAATCGTTGATCAGCAGATCGCCGAAATCGTCCTCGGGGCTGGAGCCGTCATCGCCCTCGGCCAGCACCTCGTTGAAATCCAGCTCCATCGCCAGACCTTCATCGCACAGGCGCAGCGCGTCGGACGCCACCACATCGACCAGATCCCAAGTGATGTTGCCCGCTTCGTTCATCGCGCGCAGCTTGGCCACCGCCTCGGCAGAGCTTTCGTCCCAGGACGCGCTCACGTCGGGGTGGGCTTCCAGGTAGGGTTCCAGATACGCCTTGTTCTGGCTGTCCTGATAGGCGCCGCCCCAGCTGACGAGCGTCATGCTGTCGGCCATCTCCTGCGCGTTAGCGCCGACGCCGGCAACGGTCAGGGCGCTGGTCGCCAAAAGTAACTTAGACAGTTTCATTCATAGTCTCCCATTACGATCCGATTATATTGGGGATACGCGCCGCCGGATCGACCGGCCCGCATCTATGGTGTCGCGCCTGTTCATGCCGGGCGCGACAAAGCTCTAATTCGCGTCAAGCGCGCGGCAATCCTCGGGCAACCACCCGATCTCGATCTGCGCGCCGGGTTCCAGACGCACCTGATCGGGCGCGTTTCTGGTCTTGATGACGAATTCGTCATTGCCGGCCACCTTGAGCCGCGTGCGGAAGATGTCGCCCATATAGACGAACTCGAGGACTTCGGCCTTCAGCGTGTGTACGCCTTCCTGAAGCCGGTTCTTGTCGAATTCCACACGTTCGGGGCGGATCGACACGCGTGTGCGTTCCCCCGGCTTGCTCACGTTGACCGGCACCGCGTCAATCAATTCGCCGTCATCGAGCTGGACCAGACAGCGGTTGCCGTTGATCTCGCGCACGGTTCCCTCGAGCGTGTTGTTCTCGCCGATGAACTGCGCGACAAAGCTGTTTTGCGGCTTTTCATACAGTTCGTCCGGCGGGGCCAATTGCTGAATCCGGCCGTCATCGAATACGGCCACGCGATCCGACATCGTCAACGCTTCGGTCTGGTCGTGGGTCACATAGACCACCGTGATGCCAAGACGGTGCGCAAGGTGCGTGATCTCGAACTGCATCTTCTCGCGAAGCTGCTTGTCGAGCGCGCCCAGCGGTTCGTCCATCAGCACCAGTTCCGGCTCGAACACCAGCGCCCGCGCCAGCGCGATACGCTGCTGCTGTCCGCCGGACAATTGCGCCGGTCGGCGACCGCCGAATGCGCCCATCTCGACCATGTCGAGAGCGCGCTTCACCTTGGCTTCGCGATCCGCCTTGCCGATCTTGCGTACCTCAAGCGGAAAGCTGAGGTTCTCGGCAATCGTCATATGCGGAAACAGCGCATAGTTCTGAAACACCATGCCGATGCCACGCTTGTGCGGTGGAATGTTGTTGATCGGCTGACCATCCAGCCGGATGTCACCATGCGTGGCGGTTTCAAATCCGGCCAGCATCATCAGGCAGGTTGTCTTGCCCGATCCCGACGGCCCGAGCATCGTGAGAAACTCGCCCTTGGGCATGGTGAGGTTAAGGTCCTTGACGACGAGTTGAACGCCGTCATAGCTTTTTTGCACCCGTTCAAATTCAACGAACGCGTCATTGTGTGACGAGTCTGGCAAAAATGCCCTCCCTGTTCTGACCGCGGATTGCTTCCGCTTTCTTATCTCACGCGACTTAATCGCGTTGCCGTCCACAATGCAACACAGTTGCCAGAGTTTTGCAAACGACCCTCCAATCGCAATATTATTGCGAGACTTTCGCGCAATGGACGCGCCCAAACGTCCTCGATGGTGCAGTTTGCGACATTATTTGATCCCGTTTTCGAAGCAGGTTTGCACATCATCTCGATTCGTCACTTGCATGAGACGACGCGATCGCCCTCCGAACCGGCAACAATATCCGGATATTGCTACGGATTGGCCACAATCCAGTCAGAATCAAAATCTAAACCCTTTGGAAACCATACCGTGCAATCCCTGTGCGGATGTGAATTGGGGTTTCGATGCTGGAATTCGACAATGTCAGCAAATCGTTCTGGACCGGGTCGCACCGCAAGGTGATCCTCGACCGGGCGTCGTTCCGCGTGGAACTCGGCCAGTCGCTGGGCATCCTTGCGCCCAACGGCACCGGCAAAACGACGCTGATCAAGATGATGGCTGGTCTGGAAAAGCCCGACGAGGGCGAGATCCGCAAGACCAGCCGCGTGTCGTTTCCCCTCGGCTTCATGGGCGGAGTGGTGACCAAGCACACTGCGATGGAGAACTCGCGCTTCATCGCGCGGCTCTACGGGCTCGATCCCGACTACGTCGAAGCCTATTGCCGCTGGCTTTGCGATCTAGGCGAATATTTCGACCAGCCCCTCGGCACCTATTCCTCGGGCATGCGCGCGCGGTTCACCTTTGCGCTGATGCTGGCGCTCGATTTTGACATCTACCTCGTCGATGAAGGCATGCCGACCTACACGGATGTCAATTTCAACCAGAAGGCCGGCGATATCCTGGCCGAACGGCTGCGCACCACCACGATGATCATCGTGTCCCACCAGCCTGAAACGCTGGCCCGATTCGCCAACAAGGCGGCTGTCCTGATGGACGGGCAGCTGCATATGTTCGACACCTTGGAAGAAGCGAAACAGTTGTATGACTACGAAACCCAAGGCTAAACGGTTCCGCATCCGGCGCAGCGAACAGCCCTCCGGCGCGGCGCAGATGGCCCCGGCCGGTCACCAGGCACCGCGCCCGGCCCCCGCCGCGCAACGGCGAGTGGCGCGTCCCGCGGATGGGGGAGTCGAGCGGGCCTTGGCCGCCATTCGAGAAGAAGGCCTGACGGGCCGTCAATTGCGCATGGCACGGCGCAACGCACAGAAACACGGGCTGACCCCGAATTCCGATTTCGAAGCGGTCTACCTGCTGCGTCTCAAGGGGATCGACCCGTTCGAGCGCGAAAACGCGCTTGATCTGATGATGCCCGCACCGGACACCGCCAAGGCGCAGCCCCAACCTCAGATGCCGCCACAGGCCAAACAGCCGCAACTGCCGCAAACCGTCAGGAAATCGCCCGCCAACCTACCCGCCACCGACAATCGCAGCCCGGCCGAACGCCGCGCCCAGGAGATCATGGCGATCCAGCAGGACATGGCGCGGCGTCGAAACCGGCGTCTGCGGATGCTGTTCGTGCGCCTTGCGTCTTTCGTGCTGCTGCCGACCCTGATCGCCGGATGGTATTTCTTTACCGTTGCCACGCCGATGTATGCATCGAAATCCGAGTTCCTGATCCTCAAGGCCGAATCCGGCGGCGGCGCGATGGGCGGGCTGTTTTCCGGCACCCAATTCGCCACCAACCAGGACGCGATTGCCGTGCAAAGCTATCTCACGTCCAAGGACGCCATGTTGCGGCTTGATCGCGACGAGGGCTTCAAGGCGCATTTCTCGCAGGACTGGCTCGATCCGCTCCGCCGCCTCGAGGCCGATGCCACGACCGAGGACATGTTCAAGCTTTACAAGAAATACGTTCAGATCGGCTATGACCCGACCGAAGGTGTGATCCGCATGGAGGTTGCAGCCGCCGATCCGATGGTGGCAACCGAATTTTCCGAAGCCCTGATCGGCTATGCCGAGGAGCGTGTGGACAACCTTTCGGCGCGCAAGCGTGTGAACGCCGTCAAGGATGCCCAGACCGGCCTTGACGACGCCGAACAGGCCCGGCGCGTCGCACAGGAGCGGCTGGTGCGCCTGCAACAGACCAGCACCGTGCTAGACCCCCGCGCCCGTATCGCGGCCTTGCAGACCCGGATCGAATCCGTCGAGACACAGCTTCAGGACAAGAACCTGCAACTTCAGGCTCTGATGGACAACGCCCGCCCCAACCAAAGCCGCGTCGAAGGCGTTCAGGCCGACATTGGACGGCTTGAGGATCTCAAGGCCGAGATCAGCGCCGAGCTCACTGCGCAAAGCGAAGGGGCAGGCTCGCTCGCCGAAACCGCCGTTCAAATCCAGCTGGCCGAGGCCGATCTGGCCACCCGCGACATGATGCTGGCCGCTGCATTGGAACGGCTCGATCAGGCCAGCCGCGACGCCGACAGCCAGGCGCGCTACCTCACCACATCGGTCTACCCGCTGCCGTCGCAAGACCCCAGCTATCCGCGCGCGTTCGAGAACACGTTGCTGACCTTCCTGATCTTCTCGGGCATCTACCTTCTGGTGTCGCTGACCGCGTCGATCCTGCGCGAACAGGTGTCGAACTGATCGGTTGAAATCGCGACGGGTGACAAGCCGGATCGCGCGCCCTATAAGGCGCGCGACGTCGCATATGGCAGGAACACAGACAGCATGACCACCCTCGTTTTCGGACACACCTCCCCCGACACAGACAGCACCGGCAGCCCGATCATCTGGGCGTGGTATCTCAACCAGATCAAAGGCGAAGACGCCAAACCGGCGCTCTTGGGCGAACCCAACACCGAAGCCGCGTTTGTGCTCAAGCGCTGGTCGCTCGACAAGCCCGAGTTCATCTCGGATGTGGCGGCCGACCAGCCGGTCGTCATCGTCGACACCAACAACCCCGCAGAATTGCCCGCGTCCATCAACAGCGCCGACATCCGCGCCATCATTGACCACCACCGCCTTGTCGGCGGTCTGGAAACCAAAAGCCCGCTCAGCATCTGCATCGAGCCGGTCGCCTGCACCGCCACCATCATGTACAAACTAATCGGCGATGACATGGCGCAGGCGCCCGAGGGCATCAAGGGCGCGATCCTGTCCTGCATCCTGTCGGACACGCTGGAATTCCGCTCCCCCACCGCCACCCAGGAAGACCGCGCCATCGCTCATGCGCTGGCCGAGGATCTGGGCGTGTCGATCCCCGATCTCGCCGCCGAGATGTTCGCCGCCAAATCCGACGTCTCCGCCTTTACCGAGGCCGAATTGCTGCGCATGGACAGCAAGGAATTCGAACTGGGCGACACCACCTTCCGCGTGTCGGTCCTTGAAACCACGTCGCCGAAAACCGTTCTTGACCGCAAGCAAAGCCTGCTGGCGGCGATGCCCGATGTGGCTCGCGAAGACGGTGTGGATCAGGTGTTGCTGTTCGTTGTCGATATCCTCGACGAAGGCTCCACCCTGCTGGTGCCGAACGATTTTGTGAAAATCGTCGCCGAGAAGAGCTTTGGCGTTCAAGTCACCGGCGACACGGTTCTCCTGCCGGGTGTGGTCAGCCGCAAGAAACAGATCATTCCGCAACTGAAGCTCTGATCCACCAACGATCACCAACCCAACCAAAGGGGGCGCTGGACGGCGCTCCCTTTTTCATGTGACCTGTTCCCAACGGATCAGAACCAGAGGCCCGACCATGACCCAGATCATCACCTCCATCTCCGAAATCGCCGACCGCTACGACGTTCTTCTGGTCGATCTCTGGGGCTGCGTGCACGATGGCGTCCGCGCCCATGCCGAGGCTGTCGCCGCTCTGAAAGGCTTTCGCCAAGGTGGCGGAACCGTGGTGTTGCTCACCAATTCCCCACGCCCCCGGCGCGGCGTTGCCAGCCAGCTTGCGCAATTCGGCGTGCCCGAAGACGCCTATGACGTGATCGCCACCAGCGGCGACAGCGCCCGCGCCGCCATGTTCCGCGGCGCTGTGGGTGAAAAGGTCTGGTTCATGGGGCAGGAAGGCGATCTTGCGTTCTTCGAGCCGATGGACCTGATCGACGATCCCGTCGACATCCAGCGCGTGGAACTGGACGAGGCAGAGGGCATCGTCTGTTGCGGCCCCTTCGACCCCCATGCCGATCCGGCGGTGAACCGGCCGCAGTTTCTCTACGCCAAGCAAAAGGGGCTCAAACTGCTTTGCGCCAATCCCGACATTTTTGTCGATCGTGGCGGCAAGCGCGAGTGGTGCGCCGGTGCGTTGGCCGCGCTTTACACCGAAATGGGGGGCGAGAGCCTCTATTTCGGCAAACCGCACCCGCCCATCTACGATCTGGCGCGGCGGCGTCTGGCGGCGATGGGGGTCGATGTCGACCCGTCTCGCGTCCTTGCCATCGGTGACGGGGTGCACACCGATATCGCGGGCGCAATGGGCGAAGATCTCGATTCGCTTTTCATTTCCGGCGGGCTGGCCGCGGCCGAGACCAAAACGTCGCAGCATCCCGACCCCGACGCGCTAAATGCCTATCTCGCAAAGGAGAATTCCGCACCGACCTTCGCAATAGGACAGCTTCGCTGACCTAGATTTTCCTTGATTTTCTGCACCTGCAAAGTAATAAAGTTGCGAACTTGGGCGCGTTTCATGTCTCTTTATTACCTAGCCGTCCCGAAGTGGAGTGTAGAATGTTGGATAACTTGCCGCGCGGAACGATCTGCATCGAAGACATCGAAATGGGCATGTCCCGCCACCTTCGCAAAGAGGTGACCGACAGGGATATCGAGATGTTCGCCGAAATCTCGACCGACCGGAACCCGGTGCATCTTGACGATGACTACGCGCAGGACACCATCTTCGAGGGCCGGATCGCCCACGGGATGCTGACCGCTGGCCTGATCTCTGCTGTCATCGGCGAACAGCTCCCCGGCCACGGGGCGGTCTATCTCGGCCAATCGCTCAAATTTCTCGCTCCCGTGCGCCCCGGCGACATGGTCTATGCCGAGGTCAAGGTGATCGACATCGACGTTGCCAAACGCCGCGTGTCGCTGGAGTGTCACTGCTCCGTCGATGGCAAGAAGGTCCTGATCGGCGAGGCCAAGGTTCTCGCCCCGTCGCGCAAGTTCGACTGACGCGTTTCGCCGCGAGACATCGAATCTGACACGCACGTCCGGCCGGGGATTGCACTGCCCCGACACCACGGCTAGTCCTGCGCCATGAAAATCGTGCGGGATTACCAGTTCGTTTCGGCGAACGACAAAGGAGCCACTGTTGCCATCGGCAACTTTGACGGCGTGCATTTCGGCCATCAATCGGTGATCTCGCTGGCGCGCAACGCCCGCCCCGACGCACCGCTCGGTGTGCTCACCTTCGAGCCGCATCCGCGCGAGTACTTCGCCCCCGACGCCCCGCCCTTTCGCCTGATGAACGCCAAGGCGCGCGCCACCCGACTTCAAAAGCTGGGCGTCGATGTGCTCTACGAGTTGAAATTCAACACCCAACTGGCCGAATTGTCGCCGCAGGGCTTTGCCAGAAACGTCATCGCAGACGGTCTGGGTCTGGCCCATGTCGTCGTCGGCCAGGATTTCTGCTTTGGCAAGGGCCGCGCCGGGACCGCCGACGACCTGATCCGGTTCGGTGCCGAATTCGGCTTCGGTGTGACGATTGCCGAACTGGTGGAAGCGCCCTCCGGCAGCGTGTCCTCCACCGCGATCCGCACCGCATTGAGCGACGGAAAGCCGGAACTCGCCGCAGAGATGCTGGGCCACTGGCACCGCATCGAAGGTCAGGTCATCAGCGGCGAACAGCGCGGGCGCGAGCTTGGCTATCCGACGGCGAATATGTCGATTGATGGGCTACACCCGCCGAAATTCGGCGTCTATGCGGTGTTGTTCGATGTGCTCGATGGCCCGTTCGCGGGATCCTATCGCGGCGCGGCGTCGATCGGCGTGCGTCCGATGTTCGGTGAAAATCGCGCGAATCTCGAAACCTTCATCTTCGACTTCAGCGGCGATCTTTACGGCGCGACAGTGTCCGTCGCCCTGATCGAATTCCTGCGCCCCGAGCTCAAGTTTGACAGTGTCGAGGCGTTGGTCGACCAGATGGACAAGGATTGCGCCCGCGCGCGGGCCATCCTGTCGGCGCGATGAGCGAGGATCCCATCGACCGAGACGGCCTGGCGCCGCGCTTCTGGGAGCGCAAGAAGCTGTCCGAGATGACGCCCGCCGAATGGGAAGCCCTTTGTGACGGCTGTGGCAAATGCTGTCTCAACAAGCTGGAAGATGACGAAACGGGCCGGGTCGAGTTGACCAATGTGGCGTGCCGGTTGTTTGACGACAGCACCTGCCGGTGTGCGCAATACGAGATCCGTCATCAGTTCGTGCCCGAATGCATCGTGCTCAAACCGTCCAACATTGACGATCACGCCTACTGGATGCCGCAAACCTGCGCCTATCGTCTGCTGTGGCAGGGCAAGCCGCTCTTCGACTGGCACCCGCTGATTTCCGGCACACCCGAGTCGGTGCACGCCGCTGGTGTTTCGATGCGAAACGCGACGGTGCCGGAATTCGAAATCGACGAAGACGATTGGGAAGACCATATCATAGAGGAGCCGACCTGATGTTTTTTGCCTCCGACAACAGCGGTCCGGTTCCGCAGCCCGTTCTTGACGCACTGACCGAGGCCAATTCGGGATACACGTTCGGCTATGGCGCAGAGCCGTTGATGGACGAGGTGCGCCAGCGCATTCGCGATCTGTTCGAGACTCCGGACGCGGCGGTTCATCTGGTCGCCACCGGAACGGCAGCCAACTCACTGGCGCTGGCGACGATGGTCAATCCGTTCGACACAATCTTCTGCACCCCCTGCGCGCATATTCAGGAAGACGAGTGCAACGCGCCGGAGTTTTACACCGGCGGCGCAAAGCTGACGCTGGTGGGCGAGAGCGACCGGATGACGCCGGAAACGCTCAAAACTGCCATAGAAAGCCAAGGCAACCGCGGCGTCCACGGCCCACAACGCGGCGCGGTGTCGATCACCCAAGTAACCGAGATGGGCAATGTCTACACGCTCGATCAGTTGCGCGCCCTGTGCGACACCGCCAAGGGTTACGGCCTGCCGGTTCATCTTGATGGTGCACGGTTTGCCAACGCGATGGTGTCTCTGGGCTGTTCGGCTGCGGACATGACGTGGAAATCCGGCGTTGATGTCGCCGTGTTCGGCGGCACCAAGAACGGGCTGATGGGGGTTGAGGCGGTTGTTTTCTTTAACCCCGAACTGGCATGGGAATTCGAGTTGCGCCGCAAGCGGGGCGGGCATCTGTTTTCCAAGCACCGGTATCTGTCAGCGCAGATGGCAGGCTATCTGCGCGACGATCTCTGGGTTGATCTGGCCACACAGGCCAACACCAACGCGGCCTATCTTCACGCTGGCATGAAGGCTGTGGCGGATGTCGAAATCCTGAACGACGTGACCGCCAACATGATCTTTTTCAAAGCCCCGCGCGCGATGCACCGGCATCTACAGGGGAACGGAGCCACATACCACGTCTCGGGCGGGTCGTTGGATCACGGCGCACCGGAAGAGCACCTGACCGGCCGTCTGGTCTGCGACTGGTCGCTCCCACCGGCCGAGATCGACCGGTTTGTTTCGTTGCTGAACACCGCAAAAAAATAGGGCTCCCGACGGGGAGCCCTTACTCGTTACGCTTACGTGGCAAACCAAGAGAGACGTTAGTTGTACTGGAAGTGCAGTTCATAGCTGCCATCCTCGAACGCGCCGAACAGGTCGGGCACATCGGGATGTTCGACAGGTTCGCCGGAATAGTCGGCGATCAGGTTTTGTTCAGACACATAGGCCACATAAAAGCTTTGGTCGTTTTCAGCCAATAGATGGTAAAACGGCTGGTGCTTCTTGGGGCGGCTGTCTTCGGGGATAGCCTCGTACCATTCATCGGTATTGTTGAATTCGGGGTCCACATCGAAGACCACCCCCCTAAAGGGGTGTTTGCGATGTCGCACCACCTGGCCGATATTGTATTTTGCGCGTTGTCTGATCATGAGTCCTATCCGTTGCCACATACCTGCCTGAATTTTGTCTCATTGTCCATTTTAGGTTCGGTGTTTTTGCGGAAACAGTCTGTGTCACGGCCCAAGGCCATCAGACCCGGAATGTGGCGAAGCTGCGCCATTAATGTGAAATGTGATTTCCTCTGATGTGTCTTTGCGTTAGACTGGGGGCAATCAGAAGGGCGAAAAACAGCCCTCACATAAAATAAGCGAGAGGCAGATGAGCAGACTCTTTCGCGCTTTGGTGATCGTTTTACTCGCCGCCTCTTGCGGGGGCGGTGGCGGCACATCGGCGCCCCGTAACCTTGATAACGCGTGTTCGATCCTGCAACAGCGCCCCGGCTACAACCGCGCCTTTCAGGCAGCGGAACGCAAATGGGGCGTGCCTGTGCACGTGCAGATGGCGTCGATGTATCAGGAAAGCAAGTTCAAGTCCGACGCCCGGACGCCCTTTCGCTATGCGCTTGGGGTGATCCCGATGGGGCGGCAAAGTTCGGCCTATGGCTACAGCCAGGCATTGAACGGAACCTGGGACGAATATGTAGAGAACCAGAGACGGTTCCGCGCGAAACGCAACGACATCCGCGATGCGTCGGATTTCATGGCGTGGTACATGGCCGAATCCACCCGCCGGTTGGGAATTTCGCCACATGACGCGCGCAACCAGTACCTTGCCTATCACGAGGGGCGCACCGGATTTTCGCGCGGAACCTACAACAACAAGGCGTGGCTGTTGCGGGTCGCCGACGAGGTGGCGGCGCGCTCTGCGGTCTATCAGGTGCAACTCGCCGGATGCCGCCGCTTGCGATAGGTCCGGATCGGACCAAATGTTTCGCGCGCGAAACAATGGGACAAGGTGGCTGACCCTTTAACGATTTGTTAACCGGGCTCTGCGCCGCGCAGGGGTCCGGGTTCGAGCCACGCGGGAACATCTGTTCACGACAGCGGTTTGCCGAGTGAAGCAGCAAACCCGGAGCCCCGTCATGGACAATCGCCAATCCACACCCGACGCAACGTCGCCCCGGCCATTGTCTCCGCGCGTCCTGCTCGGGCTTCAAGTCACCATTGTCGTGATCCTCGTTGGCTGGGCGCTGCACGCCACGGCGTCCGTCAGCGCGCTTATTTTGACGGCGCTGTTTGTGGCGATCGTCATGGCGCCCTTTCATCGCTGGATCAGCGACATGACGGGCCATCGCTGGATCGGCCACATCGCCACGTTCCTGTTGATGCTGGTGCTGCTCCTCGCGTTCGCGGGCGGGCTGTTCTTCGCCGCGCAGCGGATCGCCGCAGAGTTTTCCGAGGCGAGAGAGATGATCCCCGGCGTGGGCAACGGAACGGCAGCCTCCTCTGCCGAAGACGGGATGCGCGCGCTCGACAGGCTGTTCAACAACGCCAATCAGGCCGTCGGGCAGATCGCAAGCCGGGCGGCGGAACTTGCCTCGGGCGTTGCGCTGACCGGTCTGGAATACGCGGCAGCCGCTCTTGGCGGATTGGTCGTCACTGTCTTTTTGGCGCTTTTGATGCTGATCGACGCACCGCGCTGGCGCGCGCGTTTGCGCAGCGTCTTTGGCGAGCATAGCGAAAGCCGGGTGCAGGATGCCATCGCGGTGATCGGCCGCGACCTTGTGCGATTCGTCGGCGTGCGCGCCGCCCTCGGCGCGGTGACGGCGGTTCTTTACATGTTGTGGATGTGGCCGTTCGGCGTCGGCTTGATCTTTGTCTGGGGCGCGTTAACGTTCTTGCTGAATTTCGTGCCGAACCTTGGGTCGATCATCGCCGGCATCTTGCCGACGATCTATGCGTTTCTGACCAAGGATCTGGGCACAGCGCTGGTGGTTGCGGCTGGCCTGACGGTGATCGAACAGGTGATCGGAAATTATGTTGATCCGCGCGTGCAAAGCCGTCAGGTGTCGATTTCACCGGTGGTGATCTTTGCCTCATTGCTCATCGCTGGCTGGATTTGGGGCATATTGGGTGCGCTTTTGTCGACACCGGTGTTGATCGCGGTGGTGATCGCGTTCTCGCGTGTGGAACGGCTCCGCCCGGTTGCGCTGTTGTTGAGCAACGCCCGGTCTTATGACGAACTGGACGAAGACACCCGCCTTTGACCGCGCCTGACTCAGCGGTTCGCGCGCCGCTCCATCTCGATGTTGAACAGCCGGTCGGCGAGTTGCTTGCGCTCGAGCGCGCCGAGGATGACTGTGGTCTGGGATCCGCCATCATCGGTGATGATCCACTGGCGCAGCTCGACCGGATTGCCGGTGAACTTGAGCTGGATACTGCCATATTCGGGATGCTGAGGGTCTTGCGCCGTCACCGTCGTTGCGGTGCCGTCATAGCCGTGCTGCGTGACCATGTTGGCGCGGCCCAGATCGACATTGCGGGCCAGGATCAAGCCCAATGGCGTACGATTGAGCGGGTAGGTTTCCGGCTCTCCGCCGAGCTTGTTGTCAAACACCACAACCGCGTTGTTGTTGGCCATGACCAGTGCCTGTTCCGGCGGGTTGTATTCGAACCGCACCTTGCCGGGGCGGCGCAGGTAGATGGTGCCGGTGGAGATGCTGCCATCGGCGTTGATCTGGGTGAAGCTGCCTTCGGCGCTCGTCAACTGGTTGAGGTAGTTGGACAAGGCGTTCAAAGAGATCTGCTGTGCCTGCGCGGGCAGCACCGACACCAGTGTCAGCGCGGCAATGAGGGCAAGGAATCGAATACGCATGAGAGCGGGCTCCTGTCTGCTCGAAGTCGTTGGACCCTATATGGTCAAACGGGCGCTGATATGCGATAGCAGCGCCCGTAGATCGCGCAGGGTTTACTGCTCCGGCACCAGAATTTCGCGCTTGCCGACATGGTTGGCGGAACTGACGACGCCCTGATCCTCCATCTGCTCCACCAGACGCGCGGCCTTGTTGTAGCCGATCGCCAGCTTGCGCTGGATGTAGGAGGTGGAGCATTTGCGGTCGCGGATCACGATGCCCACGGCCTGATCGTAAAGCGCATCTTCGCCGTCGGTGTTGCCACCTGTGTTGAGGCCCAGAACCGCGTCGATATTGTCGGCCTTCTCGTCATCCGGTCCCTGCACGACACCGCCGACATATTCGGGCGGGCCGTAGGCCTTGAGATGGGTGACGATCTCCTCGACTTCCTCATCCGACACAAACGGCCCGTGGCAGCGGGTGATCTTGGCACCGCCGGCCATGTAGAGCATGTCGCCCTGCCCGAGCAGTTGCTCGGCGCCCATCTCGCCAAGGATGGTGCGGCTGTCGATCTTGGAGGTGACCTGAAAGCTGATGCGCGTCGGGAAGTTCGCCTTGATCGTGCCGGTGATGACATCGACCGACGGGCGCTGCGTGGCCATGATCAGGTGAATGCCGCTCGCCCGCGCCATCTGCGCGAGGCGCTGGATACAGGCTTCGATTTCCTTGCCCGCGACCATCATCAGGTCGGCCATCTCGTCCACGATGACCACGATATAGGGCATCTTGACGGGCTGGATTTCCTCGGTCTCGAAGATCGGCTCTCCGGTGTCGTCGTCAAAGCCGGTCTGGACGGTGCGCTCAAACATCTCGTTCTTGGACAGCGCGTCAGCAACGCGGCCATTGTAGCCGTCGATGTTGCGCACGCCCATCTTGGACATCTTGCGGTAGCGGTCTTCCATTTCGCCGACGACCCATTTCAGGGCGACAACCGCCTTTTTGGGATCGGTCACAACCGGCGACAGTAGGTGCGGGATGCCATCATAGACCGACAGTTCCAGCATCTTGGGGTCGATCATCACGAGGCGCAGATCGGCTGGCGTCAGCTTGTAGAGCAGCGACAGGATCATGGTGTTGATCGCGACGGATTTGCCCGACCCGGTGGTGCCCGCGATCAGGAGGTGAGGCATCTTGGCGAGGTTGGCGACAACCGGGTCGCCGCCGATGTCCTTGCCGAGCGCCAGCGGCAATTTCTGGGTGCCGTCGCCATAGTCGCGGGTCGAGAGGATCTCGCGGAAGCTGACCATCTCGCGGTTCTCATTGGGCAGTTCGATGCCGATGACAGAACGCCCCGGCACGGTGGACACTCGGGCAGATAGCGCCGACATGGAGCGCGCGATGTCGTCGGCCAGACCGATCACGCGGGAGGCTTTCAAGCCCGGCGCGGGTTCGAGTTCGTACATCGTCACCACGGGACCGGGGCGCACCGAGACGATCTCGCCCTTGACGCCGTAATCGTCCAGCACTGCTTCAAGCATACGCGCGTTTTCTTCCAGTGCCTCGTCGCTCAGGTGATGGCGTTCGATGCCGCTTGGGTCCATCAGAAGACCAAGCGGCGGCAGTTCGTAATCGGCGGCCTTGTCGTCGAATTTCAGACGCGGCTGGGCTTCTTCCTGCGCGCGCTTGGACGGCTGGATCGGCTTGCGCTGGGGCTGTTGCACAACCTTGCGCGCCTCGGGTTGCGCGACCGGAGCGGGTGGGATGGGTGCCGCGTCCAACCCGGTGTCATCGCTGTCGTCGTTCCAGCGGTCCAAATCCTCGAAGATGTTATCTTCCGAGAGATCCTCGACTTCGGGCTGGGCCTGATAGGCGGCGCGCTGGGGGTGTGCGGCCACTGGCGGCTCTGCGCGCATTGGCGCGGCGGCGCGGGCGGTGACAGGTGGCTCTGGCGGCAACCCGGTCGAGGGTTTGAAGATCAGCGGCTCCGGCCCCCTGCCCCGCCCCTTGGTCAAGGGTGCAACGGCGGCAGAGATCACCGACGGGTTCTGACGAACGCGGGACTTGATCGCGTCGGCGATCTTGGCACGCACCCGATCATCGCCGGGAAAGGTTTCCGGCATGTCGTGCGGACCGTAGGTTTCGACCAGTTCAGGCTCGGGGTCGGCGCGGCGCATGAGCGAGGGCATCTTGGCGAAAAGGCCCGATCTCTGCGGCGCGGGTTGCGGCTCTTCGGCAAAATCGTCTTCGGAATGCCACGTTTCGGGTGGCGGCGGTGCGGCGCGCATGACGCGCGGTTCAGGGGGCAGCGCCTGCTGGGCTGCGGCCCATTCGGCGGCCTCGGCCTCTTCCTGCGCGCGCAGGGCACGGCGCTCGGCGTTGCGCGATTGCAGTTGACGGGCCGCGCCCACAGCCCCCTTGGTGCCCTTGCCCAAGGCTGACAACAGCGTGGCGTAGACCATGATGACGCCAATCAGCAGGAAACGCGCGATGCGGGCCAGTTCAACCTTGGTAAAGCCAAGCACAAAGGCACCCAGCACCAGAACGACACCGCCCATCAGGAGCATCATCGCCTTGAGCGCAAAGGTGGTACCAAGCGGCAGGACCGTCAGGATCGAGCCCATCATCATGTCACCGAACAGACCACCGAGACCAAAGCTGTGGGTCCAGGCAGTGCTTTCCGGCACACCGGCGGCATAGACCGCCGCCAACGCCACCCAGATCGGCGCGAAGATCAGGCAGGTGATGGCGCGTTCTTCGCCCTTGTGCAGCGCGAACCGCGCGCCCCAGACCAAGAGCACCAGCGCCAGACCCCAGCTTGCCCAACCGACGATCATGAACAGCGGTGCCGCGACAGACGCGCCGGGGCGGCCGAGCCAGTTCTGAACCGGCGCATCGGTGGCCGACAGCCAGCTTGGGTCTTGCGGCGAATAGGACCAGATCATCAGCGCCGCCATCACGCCGAGCGCGATCAGCACAAAGCCGCCCAGCTCTTTGCCGCGCTTCTCGATTGCCGCCTGCATGTTGCTGTCGAAGAGAGGGTCGCGCCCTCGTGCCTGGTATGCCATTGCTCGCCTCTTTATTGGTCTTGCCTGCCGAAAAGGCAGTCCCTGATCTGCGTCAGGCCGCGTTCGGTTTCGTCTTTCGGGGCGACAAGAGCGACCCGGATATAGCCCTGTCCGGGATTACCGGCATCGGTGTCGCGTGACAGGAACGCGCCGGGCAGGACCCGAACGCCGGTCTCTGTCCATAGCTTGACCGCCGCCGCCTCGCCGTCTTCAACCGGCAACCACAGGAAGAACCCCGCCTGCGGAGAGCGGTAGCCGGGAACGTTGCCCAGAATGCGGTCCGCCAGCGCGAATTTCTCGGCATAGAGCGCGCGGTTCTCGTCGACATGCGCCTCGTCTGCCCAGACCGCCTCGGCCACTTTTTGCAGCGGCAAAGGCAGCGGTGCACCGGCGTAGTTGCGCAATTGTTGCAGACGTTCGATCGTCTTGGGGCCACCGGCCACGAAACCCGAGCGCAACCCCGGCAGGTTGGAGCGTTTTGAGAGCGAGTGAAAGATCACCACGCGCTCGGGATCGGCGCCCATCTCCTGCGCGACCTGCAACGCGCCGACGGGCGGCGAGTCGCGGTAAATCTCGGAATAGCACTCGTCGGCCAGGATTTTGAAATCGTGTTTTTCGGCCAGCGCGATCAAGGTCTCCCAGTAATCGCGATCCGCCACAGCGCCTTGGGGATTGGCGGGCGAACAGACATAGGCCAGCGCGGTTCGCTCCAGCACATCCTTCGGCAGCGCGGCGAAATTGGGCAGATGGCCGGTGTCCTCGGTCGCGTTGACGAACACGGGTTCGGCCGCCGCCGAGATCGCGGAAATCAGGTAGACCTGATAAAACGGGTTCGGCATCAGAACGACGGGACGTTTGCCGCCCTTGGTTTCCGGGCATAGCGCCATTCCGGCATTATACAGCCCTTCGCGCGTGCCGTTCAGTGCCATGATCTGCGTGTCGGCATCGAGGCTCACGCCATAGCGGCGTTTCACCCAATCGCGAATCGCGGCGCGCAGTTCTGGCGTGCCCTCGTTCGGCGGATAGCTGTTGAACCCGGCAACGTTGCTTGTCAGGATCTCTGCGATCCAGTCGGGAAATGCGTGTTTCGGCTCTCCGATGGTCATGTGGATGACCGGACCGCCGGGTTCGTGCACGTCCAACAGGGCGCGCAGACGCGGGAACGCATAGGCCGGAAGGTTCGAGAACCGCTCGGGAAACATATTCATACTGCCTCAGGTCGAGGATCATTAACGCCCTCTTTGGACCCCAAGTTACATAGGCAGGCCGCGTGCGTCCAGAAAAAGAGCGCGAGTTTCAGTTGGTTGTGGCTTTCAGGCCAGTGCACGCTCTGCGGCCGCGCCCAAACGCAGAATACGGCGCTCATCGCGCGGTTTTCCCATCAAAGACACCCCGCAAGAGGCGATTCCGGTTGGCAGGGACAATACGCTGAGACCCATCAGGTTGCCGATGCGCGTATTGCGAAGCGTCAGGAGGTTCTCGGTGACGTAATAGGTGCTGTCGGTCAGCAGCCTTTCCACATTCGGTGGGGTGATCGGGCATGTCGGGCACAGCACGGCATCGAAACCGGCGGTTGCTTGCAGGTAAGTGGTTCTGACGGCGTCGATCTGATGCCATGCGGCGACGTAATCGGCGGCGGAAAATGCCTCGCCAGAGCGGAACCGCGCGAGGATTTCCTTGAACATGGCGTCGGGATTGGCCTCGATCACCTCTTTCCAGGTGCCATAGGCTTCCGAGCCGTAGAGAATCGGCGACAGGGCCAAAGCGTCGTTCAATTCGGGAATCGCCAGTTCGACAATCTCGGCCCCGGCATTGCGGAAGGCGTCGACGGCGCGGTCGAAGGCTTTGCGGGGAGTGTCGCGGATGTCGTCGAACGCGGCGGTCGTCAGCACTGCCAGGCGCGTGCCCTTGAGCGATGCTGCGGTCAGATCAACGGGATTTTCACCCGCCAGTGCCGCGAACAAGAGCGCGGCATCCTCGACCGATTTGCAGAGCGGCCCAACCGTATCAAAGCGCGGCGCAAGCGGCACCGTGCCTTTGAGGCTCAAGACGCCGGAGGCGGTTTTCAGCCCCACCAGATCGTTCCATGCCGCAGGCACACGCACCGATCCGCCGGTGTCCGAGCCGATGCCCGCTGCTGCCAGACCGAACGCCACCGAAGTTGCGGCACCCGAAGACGACCCGCCCGGTGCGTTGTCGGGATCGTGCACGTTGGGCGGCGTGGCGGTTTTCGGGTTCAGGCCCAGCCCGGAAAACGCAAGTTCGCTCATGTGGGTCTTGCCAAGGCAGACAAGCCCCTGATGCGTGGCTGCGGCCAACACTTCGGCGTCGGCATCGGGGGTGCGCCCGTCGAGCAGTTTCGATCCGGCCTCGGTGACAACTCCGGCGGTGTCGAACAGGTCTTTCCAGCTGATCGGCACGCCATCGAGCGGCGAGCGGCGCAGCTTCAGGCGCGCACGCTCTTTCGCGGCGGTGGCTTCGGCCAGGGCGCGCTCGGGCGTGACGCGGGCATAGATGCGCTCGCTTGCTTCGTGCGCGTCGATCGCATCGAGGAAATGTTGCGTCAGTTCGACCGGGTCAATCTCCCCTGCCGCGATTCCGCGACCCAGATCGGCTGCGGTCATGTCCTGCCAGTCACTCATTGCGCGCGTCTCCTGTTCGGCCTGCGGCGCGACGGTAGCGGCAGAGGGGCGCATGGACAATCCCGGCGGTGCTTCCATATTTCGCTCCATGAGCAAAACATCCGATATCCTGATCGTCGGCGGCGGGTTGAACGGCCCGACGCTGGCACTGGCCGCCGCCCAAGCCGGGCTGAGCAGCACCGTGATCGACGCCCAACCGGCGGGCGCGCGGCAAAGCGACAATTTCGACGGGCGCGCCTATGCGCTGGCGCTTGCCTCGGTGCGAATGCTGACCGCGCTTGGCCTTTGGGACGGGTTGCGCGGCGACGCGCAGCCGATGAATGAAATCAAGGTGAGCGACGGGCGCGCGGGTGACGCGGAGGTTTTTCTTGGCCTGCATTTCCAAAGCGCCGAGATCGAAGAAGGCCCGATGGGGCATATGCTTGAGGATCGCTACCTGCGGCGTGCTTTGATGGCGGCGATGGACGATGCCGCGCTGGTCACGCATCGCGCGGGCGAAACGGTGGTGGCGCAGGATGTGACTGTGTCTGGCGCATCGGTCACGCTGGCTTCGGGCGAGGTGCTGAACGGGCGGATGATCGTCGGCGCGGACGGGCGGCAAAGCGGCACCGCGCAGCGCGCCGGTATACGCCGCACGGAATGGGCTTATCCGCAAACCGCTCTGGTCTGCGCGATTGCGCATGAGAAACCGCATGGCGGCGTGGCGCACCAGTTGTTCATGCCTGCCGGGCCTTTGGCGATTTTGCCGCTGCCGGGCAACCGCTCTTCGATCGTCTGGTCCGAGCGCAGCGCGATTGCGCAAGAGATCAACGATTTGCCGGAAGAGGATTACCTGACCGTCCTGCGCCCGCGCTTTGGTGATTTCCTAGGCGATATCTCGCTGGCTGGAGACCGGTTCACCTATCCGCTGGGCCTGACTCTGGCGAACCGGTTCATTGACGACCGGCTGGCGCTGATCGGGGATGCGGCGCACGGGATGCATCCGATTGCGGGGCAAGGGTTGAATGCCGGTTTGCGCGATGTGGCGGCGCTGGCGCATGTGATCACGCACGCCACTCGGCGGGGCGAAGACTTTGCCAGCCCGCAGGTTCTGGCGCGATATGCGCAGTGGCGCAAATTTGACACGGCGACGCTCATGACTGCGACGGACATCTTCAACCGTCTGTTTTCAAACGACAATCCGATTCTGCGGGCGGGTCGTGATCTGGGTATGGCGGCGATCAACGCGATCCCCGCCGCGCGGCGTGCCATTATACGCGAGGCGGCGGGATTGAGCGGCGAGTTGCCCGACCTGATGCGCGGCTAGGCGCTGCGCATTACTGGATACGCATCCCGTTCGCCAGCACATGTCCCTGCTCGTTGATCTGGATCGACGACTTCAGGCTGTCGGGCGAGTCGCCGGGAACCGCGAACATGCTCATCATCATGCGCGCGCCCATCGCGTCTTCCTGCGTCAGCACCCCCATCGCGATCAGCTTGTCGATCAACCCATTGGCTCCGTCGAGGGTGAGGTTGACCGCACCGGTCGGTCGCGGAAAGCCGTCAAAGGTTTCGGTGTCGTCATTGTCGAACGTGAAGGATCCGGTGCCACCCAGTCGGGCGCCTGCAACCTCAACCGTGAGGTTGTTCAGCGTCAGCGTGTTCAATTCACCCGGAGCGGCGCCGGTGTCTTCGATTTTCTCCATCTCGGCAGGATCAAACAGGTTGACGAAGGGCGTGACCTGCCCCGTGACGTCAAGCGCAATGGTCGCCGGATCGCGGGGCAGCGTGGCGCTGGGATCAACCATGTTCCACAACACATCCGCCATTTCAAAGCCCCCGAGCGTCAGGCCGAACGCCATGTCTTGCGGCGTTTCCGAGGCGGCGATGGGTGCGGTGAAGCTGAAGGCGCTTTCTGCCATGCTGAAATTAACCGGCACAGGCATCTCCGGTCCGGTCAGGCCGACCTCCTGATCGGTGGCGGCAACGTCATAGCGCATCAACTCGCTGTTCATCTCGAACGCGAGCGCGACCGTGCCTGAACGAGTGGTGCCGGTTGTGGTGCCTTCGTCATCGGTGACGGCGAATTGCATGTTGCCGTCTTCGTAGCCCATCTTGCCGCCGCCGGAAAACCCGCCTGCCGCAAGACTTTGCGCGTCGGACGGATCGAACCCTTCGGGCAATTCGGTGCTGCTTTCGATGTAAAGCGCCGCCAGCGACCCGGTCACGAGGGCGACATCGTCGCTTTCGGGATCGTTGAACGCCAGATCATAGCGCGCGGTGTCGGCGCGCATGTCCTGGCTGATTTCCGTCGTGCTGCCGGAGGCAATGGTGGTGACGCCCGACAGGCCTTCCATCACGAATTCAAAGCGCGCCTTGTCGCGGCCGATCACGTCGCCGTTGATTGTCAACTCGGCCAGAGTGATCGACATCTGCTCGGCGTCGTAGGTGTATGTCATCTTGGACGGATCGCCCGAGACGATCAATTCCAGCCCCGAATTGGCGTAATCCAGCACCATGTTGACCGCGTCGTCATCCTTGGGTGTCGCATCGATCGTGATGGGCATGGCGGCGGGAAAAGTCATCGACACCGACCCGTCGCTGTTTTCCTCAAGCTCCAGTTCGGGAATGACAAAGGACACGGTGCCTTCGTTCTCGGGGAAGTCGATCCGCATCGACACATCGCTCACGTCGAGCCCACCGGAGTTTGGCGTCTGTGTCGCATCTACGGTGTAGCCGTAATTCTGCATCGCCGATTGCATCCCATCCCACACCTCCTGCGCAGTGAGGTCAGCGGCAGCCGGGCCAGCCGCGACGCCGAGGGCGAGCGCGGAACATGTCGTAAATCGAGCGAAGGGGCGCATTGTGACTTCCTTTTGGTCAAGTCTGGCATTTGGTCAAATCTGGCGCGCAGCTTCCGACGCCAGCCCGACAGGGTCAAGTGGCTGGACCCCGCCTCTTGTCCGCTTTAGCACTGGACGCAGAGAAATGGAGGGCTGAACATGACCGATGTGACCGGAAAGACTGTGCTGATCACCGGTGCGAGCCGGGGAATTGGAGCCGAAGCTGCGCAGGTTTTCGCCGCTGCCGGTGCAAATGTCGCATTGCTGGCGCGATCGGCCGACAAGATCGCCGATCTGGCAGGCGCGATCGGAGCCAAGGCCGTGGCCATCCCGTGCGATATCAGCCGCTATTGGGAAATGGAGCAGGCCGTGGCGAATTGCGTCAAGGCGTTCGGCGGACTGGATATCCTGATCAACAACGCCGGTGTGATCGAGCCTATCTCACGGATGGAAGTGGCCGATCCGGAAAGCTGGGGGCAGGCCATCGATACCAACCTCAAAGGCGTGTTCCACGGCATGCGCGCCGCGCTGCCGGTGATGGAGCGCAACGGCGGCGGCACCATCCTGACCGTCAGCTCGGGCGCCGCGCACAATCCCATCGAAGGCTGGGCGCATTACTGTGCGGCCAAGGCCGGGGCGGCGATGCTGACCCGGTGCCTGCACACCGAAATGGCCGACAAGGGCATCCGCGCCATGGGGCTTTCGCCGGGCACCGTGGCGACGCAGATGCAGCGTGAAATCAAGGCAAGCGGCAT
Source organism: Marivita sp. S2033 (assembly GCF_046592965.1). Lineage (NCBI taxonomy): Bacteria > Pseudomonadati > Pseudomonadota > Alphaproteobacteria > Rhodobacterales > Roseobacteraceae > Marivita > Marivita sp. S2033. The sequence continues at coordinate 98,536 of NZ_JBISBV010000004.1, forward strand.
CAACCGCGTCAGCAAGCTTGATTGGTCAGATCATATCCCGCCCGAATGGCCCGCCAGGGCACTGCTGTGGATGTGCGGATCCGAGGCGGACGACCATCTGGGCAAGGAACTCTCGCTGCGCGACGACGACCTGCGCCGCAGGGTCGGACTGACATGATCGACATTGCCAATGACGGGCCGGTTTGCACTCTGACGATCAACCGGCCGGACAAGGCGAATTCGCTGACCGGCGACATGCTGGAGGCGCTGTGCGCAGGGGTCGAAGACGCCCGCGCAGCGCGGGCAGTTGTTGTGACCGGCGCGGGCGGCGTGTTTTCGGCGGGTGCCGATCTTGACGCCGCCAAAGCGGGCCTCGCCACCAGCCCGTTGTGGGAGCGTCTGTCGGGCGCATTGGCGCGCCACCCCGGACTGACAATCGCGGCGTTGAACGGCACCGTGGCCGGGGGTGCCTTGGGCATGGTGCTGGCCTGCGACCTGCGGATCGCGGTGCCGGGAACGCGCGTCTTCTATCCTGTGATGAAGCTGGGCGTCCTGCCGCAACCGTCCGACCCGCCGCGACTCGCGGCGCTGATCGGGCCATCGCGGGCCAAGATGATCCTGATGGCCGGAGAGAAGATCACGAGCGACGAAGCCCTGGCATGGGGACTGATCGACCGCATCGTCGCGCCCGACGCACTTTTGGACAGCGCCCGCGCGCTGAGTCATGATGTGTGCGCCGCAACGCCTGAACACGCGCACACCATCAAAGGCCTGATCGCGCAATCGCTGCCCTGATGGCGCTTGACCCGAACGCGCAAGAACATAGGTTGGCGTCACCCCGGACACAAAGGACTTCAAGATGACCCAGCACCTGCACATCGTCTTTGGCGGAGAGTTGGAAACGCCTCAGGAAAACGTGTTCAAGGATCCCGAGAACATTCACGTCGTCGGCATATTTCCAGATCGAAAAACCGCCTATGACGCGTGGAAGAACGAGGCGCAGCGCACTGTCGATAACGCGCATATGCGCTATTTTCTGGGCGATTTGCAGCAATTGATGGATGCCAGCACAAGCGAGCCCGCAGAGCAGGACTGATCCCTGTGCCGCGCAAGCCGTTCAGCCTGACCGCCTATCTGGCGCTGGCGCGCGGGCGCGACCGTCTGGATGCGCTGTCACAGACATGGCCGAAGCGCCCCACAGGCCCGGTGCTCTGGCTTCACAGCGACACCCGCACCCGGCTCGAGACGCTGATGACCCTGGTCACCCGTCTCCGGATGCAGCGCGATGATGTGTCGCTGGTGCTCACCTCGGATTCGGCGAAAGGCGAAAGTTATACGCTTGACGGTGTGACGGTCGGTCCGCCGCCCGCCGAAACGCCGACCGACATCCAGCGTTTCCTGAGCCACTGGCGGCCCGATATTCTGGTTTGGGCAGGCAACGGCCTGCGGCCTGCACTCATTTTCGAGGCGTCGAGAACCGGACTTCATATGCTGTTGGCCGACGCCGCCGACGCGCCGTGGCGACAGCCCTCCAAACGGATGATACCCGATGCATCGGCCGGCGCGCTTGGCCTCTTTCATTGCATCTTCGCCCAAGACAAGCGGGCCGCGCAGCGGATGCGCCGGCTTGGCGTTCTGGAGAGCAAAATCGAAGTGGCCTCACCTCTGGAGCCCGAGGTTTTTCCGCTGGCCAGCCATGACGGGCTGCACGAGGAGCTGACCGCTGCTCTGGCCGGGCGGCCAGTGTGGCTTGCCGCCGGTCTGCTCAGCAGCGAGGTCGACAGCATCCTGCGCGCGCACCGGCGCGCGTGTCGTCTGGCGCACCGGTTGTTGCTGGTGATCGTGCCACAGGATGCCGACGACGAACCCGTCATGGCCGAGCTTTGCCACGAGATCGGCCTGCGCCTCGCGCGGTGGGATCATGGCGAGATGCCGGACGAGAACACGCAAGTGCTGCTGGCGGGAGACGACACCGAACTGGGCCTTTGGTATCGCATCGCACCGCTGAGTTTTCTGGGCGGGTCTTTGGTTGGCAAGACTGGCGGGCAGTCTCCGATGATGGCGGCGGCGCTTGGGTCCGCGATCCTCTATGGGCCGAACGTGGGGCAGCATCTGGACGCCTATTCGCGGCTCGTCGCGGCCGGGGCTGCGCGGATCGTCAAGGACATGGATTCCCTCAGCGCCGCGGTCTCGCATCTGATCGCGCCGGATCGCGCCGCCGCGATGGCGCATGCGGGATGGAGCGTGGTGTCGGCAGGGGCCGAAACCGCGGATCTGGTGCTGGATCAGGTCAACGAATGGCTGGACGCCATAGAAGAGCAAGCATGAGAGCTCCGGGTTTCTGGAACATGCCGCCTGATGCGCCCGGAGTGCGGGCGCGTCTGCTCTCGCCGCTGGGCGCGATTTATGCAGCGCTCTCGGCGCGGCGGCTGAAACGGGGCGAGCCTTTCAAGGCATCGGTTCCTGTGATCTGCGTCGGCAATGTCAACGCAGGCGGCACCGGCAAGACGCCGACGGTCATAGCGCTGGGGCAGATGTTGTCTGACGTGGGCAAGACCGCGCATGTCGTCTCGCGCGGGTTCGGCGGTACGCTGCGCGGGCCGGTCAAGGTCGATCCCAATCGTCACGACGCCAGCGAGGTCGGCGACGAGCCGCTCTTGCTGGCGGCGTTCGGCCCCGTTTGGGTGGCCCGCGACCGCGCCGAGGGTGCGCGGGCGGCGGTTGAGGCGGGGGCCGAGGTGATTCTTCTGGACGATGGACTGCAAAACCCGAGTGTTTCCAAAGACCTGTCGCTGATTGTCGTTGACGCGGAACGGGGTTTCGGCAACGGGTTGTGCATCCCGGCCGGACCCTTGCGCGAACCTGTCCGCACGGCAATGGCACGGGCCGACATGGTGCTGTCGATCGGCAATCACGTCGCCCAGGCGCGGTTCAGAGAAACGTGGCGCGATGTGGTGTCCCTGCCGCATCTTCAGGGGCATCTTGCGCCGCTGCAAACTGGCATGGATTGGGACGGGTTGCGCTGCCTTGCCTTTGCCGGCATCGGACATCCAGAGAAATTTTTTCTGACCCTGAAAGAGCTTGGGGCGGATTTGGTGGAGACGAGGGCGCTTGACGATCATCAAGCGCTGACGCCGGCCCTGATTGCTCGTCTTGAGAAAGACGCCAAAGCCGCTGGTGCGCAGCTTGTGACCACAGAGAAGGACGCGGTGCGCCTGCCGCAGGGTTATCGGATGAAGGTGCTGACCGTCCCGGTACGCCTGACAATCCCCAACGATGCACTGCTCAAAGAGGCGCTTGCGGGGCTTTTCGTCTGATCTTCACTCCGCGGCCAGAGGCATCTGGTCGGCTTGTCCCGTGGCCGCGATCTCTGCAACCACGCTGCGCAACAGCTTGCGGAAATTGTGGAAATTGGCATTCGGGCGCACGTCGCGTTCATCCATGTAGATCGAACGGTCAATCTCGATCTGGACCGCGTGCTGGCCTCGGGACGGGCGGCCATAGGCTTGGGTGATATAGGCTCCTGCGAATGGCGTGTTGCGCGCCACGACCAGTCCCGCATCGGTAAACGCCGCTTCGATCTGGTCAATCACCGTCTGGCTGGCCGACGCCCCGAATCTGTCGCCCAGAACGATCTGCGGGCGGCGCGACGACGCTTTGGCAACCCCGTCCAGCGCTTCGTGCGGCATCGAATGGCAATCAACCAGAATCGCTTCGCCGAATTTCGTGTGAGCCCGTGTGATCAGCCTGCGCAGTTCGGCATGATAGGGGTGCCAATACTGCGCGATGCGGCGCTCTGCCTCATGCAACGGCAACTTGCCGCGATAGATCGCGCGCCCGTTGGCCACCACCCGTGGCACCACGCCAAGCCCCGACGCAACCCGTGGGTTGTGGGTTTGCCGGCGAACACCGTCAATCAGCGCCGGATCAAGCTCTTCGGCGCTGCGATTGAGGTCTATGAAGGCGCGCGGCGCCCCGGCCTTGATGAAAGGCGCACCGAATTGCGGCGCACAATCGAACAGCCGGTCGACAAAGGCATCTTCGGAGGACCGGATCGCCAGTTCGTCAAGGTCTGTATGGCGCAGAAAAGACCAGCAATAGTCGCGCCCCGAATGGGGAGACGCGAACACCACGCGCGAGGTATTCGCCTCAGGCTCGACGAGATGATAAGCGAGTTTCGGCATACGCCCTCCGTTGCCGATACAATAGACCGAATTATTCCTCTATCAAAAGCCCTTGATCCCTGTTCCGACTCCTTTTATAGACCGCTCCATCGGCGCGGCTTTACGCGCCCCTTTTGTTTGGGGCCGGATTTTCGCAACGGTAAAAGGGCGATTAGCTCAGTGGTAGAGCACTTCGTTGACATCGAAGGGGTCACAAGTTCGAACCTTGTATCGCCCACCATTGATTTCACCGTCCTGATCTTCGGATCGGGGCATCCGCAACCCGAGAGGCGCTCGCGCGCCGCGACATGAGGAGAGGCCCATGAAGGTCAGAAACTCGCTCCGTTCGCTCAAGAACCGCCATCGCGACTGCCGCGTTGTGCGCCGCAAGGGCCGCGTCTACGTCATCAACAAGACGCAGCGCCGGTTCAAAGCCCGTCAGGGTTAAGCGGACCCCGCAGTAAAAGAAAAAGCCACCCGGAGTTCCGGGTGGCTTTTTTTATGTCGGTCATCACGGCAAGGCGATCACCGCAGGATCGTATCCGCCATCAGCCGTACAACCGTCGCCTGATCAAGATACCCCGTCACCCGCAATTCGCGCGCGTCCTGATAGCGGCGAATGGCGCGGCGCGTGTCTTCGTCAAACGTGCCGTCCACGGCCCCCGGCTTCAACCCGAGGTCTTCCATTCGCGCCTCGGCCAGACGCCGCGCAGCCCCGTTCAGCCCAAGCGCGGCCTCCTCTGCCTCGGCGCGGGCCTGATCGGCGCGCTGTTCCGAGTTGCGCTCCAGCCAGTCGATCCGCGCGTGCGCTTCCTCGACAAACGCGCCGTTCGGGCGGTCGTTGATATAGGCGCGATAGCCGTCCTGGGTATCCGTCTGACGGGCCACCTGCCAGCGATTTGCGTCGTTATCCTCGGCCTGCGCGCGGCGTTCGGCCTCTATGTCATTCAGCCGCTCCTGCGCCACCTCGGCATAGACACCATCGGGAAACCGCTTGAGATAGGCGCGATATCCGGCCTCATCTCCCTTCGCGCCGGTCTCTTCCCAGAACGTGCGGTCCTGCCGCTCAAGCTGGGCCTGACGCTGGCGCGCTTCCTCTTCGAGTTCGGCCGCGCGCCGCTCTGCCTGCGCATCGAGACGGGAGATTTGGTCGGCAGTCAGATAGCCCGACGCCCGCGCGTTGTTTTCGCTTTGCCATGCGGTCACCGCGCCGCGTGTGCCACGGCCGAATATCCCGTCGATGCCACGCGTGTTGTAGCCCAGCAGCGATAGATCGCGCTGGATCTCGCGCCGCGCATCGCGCGACAGGCCCAGATCGGTTTCGGCCTGTTTCTCACGGTAAAACGGCTCTGACTTGATCGTGTTTAACCGCTGCCGCGCTTCGCTTGCGTTATTCCCATTGGGAAACGCGGCGAGGTACGTTTCGTAGGCCGCTTGGGTGTCGGCGTCTTCCGCCTTTGTCCACGCCGCGCCGTCAGCCTGATTGCGCGCGGCAGTGTCCGTCTCCGGGCGCGTCTCGACCTGTGGCAAAGCCGTTTCGCTCCGCGCCAGCAGCGGCAATTCGCGCGGCACGAAACCGACCAGGCTCAACCCCTCGGCGCGCGCAAGTGGCAGCACATCGTCGCCGGTCGCATCGGTGAGCCGATCAACAAATTTCGCCGCGTTTCCGGCCGGGCCGATCGCAACGGTCACACCTTGAGGGATATTGCCCAGTGACAGATTGGCCGACAGACCGGATGGCAGGGTTGCATCAACCTCGACCTCTCCCAGAACGATCAGCGCTCGCCCCGGATATTCAGCCGCCACCGCGTAAGCGGCATCCAGCGGGAAGCCCTCGGTGACCACCTGCCCCAACCTCAATGCGCCCGCGCTGTCCGCAGGGACCAGATAGGTTCCGGCAACGGTTGAAACGAAGCGTCCTGTCAGCACGATGATCACATCGTCTGTCGTGGCATCGACATCGTTTGCAAAATCAAGAAATGCAGACCGCATGGCGGCCGCATCGGCGCCGGTCACAAGGCTCACTGCGACGCCACGATCCTCGAACGCGCCTCGCAGATCGTCCAGATCGCCACTGCCGGTCAGTCGTTGCAGAACGCTCTGGTCGCTGTTTCCGATGACCAGAAGATCGCTGTTCTGCGCCAACACCGGTGTCGCCAGCAGCGCAGTCGCGGCCAGCGGGATAATCATACGTTTCATAAACGCACCCTCCTTAGATACGCAAAGGTAACGCATGAAACGGCGAAGTTATCCAATATCAGCGAAAATAACTTCGCCTTGAGCGGTCAAATCAGTCGTAGCTGCGCGCATCCTCGATCACCAGCCCGTCGCGCGGCAGCGCCCCCGGCGGCACCAGTTCGACGCGGCCCCTGAGCTTGAGCGTCTCGAACACGCTCGGCTCGAAGGCCGCACCATCCTGCGCCGCGGTCTCGATCTGAACCGTCATCACGTCCATCTCGCCGTCGCGGCTGGCCACGACACGGGCCCGCTCGATCTCGGCGTGGCGGGCGACCAGAGCGGCCACCTGCTCGGGACGCACGAACATCCCCTTGATCTTGGTTGTCTGGTCGGCACGCCCCATCCAGCCCTTGATCCGCGCGTTGGTGCGCCCGCACGCGCTCTCCCCCGCCATAAAGGCGCTCATGTCTCCGGTCGCGAACCGGATCAGCGGGTAATCGGGGTTCAGGGTCGTCACAACCACCTCGCCCACCTCTCCCTCGGCCACCGGATCGCCGGTGCCGGGCGTGACGATCTCGACGATCACGCCTTCGTCCAAGATCATCCCGTCCTCGGCGTCGCTCTCATAGGCGATGTTGCCCAGATCGGCGGTGGCATAACACTGGCGGCACGCAATCCCGCGATCTGCATAATAGGCGCGCAGCGACGGAAACAACGCCCCACCGCCCACAGCCGCGCGGGTGATGTTGAGCGGCAGGCCCATCTCGTCGGCCTTTTCCAGAATGATCTTGAGATAGTCCGGCGTGCCGGCATAGGCTGTGACCCGCAAATCATGCGCCGCCTGCGCCTGAAGCTCTGTCTGCCCGGTTCCGGCAGGCAGCACTTTGGCCCCGACCGCCCGCGCACCGTTTTCAAAAATCATGCCGGCAGGCGTCAGGTGATAGCCAAAGCAGTTCTGCACGATATCGCTCTCGCCAATGCCGCAGGCGTGCAGAAACCGCCCCATGCGCCACCAGTCATGGCTCAGGCCTCCGGGTTCATAGATCGGCCCCGGCGATTGGAACACATGCGCGATGTTGCTGACGGGTATGCCGCCAAACGGCGGATTCTCCTTTTGCCGCGCCACCAGTTGAGATTTGCGCAACACCGGCAGCTTTGGCAGATCGTCGATTGCGGCAATCGGATCATGCCCGGCGAGATAAGACCCGTCAGCCTGCATCACGCGCTGCACCTGCGCCGCCAACGCGGCCTCCTGGGCGCTCCGGCGCGCATCGGGGCTGCGGGTTTCAAGATCGTCAAAATGGGTACTCATGGCGCTCTCCTCGTGAGGCGATAGTCGAAATTCACCGGCCCGCTCATTCCGCCGCCTGTGCATCGCGCGACAAAACGCGTGCGGGCAAATCCTTGAAATCGGGGCCGTGATAGGTGGGAACGCCCAGCTGCTCGATCTTTGACAACGCGTCTTTCGCGTCCGGGTTTACCGAACGCGTCGGCTGACGCAGCAGGACCGCGCGGATGCGCCCCGGAAACCGCTGCACCGCGTCAAGATAGACCTGTGCGTCCTTCTGGCCGGTATCGCCGAGCAAATAGAACCCGAGGTCCGGATTGGCCGCCAGTATCGTGGCCACGGCCGCCCCCTTGTGGTTCTGGTGGCTGGCGCCGACGACACCATGATCGCTGATCCCAAGATCGCGCAGGAACATCGGACCCTGCACAAGTCCCACGCGCGCGAACACCTTGTCGAGAAAGCTGTGCAGGTTCCACGGCGAAGAGCTGACGTAATACACCGGATTGCGACCCGCGTCAGACAGGCGATCGATCAGCGCTTTGCTGTCGGGGTAGATCTGGCGTGTCAGCGCATTGCCGGTGAACGTCGTCCACAGGTTGCGCAGGAGCGATTGCGCTCCGGTGTGCATCATCGTGTCGTCGATATCCGAGATCACCCCGAACCGCGCATCGCGCGGCGGCACGAGAACCGGCATCTGCACCGGTTCGATCCGTGCGTTCGCCAGATGCGCCTCGACCGTGACCCAGCCTTCGGTGTCCTTTGCGCGCGGCACGGCGAGCGTGACATAACCTTCGGCGTTCGAACGCGTGGTGACACCTTCGGCGGTGACGGGCACATCCGCCACTTCGGTGGTGAAAAACAGCGACACCATCTCCTTGAAATTCGTCCAGCGCGACTGATCCGGCTCCGGCGCGGCGCGGCGCACGGCTGACACCACGCGCCCTTGCAGGATCAACTGGTCCGGCTCCGCATAGCCGCGATAGGGCTGAAGCATCGGCGGCCCGTCGCGGCGAAACACGGCTTCGACCAGAGTCTCGGCAAACTTCAGGCGTTTCATCAGGCCAGCCAGCGCTTGCGCCGGCGATAGGAGCGTACGTCGCGAAAGGATTTGCGCCCGTCATCCGACATGCCCAGATAGAATTCCTTCACGTCCTGATTTTCGCGCAGGTCCGCCGCCGGACCGTCAAGAACGACACGCCCGTTCTCCAGGATATAGCCCTGATGCGCATAGCGCAGCGCGACATTGGTGTTCTGCTCGGCCAACAGGAACGACACGTTTTCATTCTCGTTCACCGATTTCACGATCTCGAAAATCTGCTCGACCAGCTGCGGCGCAAGGCCCATCGACGGCTCGTCGAGCAACACCATTTTCGGGCGCGACATCAGCGCGCGTCCGATGGCCGTCATCTGCTGCTCACCCCCGGATGTATAGCCAGCTTGCGATTTCCGCCGCTCTTTCAGGCGCGGAAAATAGTCGTAGACCATCTGCAGATCCGCCTCGACCGCGCCCTTGCCATCGCGCCGCGTATAGGCGCCAGTCAGCAGGTTTTCCTCGACGGTCAGGTGGCCAAAGCAGTGCCGCCCTTCCATCACCTGAATGACCCCGCGCTTGACCAACGCGGCCGGGTCGAGATCCTGCACACGCTCGCCTTCATAGATGATCGACCCTTTGGTGACCTCGCCGCGCTCGGAATGCAGCAGGTTCGAGATCGCCTTGAGCGTCGTCGTCTTGCCAGCGCCGTTCCCGCCCAGAAGCGCGGTGATGCCACCGGTCTTCACGCTCAGGCTGACGCCCTTCAACACGAGGATGACGTGGTTGTAGATCACCTCGATATTGTTGACCTCGAGCAGGGTCTCATCGGTAGGGGCCGCGTCCAGCATGGTTCTTCTTCTCTTTTGAAATACTCGAAATCCACCGGCGACGGGTCGCGCCGCCGGTGAAGGGTCAGCGCGATTTACTCGGCGGCGCAATCCTCGTTCACCGGCCAGGGCGCATTGGCCTCGGCATAGTCAGCGGCGGAGGATGCGATCACATCTGCATAGCCTTCGACATTGGCCGTCAGAAGATCGGATGCCTTGACGAATTTCTCGCCGTCCCATTCCAGCATCCACGCTCCGGAATGGCCGGTGTGGTTGGAACAGGATGTCGAGAACGGCGGCACCATGCCATCCATGCCCAATTCCGAGATCCGCTCTTCGGTCAGGTCGATGTTCTCAAGCCCCCAGCGAAGCTGCTGCGGCGTGATCTGGGCGGTGTCGAAATTCTCCTGAGCGTTCTTGATCGCCTCGGCCAGGATCATCGACATGACAAGGCCACGGCCATAGAACACGCCTTTCATCTCTTCGGCGTTGGTCTGGCTCAGTCCGGCGTCGATGACCTTTTCCTGAAGATCTTTCATCGCGGGAGCATCGGGGTTGGGGAACGACCAGGAAATCGACTTGTAGCCCTTGCCGTCTTCACCAACCAACTTGAGGTCGGCATCATGTCCGGCCCACCAGACGCCCAGCATGTTCTCCATCGGGAATTTGGTCTTGACCGCTTCGGTGATCGCGCCTGCGTTCATCGCGCCCCAGCCCCACATGATCACGTAATCGGGGCGTTCGCGGCGAATCTGCAACCACTGCGCCGACTGGTTCTGCATCTCTTTCAGGCCGACCGGGATCGGCAGCAGCTCGAACCCCTTGGCTTCGGCATGCATCTCCAGGATTGGCAGAGGCTCTTTGCCGAACGGGTGATCGAGGTGCAGAAACGCGATCTTCTTGCCGTCAAGCGATCCCTGCTCCTCAAGGTACTGGATGATCATGTCGGCGCCATCCCAATATCCCGCAGGCACGTTGAACGCCCACTGGAAGACCTTGCCATCGGCCATCGGCGAAAAGCCGTAGCCCGAGGCCAGGATCGGGATCTCGTCGACATTGGCTTTCGGCAGCACCTGAAGCGTGATGCCGGTGGACCAGGGCTGCGTGACAATCGCCCGCTCCTTGGTCTTTTCATAACATTCCACGCCCTTTTCGGTGGAATAGCCGGTCTCGCATTCCTCGAAATTGACCATCACGCCGCCGATGCCGCCATCGCGCTCATTGAGCAGGGTCATGTAGTCGGCCTGCCCGTTCATCAGCGGAATGCCCGTCGCCGCAAACGGCCCGGTCCGGTACGCCATGTTCGGCGTATAAAGTTCTTGCGCCATCACGGCGGTGCCGAGCATCGTGCCCAGCGCTGCCGCTGCCGCCAGTTTGGTAGAGTGTTTCATGGTTTTCCTCCCATTGGATAGTTCTGTTGGTTCTTGTTGTTGGGCCGCGCCCCCTAGTGCGGGAACGGCCAGATGATGAGTTTCTCGCGGATCAGCCGCCAAAGCTGGTTGAGCCCGTGCGGTTCGATGATCAGGAAAAACACGATCAACGCTCCGACGATCATGGTGTTGATATGTTCGACCAGGGCGGATTCGATTTGAAACCCCTGGGTCTGCGCATAGCCATAGATCAAGATCGCCATCGCGATCGCAGCTATAACGCCCACGCCCCAGAGGTTGCGCGCGATCCAGAACAGGAACGCCGCCACCGCCAGCACCGCGATCAAAAGCGCCGCCGCCCAAAGGGACATATCAAACACCAGCGTTCCCGACGCGACGTTCAACACAACCGGAAGCCCGACGATCAGGATCGCGCCGAGATAGTTGCCCATGATCGACCCCAGCCCGCCGATGATGGCGATGAACAGCACCTGGAACGACAGCGGGATGTCAAAGACATTCGGCTCTGCCGCGCCTTTCCACATGAAGACATAAAGCGCGCCCGCGACACCCACGACGTAGGACGACACGGCAAAGGCGGTCAGCTTTGATTTCATCAGGTTGATGCCGATCAATTCCGCCGCAATGTCCATATCGCGCGTCGCCTTCCAGGTCCGGCCCAAATTTCCGCGCGTAAGATTGATGCACAGCACCGTCAGCAAGGTGACGATGAACAACACGATGTAATACTCGGTGACGGAGTCTGCCTGCGGTCCGGAGACATAGATGCCAAACATCTTCAAGTTCGGCACCTGGATCGCGCCCGAGGCGTTGTAATTGTAAAGCCAGGCCCATTTCTCGAACAGCCAGACAAGAAAGAACTGCGCCGCCAGAGTTGCAATGGCAAGGTAGAACCCCTTGATCCGCAAGCTCGGGATACCGAACACCACACCGATTCCGGCGCTGAAGAACCCCGACAGCAGGATCGCGATGATCGGGTTCAACTCGGGAAAGATCGTCAGCATCTTGTAGCACGCATAGGCCCCGACGCCCATGAACGCGCCGGTGCCGAGGCTCAGCTGACCGGCAAATCCGGTGAGGATATTGAGCCCCATCGCCGCCAGCGCATAGATCAGGATCGGAATGAGCAGCGTCTGAAAGGTGAATTCCGACGCGGTCAGCGGGAAGATCACCCAACCCAACAGCACGATGACGCCAAGCAGAAGAGCATCCTGCCGCACCGGAAACAGCGCCTGATCGGCGGCATAGCTCGTCTTGAACTGACCTGCGGTTCTGTAAAACATCTTGGTCTTTCCCTTGTCGCCCCTGTCAGGCTTTGATCGTCTGGTCGGCGTGATCCGTGACCGCCTGTGCCGGCGGCGCGGGTGGCCCTAGAGGGCGGTCTCGTCCTCGATCACCGCACGATTGCGCGGCTTCGCATAGCCCGTCATTTCGCTGTGACGGATCAGCCAGAAATAGGCCCACATCCCCGCCGCACCGCCAAGCGCGGCCAACAGGATCGCAATCACCGTATTCGTCCCGGCTTCGCTGCCGCTTGCCAGGGCCAAGTACCCGAAAGCCCAGAAGCCCGACCATGCGACGACGTTCAAAATTGCGATCAGCTTTGCCATGTGTCCTTCCTCAAAAGCCGGGCACTTTTGCCCGTAAGTCCCGTTCCCAGCGCGCCCCGCGCTGCGTCAGACCCTTTCGATGATCCGCTCTCCAAACAGCCCCTGAGGGCGGAACAGCAACACGATCAGCGCCAGGACAAAGGCGAACCACGTCTCGGTATTGCCCCCCAGCAAGGGCTGGCCCCAGTAGATCTCGAACAGTTTTTCCAGAATACCGATCATCAACCCGCCGACGATGGCCCCGGTGATCGATTCAAGCCCGCCCAGCATCAGCACCGGCAGCGCCTTGTAGGCGATCACCTCGAGCGCAAAGCTGACGCCAGCCCGCGCGCCCCAGGCGATGCCCGTCACCAGCGCGATGATCCCCGCGATGAACCAGACCAGCACCCAGATCGTCTGCAAAGAGATCCCGACCGACAAGGCCGCCTGATGATCGTCGCCCAGCGCGCGAATGGCGCGCCCCATCTGGGTGTAGTTGAGAAACGCCAGCAGCCCCAGAACCAGCAGCGTCGCCACGATCACCACCGTGATGTCGAGATGCTGAAGGATCAACAGGCCGCCGAACGGTTCGAACACCGTATCACCGGTCGGGATGCCCAGCTCTTCGGTGATCATCACCTTGTTTTCGCCGCCGAAGATCGTCTCGCCCAGGCCGATCAGGAACAATGTGATGCCGATGGTCGCCATGAACAGGATGATGTCGGGCTGCCCGACAAGCGGGCGCAACACCACGCGTTCGATCACCACGGCAAGCACGAACATCACCACCAGCGTCAAGCCGACGCTGATCCAGGCCGGTATGCCCAGCGCGAACAGCCCCACCAGCGTCAGCGCTGCGAACACCACCATGATGCCTTGCGCAAAGTTGAAGATCCGGCTGGAGCGGAAGATCAATACGAACCCAAGCGCGATCAAGGCGTAGAGGATGCCCGAAACCAGCCCCTCCCAAAGAACCTGCATCAGAAAATCCGGCGCGGAAAACATGTCCACGAACGGCGCTACGAATATGTCGTTCAGCATTCCTGCCCCCTCAATGCGGCACGCCAAGATAGGCGGCAATCACGTCTTCATTGTTGCGCACCTCGTCGGGTGTGCCGTCGCCGATCTTCTTGCCGTAATCCATGACAACCACGCGATCCGACAGATCCATCACGACCCCCATGTCATGCTCGATCAGGCAGATCGTGGTGCCAAATTCGTCATTCACATCAAGGATGAAGCGGCTCATGTCCTCTTTCTCCTCGACATTCATCCCCGCCATCGGCTCGTCGAGCAGCAACAGCGACGGCTCTGCCGCCAGCGCGCGCGCCAACTCGACACGCTTTTTCAACCCGTAGGGCAAGCGGCCAACCGGCGTCTTGCGGATTTTCTGGATCTCCAGAAAATCAATCACCCGCTCGACCTTTTCGCGGTTTTCCATCTCTTCGCGGCGTGCTGGTCCCCACCAAAGTGCCTGGCTGAAAAGACCCGCATTCATATGGGTCAGCCGCCCGGTCATGACATTGTCGAGAACCGTCATGCCCTCGAACAAAGCGATGTTCTGGAATGTGCGCGCCACACCCTGCCGGGCGACCTCGAAGGGTTTCATCTGCGGACGCTTTGATCCCTGATACCAGACCTCGCCCTCGGACGGCGTGTAGAACCCCGAAATCACGTTGAGCATCGACGACTTGCCGGCACCGTTGGGACCGATGATCGCGCGCACTTCGCCCTCGCGGATGTCGAACGAGATGTCCTGAATCGCCACCACCCCGCCAAAGCGCAGCGTGATGTTGCGCATGTCCATCAGGGTGCCACCAATCTGGCGTCCGTCTTCGGTGACGTATCCTTCGGTGTCTTTCACGCGCCCGTCCCCTGTTTCTTCTCTTCACAAATATTAATCGATTCCACGGTCATTCCGCGGCCATCGCTTTGGGGGTCACCGGAACGACCTTGGCATCGCGGATTTCCAGCGTCGCCTTGATTTTCCCTTTGCGCCCGTCCTCATAGGTGACTTCGGTTTCGGTGTAGATCGACGACGATCCGTCATAGAGCGCGGTCACGAGGTCGGAAAATTTCTCACCGATGATCTTGCGCCGCACCTTGCGGGTGCGTGTCAGCTCACCGTCATCGGCATCAAGCTCCTTGTGAAGCACCAGGAAGCGATGCACCTGACAGCCCGACAGCATGTCATCCTGCGCGATGCTCTGGTTTGTCTCTTCGATATGCGCCTGAATGGTATCGAGAACCTGTTTGTGCCCCGCCAGTTCCTGATAGGAGGCGTAGGCGATATTGTTGCGCTCTGCCCAGTTGCCGACAGCGGCAAGGTCGATATTGATGAACGCCGTGCAGCGGTCGCGGTCCGCGCCGAACACCACGGCTTCAAGGATGTTGGGATAGAACTTCAGCTTGTTCTCGACATATTTGGGCGCGAACATCGCACCATCTGCCATCGTGCCGACATCCTTGGCACGGTCGATGATGCGCAGATGGCCGGTACGCTCCTCGATAAAGCCGGCATCTCCGGTGGCGACCCAGCCTTCGGCATCCTTGGTATCGGCCGTCGATTCAGCGTTCTTGTAATACTCCACAAACACACCGGGCGAGCGGTAAAAGACCTCGCCATTCTCGGCGATGCGGATCTCGACGCCGGGGCTCGGCACGCCAACGGTGTCAGAGCGCACCTCGCCATCGGGCTGCTGCGTGATGAACACCGACGCTTCGGTCTGACCGTAAAGCTGCTTCAGGTTGATGCCGAGCGAGCGATAGAAGTCGAAAATCTCCGGCCCGATCGCCTCGCCCGCCGTATATCCGACGCGCACATTGGAAAACCCGAGCGCGTTTTTCAGCGGGCCATAGACCATGAATTCGCCAAGCTTGTATTTCAGGCGGTCAAAGGTGCTGACCGGCTTTTCGTCAAGGATATCCGGCCCCACCTTGTTTGCGTGCGCCATGAAATAATCAAACGTCTTTTTCTTGAACGTGCCGCTGTCTTCCATGCGGATCATGATTTGCGTCAGCTGCGTCTCGAACACCCGTGGCGGCGCGAAATAATAGCTCGGCGCGATCTCGCGCAGATCCGTCATCATCGTCTCGGGGCTCTCGGGGCAGTTGACGCAGAAGCCCGACCAATAGGCCTGCCCGATGGAAAAGATGAAATCCCCGACCCATGCCATCGGCAGATAGGCGAGAACCTCGTCATTGGGTTTCAGATGGTCGAATTCAGACGAGGATTTGGCGGTTTCGATGATGTTCCGGTTCGACAGCACCACCCCCTTGGGCTTGCCCGTCGTCCCCGACGTATACAGCATCACGCAGGTGCTGTCATAATCCAGCTTGGCGCTGCGGGCCTGTAATTCCTTGATATGCTCGTTATAAGCTGCGCGCCCCTGGTTCTGCACATCGCTGAACTGGTGCAGGCGCGTGTGATCGTATTTGCGCAGACCTCTGGGGTCGAGATAGATCATGTGTTCGAACTGGTGCAGATGCTCCTGCACCTCGATCACCTTGTCGACCTGCTCCTGATCGCCCACGATCACGAACCGCGCACCGCAATGGGACAGAACGTATTCCATCTCCTCTGCCACAGCGTCCTGATAAAGCGGCACCGGAACAGCACCGACACATTCGGCAGCGACCATCGACCAATAAAGATACGGCCGGTTGCGACCGATGATGGCGATAAAATCGCCCTCGTTTACCCCCAGGGTCAGCAATCCAAGCGCCAGAGCCTCGATTTCCTTGGCCGTCTCGGCCCAGGTCCAGCTTTGCCAGATGCCATATTCCTTCTCGCGATACGCAGGCGAATCGCCGAATTGCGCAGCGTTGCGCGCCAACAAGGCCGGAATAGAGCGCAAACCTTCCACGCCCTTGGTCATATGATCCAAAATGTTTCCTCCCGTTGTCCGGGTGCTCCCGAACCGATCGCTTTGCGCGACATTGTCTCAAGTTGGACAGATGCCACCGTGACGGTCAACTTTTTCCTGAAGTTTTCACAATCCCAACGAATTGTAACAGCGCGCATACACACCCTTTGCGTGATGTCGCACGGGTGGTAGCCAGATGGGGCAACCATCTGTCAGGGCCGTGCTGCATGAAAACCGACGCGCTTATCCAGGCCGGGCTGAACCTGATCGGTCAGGCGTTGTCGATCTATGACAGCGATCTGAAACTGGCGGTCTGCAATGCGCGACTCGCCGAAATGTTCGACCTGCCCGACAGGCTGACCCGGCGCGGCGCCGATTTCGAGGACACCATCCGCCACCTCGCCGAGCGCGGCGAATATGGCGAGATCGACGATTTCGAGAGCTTTGTGAAAACCCGCGTCGAACAGGCGCGTGCGTTCCAGCCGCATTACATGGAGCGCGTCCGCGCCAACGGGCGCTTTATCAGTGTCGAGGGCGCGCCGCTGCCGCAAGGCGGGTGGGTGACGGTCTATACCGACATCACCGAAGCGAAATCGCAGGAACAGCTTTTGCGCACGCGCTCCGAACTGCTCTCCGAGGAGGTGTTGGCCCGCTCAGAGGAGCTGGCGTCCACCAACCGCAAACTGGCCGCCACCGTCTCGGCGCTTGAAGAAGCGCAGCGCGAGTTGACCGAGATGGAGGCGCGCACCCGCCTGACGACAGAAATGATGCCCGCCCATATCGCCCATGTCGACAGCTCCGGATGCTATACATATTCCAATCGCAAGTTGTCGTCGGTGATGCCGGGGCGTCCCTCTCAGATCGTCGGGCTGCATATTTCCGACGCGCTTGGCGCGGATGCCTACGCGCGTGTGCTGCCGCATCTGCAAATGGCGCTGAACGGCGATCCCTCGACCTTCGAATTCACCGATGAAAACAGTTCCCGCCGCATCCGCGCGGCGTTCACGCCGGATGAGACCGAAAACGGCGTCTATATCCTGTCGATGGACGTGACCGAGGAAACCCAGGTTCGCGCTGCCCTGCAACAAACCCGCCGACGCGAGATGGCGGCGCAGCTGACCTCCGGTCTGGCGCATGATTTCTCCAACCTGTTGACGATCATTCTCGGTATGCAGTCCAAACTCGCCCGCATGGACCTGCCTGCTCCGGCCGACCCGCTGATCACTGCCACATTGCAAGCGGCGCGGCGCGGCGGCGCCCTGCTCAACCGGATCGCCGACATCACCGCGCACCGCGCATGGCGGCCCGAACCGCTCGATGTGGCCAACTTCATGAGCGATATCAACACCCTCGCCGCGCCGTCCCTGCCAGACAGCATCATGCTGACGGTCGCGACCGACATCACCCGCCGCGCCTTGCTCGATCCCGGACAGTTGCAGGACAGCCTGCTGAACCTGATCCTGAACGCCCGCGATGCCTGCGGCGCCACGGGCGAAATCCGCGTCAGCGCGACCGAATTGCGCGACACCTGGATCGACTTCACGGTCGAGGACAGCGGCGCGGGATTCTCGCAAATGGCGCTTCAACATGCGCTCGATCCGTTCTTTACCACCAAGGGAGAGGGCGGGTCGGGACTTGGCTTGTCGATGGTCTATGACATGGCCAAACTTGCCGGCGGCCAGCTTCATATCGCCAATACCAATACCGGCGCACGCGTGACGCTGCGCCTGCCGTTGCGCACGGCGGGATCGCACACCAATTCCGGGCTGGTCCTGCTGGTCGAGGACAGCCCCGACCTGCGCACCACCATCCGCGACATGCTGACCGCGCTGGGACATAGCGTGATCGAAGCCGCGTCGGTTGACGAGGCGCTGGCGCTGGCGCGTGGCGTGCCCGACATCGCCTTTGTGCTGTCGGATATCTCGCTGGAAGGTCCGGCTCTCGGAACGGAACTGGTGACGGCCCTGCCCGACAAGACGGTCTACCTCACCACATCGCTGCCGCCGACCGATCCACGCCACGCCGATGCGGCAGCCCGCGCTGCCGTGTTGCCCAAACCGTTCACGCAATCCGATCTTGCCGCCTTTCTGGGCCACGAGGATGATTCGCCATGACCAAACCGCTCATCGCCATATTGGACGACGAACCGGCCATCCGCACCATGCTCTCCGAAGCGTTGCACGAAGCGGGTTTCAAGACGCTGAGCTTTGGCCGCGCCGCCGAACTCGAAGCGGCCTTGCGCCGGACCACGCCAGATGTCTGCCTTGTGGATCTTGGCCTGCCCGATCGCGACGGGCTGAGCCTCGTGCACCGTCTGGCGCTGGAACAGGGGGCGACGGTCATCATCATTTCGGGCCGCGCTCAGGTGCAGGACAAGATCACCGGTCTGGAACTGGGTGCGGACGACTACATCATCAAACCGTTCGATCCGGCCGAAGTTGTCGCCCGTGTCCGCGCCCGCTTGCGGACCCGCGCGCATCCCGCACCCACCGGGCAAACCGCGCGTTTCAACGGCTGGACGGCGTTTTTTGATCGCTACTCTCTGCAAGACGAACGCGGCGAGGAAACGCCGTTTTCGCACGCCGAAGGCGAGGTGTTGCGCTTGTTTCTGGAAAGCCCGAACCGGCTGATCACGCGGGACTACATGCAAAACACCCTTGGCGGCGCGGCCGGCGACAGCTTTGACAGGGCGATGGATGTGCGGATCTCACGGCTGCGCACCAAGCTGCGCGAGGATCCGAGAAACCCGCGCCTGATCAAGACGATCTACGGCGCGGGCTATATCTTTCTGGGAGACGTCGTCTGGAGTTAGCGACGCATCAGCTCGACCGTTTCATTCGTCCCAAGGCCGCAGCGCCTCGAGCTGCTCTTGGGTCATCTTCGACACATAGTGCGATTCGTTCCACGTCAGCGCCTCCAGCGGCACCGCGACGTCGGAATCCGCCAATCCGAGAAATCCACCGAATTCGATGACGAAACCGGCCGGTTTGCCGTCTTGGTCAATCAGGATTTCTTCAATCTCCCCGATCACCTCGCCATCGGCATTGCGTACGTCAATGTCATCGATACTTTGCATGTAGGTGCCATCACGCGTGTCTCGGGGACCGGCAGAGCCGACCTCGGCATCCTGCGCGGCAAGCGGCGAGGCAAGCAAAAGCGCGGCAATCGCTGTTGAGCGTAACATCGTATGTCCTCCTGAGAAGCTGTTTCAGGAGAACAACGCGCACCCTCAGACGCGGTTCCAATCTGCGCGCGCTCTATTGCGCGGCCAAAGCTCCCCCGTCCGCCGGTTCGACCCGCACCGCCGAGAACTTGAACTCCGGAATCTTGCCGTAAGGGTCAAGCGCCGGATTGGTCAGGATGTTCGCCGCCGCTTCGACGAAGGCGAAGGGCAGAAACACCATGTCCGGTGCAATCGCGCGATCCGCCCGCGCCATCACCGTGACCGTCCCGCGTTTCGTGGTCAGCCGCACATGTCCGCCCGGCTCGACCCCAAGTTGGCGCAAGGTGCTGGGATGCATGGAACAATTCGCCTCGGGCTCCACCGCGTCGAGGACGCGGGATCGCCGCGTCATGGACCCGGTGTGCCAGTGCTCAAGCTGACGTCCGGTGGTCAGGATCATCGGATAGTCCGCATCGGGCACATCATCGGGGGCGATGATGCTGGCGGGGGTGAATCGCGCGCGTCCGTCAGCGCGCGGAAAGCCGTCACCGAACACGATCGACTGCCCCGGATCGGTCGGCGACAGGGACGGATAGGTCACGGCATTCTCGCGCTCAAGACGGTCCCATGTGATATTGTCGAGGCTCGGCATGTTGAGCTTCATCTCGGCGAAAATATCCGCCGGGCTGTCATAAGACCAATCGAGCCCGCAGCGCCGCGCCAGTTCGACCTCGATCCGCCAATCCTCGCGCGCCTCGCCCGGAGGCGCAATCGCGGCGCGCCCCATCTGCACCTGCCGGTTGGTGTTCGTCACCGTGCCGGATTTCTCGTAAAAGGCAGACGCGGGCAGGATCACATCCGCGAAATTCGCGGTTTCGGTCAGGAAGATATCCTGCACCACAAGATGATCGAGCTTGGCCAGGGCGACGCGCGCGTGTTCGACATCGGGGTCGGACATGGCCGGATTTTCACCCAGAATGTACATCGCCTTGATGTCGCCGTCATGCACCGCATCAAGGATTTCGGTAACCGTCAGACCCTTCTCGGACGAAAAATCGCCCGAATCCCACACCTCGGTAAAGGCGCGGCGCACACCGTCATCGGTCACGCTCTGGTAATCGGGAAGAAACATCGGGATCAGCCCGGCATCCGACGCGCCCTGCACGTTGTTCTGTCCGCGCAGCGGATGCAGCCCGGTGCCTGGCCTGCCCACATGCCCCGTCATCAGCGCAAGGCTGATGAGGCAGCGCGAATTGTCGGTGCCGTGGATATGCTGGCTGACCCCCATACCCCAGAAGATCATTCCAGCCTTCGCCGTCGCAAATTCCCGCGCCACCTCACGCAGCGTCTGGGCGTCAATGCCGCAGATGGCGGCCATCTTTTCAGGCGGGAAATCGGCAAGATGGGCCTTCTCGGCCTCCCAATTCTCGGTATAGGCCTCGATATACTGCTTGTCGTAAAGCCCCTCCTCGACGATCACATGCATGATCGCGTTGAGCATCGACACATCCGCGCCGGGCCGGAACTGCAGCATATGCGTCGCGAACCGCCGCAAGCCGACGCCGCGCGGATCCATCACGATCAGCTTGCCGCCGCGTTTCGTGAATTGTTTGAAATAGGTCGCGGCAACGGGGTGATTCTCCACCGGATTGGCGCCGATGATGATCGCCACATCGGCATTCTCGATCTCGTTGAACGTGGCCGTCACAGCGCCAGAGCCGACATTTTCCAACAGCGCGGCAACCGACGACGCATGGCAGAGCCGCGTGCAGTGATCGACATTGTTGTGCCCGAAACCCTGCCGGATGAATTTCTGGAACAGATACGCTTCCTCGTTGGTGCATTTGGCCGAGCCGAACCCGGCCACCTCGCGCCCGCGCCCCTTCAGACCGCCAGCCGCAAAATCCAGCGCCTCGTCCCAGCTTGCCTCGCGGAACACCTCCTGCCAGTTTTCCGGATCAACGTTCAGCCCCTTCTCCGGCGCATCCTCGCGGCGGATCAGCGGTTTGGTCAGGCGGTGCGGATGGTGGATGTAATCGAACCCGAACCGCCCCTTGACGCACAGCCGCCCCTCATTCGCCGGCCCGTTGATCCCGTCGATATACTTGACCTTGCCATCCTTGACCTTGAGCGAGACCTGACACCCCACACCGCAGAACGGGCAGATGCTTTCGACCTCGCTGTCGAAATCCGCGCTGTCGCCGATCTGCGCCTCGTCAACCACGCTCGCGGGCATCAAGGCTCCGGTCGGGCAAGCCTGCACGCATTCGCCGCAGGCGACGCAGGTGCTTTCCCCCATCGGATCGTCGAAATCGAACACCGGCCAGGCATCATGCCCGCGCCCGGCCATGCCGATCACGTCATTGACCTGCACCTCGCGGCAGGCGCGCACGCAGAGCCCGCATTGAATACAGGCATCGAGATTGACCCGCATCGCCACATGACTGTCATCAAGCAGCGGAATCCGCTCGGCATCCAGCGTCGGCAGGCGGCTTTCGCTCACTCCGGCAGCGTGGGCCGTGTCCCAAAAGCGCGACGAGCGGTCATGCGCGGCGTCTTGCTCGGGTTGATCGGCAACGAGCATCTCGATCACCATCTTGCGCGCGTTCTTGGCGCGGGCGGATTCGGTCGTGACGACCATCCCGTCCACAGGTTCGCGGATGCAGGACGCCACCAGAACGCGCTCGCCCTCCACCTCGACCATGCAGGCGCGGCAATTGCCGTCGGGGCGGTAGCCCGGCGCCGGGGTGTGGCAGAGGTGGGGAATCACAAGGCCGCGCCCGTTGGCGATCTCCCAAATGGTCTCACCGGCGCGGGCCTCGACCTCTTGGCCGTTCAGCGTAAATCGGATCGTGTCTGTCATCTGGGCCTCCCTATCACGCACAGTGTAAACCATTGATGAAGAGAAAGCAGGCAGGCAATCCCGACATCTTGCCACGGATTTGCGCCTTGCGCCTAACGCCGCGCCAGCATCGCCAGCCGGATGAACGACCGCTCCACGATCGCCATTGCAGGCCCGTGCTGCCCGGCCGAACGCAGCGACAGATCAGTCTCAAGCAACATCTTCAGTGCCTGTTCAAGCCGGTGCATGCCCCAGCCCGACGCCTGCCGTGCCATCCGGTCGCGGCGCGGGCCAAAGACCGGCGGGCGCAAACGCCCCATCCCCTGCCCGACACCACCGGGATCAGAGGCGGCGCGGTGCAGCGCCTTGAAATGCCGTGTCGCCATGATCAAAAGCGTCACCGCCGCCGTGCCCTGCGCACCGAGCCGCGTCATGACCGGCCCGATCTCGCCGGTGCGCCCTTCGGCCACGATGTTGAGCACATCATCCAGATCGGCCTCTGTGGAGCCCGGCGCGCAGAGCGTCACTTCCTCGGGGCTCAACGGCGCATCGTCGTTCAGCTTGTAAAGCGCAACCTTTTGCAGGGTCTGGCGGAAATCACCCGGATCCAACTCGCGCGACAGCGCCGTCAGCAACTCCATCGCCGCGCCTTGCGGTCGCCCCAATCCGGCGCGCGTCAGCTCGGCTTCGATTTCGGCGCGGCTGGGCGGATCGTTGTATAGCGCCGCCGCATAGGCATTGGGATGGCCTTCAAACATTTTGCGCAGCGCCGATTTGGCGGGCAACGCGCCGCCGGTCACAACGATCTGCGCATCGCCCGTTTGCCAATCCTCCAACGCACCGGCCACGATCTTGGCAACCGTGTCATTGGCATCCTCGACAAAGGCCACGCGCGGACCGGGAAAAAACCCGACCGACTTGATCGCGTCTCCCAGAAGCGCTGGCTCGCGGCGCAGTTCGGTCGCTGGAATCCGCGTCAGGCGCATCTCGCTCTCGCCCTCGGCGCCGATCAGGGCCGCGATCAACTCCTGCCGCTTCAGCGCCACGCGCATCGCGTCCTCGCCAAAGATCAGAACGCCGGTCTTGTCGGGATCGGGCCGAGCGAAATAGCCCGCCGCATCGCGCGCCGACAGCTTCATTCCGGCAAGTCCTTCGCAGACAGGATCAACCGGTCCACGATCTGATCCGCCAGAATCACCATCAAGCGCGCCGCCGCGTCACGCTCGGCGGCCAGTGTCGCCACTGTCGAACCGGTGGTCGAATAGCCGGTAAAGTTCGTCACCCGCCCGTTTTGCACGTCGGCACCACTCTCGGCGTCCTTCAGCGCGTAATCCGCGTCTCCAGTGACTTGAAAGCGGTTCGTCGTGCCCTCGACCGAGGTTGCAAGCCCCTGCTGGCGGACAGTCGGCGTCACGGTCAAGACGTATCGCCCGTTGTCATTGCGCCCTAACCGGTCTTCGAGCCGCTGGCTGATCAGATAGCCGTTGTGATTGCGAGGCGTCTCGACGCGCAGGTTGTCCTGCAATACCGACGCCGCGCCCTGCGGGCCGTAGACGGGCGTAAACCCGCAGGCCGCAGCCGCGAAAACCGCGCCCAGCGCGAACAGCGTCTGGCGTCTATGCAACCACATTCACGATCCGACCCGGCACGACGATCACCTTTTTCGGCGCGGCACCATCCAGCGCCCGCTTTGCACCATCGGTCGCCAGCGCCAGCTTTTCAACCTCCGCCTTGTCCATGTCGCGCGGCACGGTGATTTCATCGCGCCGCTTGCCATTCACCTGAACAGGCATCGTCACCGTGTCATCGACCAGCATCCCGGCGTCCGCAACAGGCCAGGGCGCGTTGGCGATCAGGCCCTCGCCGCCCAGCATCGACCAGATCTCTTCCGACAGGTGCGGCGTCATCGGCGACATGAGCTGCGCCAGCGTCTTCGTCGCCTGCCGCTTGGCGTCTGAACCCGCCTTCGATTTGCCCAATACGTTGGTAAAGGCGTAAAGTTTCGCGATCGAGGCGTTGAAGCCGAAACTCTCGACCCCGAGTGTCACATCGTTGATCGCCTTGTGCATCTCGCGCAACAGCGCATCGTCCTCGGAGTTCGGAGCCTCGTCAGCCTCTGCCACATCGGCAGCGATCCGCCAGACGCGCCCCAGATGTTTCGACGCCGCTTCGGCCCCCGACGCCGTCCATTCCACGTCCCTTTCGGGGGGTGAATCGGACAGCACGAACCACCGCGCGGTATCGGCACCGTATTGCTGGATGATCGCCACCGGATCGACCACGTTGTTCTTGGATTTCGACATCTTGGCCGATGGGATGATCTCGACCTCTGTGCCATCGGCCAGAAACCCCTTGCCGTCGCGCAATTCCACATCCTCGGGATAGTGATAGGCGGCGCGGCCGTTTTCGGTCTTGGTGCGGTAAATCGCGTGCGTCACCATCCCTTGCGTAAACAGCGCGTTGAACGGCTCCTTGCACTTCTCCGGCAGATGCCCGGTGATATGCATCGCCCGCGCAAAGAAGCGCGAATAGAGCAGGTGCAGGATCGCGTGCTCGATACCGCCGATATACTGATCGACATTCATCCAGTAGGCCGCATCGTCCATATCGGTCGGCGTGTCGGCATGGGGCGCGGTGAAGCGGGCGAAATACCACGACGAATCGACAAACGTGTCCATCGTATCGGTCTCGCGCTGCGCGGGCTGACCACAGGACGGGCACGGCACGTTGCGCCAGCTTGGGTGCCGGTCCAGCGGATTGCCGGGGATCGAGAAATCAATCGCCGCGCCGTCCTCGTCATAAGGCAACGCGATCGGAAGGTTCTCTTTCGCCTCTGGCACCACCCCGCAGGCGTCGCAATGCACGACCGGAATCGGGCAGCCCCAATAGCGCTGGCGGCTCAGCCCCCAGTCGCGCAGACGGAACTTGGTCACACCATGCCCGACGCCGTTCTCTTCGCAAAAATCAACCGCCGCCTCGATGGCCTCGTCGCCGGTCTGGGCTTCCTCACCGGCGAAGAAATTGATGTAGCGCACGGTTTCGGGCTTGGGCGGCACATAGGCCGGCCCACCGTCTTCGGGCAGGATGAAGGCGTCTTCGCCCATTGCCGGAACGAAGGTGCTGATCACCGGCAATTCGTATTTGCGCGAGAATTCCAGATCGCGCTGGTCATGCGCCGGGCAGCCGAAGATCGCGCCGGTGCCGTAATCCATAAGGATGAAATTGGCGATGTAGACCGGCAATTCCCATGACGTGTCAAACGGATGGCGCACCCGCAATCCGGTGTCGAAACCCAGCTTCTCGGCTTTCTCCAACGCCTCTGCGGTGGTGCCGCCCTTGCGCGCTTCGGCGCAGAACGCGGCAACCTCGGGGCTGTCTTTTTCCAACTGGCGCGCCAGCGGATGATCGGGGGAGATGCCCACGAACGAGGCGCCCATCAGCGTATCGGGCCGCGTCGTGTAAACCTCGATCCGGTCAAACCCTTCGGGCGCGTCGATGGTCGAAAAAGCAAACTGCAGACCGCGCGATTTGCCGATCCAGTTCGCCTGCATCAGCTTCACCTTGGCGGGCCAGTCATCCAGCGTGTCCAGCGCCTCGAGCAGTTCCTCGGACATATCGGAAATCTTGAAGAACCACTGCGTCAACTCGCGCCGCTCGACCTCGGCCCCCGAGCGCCAGCCCTTGCCGTCGATCACCTGCTCGTTGGCCAGCACGGTCATGTCCACCGGATCCCAGTTCACGACCGCGTTCTTGCGATAGACCAGCCCGGCTTCCAGCATGTCGAGGAACAGCGCCTGCTGCTGGCCGTAATACTCTGGATCACAGGTCGCGAACATGCGCGACCAATCGAGACCAAAGCCCAAAGGCTTCATCTGGCTGACCATCGTGTCGATGTTGGAATAGGTCCAATCCTTCGGGTGCCCGCCGCTCGCCATCGCGGCGTTTTCCGCAGGCATGCCGAACGCATCGAACCCCATCGGATGTAGCACATTATGCCCCGTCGCCAGCTTGTAGCGCGCGATCACGTCGCCCATCGTGTAATTGCGCACATGGCCAATATGAATGCGCCCCGACGGGTAGGGAAACATCTCCAGCACATAGTATTTCGGCTTGTCGTCCGAGCGCACGGCGCGGAACGTCTGATGCTCGTCCCAGGTGGCCTGCCATTTCCGTTCAATGGCAGAGGGGTCATAACGCGACATGAGGCAGTCCTTCGGGTGTGCAGTTTTGTTGCAACGGGTGATAGGACGGTCGCAGCGGATCGTCCAGCGAAAGACACACCCCGCGTTGTGGCCTGTCACAAATGCGGGCATACCAAGGCGCGTAAGTCCTTGATGCGTGTGTTGTTATGAACGTGCTTTTGATACATCAGAACTTTCCGGGCCAATTCAAATACCTCGGACCGGCGCTCGCCGGGCGCGGAGATGACGTTCTGGTTCTGACCCCCAAGGTCAAGGAACCGACCAACTGGCGCGGCATCACCGTCCTGCCCTACACCGTCACCGGCGCCAGCACGCCCGGCATCCATCCCTGGCTGATCGACTTCGAGACGAAAATCCTGCGCGGTTCTGGCTGCTTTGATGCTGCAATGGCGCTACGCGATGCTGGCTACGCGCCAGATGTGATCCTCGCCCATCACGGCTGGGGCGAAAGCCTGTTTCTCAAGGATGTCTGGCCAGCGGCCCGCCTTGGCCTTTATTGCGAACTCTACCACCGCTCCGGCCCCGACCAGACCGGGTTCGACCCTGAATTTCCCAGCCCAACGCCCGACACGGACGCGCTGCGCCTGCGGCTCAAGAACCTCAACAATCGCTTGCACGAAGAGGTCATGGATGCCGGTCTCAGCCCGACGCAGTATCAGGCCGCCACCTATCCCGACACGTATCGGGCGCGCATCACCGTCGCCCATGACGGCGTGGACACCGACCGGATCACTCCAAACCCCGAAGCCCGACTTGACGTGGCGGGGCGCACCCTCACTACACAAGACGAAGTCATCACCTTCGTGAACCGCAACCTCGAACCCTATCGCGGCTATCACGTTTTCATGCGCGCCCTGCCAGACCTCTTGCGGCGTCGTCCGCAGGCGCAGGTGGTGATCCTCGGCGGCGACGAAACCAGCTACGGGGCCAAGCCTTCAAATGGCACAAGCTGGAAACAGACCTTCATCGACGAGGTGCGCCCGCAGATCCCCAATGACGACTGGTGCCGCGTGCATTTCCTCGGCCGCGTGCCCTACCCGACCTTCCTGTCGCTCTTGCAGGTCAGCACGGTGCACATCTACCTCACCTATCCGTTCGTGCTGTCATGGTCCCTGCTCGAAGCGATGAGCGCGGAATGCGCCATTGTGGCCTCCGACACCGCACCGGTGCGCGAAGCGATCAGCGACGGGACAAACGGCGTCATGGTGGATTTCTTCGATCAGGCGGGGCTGGTCGATGAAACTTGCGCCCTGCTCGACGCCCCCGAACGGCGACGCGCCTTGGGCCGAAATGCCCGCCGATTCGTGCGTGATCGCTATGATCTCAACCGTATCTGCCTGCCACGCCAGCTCGCATGGGTCGACGCGCTGTCTCAAACCGATCCCGTTCGCCAACCGCAGGACTGACCTGCACGGCGGCGACGGATCAGAGGCCCAAGGCTCTAGAACCGGCTGTCCTGCTGACGCAATTGGCGCGCCCGTGTCAGAATCGCGTCCTCGACCGCGCGCACGGTTGCGGCGCTCGCCGGGCCATTGCGCGTCATCAGTGCCACGTTCAACGACCGCGCATCAAGCGCCGGATCGTTCACAAGAATCGTCGCGCGATAGGCGCGCCCGCCCCCGGGCGGTGTTCCGAATCCGGTGGTGATCACGCCGGTGAACGGATCGACCGACTGCACCGGCAGGAAATCGAGCGTCTCAAGCGAAGCGTTCCAGATATACTTGTTGACCGCACCGATCTGCCCCGCGTCGCCACGGTTGCGGAAAAAGTCGAAAAAGCTCGATTGCGACCGGTTCGGCCGACGCTCTTCCTGAATATCGTCAAGGATTTCGCTCGCCGGCCGCGTCTCGACCGGTTCCGCGTCCTCGCCGCCGAAAAACCCGCATCCCGTCACAAGCGCACTTGCAAGGACGATGCCGACGCCGGTCCTGAAACGTGTAAGGTCCATAAGTGACTGCCCTCGACTGCTTGTTTGCCTCCTGCTTTGCATACAAGCCGATCCTTACCACGACAAGGTGAACTTGCTCCCGACCTCCTAAGGCTGTGTTCTTTCAGGCGGAAACCCGGTCCCATTTCTTGTGGCAAATCAGCATCACAGATTTCCAAGTTGACCGTTGGCCGTTCGCTTGTCTTGCAAACACGCCCCCCCGAAGAGCATAGAAGCCTCAGCTGATCCGGACCATCCCGGTTTGGTACGTGCCTTACGAACACATGAGGGAAAAAAAATGAAAACGCTTCTTCTTGCTTCCACCGCACTGGTTGCAACCGCTGGCATCGCAGCTGCCGAAGTTTCGATCACGGGTTACGCTGAAATCGGTGTGATCGGTGGCGATCGCTACCAGGGATCCGACGGCGACGGTGTTGACCAGTTCCACACAGACATCGACGTCACATTCGCCATGACCGGCGAATCCGACGGCGGCCTGGCATTCGGTGCATCCATCGACCTCGACGAGTCCGATGGCGCCCCTTCCGGCGCATTTGACGCAACCAAGCAGGACGGCGAAGTCTACTTCCTGTCCTATGGCGCAATGCGCCTCGACATGGGCGACACAGACGGTGCCTATGACGCCGTTCTCCAGGAAGTCGCACTTGCCGGCGCATCCATCGCCGACGACGAGACCGAGCATTCGGGCTACTCCGGCAACGCAGGCCTCGACGGCACACATGACGGCCAGATCGCTCGCGTGTCCTACTCCGCAGCAGGCTTCACAGCAGCCCTGTCCGCAGAAGTTGACGACAACGGCGACGACGATCCCGTCTGGGGTCTCGGTGTTCGCTATGCAACCGACTTCGGTGGCACAGCAATCGGTGTTGGTCTTGGTTACCAGACTGTCGACCGTGACATCCTCGCCGACATCGAGCTGATCGGTGTGAGCCTTGACGCGACATTCGCAAATGGCTTCTCCGCTGCGATCAACTACGCAGAAGCAGACATCGAAGGTCAGTCCGACAACGGCACATTCATGGCAGTTGGCCTCGGCTACACCATGAACGCTCTGTCGATTGGCGTGAACTACGGTGAGTACGAAGATTGGGCCGCAAAAGCCGATCCCGACTCGTCCGGTTGGGGCCTGGCCGCAACATACGACCTGGGTGGCGGTCTTGCTGCTCACCTCGGTTACGGTTCCAGCGACGACGTGACATTCGACGACGAAGACAGCTACTCCTTCGGTCTGTCGATGAGCTTCTAAGAGCTCATAACCAGATTGGTTAGGGAAAGAGCGGGCCTTGCGCCCGCTCTTTTCTTTTGTGCGGCAGCCAAGTAGCTAACACCAAACGGTCGAGGCCAAGATGCACACAAACGCCCAGAACGCGATCAAGACGACATTTCAAAACGCGCTGCGTCTGGCGAATTCGGGCAACCTGTCGCAAGCCGCCGCGCTGCTTGACGGTCTTGCCCTGCAAGCCCCGCAAAGCCCCGACATCCACTACCATCGCGCCCGCCTCGCCGCCCGTCTGGGCGATCCGGAAAAGCGTCGCGCCGCCATCGACACCGCGTTGCGCATGCGCCCCGAGGAACCGGCGATCCTGACCGAAGCGATAGAGACCTACAGCGCCCTTGGCGATCACGACCGGGTTCTCACCTTGCTCGACCGTCACATCGCGCGCGATCCAAAGGCGATCAAACCCCAGGCCGACAAGGCGCTCTACCTGCAACGCGCGGGTCGCTTCGAAGCCTCCGAAGCCCTGTTCCGGCAATTGCTGAAAAAGCACCCCGACGATGCCGAACTCTACCGAATGTTCGCCGCCACCATCCGCTTTGCGCCGAACGATGGGTTGATCGGCGCCATGCGCCGCCTTGCCAGGCACCCCAAACTCTCACCACATGGCCAAATGCACATCCATTTCGCCCTCGCCAAGGCGATGGAAGACACCAAACAGCACGACAAGGTGTTTGCACATCTCAAACGCGCCAATTCGGCGCAATCCGCACTCTGGCCCGACGATGCCGCCGCGCGCGCTAGCGAATGGTCCGCCGTCGTCGATGCACAAGCGGGCCTGACACCGCGCTCCGACAGCACCGCAACCTCTCCCGGTCTGATCTTTGTCACCGGCCTGCCCCGCTCGGGCACCACGCTCGCCGAACAGATCATCGCCAGCCACAGCGAGGTTCATGCAGGCGGCGAAATCGCCACCGCCCTGCGCACCGCCTACGCCCAGTTCGGCGCCGGCACCGAGATGATGGCCCTCAAGGACGCGCCCACCGCCAAGCTGGCAGATTTCGCATCGCGCCTTCAACAGGCCAACCGCGCCCACGCCGACCCGTCAAAGCCGTGGATGACCGATAAATCCATCATGGCGTTCCTGATCTACGGCCTGCTGCACGCCAGCTTGCCCAATGCCCGTTTCATCGTCATCCACCGCGATCCGCGCGATATTGCGCTGTCGGTCTACAAGAACCACTTCAGCGGCGGCACCCATCGCTACGCCACCGATCTTGCCGCCATCGCAGAGGTCATCAAGACCTTCCGCAAGATCACCGCCCACTGGCGCGACACCCTGCCCGACCGGTTCAGCGAAATCCGCTACGAAGACCTCGTGGCCGCGCCTGACCAAACCTCCAAATCCCTGATCGCCGCCGCCGGGCTCGACTGGCAGGAGCGGTGTCTCGATTTCCACAAATCCGGCGGCACAGTCAAAACCCTGAGCCTGCATCAGGTCCGCCAACCGATCTACCAAAGCTCCGCCGCGGCATGGCGCCGCCACGAGGCAGAGCTTCAACCGTTCCTTGACGCATGGGGAGACACACCATGGGACTGACCGACATCAAATCCCGCATCGCCAAAGCAGCCAAAACAGCCGGTCGCGACGCCGAAGACATCACCCTGATCGCCGTCTCCAAGGTCCAGCCCAACGCCCGCGTCGAAGCCGTTCTTCAAGAAGGCCACCGCAGCTTCGGCGAAAACCGGGTGCAGGAAGCGGCCGGAAAATGGCCCGATTTCCGCGAGACCTATGGCGACATAGACCTGCACCTCATCGGACCGCTGCAATCTAACAAGGCCCGTCAGGCGTTCGAGTTGTTCGATGTCATCCACACGCTCGACCGCCCCAAGCTGGCAAATACCTTCGCCCGCCTTGCCCAGGAAACCGGTCACTGTCCGCCGCTCTTCATTCAGGTCAACACCGGAGAAGAACCGCAGAAGGCCGGTATCGCCCCCACCGACACCGATGCGTTCGTCAAGGAATGCCAATCGCTCGATCTGCCGATACAGGGGCTGATGTGTATCCCGCCGATCGAGGAAACCCCGTCCCTGCACTTCGCGCTTCTGCAAAAACTCGCCAGGCGCAACGGTCTGAGCGGCCTCTCGATGGGTATGTCGAGCGATTTCGAACAGGCCATCGCCTTCGGCGCCACCCACATCCGCGTCGGCTCGGCCATCTTCGGAGAACGGGTGACAGAGACCCCCTGATCGTCTCCGGTTTCAAAATACCTCGGGGGGAGGCGCGCCAGCGCCAGGGGGCAGAGCCCCCAAACGGAAACGCCCCGGCGCAAGGCCGGGGCGTTTCGCACTCAAATCCAATCAGCCTTCAGTGCAGCTTCTGACCCACAGTCGCAATCGACTCGTCAATGGTCTTGGCGGCTTCCTTGGCGGTCATCTGCTTGGAGACCACGGCACGCGCCGCCTCGATGGCGACGGCAATCGCACGATCGCGCACCTCTTTCACGGCTCCCGCCTGCGCCGAGGCGATCTGATCCTCTGCCGCAGCCAACCGCCGCTCGATCGAGTTTTTCAAATCGACCTGAGCCCGCTCCCCGGCCACCTTGGCCTCCTGCTTGGCATGCGCGATGATCCGGTCGGCCTGATCCTGAACCTCACGCTGGCGACGCTCGTAAGAGGCAAGCAACGCCTGCGCTTCTTCCCGCAGCGCCTTGGCCTCGTCCAGTTCCGAGCGGATATTCTCCGCCCGCTTGTCCAGCAAGCCCATCAAAAGCGGCGGCACCTTGAAATAGATCAGCACGCCAATGAACAGAAGAAAGCCCAGCAACACCACGAAATCGGTATTGCCCAGCGACACGAACGGGCCATCGGCAGCCAGCGCCGGTGTCGCCATCAGGCCGGCGGCGGTAAGTGTCATCATACGGTACATGTCGCTCACCCCTTCATCTGCGCATCGACTGCGGCGGCAATTGTCGCGTCATCCGCCTGACCGCCCAGCGCGGCAACGATGCTGCCCGCCGTGTCTTTCGCCACGGCTTCGACGCTCTGCACCGCAGAGGCACGAATCTCGGATATCGCCTTTTGCGACTCTGCTGTCTTGGCCGCGATCTCGGCATCTGCCTTGGCGATCGCCTTGTCCAGTTCCGCCTGCAACTCGGATTTGTTGCGGGCGATGATCTTGTGCGCCTCGGATCGGGCATCGGCCAGCGCCTGATTATACGCGTCTTCCGCCTCGACAGCCTTCTGCTTGAGATCTTCTGCTGTCGCGAGGTCGTTGGTGATTGTGCCTTGCCGTTCCGCCAGAACCGTTGCGATGCGCGGCAATGCCACGCGGGACAGGACAAAGTAAATCGCGACCAGCGCGATCAGAAGCCAGAAGATCTGGTTCGGCATCCAGTCGGCGCAAAGCTGCGGCATGCCGATGGCGCTGCCATCCGGGCCGACACAGACGCCTGCGGCCTCGAGGTCGATGGGTTCGGTTGCCATGTCATTCTCCGTCGGAACGTGTCGTTACATCGGGCGGGTCGCATCACTGCAACACCGCCCGCGCGTAAGGAATGAGGTCCGAAGCTTAGACGGCAAACATCAGCAGCAGCGACACGAGGAACGCGAAGATCCCCAGCGCTTCCGCGAACGCGATACCGATGAACAGCGTCGCTGTCTGCGAAGCCGCAGCGGACGGGTTGCGCAGGGCACCTGCAAGATAGTTGCCGGCCACGTTGCCCACCCCGATTGCGGCTGCGCCGGAACCGATTGCTGCCAGGCCTGCGCCGATATGTGCGAGATCGCCTTCCATGTGAATTCTCCTTACGATTGGAAGTTGCGGTATGTCGTAGGGTGCGTGATGTCACGCACCTGTCGTTAGTGTGATGGGTGCAGCGCGTCCTTGAGGTACACGCAGGTCAGGATCGTGAACACGTAGGCCTGAATAAAGCCGACGAGCACTTCCAGTGCATAGATCGCGGTGATGCCGAGAACCGAGAGCGGCGCCACTGCGGTGATTGCGGCAAAGCCCGCGAACACCTTGAGAACCGCGTGCCCCGCCATGATGTTGCCGGCGAGACGAATGGAGTGGCTGACCGGACGCACGAAATACGAGATCAGCTCGATGATCGCCAGAACAGGGCGGAGCGCCAGCGGCGCGCTCGACACCCAGAACAGGCCCAGGAAACTCGCGCCATTCTTGACGAAGCCCAGAATGGTCACCGCAAAGAACACGCCAAAGCCGAGAACGGCCGTCACACCGATATGCGCCGTGGGCGAAAACGATGTCGGGATCAGCGCCAGGAAGTTGGAGAAGACAATGAACATGAACAGGGTAAAGATATACGGGAAATACTTCACCGCATCCTTGCCGGTCACATCCTCGACCATCTTGTAGACAAAGCCATAGGCCAGTTCGGCCACCGATTGCGTCCGCGTCGGAACCGTCGCGCGCTTGGAGGTGCCAAGCACCATCAGCAGGATCACACAGGCCACCGCCAGCAGCATCCAGAGCGCCGCATTGGTGAAGGTGAACATGCCAACAGCCCCGTCGCCAAAGACCGGCTCGATGATGAACTGGTCCATCGGGTGGAACACAAGGCCGCCGCCTTCGCCGTGATCGTCAACTGCCGTTGCCATCGTGATCCCTCTCATTCTGTCCGGCCGTCTCGGCCAGGTTCGTTCTCTGCATTTCCTTCGCGCTTTTGATCATCACGTTGATCCCCGCCGCGAAGCCCAGCAATGTAAACAGCACCATCAGAAACGGTTGCGTGCCAAAAAGAGCGTCGAGCCCGTATCCGATGCCAAATCCGATCCCCAGACCGGCCACCAATTCAATCACCATCCGCCACGCCTGTTGCGCTTGGGAATAGTGTTCCTCCTGATGTGGCGTGTTCTTTGGGGCCCCCTTGGCCGCCGCAATCCGCGCTTCCAGCTCTGCCAGTCGCTGTTTCGGATCGCCCTCAGACACGTGCTCCACCTCGTCGGAACTTTCGCCATGTGCTATGGCGTGCCGCCACCCGAGTCAAGTCGCTGCAAAGCCCGCTCCTGAAACGGTCAATGCGCTGAAATTCATTGATAATTTCAATCCAACTTCAGCCTGTACCAACCCGTCGCAGGCGCAACGAGCCGCAAGATCTCACAAATCTGATATTCAACCCAACGGTTGATCTTCGCTGCACCCCTCCGACACGCCCCTTCCAAACTCTCGCCTTGATCGCGCGCTAGACCGCCATCAACAAAGGATCGCTCCACACAGGGACGCCCATGCTTGATCTCGTGAATCTCATCGTCCTGGCTGCCATCGTCGCCAGCATCGGTCTTGTCGTACTGATGGCCAAAAACGCCCCCGGCAAAGCCGCGCGTCGCGAATTTTACCGTCCGAAACTTTACGGCGCCGGTTTGCAGTCAGTCCTGCCGTTCTGGCTGGTGGTGCTGGCCATCGCATCGATACTCAGCTGGACCCCCGCTTTGGAGGTTATCGCCCTTCTGGGCGCGCTTTTCATCATCGGATTGCCGATCACTTTTGCCATCTTCCTGCTGCCCACGGTCACTCTGGCTCTCGCCGTGCTGTTTTACACAAACCGCGGTCTCGGATTGGTGGGCGTGCGGCATGGCTGGCTATTGGGCGCGGCACTGGTCGGCGTCTTCGCCGCTATTCCGTCGCTGTGGATCGCCCCGCGCGCCGCTGATCATGCCGAACGTTTCCGCGCCGAAGATATTCCCATGCCAGTGATCCAACCCGACGGCGTCCTTGCCCTGCGCGGCAATACAGACTGGTGCGACCGCCCCTGCCTGCGCGCCCTGTCTGCGGGTCTTGACGGAGTACTGATGCTGTCCGTCACCGGGAATGCGGAAACCGGAACGCTTTTCACCCTTCACGATATCACCACACCGCCCTGCGATGCACTGGCCCCCGAGGCAAAATTCCTTGCAGCGATTAGACTTAGCCGCCCTGAGCTTGCAACCTGCATCCGCATCGAACAGGCCCAGCGTGACGCGGCCGACCTACTTTGGGAAGAGACCAATACCTATGTGCCGGATACGCAGTTCGGGATGCGCAAGCTGCATGTGACACAGCATACCCTTAGACAAAAAGTCGCCGGTGCGTTCGTCGTCACTGGCCGCGTCACCGGGTACTCTTACGAAGTTGCCGACCTTCCCATTCTTACAGATGAACACAGCTACGAACTCAACATAGACTTTCGTCCGGGCCTGATGCACCGACGGGTGTGGTCTTCAAGCGGGCTCAGTGCCGACCCCCGACACCTTTTCCCTGACAAGTCCCCTTGACGCCACCGTCGGTTCGCGAAACCTGTTGTGCATGGCTCACTCGCTCGACACCGTTTTCGCCGCTCTCGCCGATCCGACGCGCCGGCAGATCCTGTCGTTGCTGCTCGAGGATGACATGGCCGTCACCGACGTGGCCGACCCGTTCGACATGTCACTCGCCGCGATCTCGAAACATCTGATGATCCTCGCCGCAGCCGGTCTGATCAGCCAGGAAAAGCGGGGCCGGGTCAAATGGTGCAAGCTGGAGCCAGACGCCCTGCGCGAAGCGAGCGTCTGGATGCAAGGTTTTGGACAATTCGAGCCGATCAACCTCGACGCGTTCGAGCGTTTCCTGCAAACCGAGAACCTGAGCGCCGATACAGAGCAGGACTAGCCGCCGCGAACCTTCGCCCCCTCAGGCCGCCAGTCCGCGCCCCTTGAGCAACGCTGCCACGCCGGGCATCCGCCCCCTGAACTTGCGATAAAGCACATCCGCCTCCTCGGACCCGCCGGCGGACAGGATGAAGCTTTCCAGTTTCTGCGCCATCACCGGATCGAATGCGCCCCCTGCCTCCAGAAATGCCTCGAACGCGTCGGCGTCCATCACCTCGGACCACATGTAGCTGTAGTACCCCGACGAATAGCCGTCGCCGGTAAACACATGCGCGAAATGCGGGCTGGCATGGCGCATGACGATCGACTCCGGCATGCCGATCTCCGCCAGCACCTCCGCCTGCCGCGCCATCACATCGCTGGGCGGCGTGCCCTCGTGAAACGCCAGATCGACCAGCGCCGAGGCGACATATTCCACCGTCTGGAACCCCATGTCATAGGTCGCAGCCGCAAGCACCTTGTCCAACATCTCCGCCGGCATCGGTGCGCCCGTGTCTGCATGGGTCGCAAATTCTTGCAACACCTCCGGCACTTCCAGCCAATGCTCGAACAACTGGCTGGGGAGTTCGACAAAATCCCGTGCCACGGACGTGCCCGAGATCATCTCGTAGCGCACATCCGACAGCATCTGGTGCAGCGCATGGCCGAACTCGTGAAACAACGTGCGCGCATCGTCATAGGACAACAGCGCCGGATCGCCCTTGGCAAAATTGCACACATTCACCACGATCGGCCCCTGCACATCCGGAAACTTCCGCTGCGACCGCATTGCCGAGCACCACGCGCCCGACCGCTTGGACGCACGCGCAAAATAATCTCCGATGAACACCGCGACATGTTCACCCTCCCGCGTCACCTCCCACGCGCGGGCATCCTTGTGATAGAGCGGCACGTCCAGCCGCTTGAAGTCCAACCCGAACAGCCGGTGCGCACAATCAAACGCAGCCTCGATCATACGGTTCAATTGTAAATAGGGCTTCAACTCGGCCTCGTTGAGCGCAAATTCCTCACGCCGCCGCGCTTCGGAATAATAGCGCCAATCCCACGGCTTCAACGCTCCGTTGACCCCGTCCGCCTGCATCCGCAGGGCCAATTCGGCCACGTCTGCCTCTGCGCGTGCCTTGGCCGGCTCCCAGACTTCCATCAACAACGCGCGCACCGCATCCGGTGTCTTGGCCATCTCGGTCTCAAGCTTGTAGGACGCAAAATCCGCATAGCCCAGCAGCTGCGCCCGCTCGTGGCGCAATGCCAGAATCTCGGCGGCAATCGCGCGATTGTCCGTCTCGCCTCCGGTTTCGCCACGCGAAACCCAGGCCCGCCATGCCTCTTCGCGCAACGACCGATCGGGACAGAATTGCAAGAACGGCACGATGACAGACCGGGACAACGTCAGAACCGGCCCATCCGCGCCACGTTCCCGCCCCGCCGCGCGCAGCGCATCGACCACGAATCTGGGCAGACCGCCCAGATCATCTTCGGACAAGGCACGCTGCCATTCCCGCTCATCTGCCAATAAATTCTGTGCGAACTGCGTTCCCAAGACCGCCAGGCGCCCCTTGATCTCTTTCATTCGCGCCGCCGCATCGCCACTCAATCCAGCCCCGGCACGCACGAATCCGCGATGCGTCAGCATCAACACCCGATGCTGTTCCGGCGTCAGATCCAACTCCGCGCGCGCCTGCCAAACCGCCTCTATGCGCGCAAACAGATCGGTATTGCTGTAGATCGCGGCCGAATGTGCTGCAAGTTTCGGTGAAAATTCCCGCATCAACGCTTCACGCTCGGGCGTGCTGTCAGCTCCGGCAAGGTTGTAAAACACCCCCAGAACCCGGTCCAGATCCGCCCCGGTCTGCATCAACCCTTCAATGGTGTTGGCAAATGTCGGATCCGCCGGCGTGTTGGCAACCGCCTCGACCTGCGCCAGTCCTTCGGCCATTCCGGCCTCTATCGCGGGCGCAAACTGCGCATCCTCAATTCGATCGAACGGCGGCAGGCCAAATGGCGTGTCCCACGCCTGCATCAATGGATTGGTCATGAAATTCTCCTGTGTCAGCACGCAAGCTAGGCATCCAATAGCGGATCGGCAAGGCAGCGTCTGTCTTCGCTCCATCCGGATGAGCAACATTCAATTTCAGGGTCTGTTTCGCAACCGCGCCTCAAGTCTGCGCAACAGGAGAGACAATCCGATCGTCATTGTCAGATACACCAATGCCACAACGTTATACGTCTCGAAATATCGGAAATTTCCCGCCGCCGTGACCTTGCCCAACTGCGTGACATCCAGCACCCCCAACACCGAAACCAACGATGAATCCTTGATCATGGCGACAAAATCATTGCCCAAGGGAGGTAGAATGGTTCGGATGGCCTGCGGAAACACGATGAATCGGAATCGGTGCCACCGGTTAAGACCCAAGGCATCGCCGGCCTCGATCTGGCCGATGTCGACCGATTGGAGACCAGCGCGAAACACCTCGGCGATAAATGCCGAATAGCCGATGGTCAGCGCGATGATCGCCCGCCACAACAACGAAAAGTCCCGCGTGCGAAGAGGCTCGAAGCCCAGAGGCTCCAACACCATGTTGCGAAACACCACCATGCCGGGCGCCAGCACGAAAGCCACATATAACAGCAGCACGATAATCGGAATGCCGCGAACGATCTCGGTGTAAAACCGCGCCACTTGCCGCAGGATCAAACTCCCCGACAGCGACATCAACGCGATGCACAACCCAAGAAGTGCGGCCAGCGAAAAGCCCATGAGCGTGACGAAGATCGTCACCTGAACCCCACGCAGCAGGGTGGCCAGGATTTGCAAATGCAATTCGCTGGTAATGATTTGCCAAATCCCCCAGAGGCCAAGGCCAATCACGGCCAACAGCCAATATGGGAAATCGCGTTTCGGCGGCGAAGGCGGCATCACGCGGCAAAACGCCCCCGCTTAGCCGCCAATCTTGAAATCAAGGAACCAACGCTTGTTAAGCGCATCAAGGGTACCGTCCGCTTTCATTTCCGCAATCGCCGCATTGATCGGTTCCACAAGATCCGAACCTTTGGGGAAGATAAATCCGAACTCCTCAGTTCCCAGCTTTTCGCCGACGATTTTCAACGCGCCATCCGCCGCATCGACATATCCTTCGCCCGCCGTCCCGTCCGTCAGCACAAGATCGACGTCGCCGGTCCGCAACGCTTGCACCCCTGCGCCGAATGTCTCGAACAGCTTGATCCGCGTGTTCCCCTCGTCGCCATCAAGCACATCGTAGACGCCGACGTAAAACGGTGTCGTGCCCGGCTGCGCCGCCATCAGCAGATCGTCATCGGCGGCAAACCCGGCAGCGTCGCTGAACCGGTCTTCATCGCCGCGCACCAACATCACCATTTCCGACGTCATGTAACTGTCGGAGAAATCGACCTGCTCGGCCCGGTCGTCGCGAATGGTGATGCCGGTCATGCCCATGTCATACTGCCCCGCCGAAACCGCGGCGATCATCGCGTCCCAAGAAATATTCTCGTAGACGACGTTCATGTTCAGCCGTTTTCCGATCTCGGCCATGGCGTCGTATTCCCAGCCCACGGCATCGCCGCTCGCAGGGTCGACAAATTGCAGTGGAGGATAGGCGTTTTCCGTGGCAATCACCACTTCGCGCCCATCCAGGTCGGGCAACGTTCCAGCGCCCATCGCCGCACCCGCGAGGAACACGACGCTCAGCACCGCGCCAATCACATGTTTCATACCGACTCCCGATCAAGTTCCTGTCGAAGTATGCCGCAAGTTTGTCTCAGGACAAGCCCGCAGACGGGTTTGCGCCATACAACTCCCCCGATCCACACGCCTGCATCGCAGTTGCGGTCTCAAATGTCAGCGCAAAGCGTTAAGATTGTGCGAATTCGGCTCCGGATTTCCCACCGCACACCGGACAATCCTTGCGGGATTTCAATGCAATTTTACGGGTTTCGCCCCAAAGCCCGTCATAGATCAGCATCTCTGCGCGCAATGGCTGCCCGGCTCCGGTGATCACCTTGATGGCTTCCAGCGCCATCATCGATCCAATGACCCCGGGCAGTGGCCCGATCACCCCCGCCTCGGCGCATGAGGGAGCCAGGCCCGGCGCGGCGGCGTGCGGAAAAACGCATTGATAGCAAGGCGTTCCCGACGCCGGATCGAAAACGGAAAGTTGCCCCTCCCACTGTGTCAGCGCGCCCGAGATCAAAGGCCTCTTGGTCGCCACCGCCAGGCGATTCACAAGATATCGGGTCTCTGCATTGTCGGTCCCATCAAGGATCAGATGAAAATCCTTGAACAAGTCCGCCGCAATCTCCTCACTCAGACGCCGATGGTAGGGCAGCACCTCGACATACGGGTTCTGCGCTACCATCGCGGCCTGCGCCGAAAACACCTTCGGCATCCCGATATCGGCGTCGCGATGGATCACCTGGCGCTGCAAGTTGGCATTCTCGACAACGTCGGAGTCAATCACCCCGATGGTGCCGACTCCGGCAGCGGCAAGATATTGCAGCGCGGGCGATCCCAACCCACCCGCGCCGACAACCAGAATTCTCGCATTGCGCAACGCTTTTTGTCCCGGTCCGCCAATTTCGCGCATCACGATATGGCGCGCATAGCGCTCGAGCTCCGTGCCGGAAAACGCGCCGTTGCGCGTCACAGGCGCGGCTCCGGACGCGCTTTTTTCCGACGCCCGGTCTTTCAACAGCTTGATGATCCGCCCGTAAACCACGGCGATCACGGCGAATACCCCGATGAAGATCCACAATGCCGCGCTTTGGCCGGTCGCCATTCGCAACGGGTGGCCCAGGGGCAAGGCGATCTGGATAAACAGGACACCCGTGTAAAGCAGCCCGATCATGTACAGCCGTGCGCGACGCGGCACGTTCATGGCAATCCCGATGCCCCAAAGCGCGGCCGCCATCGCGAAAACAACGATCACGTCGACACTCCGGTCGATCCAAACCCGCCCGCGCCGCGCGCCGTGTCGTCCAATCGCGCCACTTCGACAAATTCGCTCTGCACCACAGGTGCGACCACCATCTGCGCGATCCGGTCTCCATGCGCGATCGTGAAGGCGTCTTCCCCGGCGTTCATCACGATCACCCCAAGCGCGCCGCGATAGTCACTGTCGATCGTGCCCGGAGCATTCGGCAACATGATCCCATGCCTCAATGCCAGCCCCGAACGCGGCCGGATCTGAACCTCGAACCCCGTGGGAATGGCAAGACGAAGCCCTGTTGGAACAAGTGCCCTTGCACCGGGCTGGAGGACAAATTCCCCGCGATCGGCAAAATTGGCCCGCAAATCGGCGCCCGCCGCACCGGCGCTGGCATAGGTCGGCAGCCCCAGCGATCGGTCGGCCCCATCTGTCCACGTCATTTCAATCGCGATCACGGCCCGCCCTTACCTTCCTGACCCTTGGGTTAAATCTCGGCTCTGCGCGGTCAGCGCAACGCATCGGCCATGCGTGATGCCAATTGCCGCGCCACCGCATCCTTGGCCATACGGGGCCAATGTTCCGCCCCGGCATCAGAGATCAGCGTCACTGCGTTCTCGGCGCCACCCATGATGCCGGTGGCGGGCGACACATCGTTGGCAACGATCCAGTCACAGCCCTTGCGAGCGCGTTTCGCCGTCGCGTTGGCGATCACGTCATCGGTCTCGGCGGCAAATCCCACGACCAGATCCGGCCGTCCATTATGCAACTGCGACACCTCGGCCAAGATGTCGGGGTTCTCCTCAAAGCTCAGACTCGGCAATGTGCCCGCCACCTTCTTGATCTTGCTGTCAGATGCTCCGACCACGCGCCAATCGGCCACCGCCGCGGCGAACACCGCCGCATCCGCCGGCAGTGCCGCCAGAACGGCCGCACGCATCTCGACCGCTGTTTCAACCCGTACCAGTTCAACCCCGAACGGAGGGGTCACCTCTGCCGGTCCGGTCACGAACACGACGTCGGCCCCCAACGCGACAAGGCTTGCCGCAATTGCGCTGCCCTGCGCACCCGAAGACCGGTTTGCGATATAACGCACCGGATCAATCGGCTCATGCGTTGGGCCCGAGGTCACGATCATGCGTTTGCCCCGCAAAACGCCGTCGCCCAGCACACCCATCATGACGTCGACAATTTCCAGTGGCTCCGACATCCGTCCGGGCCCGAATTCACCACAGGCCATGTCGCCCTCATTCGGCCCCACAACCGCGACGCCGTCGCCGCGCAGAACCGCCAGGTTGCGTTGCGTTGCCGCGTGTTCCCACATCCGCACGTTCATCGCGGGCGCAATCA
The DNA here is from genome assembly GCF_046592965.1 of Marivita sp. S2033. Classification (NCBI taxonomy): domain Bacteria; kingdom Pseudomonadati; phylum Pseudomonadota; class Alphaproteobacteria; order Rhodobacterales; family Roseobacteraceae; genus Marivita; species Marivita sp. S2033. The sequence continues at coordinate 141,162 of NZ_JBISBV010000004.1, forward strand.
TCACCGGCGTGTCCGTCGCCAAAAGCAGCGTTGTGGCCAGATCACTGGCCAGACCGTGCGCCATCTTGGCCATGAGATCCGCCGTCGCGGGCGCGACAAGCACGAGATCAGCCACCCGAGACAGCTGAATATGGCCCATTTCGGCCTCATCGGTCAGATCGAACAACTCCCTATAGGCCTTCTCCCCTGCCAGTGCCGCCACCGATAAGGGTGTGACAAATTCCTCTGCCGCGCGAGTCAGCACCGGTGTGACCGATGCACCGCGTTCGCGCAGACGACGGATCAGATCGAGGGATTTATACGCCGCGATTCCCCCGCCGATGATCAAAAGTATCCGCTTGCCACTTAACATAGGCTTAAAGTCCTGCCTCATTTCACCACCAGTGTTACGAGGCCCGTCGCCAAAACTCAATCAGCGGAACGCATCGCACGGATCGTCCCGTATCGCTGGTTGAGAATGCTCGACAAGATCGAAAAGGCCGTCCGGATCGCCGTCGCCCTCTTCGCCCTGTCCCAAGGCAGCGATCGACAATTCCGGCGCAACCCTTTCCAGATAAACCGGCGCGCCCCAGTCGCGGCGCGCGTGGCCATTGCCGGTGATCACAACCACAGGGCTGCCATGCGCTTGAAACGCCTGACGCGCTGAATACGCCAGTTCGGCGTCGCGCAGGCGCTGGATGTCCACCATCGCAGGTAACATCTCGGCGGGCAACGCATCGCAATGCGCGGCCATTTGCAACCGTTCCCGTTCCACTTGCTGATCCGTCGGCAACGGGTCGGACAGCCCGAACGCCACGGCGTCACCGCGAAAACTCTCTGCAACCTCGCCCTGCATCGCCGCGCGCGCCACATCTCTGGGCACCGCGGCACCATAAAATTCCGCATTCGGTGCCGCGGCGAAAATCGGCGCATACATGGCAAAATCGGGCCAGCCGCTGTCGCTCCAGTTGAGAACCTGCTCCAGCGCATCCGGGTCGGCGATCAAGTCAGGCGTGACCAGATCGGCCTGCGCCTGCGTCAGCATCTCAAACACCAACGCGGTCGGATCAAGCTCTCGGGTATACTCGGCCTGGCGCAGGTGATGGCCGGGCACATCATGCAACTCGCCCAGAAACACCACGTCTGCTTCATCAAAAATGCCCCCGGCGGCAAGCGCCGCGGGGGCAAGGCATATTGTTACCACCAATCGGTTCATACCAGAAAATGGTGCACTTCCGGACGTTCGGTTTCAAGCGTTTTGCGGATTTTCGCGAACGCGGCAGCCTCAAGCTGGCGCACACGCTCCTTTGACAGCCCAAGCTCGTTGCCAAGACTTTCCAGCGTGCGCCCATCCTCGCGCAGCTTGCGCTCGCGCACGATGAACCGCTCGCGTTCGTTCAACTGGTTCATCGCCATCAGCAACCATTGCCGCAACTGCGCCAAATCCAGATCCACCTCGACCGTTTCATCGGCCTGCGCGCTGTCATCTTCCAGCGCATCAATCCATTCGCGCCCTTCATCTTCGGCAGATTGCGTCGCATTGAGCGAAAAATCAGACCCCGAAAGGCGACCCTGCATCATTTCCACATCGTGGATCGGCACGCCTATTTCCTCAGAGATCAAGCGACGAAGCTCGTGACCGTCAAGCTGGCGCCCCTCGGCAGAGGCTTCACGCTCCAACCGCGCCTGGACACGACGCATGTTGAAAAACAGCGATTTCTGCGACGAGGTCGACCCGGTCCGCACGATCGACCAGTTGCGCATCACGTAATCCTGGATCGACGCCTTGATCCACCAGACCGCATAGGTCGAAAACCGCACACCGCGGTCGGGGTCGAACTTGTCAGCCGCCTTCATCAGGCCCAGACCTGCCTCCTGGATCAGGTCATTCATCGGCGCGCCGTAGCGCTTGAACTTCGACGCCATCGAGATCGCCAGCCGCATATAGGCCGTGATCAACCGGTGCAGCGCCGCCTCGTCGCGCTCGTCGCGCCAGGCATAGGCCAGCTTCAGCTCCGTCTCCGCATCCAACAGCTCTGCCTTCATCGCGCGACGTGTCAATGTACGGTCGTTGAACGTATCGAGTGCCATGATACCCCCCAATCTTTCTATCTTGTACCGAATACGCGGGGGCTGGCCGCATGGATCAAAGTTTGATCGAGAAACGTGAAAATTTTCCTAACTTGGCAAAGGTCACTGCCTTGCACTGCAAAAGACCGAACGCGCGCCCCTGTTAACCATTTCGCAACCAAGTTCAGGCCATTTTCGCCCGACACGAGGACGGGGATACATGGTCGCGCACGCCTATACAGTCGCCTTTGAGGGCGTTGATGCCCGCATGGTCGAGGTGCAATGCGCCGTCACTCCAGGCGTGCCCGCATTCGCGGTGGTTGGCCTGGCCGACAAGGCTGTTTCGGAATCGCGCGACAGGGTGCGCGGTGCGCTCTCCACCTTGCATATCGCCCTGCCCAGCAAACGCATCACGGTGAATCTGTCGCCCGCCGATCTGCCCAAGGAGGGATCCCATTTCGACTTGCCGATCGCCCTGGCCCTACTCGCCGAACTCGATGTGCTGCCCAGGGACGCGGTCTCCCAGAGCGTCGCATTGGGCGAATTGTCCCTCGACGGCGCTCTCGTTCCCGTCATCGGTGCATTGCCCGCCGCGATGGCGGCAGCGGCGGAAAACCGTGCGCTTGTCTGCCCCGCAGCCTCCGGCGCCGAAGCCGCTTGGGTCGGTGGCTGTCAGGTCATCGGCGCGCATGGGCTGATGGACGTGATCCAGCACATGACCGGCCGCACGCCCCTGCCGCCCTGCGATCCCGGCGAGGTGACAGCCACCCCCGACAGTCGCGACATGCGCGATGTCAAAGGTCAGGAACGGGCGAAACGCGCCCTCGAAATCGCTGCGGCGGGGCGGCACCATGTGTTGATGGTTGGCACGCCGGGTTCGGGAAAATCCATGCTCGCGGCGCGCCTGCCCGGCATTCTGCCGCCGCTCACACCCGTCGAGGCGCTGGAAACCTCCATGGTTCATTCGCTCTCCGGCCTGATCGACACGGGCGGCATTTCGCGCCATCGCCCGTTCCGGGAACCGCATCACACCGCGTCCATGGCAGCCATCGTTGGAGGCGGTCGCACGGCCAAACCCGGAGAGATCAGCCTGGCGCATAATGGCGTGCTTTTCATGGATGAATTTCCTGAGTTTCCCCGCGCGGTGCTGGAAACGCTGCGCCAACCGATCGAGACCTGCGAAGTCATGGTCGCGCGCGCGAATGCCCACGTCAAATATCCGTGCCGCTTCATGCTGGTGGCCGCCGCGAACCCCTGCAAATGCGGCTATCTCAGCGATCCCGCACGCGCCTGTTCCCGCGCTCCGGTCTGCGGCGAAGACTATATGGGCCGCATTTCCGGCCCTCTGATGGACCGTTTCGACCTGCGCGTCGATGTGCCCCCGGTGGCGTTTCGCGACCTTGACCTGCCAAGCTCCGGGGCGTCCAGCGCCGAAATCGCCCACCGTGTCGCCAAATCGCGCGCCATTCAATCGGAGCGTTTCAAATCACAAACAGGGCTGCGCCAAAACGCGGATCTGCAGGGCGCGATGCTCGATAAAGCCACGGACCTCGCAGATGCGGCACGCACGCTCCTGACCGAAGCCGCCGACCGCTTCGGCCTCTCGGCGCGTGGCTATCACAGGGTGCTTCGGGTGGCGCGAAGCATCGCCGATCTTGAAGCCAGCGACTCCATCACCCGCGATCATGTTGCCGAAGCGCTCAGCTATCGCCTGCCCAAAACCACAGCCTGATAACGCCGCTCAAAACCGTGATTCGATCGCCTGCCAGATCATGTCCGCGACGTTGATGCCATCAAACCGCTCAAGTTCCTGTATGCCCGTGGGCGAGGTCACATTGATCTCGGTCAGATAATCTCCGATCACGTCGATGCCGACAAAGATCTGGCCTTTTTCGCGCAACAGTGGCCCGATCCGCGCACATATTTCCAGATCGCGCGCCGACAGGCCAATTTTCTCAGGTCGCCCGCCAACATGCATGTTGGAGCGTGTCTCTCCCTTCGCGGGAACACGGTTGATCGCGCCGACCGGTTCGCCATCGACAAGGATCACCCGCTTGTCGCCGTTCGAAACATCCGGCAGGAATTTCTGCGCAATCAACGGCTCGCGCGAAAATCCGGTGAACAGTTCGTGCAAGGAGGTCAGGTTGCGGTCGTTTTCATCCAGCCGGAACACTCCGGCACCGCCATTGCCGTATAGCGGTTTGAGAATGATATCGCCGTGCCGCGCCTTGAATGACTTGATCGTCTCCAAATCCCGCGCCACCATCGTCGGCGGCGTCAGATCCGGAAAATCCAGCACCATCAGCTTTTCAGGATAGTTGCGCACCCAGAACGGATCATTGACCACCAACACCTGCCCCGCCAGCCGGTCAAGCAGATGCGTCGATGTGATATAATGCATGTCAAAGGGTGGGTCCTGCCGCAGCCAGACCACATCGAATTCGGCCAGATCAACCTGCTCTCGCGGGCCCAGCGCCACATGATCGCCCTGCACCCGTTGCACGGTAAACCGGTGTCCCACAGCGATGATCCTGCCTTCGTCATAAGCCAGCATGTCGGGACCGTAGAAAAACAGATCGTGCCCCCGCGCCTGCGCCTCTTCGGCCAGACGAAAGCTGCTATCGGCCTTGATGTCGACCGACTGGATCGGATCCATCTGAAACGCGATTTTCATGATCTGCCTCTTGAATTTTTCCCGCTCGTTGTGGCGCAACGCTCCGAGCGGTGCAAGCACGGCCTAGATCATCATCCCCGCATTCGGAACAATCTCGATCGCCCCCTGCGCATCCACCAGCGCCACATCGACACGCGCGTCGGTCAATGCCCCACAGGGGCAGAGCCCCAGATAGGCCTCGGCGCTGCGCATGATCCGGCCCATCTGGCGCGCCGTGATCCGTTGCGCTGCCTCTGCATGCGTCCGGCTTTTCTTGACCTCGACAAACACGATCCTCTCGCCTTCCGACACGATCAGGTCGATCTCACCACCCGGCCCGCGCCAGCGCGTTTCCCGCAATCTCGCGCCTTGTGTCTCATAAAACCGCTCAACCGATTTTTCCGCGCTCACTCCGGCATGGTAGTTCGTCTGTTGGCGGGCTCCGCGGCGCACCGGTTGCTTCACGTCATTCTGAAAATCAAATGGCACATCAATCCCCTTCCAGAATCACCCTAAGACAAATCACCTAATTTTCGCCTAACGCCATCGCCCGTTGATACGCATCGCGACGCGAAATACCATATTTCTGCGCCACTTCTGTGGCGGCATCCTTGACCGACAACCGCTTCAGGGCGTCGCCCAGCGCAGCATCCAGCGTCGCCTGATCCGCTTGAGCATCAGCACCCCTGTCGATCACCACGACGATCTCGCCTTTCGGTGGCGTGTCACTGTATCTCTTTGATAAATCACTCAAACGCCCCGCATAACGCTCTTCAAACTTTTTGGTTAACTCCCGGCAAACCACCGCATCCCGATCTCCCAGAACCTCCGCCGCGTCGCGCAACATGGCGCCAAGCCGCTTGGGCGATTCGTAAAAAACCAGCGTTGCCGGCACATCCGAAACTTCCGCCAGCATCTTTTTGCGTTTGGATGCGCTGTTGGGCAGGAACCCGGCAAAGAAAAACCGGTCAGACGGCAACCCGCTGAGCGTCAACGCCGCCACCACTGCGGTCGGACCGGGAGCCGTGGTGCACGCAATGCCCTCTGCGAGCGCGGCGCGCATCAAGTCGAACCCCGGGTCCGAAATCAGTGGCGTTCCCGCTTCCGACGCATACGCCACCGATTGCCCTTCCGCCAACGCCGCCATCAGCCGCGGGCGCGCTCTCTCGCCGTTATGGTCGTGATAAGGAACCAGAGGCCGGTCGCCCACCGGCACGCCGTGGATATCCATCAACCGGCGCAATGTCCGCGTGTCTTCGGCCGCCAGAACATCCGCACTCGCCAACACGTCCAGCGCCCTCAAGGTGATGTCGCGCGCGTTGCCCAACGGGGTCGCCACCAGATACAATCCCGGCGCGATATCGCGCGTCTGCCAATTCATGTCTGGACCCGCCTTTCGCGTTGTCTATTATCGCTCCCAATCAATAATCAGCGTCACCATCGGTGTGGCGCGATCAGGGAGTGCGTTTTATGTTGGCTGTTTTGTCCGCCCCTCGCAAGTTGTTGCGCAAAGCCGTGGCCGTGGCTGCATTCATGGGGCTTGCCGCTTGTGACCCCGCCATGATGGCTGGTGCAGGTGGCGGGTCCGGTCCGCGTGTGAACACCAACGCCCCCATCCCCGTGGCCCTGTTGATCCCGCGAAGCGACAGCGGCGCCGGTGGTATCGCCCGCAGCCTGGAAAACGCCGCCCGCCTTGCGCTGGCCTCTCTCGACGGGGTCGAGATCGACTTGCGTGTCTATGACACCGCCGGCAACGCCCAGCGCGCAGCCGTGCAGGCCGAAACCGCCGTTGCCGAAGGCGCCCAGATCATTCTTGGACCGCTCTTCGGCGAAGCCGCCAATGCGGCCGGTGTTGCGGTCGCCGACAACGGCATCAACGTGCTGAGCTTTTCCAACAACCCGAGCATCGCGGGCGGCAACGTCTTCATCCTCGGTCCGACCTTCCGCAACACCGCCGACCGCCTGTTGCGCTACGCGTCGCGGCAGGGCCGCAATTCGGTCGTGATCGTGCACCCGCAAAACGTCGAGGGCGAATTCGGCAAGACCGCGATCCAGGCCGCTGCCGCACAGAACGGTGTGCGGGTCGCCGCTGTCCAATCCTTTCCGTTCTCCCAGCAAGGCGTCGCCTCCGCGGTGCCGCGCATCCGCGACAGCATCCAGTCCAGCGGCGCGGATTCCGTGTTTCTGACCTCCACCGCGGCTGGCGCGTTGCCGATGTTGCTGCAACTGATGCCAGAAGCCGGAATCGCCCCCGCCACAACGCAGTATCTCGGCCTCGCGCGCTGGGACGTGCCACCGCAGATCCTGTCCATGCCCGGAGCGCAGGGTGGCTATTTCACGCTTGCCGATACCGCCGCGACCAACGCGTTCGAAAGCCGCTACCGCGCTCGTTTCGGATCCGAACCGCACCCGCTTGCAGGTCTTGCGTTCGATGGCATCGCCGCTGTCGGCGCGCTTGCCCGCCAGGGTCGCGCAGATGCGCTCAGCGCCCGCGCGCTGACCCAGAACTCCGGTTTCCAAGGGGCCAACGGCGTGTTCCGCATCCGCCCGGACGGCACCAATGAACGCGGGCTCGCCGTGGCCACCGTGCGCAACAATCAGGTGACAATCCTTGACCCAGCCCCATCCGGCTTCGGCGGCGCAGGCTTCTGATCCACTGCCCTCTTCGACCCCGGAGCGTGTCGCCCCCGACACGTTCGCCGACATCCTCGACGTTCCAAAACTGCGATCCGCGCTCTGGCAGAGCGTCGAGGAGGCGCAGGACGAACGCGCGATCCGCGCAGCGACCGTTGCGTGCCTCAACCCGGCGCAAGCCGACGGGCGGGCCGCGATTGCCGCGAGGCTGAGCGCCGCCCCACGCGATGCGGCGCCTGTGATCAAAGCCTACACTTGGCTCACCGATCAACTTGTCACCTTGGTCTGGGAGGTCGTCACCGGGCGCATGCACCGCAACCCCAACCCGACCGAGGGCGAACGCATGGCGATCCTCGCGGTCGGCGGCTACGGCCGAGGCGACATGGCCCCCTATTCCGATGTCGATCTGCTGTTCCTGACGCCCTACAAGATCACTGCCTGGGCCGAGAGCGTGATCGAATCGATGCTCTACATCCTGTGGGATCTCAAGCTCAAGGTCGGTCATTCCTCGCGCACCATCCAGGATTGCCTGCGCCTTGGGGCCGAGGATTTCACCATCCGCACCACCATGCTCGAACAGCGCTTTCTGGTCGGCTATGAACCCTTGGCTCAAGACCTTGATGCGCGGCTCTGGAACACGCTGTTCAAAGGCACCGAGAGCGAATTCATCGAAGCCAAGCTGATCGAACGTGACGAGCGTCACATCAAACAGGGCCAGCGCTACATGGTCGAACCGAACGTGAAAGAGGGCAAGGGCGGGCTGCGCGACCTGCAATCGCTGTTCTGGATCGCCAAATACCTGCACCGCACCGACGACATCGAGGAACTGGTGCGCATCGGTGTCTTCCACCCCGAGGAGTACCAGACCTTCGTGAAGGCGGCCAATTTCCTCTGGGCCGTGCGCTGCAACCTCCACCTGGCCGCCCGCCGCGCCACCGAACAGCTGACCTTCGACATGCAGGTCGAGGTGGCGGACCGCATGGGCTATGCCGACACCGGCGGGCGGCGCGCCGTGGAATGGTTCATGCAGGATTACTTCCGTCACGCCACCGCCGTTGGCGACCTGACCCGCATTTTCCTCACCTCCCTCGAGGCTGCGGAGCAAAAGCAGCCACCGCTGCTCATGCGTCTGTTCAAACGCGCGCCAAGAACCAGACCCGATTACGACGTGATCAACAACCGCCTCTATATCAAGGACGAAAGCGCCTTTCTCGCAGACAAGATGAACCTGCTGCGGATCTTCGAGGAAGCCCTGCGCACCGGGCTTCTGATCCACTCTGACGCGATGCGCCTGATCAGCGCGAACCTGCACCTGATCGACGCCGACATGCGCGACACCAAGGAAGCCAAGCGCATCTTCCTTGACCTTCTGCTCAAACACGGAAACCCCGAACGCGCCCTGCGGCGGATGAACGAATTGGGCGTTCTGGCCGCCTTCATTCCCGAATTCGAACCCATCGTCGCGATGATGCAATTCAACATGTATCACCATTACACGGTCGACGAACACACCATCCAGTGCATCTGGCATCTGTCGGAAATCGAACATGGCAATCTCACCGAGGAATTGCCGGTCGCAAGCACCATCCTGAAAGAGGGCATCAATCGCAAAATCCTCTACGTCGCCCTGCTGCTGCACGATATCGGCAAGGGGCGCGATGAGGATCACTCCGTTCTGGGCGCCAAGATCGCCCGCAAGGTGGCGCCGCGGCTCGGGCTGAACAAGCAAGAAGTCGCCACCGTCGAATGGCTGGTGCGCTATCACCTCCTGATGTCCGACATGGCGCAGAAACGCGACATCGCCGATCCGCGAACCGTGCGCGACTTCGCCAAGGCCGTCCAGACCAAGGAACGGCTCGATCTGCTCTGCGTGCTGACCGTGTGCGACATTCGCGGCGTTGGCCCGGGCACTTGGAACAACTGGAAGGCCACCCTGATCCGCGCCCTCTATCGCCAGACCCGGAGCGCATTGGAAGACGGGATGGAGGCGTTGAATCGCGAAAATCGCGGTGCAGAGGCCAAAAAAGCGCTGCGCGAAGCCCTGTCGCACTGGGACGCCAAGGCGCTGCGCACAGAAACGTCGCGCCATTACCCCCCTTATTGGCAAGGTTTGCACGTCACCGCGCATGTCATCTTTGCCGAACTGTTGCGCGACATCGACGACAATGAAATCAAGGTCGATATCCATCTTGACGAAGATCGCGACGCAACCCGCGTGTGTTTCGCGCTGACCGATCATCCCGGCATCTTTTCGCGGCTTGCCGGTGCGCTGGCGTCTGTGGGGGCCAATGTCGTCGATGCCCGCACCTTCACCTCCAAGGACGGCTATGCCACCGCCGTGTTCTGGATTCAGGACGGCGACGATTCCCCGTATGACAATGCTCGCATCCCGCGCCTGCGCGACATGATCTCCAAGACCCTGCGCGGTCAGGTCGTGGCTGGCGACGCGATCAAACCGCGCGACAAGATCAAGAAACGCGAACGCGCCTTTCGCGTGCCCACCTCGATCACGTTCGACAACGAAGGATCCGAGATCTACACCATCATCGAGGTCGACACCCGCGACCGGCCCGGACTTCTGTACGATCTCACCCGCACGATGGCCAACGCCAACGTCTATATCGCCTCCGCCGTCATCGCGACCTATGGCGAACAGGTGGTCGATACCTTCTATGTGAAGGACATGTTCGGGCTGAAATTCTATTCCGAGGCCAAGCAAAAATCACTCGATTCCAAACTGCGAGAGGCCATTGCCGAAGGCGCGCGGCGCGCCAAGGAATAGCGCGCACCATCCCGCCCGTGCCCACAAAGCTCGGGAATTATGAACATCACATCGCCCTGTCATCCTCATCTTCCGAGTCCCTCCGTCCTGAAAAATCCCGTCTCCTGCCTGTCACTCTCCCCCATCTCCTTCACCGCCGACCGCAGCCGGTCTTCATCCCGCGCCTGAAGCTGTCGATGGATGTCGCGGTACTGCCGGTCCGCCCGCGTGGCCTCGAACAGCGCACGCGCTTCGGTGATCGGAACGATTCCCGCCACGGGTCGTCCCCGTCGCAGCACCGCATAGCGCACCTCGTGAAAATTCACCTGATCGAAGACATGCCTCAGATTGGCGCGCAGCCAGTCGGTGCTGATATCCTCCAACGGGGACAGATTGTACCTGTACATCGCACTCCTCCTGGCAGCGAGTGACACCACCTTGCCGGCGAAATGTTGACAAATCGTAAGCGCGGCGCGCGGTTTTTGCGCAACATCGCTCTTGTACGGTTGGACCGTACGGCTCACCCCGGCGCATCGTACGGTTGCCCGGATCGCTCCGCGCCGATCCTGAAAATCGGCGCAAAATCCGCCAGAACCGCGCCGGAACCGTACGGCCCGTACGCTCCATTCGTACAACCGCCCCTTTTCCACGCGCGATTTCTGCTCTACGCCCGTCAAAACTCGCAAGGAGCGCTATGAAACCGATCCGCCTCATCTCCGGTGTCATGACCGTCGGTTTCTGGACCCTCATGAGCCGCGTTCTGGGTGTCCTGCGCGAGGTCATGATCCTCGCCCTCATCGGCCCCGGCCCGGTGATGGATGCCTTCGTCGCCGCGTTCCGCCTGCCCAACATGTTCCGCCGCTTCTTCGCCGAAGGCGCGTTCAACGCCTCTTTTGTTCCCATGTTTTCCAAGCGGTTAGAGGCGGATGACGCGCCCTTGAGCTTTGCCACCCAGGCGCTCAGCGGGCTGGCCTTCATCCTGCTGATCCTCAGCGCCCTGGCGATGGTCTTCATGCCGGTGCTGGTCTGGGCCACGGCAGGCGGATTTGTCGGAGATGAACGCTTCGCCCTCACCGTTAACTATGGCCGCATCGTCTTCCCCTATATCCTGCTGATTTCGCTGACCGCTCTGTTCTCCGGTGTCCTCAATGCCACGGGCCGCTTTGCCGCCGCTGCCGCCGCGCCGGTGTTTCTCAATATTTTCGTTTGCGTTTCAATGGCTTGCGCTTATTTCATCGGGGGCAAGGTGGTTCTCTGGCTGGTTTGGACAATCCCGCTCGCAGGTGTCGCCCAACTCGCCCTTGTCTGGTGGGCCACCGACCGCGCCGGGTTGCGCCTCAGGCCGTCGCGCCCGCGTTGGACCCCGGCGATGAAGCGGCTGGTCATCGTCGCCATACCCGCCGCGCTCGCTGGCGGGGTGATGCAGATAAATCTTCTTGTCGGTCAACAGGTTGCGTCCCATTTTGACAAGGCCGTCGGCTGGCTTTACGCCGCAGACCGGCTCTACCAGCTGCCCCTCGGCGTGGTCGGCATCGCCGTCGGCATCGTTCTTCTCCCCGACCTTTCCCGCAGGCTCAGCGCACAAGACGACACCGGCGCCAAACACGCCTTTTCGCGCGCCGGAGAACTGTCCCTCGCGTTAACCATTCCCGCCGCCGTCGCGCTGGTCATTATCCCGCTGCCCATCGTCAGTGTCCTGTTCGAACGCGGGGCTACCGGAACCGACGACAGCGCGGCCATTGCGATGGCGGTCGCAGTCTATGGACTGGGCCTTCCGGCCTTCGTTCTGCAAAAGGTTCTGCAACCACTTTTCTTCGCCCGCGAAGACACCAAATCGCCTTTCAAATATGCCGTTTGGGCAATGATCGTGAACGCGGCAATCGCCATTGGGCTTGCCCCCTATATCGGCTGGATCGCACCCGCCTTTGCCACCACGTTGGCGGGTTGGGTGATGGTCTGGCTGCTCGCCCGAGGGGGGCGAAAACTGGGCGATGTGGCGCGTTTCGATGCCCGCTTTCGCCGTCGCGTCTGGCGGATTTGCCTCGCCTCGATCATCATGGGCGCGGTGCTTTGGGCGGGCACGGTTCTGATCGGCCCGTTTCTCGAGATTGCCGGCATTCGCTTCATCGCCCTGGCCGCACTGATCGCGCTCGGAATCGTCAGTTACGCCATCGCCGGACAAATGCTCGGCGCCTTCGCGCTGAGCGATTTCGCCCGCGCCTTCCGACGGGGACAGCCCTAGTTGCGCTGACGCAAGCGGTTGACCAATTTGCTCCAGCCGCCCGGCACGAGAACGGTCGACAAGGCAAAGCCGATCGCAAAGCCCGACAGGTCGGCAACCCATTCGGGATTGGATCCGAACAGCAAGCCGAAAACCAACTGGATGAAGAGCAAGAACCCGATCAGGGTGAATGCCCGGATCTGGTTTTCTCCGGTCTGTCCGAGGCGCAGCCACAGGATGTAGGTGAACCCGCCGATCAATCCGTAAACCGCTGGAAATGCCCCAATAAGCGGTGCCGCACTGCCGATCACCAAAGCATAAACCAACGCGCCTCCGGCGGCAGAGCCAAAGAAGATGGCGATCACCGCGACACTGCCCATCGCCTCACCCACCATCTTGCCAAGCGCCAATAGCATGACCCCGGCAAACAGTGCGTGGGTAAAGCTCGCATGAACGAACGGATAGGTGAGAAACCGCGCCACATGCTCGAGCGGCCAACGCCCCGTTTCGCGCATCCATGTGAAGATCTCGGCCGAAAAGGCAAAGCGCTCCAGCACGCCCAATCTCCAGCCGACAGCGGCTGGACCGCCGATGATCCCACGCGCACCCAGCGTGAACGCCACTTCGAGCCCGACCACGATCAGGAACAACGCAATCACCACCGGAGGCAGCGGGTTCAAAGGAGGTTCGTTATGCGAATGTGTCACTGAGCTTCGGCCCTTGCTTGACGGCAATAGGTGCCATGGGTAAGCCACCCGCAACGCATTTGCCAGATGGAGTTTTCGCCATGTCCGAGGGGGTCCAAAGCTCTCCCGCTTTCACACCCCGGGTATTCTCGGGGATTCAGCCCTCCGGGGGGCTGACGCTGGGAAATTACCTCGGCGCGATGAAGCGGTTCGCCGAGATGCAGAACCACGGCTTTGAAACTCTTTATTGCATGGTCGACATGCACGCGATCACGGTCTGGCAAGACCCCGACGCCCTGCGCCGCCAGACGCGCGAACTTGCGGCGGGCTACCTCGCCAGCGGCATTGACCCGAGCCGGTCCATCCTGTTCAAGCAAAGCCAGGTTGCCGAGCATGCGCAGCTTGCCTGGGTGTTCAATTGCGTCGCCCGCATGGGCTGGATGAAGCGCATGACGCAGTGGAAGGACAAGGCGGGGAAAAACCAGGAAAACGCCTCGCTCGGGCTGTTTGCCTATCCCGCGCTGATGGCGGCGGATATCCTTGTCTATCACGCGACGCATGTGCCGGTGGGCGAAGACCAGAAACAGCACCTTGAGCTGACCCGCGACATCGCCACCAAGTTCAATCACGACTTCGGGCAGGAGTTTTTTCCGATCACCGAACCCGTCATCGAAGGCGCGGCAACGCGGGTGATGTCGTTGCGCGACGGATCAAAGAAGATGTCGAAATCCGACCCGTCCGACGCCAGCCGGATCAACATGACCGACAATGCCGATGCCATCGCGCAAAAGATCCGCAAGGCGAAAACCGACCCCGATGCGCTGCCATCCGAAGCCAAGGGTCTGGACGACCGCCCCGAAGCGCGCAACCTCGTGAACATCTACGCCGCGCTGTCAGGGCAGTCGGTTGACGACGTTCTGCGCGAAGTCGGCGGCAAGCCGTTCTCGGAATTCAAGCCGATGCTCTCTGATCTCGCGGTCGACAAATTGTCGCCGATTTCCTCGGAAATGGCGCGCCTGATGCGACAACCCGACGAGATTGATGCGATCCTCTCTGACGGTGCCGAACGAGCGCGCCTGATCGCCGCACCGATCCTCAAGCGCACCTATGAAATCGTCGGCATGACTGGCTGAACGCCCCGTCGAGCGACGCCGGGTTCGACTGGACCTTTATGCGCCGCGCTTCTACGCTGAACCGGAAAACAGGAAGTCATCATGGCAATCGGCAAGAACATTCGCACCTATTTCAACGGCGCATGGCACGACGGTGATGTCGCGATCATGAACGCCGCCGATCACGGCGCGTGGCTTGGAAGCGGCGTGTTCGACGGTGCGCGATACGTCAACGGCGTGGCGCCCGACCTGCTGGCCCATTGCCAACGGGTGAACCGCTCGGCCAAGGCGTTGATGGTAACGCCGACGGTCTCTGCCGAAGACATGGTGCAGATCGTCTGGGACGGGCTTGCTGCGTTTTCCAAAGACTCTGCGGTCTATATCCGCCCGATGTACTGGGCGATCGACGGTGACCAGAGCGCCATCGTGCCGCTGTCCACCAAGACCGGCTTTGCGATCTGCCTTGAGGAAATCCCTTTTGCCCCCGACACCGCTACCGTCACGCTCGGCAAAACCCGGTTCCGGCGGCCCGTGCTGGAAAGCTCTGTGGTCGATGCCAAGGCGGGCTGCCTTTACCCCAACAACGCACGGATGTTGGCCGAGGTGCGCGCGCGCGGGTTCGGCAATGCTCTGGTGACCGACGCGTTGGGCAATGTCGCCGAAAGCGCCACCGCCAACGTGTTCATGGTCAAGGACGGAGAGGTGTTCACACCGATCGCCAACGGCACGTTTCTGGCCGGAATCACCCGCGCGCGGCATATGGCCAATCTGCGCGCTGATGGCGTGAGCGTGCATGAAACCGTTCTGGGCTTTGCCGATTTCGAGGACGCGGACGAGGTGTTCCTGTCAGGCAACATGAGCAAGGTCACCGCCGTCACCGGGATCGAGGACCAGTCGTATCAGGTAGGCCCGATGACACGTCGCGCACGCGAGCTCTACTGGGACTGGGCGCTGTCGGAATGACGCCCACGCGGCTGACAACGGCAACCGATGAAACCCTGGCGGAGCTGTCCGATCTCTGCATGCGATCCAAGGCATACTGGGGCTATGACGCCGCGTTCATGGCTGCCTGCCGGGACGTTTTGCGCTTGACGCAAAACGATCTGGCAACGCCGGTGGCCGTGACGCGTGAAGGCGCATCCTTCACCGGAGTTGCGCAACTCGACCTGTCACACCCAATCGCTGCGCTGACCAGACTTTTTGTCTGCCCCAATCGCATGGGAAAAGGCATTGGAACCGCGCTGATCCGCTGGGCCAAGGCAGAAGCGTTAAGCAACGGGTATCTGTCGTTTCAGATCGACTCCGATCCTCAGGCCGTGCCGTTCTACCTCGCGCATGGGGCAACGCAGGTGGGCGATGTCGCGTCCGACGCAATCCCCGGCCGCCGCCTGCCGTTGCTCGAAATTCCCACGACAGTCGCATGACTTACGCCGCAAGTTCTATTGCACGGCCCCCCGTCCTGCGGCATGATCCGCACATGGAGACCACCAATGCGTAAATTCCTTGTGGTGCTGGACGACAGCCGCGAATGCCTGAACGCCATGCGGTTTGCCGCCATGCGGGCCGCCAAGACCAAAGGCGGCGTCGCGATCCTGTCGATCATTTCGCCGGACGAGTTCAACCACTGGATCGGCGTTGGCGAAGTGATGCGCGAAGAGGCGCGGGAGCGGATTCATGCGCATTTCGAAGTGTTCGCCAAATGGATGCGCGACAAGCAGGGCGTCGACCCCGAACTGGTGATCCGCGAAGGCGAAGCGGTGGCCGAGATCGTCGCACAGGTCAACGAAGACCCGGCGATCGGCGTTCTGGTTCTCGGGGCCAATTCCGACAAGAAGGGCCCCGGCCCGCTGGTCACGCAACTGACCAAGAACGTCGGCAACATGCCCATTCCGATCACCATCGTACCGGGTGAGTTGTCCAAGGAACGGCTGGAAGCGATCACCTGATTTGTCCGCCCAGATCGTCACGCGCCGGCAAGGACTTTAGAACCGTTCTAAACCTTGACGCCAGCCGGGCGAGACCGCATATAAGGATGGCCCATCAGGAGATGTCGTCATGTTCATTCAAACAGAATCCACGCCCAACCCGGCCACGCTCAAGTTCCTGCCCGGTCAGACCGTGCTTGACATGGGAACAGCCGATTTTCCCTCCGCTGACGGCGCATCGGCGTCGCCACTGGCGTCTCGTCTGTTTGCGATAACGGGCGTCAAAGGCGTGTTCTTCGGCCATGATTTCGTGACTGTGACCAAGGAAGACGACCGCGATTGGGACCATCTGAAACCGTCGATCCTGGGCGCGATCATGGAGCATTTCCAGTCCGGCGATCCGGTCATGGCGGGTGACGCAAAGGCGCCGTCCGGGCACGCGGAGCACACCGGCGAAGATGGCGAAATCGTGAACCAGATCAAAGAGTTGCTTGATAGCCGCGTCCGCCCTGCCGTGGCACAGGATGGCGGTGACATCACGTTTCACGGTTTTGATCGCGGCGTGGTTTACCTGCACATGCAAGGTGCCTGCGCAGGTTGCCCGTCCTCCACTTTGACGCTCAAGATGGGGATCGAGAACCTCTTGCGCCACTACATCCCCGAAGTGACCGAGGTCCGCCCGGTTGCCGTCTGACTCTCTCGTCCTGGCGTTCGACACATCGGCTGCGCATTGCGCAGCCGCTTTGCTATGCGGGAACGAGCTGCTTGCGTGCCAGGTGGAGACACTGGCCAAAGGTCAGGCGGAACGCTTGATGCCGCTATTGCAGGAAGTGCTGCACGACGCCGGCAAGAACTGGACCGACCTGTCGCGCATCGGCGTGGGGATCGGGCCGGGCAACTTCACAGGCATCCGCATTTCGGTTTCAGCCGCGCGCGGACTGGCGCTGGGGCTGGGCATTCCTACCATCGGCGTTTCGACATTCGACGCAATCCATCATGTGCACCCCGCAGCCACCGGTGCCGTATCCGCCCCGCGCGATATGCTCTACGTCCAATCAGCCGGCGGCGAGCCTCTTTTATGCGCCGCCGATGCGGTGGACTCTCCTGTGTTCCTGGAAGATGCCAAGGCGCTGGTGATCGCGATGGCGCAGTGTGCAGCGAAAGCCGATCCGCAATCGGCGGACCGCCCCAAGCCGCTTTACATCAAACCCGCCGATGCAGCCCCTGCCCGCAATGCAGCCCCGGTGATCCTGTCGTGACACCAGAGGCCTTCGCGCGGCTGATGGATCGCGCCTATACCCACATGCGCCCTTGGTCGACAGAGGAGGTCGCATCGTCGCTCGCCACGCCTCACACTGTCTTTTTCACCACGACACATGGAGGGCTGATCGCCCGGATCGTCGCCGGAGAGTGTGAAATCCTGTCCATCGCAACCGATCCGGTTGCGCAACGCACGGGCGTGGCGACAGGCTTGCTCGACACGCTTCTTCAAGCCGCTCAAGCGCAGGGCGCAGAGCGCGTTTTTCTGGATGTGGCGCGCAGTAACGCCGCCGCGCGCGCCTTTTATGCGGCGAAGGGATTCGCGCAGGTTGGCGAACGCCACGGCTATTACACACTGCGCGATGGTCGAAAAGACGACGCGTTGCTGTTGTCCCGCCCGATTGGCGCCGCAACTCTTCCAACGTCACAAGGGCTTGATGCAGAAAGCGGTTGACCCTCTGCCCCGCCTGCGTCCTAAATTGCATCTGATCACCTGATCTTATCAAGCGACGCAATCAAGCCGTCGCGGTCAATACCTGGGAGCTGCAAGATGACCCTAATGAAAAAACTTTACAGTGCCGCCGCCGCGATGGCGCTGGTCGGTGGCGCGGCAACCGCCGAGCCTGCGCTGATCTACGATCTGGGCGGAAAGTTCGACAAATCCTTCAACGAAGCGGCCTATAACGGTGCCAAGCGCTGGGCCGAGGAAACCGGCGAGAAATATCTCGAGATCGAGATCCAGTCCGAAGCGCAACGCGAACAGGCGCTGCGCCGTTTCGCGGAATCCGGTGCCAACCCGATCATCACCACCGGTTTTGCCATCGCATCCTCGCTTGAAGAGGTGGCTCCCGATTATCCCGACACCAAGTTCGTGAACATCGACGGCTTCCTGCCCGAGATTCCGTCGAACGTTCAGATGATCACCTTTCAGGAGCACGAAGGCTCCTACCTCGTCGGAATGATGGCCGCGATGGCGACCGAGTCCAACACCGTAGGCTTTATCGGTGGCATGGACGTGCCTCTGATCCGCCATTTCGGCTGCGGCTATGCGCAGGGCGTCAAGGCCGTAAATCCCGACATCAAGGTCATCGCCAACATGACGGGCACCACGCCCGCAGCCTGGAATGACCCGGTGAAAGGCTCCGAACTGGCCAAGGCGCAGGTCAGCCAGGGCGCTGACGTGATCTATGCAGCCGCTGGCGGCACAGGCGTGGGCGTGCTGCAAACCGCCGCCGACGAGGGCATTCTGTCCATCGGTGTCGACAGCAACCAGAACCACCTGCATCCGGGCAAGGTTTTGACCTCCATGCTCAAGCGTGTGGACGTGGCCGTCTACGACTCGTTGATGGCGGGAGCCGATCTTGAAACCGGCGTTGGCAAGACGCTTGGTCTGGCCGAAGAAGGCGTCAGCGTCGCGGTCGATGACAACAACAAGGAGCTGGTCACCGACGAGATGATGACCGCTGTGGAAGAGGCCCGTCAGAAGATCATCGACGGTGACATCGAAGTCGTCAGCTATTATGCAAATGACAGCTGCCCTGCGATCAACTTCTGATCGGGCGCAAGTCTTAGCGTTACAATCGGGGCGGCCCGCAAAGGCCGCCCCATCGAGTCAGCCGGGCACAGCAAAAAAGACCCGGACACAAAATCAGGGATAGGCCATGACCACCGCTGTTGCCTCCGAGACCGAAGCCTCTGCCGCGCCCGATCACCCCGCGATCGAACTCAAAGGCATTTCCAAGGCCTTTGGTCCGGTACAGGCCAACAAGAACATCTCGATCAGCGTGCGCCCCGGCACGATTCACGGCATCATCGGCGAAAACGGCGCAGGCAAGTCGACGCTGATGTCGATCCTGTACGGGTTCTACAAAGCCGATAGCGGCGACATTTTCATCAACGGCAAAAAAACCGACATCCCCGACAGTCAGGCCGCCATCAAGGCCGGGATCGGCATGGTGTTCCAGCATTTCAAGCTGGTGCAGAACTTCACCGTTCTGGAAAACGTCATCCTCGGTGCCGAAGACGGCGCGTTGCTCCGCCCCTCGCTCAACAAGGCGCGCGGTGTGTTGAAGCAACTGGCCGAGGAATACGAGTTGAACGTCGATCCCGACGCCATCATCGAAAACCTGAGCGTCGGCCACCAGCAGCGGGTCGAAATCCTCAAGGCGCTCTACCGGCAGGCGGACATCCTGATCCTGGACGAACCCACCGGCGTGCTCACCCCCGCCGAGGCCGATCACCTGTTCCGCATCCTCGACAACCTGCGCGCCGAGGGCAAGACGATCATCCTCATCACCCACAAGCTGCGCGAGATCATGAACGCCACCGACACCGTGTCGGTGATGCGGCGTGGCGAGATGACGGCGACCGTCAAGACCTCGGAAACCAGCCCCGAACGGCTGGCCGAGATGATGGTGGGCCGCAAGGTGCTGATGCAGGTCGACAAATCTCCTGCGAAGCCCGGCGAACCGGTGCTCGAAATCGAAAACCTCCGCCGGACTGACGAAAAGGGCGTGGAACGGCTCAAGGGCATCTCGCTTGAGGTCCGCGCCGGTGAAATCCTTGGCATCGCCGGGGTCGCCGGGAACGGCCAATCCGATCTTCTCGAAGTGCTGGGCGGCTACGCCGACGCCACCGGCACAATCCGCGTCAACGGTCAGGATCTCGATCTGACGGGCGGCGCCTCTGACGGCCAGTCGCGGCGCGCGCGCGGCATCGCCCATGTGCCCGAAGACCGCCACCGCGAAGGGCTGATCATGGCGTTCACCGCGTGGGAAAATACGATTTTCGGCTATCACCGCGATCCGGCGCTTCAATCCGGACCGCTGATGAACAACGCCGCCATCAAGGCCGAGGCCGCCGCCAAGATGGAGCGGTTCGATGTGCGCCCGCCCAACCCCAAACTCGCGGCACGCAATTTTTCCGGCGGCAACCAGCAAAAGATCGTTCTGGCCCGCGAGATCGAACGCAATCCCGATATCCTGCTGATCGGCCAACCCACCCGCGGCGTCGATATCGGCGCGATCGAGTTCATCCATCAGCAAATCATCCGCCTGCGCGACGAAGGCAAGGCGATCCTGCTGGTCTCGGTCGAGCTTGACGAGATCTTTGCACTCTCGGACCGCATCGCGGTGATGTTCGATGGTCAGATCATGGGCGAACGCCTGCCCTCCGAAACGAACGAGAAGGAACTGGGCCTCTTGATGGCCGGGATCACCGACACCGACCACGCGCACGTTCCCGACTCGCCGATGGCGCTGTCGGACGGTGATTTGCAAAAGGCAGCGCATGACGAGGCGGAGACGCACGATCCCAGCCTTGCTGCCGAAACAGAGGCCCTTCCCAAAGCGGCGCAGCCCGCGCCGGCAGACGAGGCGGAAAGCGGCGACGCTGCAAACCCCCTGACGCCACCGGCCCGCTCGACCGACCCGACCCCGCCCACCGAGGAGACCGACAAGAATGGATAAGATGCCCGGCTGGGCCGATGCGGTCCTCGTCCCCCTGTTTTCGCTTTTGCTTGCTGCGATCCTGTCCGCAGTGGTGATCATCGGCATCGGCGAAGACCCGATTGCCGCCTTCAAATTGATGGTCGACGGCGCATTGATGCGATCGTCGGGATGGGGTTACACGCTCTATTACGCGACCAATTTCATCTTCACGGGCCTTGCCGTGGCCATCGCCTTTCACGCTCGCCTCTTCAATATCGGCGGCGAAGGTCAGGCAATGATCGGCGGCCTCGGCGTGGCGCTGTGCTGCCTCTATATCCCGTGGCCCAACTGGTACATCGCACTGATCGGTGCGACAGCGTCGGCGGCGATCTTCGGTGCGCTCTGGGCGCTGATCCCGGCCTATCTTCAGGCCAAACGCGGCAGCCATATCGTCATCACGACGATCATGTTCAACTTCATCGCCGCGGCCTTTCTGAACTATATCCTCGTGAACGTGCTCCGCCCCCAGGGCGCGATGGACCCTGCAACCGCACGCTTTCCCGAACCGACCCACCTGCCCACGTTTCAGGACATGTTCTCGACAGCGGCCGAACCCATGTTCCGCGGCTCGCCCGCCAACGTGTCCTTCTTCATCGCGGTGCTGGCCTGCCTTCTGGTCTGGGTGCTGATCTGGCGCACCCGGCTCGGCTATGAAATCCGCGCCTTTGGCGAATCCGAATCCGCCGCCAGATATGCGGGCATCAGCCCGGTCAAGATCACCGTCGTCACCATGCTGATCTCTGGCGGTCTGGCCGGCATGATGGCCATCAACACCACGATGGGAGAGGCCGAACGCCTTGTGATGAACGCCACCGAAGGGGCCGGATTCATCGGCATCGCGGTCGCGCTGATGGGCCGGTCCCATCCGCTTGGCGTGTTTCTGGCGGCGCTTCTGTTCGGCTTTCTCTACCAGGGCGGTGCGGAACTGGCACTTTGGACAAACATCCCGCGCGAACTGATCGTCGTGATCCAGTCGCTGGTGATTCTCTTTACCGGCGCGCTCGACAACATGGTGCGAATGCCGCTCGAAAAACTCTTTCTCGCCCGCCGGAGGAAAGCCTGATGGATTTCGCCACCCTTTTGCAGGTGCTCGACAGCACCGTGCGCCTTGCCACGCCGTTGCTACTGGCCTGTCTCGCCGGGCTCTATTCCGAACGCGCGGGCATCTTCGACATCGGGCTTGAGGGCAAGATGCTTGCCGCCGCCTTCTTCTCCGCCGCAATTGCGTCGATCACCGGCGATGTCTGGATCGGCCTTGCAGCAGGCATCGCCGCATCTCTTGCGCTCTCCATCGTGCACGGGCTGGCCTCCATCACCTTTCGCGGCAACCAGCTGATTTCCGGCGTGGCGATTAACTTCCTTGCGGCGGGTCTTACCGTTCTCATCGCACAGGACTGGTTCAGCCAAGGGGGCCGCACCCCGTCGCTCATCGGCGCAGGCCGGTTCGAGGCGATTATTCTGCCCGGCGCGAACGCCCTCTCGGGGATTCCCATCCTTGGCCCGATCTATGCCGAATTGATCTCCGGTCACTCGATCCTCGTCTATGTCGCCTTCGCGATGGTGCCGTTGACCTGGTGGGTTCTCTATCGCACCCGCTTCGGCCTGCGCCTCCGCGCCGTTGGCGAAGCCCCCGAAGCGGTCGACACGGCCGGCGTCTCGGTGATCGGTCTGCGCTATGTCGCGGTTGGCATCTGCGGCGTGCTGTGCGGCATTGCAGGCGCCTATCTCGCCACCGCGCTGCAAGCTGGCTTTGTGAAAGACATGACCGCCGGGCGCGGCTTCATCGCACTGGCCGCCCTGATATTCGCCAAGTGGCGTCCCTGGTACGCGCTTTACGCCTGCCTCTTGTTCGGCCTGCTGCAAGCGATCGCCCTGCGTTACCAGAACATCGACCTCGGTGCCTTCACCGTTCCGGTTCAGTTCATGGATGCGTTGCCCTACATTCTGACCGTGGTGATCCTTGCGGGTTTCGTCGGTAAGGCAATCCCGCCCCGCGCCGGGGGCGAGCCTTACGTGAAAGAGCGCTGATCCCGCGTCTTCTCTCCAAAAATACTCATTTCGGGGGCCAGTCGCCCCCGTCCTTTTCACCCGCCTGTCATCGGACCGCTTGAAACGGCCTGACAGTTGGGTTTATGGACAACCATGCAAATCTACCTCCCCATCGCCGAAGTGTCGGTCAATGCGTTCCTGCTCCTCGGTCTGGGCGGGATGGTCGGTATATTGTCCGGCATGTTCGGCGTCGGCGGCGGGTTTCTGATGACGCCGCTGTTGTTCTTTATCGGCATCCCCCCGGCCGTCGCCGTTGCCACCGAAGCCAACCAGATCGTCGCATCGTCGTTCTCTGGTGTGCTCGCGCATCTCAGGCGAAAGACGGTCGATCTCAAGATGGGCACGGTGCTGCTGATCGGCGGCCTTGTCGGTGCGGCACTGGGTGTGGCGCTGTTCAACTATCTCAAGAGCCTCGGTCAGGTCGATCTTCTGGTCAAGCTCTGCTACGTCGTCTTCCTTGGCATCATCGGCGGGCTGATGTTCGTCGAAAGCCTGAACGCGATCCGCAAGACCAAATCCGGCAAGCCGCCTGCGCGCAAGAAACACAACTGGATTCACGGCCTTCCCTTCAAGATGCGGTTTCGCACATCGGGACTTTATATCTCTGTGATCCCGCCGGTGATCGTCGGGGTTCTGGTGGGCATTCTGGCCGCGATCATGGGTGTCGGCGGCGGTTTCATCATGGTACCGGCGATGATCTACCTGCTGGGGATGCCGACCAAGGTTGTGGTCGGCACGTCGCTCTTCCAGATCATCTTCGTGACCGCGTTCACCACGCTGCTGCACGCCACGACCAACTATACCGTCGATATGGTGCTCGCGGTCCTGTTGCTGGTCGGAGGCGTGATCGGCGCCCAGGTCGGCACGGTGATCGGAGCCAAGCTTCAGGCCGAACAGTTGCGTATCCTGCTGGCGATGATGGTGCTGATCGTGTGCGGCAAACTGGCGCTGGACCTCCTGATCCAACCGTCCGAGCTGTTCTCGATCGGCGCGGCGGGGGATCACTGATGCGCTGGGTTCTTCTCTTGCTGACCCTGATGGCCGCACCGCTGTCCGCCGAAGAGGTTGTTCTTGGCCTCAGTCGCGAGCAGGTGTCGATCTCGACCAACTTCGACGGGTCCGAAATCATCCTCTATGGCGCGATCAAGCGCGAGGAACCGATCCCGACCGCAGAACCGTTGCAGGTCATCGTGACGGTCTCCGGTCCGCTCGTTCCGGTGACGGTCCGGCGAAAGGAACGGCGGTTCGGTATCTGGGTCAATGTCGATGCGGTCGATGTCGATGCCGCGCCCAGCTTTTATGCGGTGGCCACATCGGCCCCCTGGGACGAGGTCATCAGCGACACCGAAGACCTGCGCCAGACCATTTCCATCCCCCGGGCGATCCGCTCGGTCGGAGCACCGATGTCGGTCGAAAGACCACAGGTGTTCTCCGACGCGCTGGTCCGTATCCGCACCGCAAATGGTCTCTACGCGCTGGATGAAGGCGGTGTCGATCTGCGCGATTCAACGCTGTTCAATACCGAAATCGACATGCCGGCAAACCTGACCGAAGGTGACTACGCCATCCGCGTCTTTCTCACCCGCGGTGGCAGTGTGGTGTCCACCTATGAAACCAGCATCGACGTCAGCAAGGTCGGCATGGAGCGCTGGTTGTTCGAACTGTCGCGCGAACAGCCGCTGATGTACGGCCTGCTCTCGCTTGCGATCGCCATCGCCGCCGGCTGGGGCGCGTCCGCTGCATTCCGCATGTTGCGCTCGGGCTAAACCCTCTCCCGCAGACAGGCTTCTTTGGGCTCAAAATACCTCCGCCCGAGGCTCCGGCATCGGCCCCGCTCGCCGCGATCAGCCGTTTTCGTGGAAGAACCCGTAAATGCGCTCGGCCAGGGCTTCGCTCACCCCGTCCACCACCTTCAGGTCCGCAAGATTTGCGCGGCTGACCGCCTTGGCGGAGCCGAAATGCGCCAGCAACGCGCGCTTGCGTGCCGCACCGACGCCGGGCACCTCATCCAGCGGAGTCGCGCCGATGGCCTTTGAGCGTTTGGCGCGGTGGGTTCCGATTGCAAATCGGTGCGCCTCGTCGCGCAGGCGCTGCACGAAATAGAGCACCGGATCATTGTGCCGCAATGCAAACGGGCGCGTTCCGGAGCGGTGGAACTCCTCCTTGCCGGCATCGCGGTCAACACCCTTGGCAACCCCCACCATCGCCACATCTTCGACACCGTATTCCGCCATGATCTCGCGCACCGCAGACACCTGCCCGGCGCCCCCGTCGATCAACAACAGATCGGGCCACAGCCCTTTTTCGCGATCCGGGTCTTCCTTGAGCAACCGCTTGAACCGACGGGTCAGCACTTCTTTCATCATCCCGAAATCGTCGCCGGGGGTCAGATCATCGCCCTTGATGTTGAACTTGCGATATTGGTTATTCAAAAACCCGTCCGGCCCCGCGACGATCATCGCGCCGACGGCGTTGGTGCCCTGAATGTGGCTGTTGTCGTAGACCTCGACACGTTCCGGCGGCGCATCAAGCCCGAAGGCTTCGGCCAGACCGCGCAGCAGCTTGGCCTGCGTCGCCGTCTCGGCCATCCGACGCGCCAGCGATTCCCGCGCATTGCGCAGCGCGCCATCCACCAGCTCGGCCTTTTCACCGCGCTTTGGCACCACGATCTCGACCTTGCGGCCCAGCTTGTCCGACAGCGCCTGCGTCATCAGATCTTCGTTGTCGATCCCGTGCGACAGGATCAACTGCCGCGGCGGTTCCTTGGTGTCGTAGAACTGGCCAAGAAACGCCTCCAGCACCTCGGCTTCCTCCACATCCGGCCCGACGCGCGGGTAGAAGTCGCGATTGCCCCAATTCTGGTTGGCGCGGATAAAGAACACCTGCACGCAGGCTTGTCCCTTTTCCAGATGCAGCGCGATCACATCCGCCTCGGTCACGCCGCGCGGGTTGATGCCTTGCACCGTCTGCACCTGCGTCAGCGCGCGGATGCGGTCGCGCAGGGCGGCGGCACGTTCAAACTCCATCGCTTCCGACGCCTCGGCCATCTGCGCCGCCAGAGTCTCTTGCACATGGGTCGACTTGCCCGACAGAAACCGTTCCGCATCGCGCACGCTGGCGGCGTATTCCGCCTCGCTGATACGGCCGACACAGGGCGCGGAGCAACGCTTGATCTGGTGCAAGAGACAGGGCCGCGTGCGGCTTTCAAACATCGCGTCCGAGCAATTGCGCAGCAAAAATGCCTTCTGCAACTGGTTCAGCGTCCGGTTCACCGCGCCGGCGCTGGCAAAGGGGCCATAATACGCGCCCTTGTCCTTTTTCGCGCCGCGATGCTTGTGGATCATCGGAAAGGTGTGCTCGGTGACATGGATGTTGGGGAAGGACTTGTCGTCGCGCAAAAGCACGTTGTAGCGCGGCTTGAGTTGCTTGATCAGGTTCTGCTCAAGCAGCAGCGCCTCGGTCTCGGTGCGCGTCGTCAAAAACATCATCGACGCGGTTTCCGAGATCATCCGCGCGATGCGCCCTGAATGCCCTGTGGGGCGCGCATAGTTCGACACCCGCGCCCGCAGGTTGCGCGCCTTGCCGACATACAAAACCCGCGCCTGTGCATCCAGCATCCGGTAGACACCGGGGCTTGAATCCAGCGTCTTCAGATAGCTTTGGATACAGGCGTACCCTGTCGATTTTGCGTCTTCCGTGTCGGTCGTCATGTCGAGATCGCGATCATTCACTCAAGGGTCCGATTCTAGGAGGTTGGCTGCACAATGGCACCCCCCATTGCAACCGTTAAGGCATCCACGGTTTCTGTGGATAACTCTGCGGAGAACTTTCAGAGGTTGTGAAATTTCCATTGTATTTCGGGAGGTTCGTAAATTTGCCTCTTTTTTAGGCTCAAGCATAACCCATTGTTTTCAATGTTTATTTTTCTAGGCATCGAACAAGCCTATGAAAACATTAAGACTTTCGTAACGCTTTCGTAACGTCAACGTGAGCGGTGCAAAACTTGCACGACAGGTGCATCATTCCACGCCGACGATGTCGGGCGTTTGCCATGCCAGATGCTGGCCGCCATCGACGCACATCAGTTGGCCGGTGACAGCTTTGGCGTCAAGAAAGTAGCCCAACGCCGCGGTGATATCATCCGGATCGGCCCCCCGCTCCAGTATGGTTCCCGCCCGTTGGGCAGCGAAATGCGCCGGGCTTTGGCGCGCGCCGCGCAAGGTCGGCCCCGGCCCAATTGCATTGACCCGGCATTGGGGCGCCAACGCCTGCGCCGCCGTTTGGGTAAGCGTCCACAATCCCATCTTGGCAAGCGTGTAGGTCATGAACTCCGGCGTCAGCTTGCGCACCCGCTGGTCGATCATGTTGACGATGAGACCTGGTGCCTCGGGTTCGTCGCCCGCGTCGCGCTCCGGCTCTGGCAGTTGCGCAGCGAAACGTTGCGTAAGGACAAACGGCGCGCGCAGGTTGCTGTCGAAATGCCGGTCCCAGCTTTGGCGACTGGCGGATTGAAGATTGTCATACTCAAAGATCGAAGCGTTGTTCACCAGCACCGTCAGCGGCCCACCCAACCCGTCGACAGCACCTGCAATCACACCTTGTGTTTCGTCTTCATCCAGAAGATCGGCCTGAAGCGTACAGGCTTTTTGGCCCTTGGCGCGGATCAGGTCCGCCACCTCCGCCGCGCCCTCATCCGAGGACGCGTAATGCACCGCCACGTCATATCCACGTTCGCCCAGATAAAGCGCCATGGCGCGGCCAAGCCGCTTGCCTGCACCTGTGACCAACGCTTTGCTCATAAGATTGCCCTGCCCCTAGCTGATGACAATGGCAATGTAGCCCAGATAGAGCGCAGACAAGGCAATGCCCCACACCCGCGTCAGATCGCGCCCGAGAAAGACCAGCGGAATGATCACGAGCGATGCACCCAACATGACCCAGAGGTCGAATTCGAGGAACTGCGGTGCAACCGGAATTGGCGCGATCAGGGATGCGACCCCGATGATGGCCAGCAGATTGAACATGTTCGAGCCGATGACGTTGCCCAGCGCCACATCCGCCTGACGCCGCAGGGCCGCCATGACGGTGGTTGCAAGTTCCGGCAGGGAGGTGCCCAGCGCCACGAGGGTCAGGCCGATCACGGTGTCCGAGACACCGAAAATCGTCGCGATCTCGACCGAGCTGTCCACCAGTAAGTCGGCCCCAAGCGGCAATCCGACCAAACCAAGTGCCAGGAAAACGAGGATCTTCCACCACGGCATGTTGGGGTCCGCGCCTTCGGGTTCTTCCGTCTCCGCCTGCG
Source organism: Marivita sp. S2033 (assembly GCF_046592965.1). Taxonomy (NCBI): domain Bacteria; kingdom Pseudomonadati; phylum Pseudomonadota; class Alphaproteobacteria; order Rhodobacterales; family Roseobacteraceae; genus Marivita; species Marivita sp. S2033. The sequence goes on from NZ_JBISBV010000004.1 coordinate 169,302, forward strand.
CCTTGCCGTTGCGGCGATGGGACAGCGCATCGCGGATGGAATCGCCCAGAATGATCGCAAGCGCGACCAGCAGGACAATGCCGGCAAGCGGATCGAACACACCGCGAAACGCCAGCGCGATGAACAGCACCGATGAAACCAGCATGATGACATAGCTCTTGCGGGTATCGCACTGGCTGGTGTGCATCACCGCCAACAGTGCTGGAATGCCCAAGACCAGAAGGACATTGGCGGTGTTCGATCCCACAACGTTGCCCAGCGCGATGCCCGGCACATCGTTCATCGCCGCCTTGATCGAAATCAGCAACTCGGGCGCAGAGGTGCCGAAGGCCACGACCGTCAGGCTGACGATCAAAGCCGGGATACCCATGCGCAGGGCCAGGTTGACCGCGCCGCGCACAAGCGCGTCGCCCGCCAGCAGCAGGATCACCAGACCGACAACCACGCCGCCCCAAACCATCACCATATCAGCGCCCCTTTCCCGAGCAGGGACACGGGCCCTTGCCGATCCGGTAGCGGCCGCATTTGCGGCATTTGGCGCTGGCAAGGCGCTTTGCGCCGGGAATTCGCAATTTGCCGAACATGGCGAGGGCACCCATGAAGACGAGGAAAAGGAGAACGATTTTCAGAATCACGTTACAGCCCGAACCGCGCGAACTCGGCGCGCTCTTCGATGGCAGAAAGTGCATCGGATGTGAGTTTCGCACCGAAACGGCTCAGGAACGGACGGCGCTGCTCGTAGCGCCGGAACCGAACCTTGTCGCCAAAGCGGTCTTTCATCATCGGAACGAGATGGCCCACGTCATCGGCCAACCCGACATCGACCGCGTTCTGGCCGACCCAGATTTCGCCTGTGTAAAGGTCGGGGTTTTCCCCGAGCTTGGCGCCGCGGCTGGTTTTCACCTGCTGGATGAACGTTTCATGCAACTGACCCAGCAACCGGTTCAGCCGCGCGACATCCTCTTCGCTTTCGGGGCGGAACGGGTCGAGCATGGATTTCGACTTGCCCGCCGTATAGACGCGCCGTTCGATCCCCTGACGTTGCAGGAACACATGCGCGCCGAAGCCTGCCGAGACCACACCGATGGAACCGAGGATCGAACAGGCATCTGTATAGATTTCATCCGCCGCGCTGGCGATCCAGTAGCCGCCCGAGGCGGCGACGTCTTCGACGAAGGCATAGACCGGCACGTCGGTCTCCTGCGCCAGCCGCCGGATGCGCGCGCCGATGAGCGAACTTTGAACAGGCGACCCACCGGGCGAGTTGATCTCGAGCGCGACGGCAGCGGGCTTGCCCTTGCGAAACGCCTTCTCGAGCAGGCCGCGCAGGCTGGCATCGCTGAGCGTGCCACGGGTGGTCGCCGCGATGGTGCCCTGCATCCGCACGACGGAGACCACGGGACCGGATTTGACGAAAGGGATGAAACGCTTCATGCAGGGTCATCTAGAATGCGGGCGCGGAGCATACAAGGCGTAGGGGGAAATATGGCCCACCAGAGATAGGGCGCGCAGGCTGACCTATTGTTTCGCGCGCGAAACATTGGGGCCGAAGCGGACCTATTAAGGTTTTGTTAGGGTTTGGCCTTCGCATTCCGGTTTGACCCAGCGCGGCCAGACAGCGTGTCCGAAAACGCCCGGATCGGAGCTTGTGATCCTCGTCAAGGTCTGCGCCAAGCGGGTGTGCTATGCTTGGGTGGCAGAGAGGAGAACTCCAATGGAAGAACTGGTCAAACTCGGGAGAAACTTCGTCGAGGCGATGCGGGAGCGCAGAGGCATCGCGCATGTTGCGGAACTCTATGCCGAGAACGCGGAATCGGTTGAGGCGGTCATCCCGCCCGGCCGCGATGTGCGGATCGCCAAGGGCCGGGGTGCAATTGAAGCCAAACGCGAAGATTGGGCGGCTGCACACGAGATCCACAGGCTCGAAGCGGACGGACCCTACGTCCATCCGCCAAACCTGTTCGCCGTGCGGTTCGAGGTCGAGGTGACGCAGAAAGAAACCGGTCGCCGAATGACCATGCGCGAGATCGCGGTCTATACGGTCGAAGAAGGCAGCATTGTTCGCGAAGAATTCTTCATGATGCCGAAATAGGCAAGACATCCGGTAAACCGGAAAGGGATGTCTTTTGCCAGGATCGCCATCGTACCGACGCCACGAGGCTGCCGGAGGTCGGACTGGTTGCACCCTGCCACAAGGCTGGTTGCCAGATTGACGGATGTCGATCCAGAAGCCGAGGCGTCAGTAGAAACTCTGCGGGTCGATATCTATCGCCATGCGCAGATCGCCCTTGAGCTTGAACGGCGCAACCCATTCGGCCAGCGCCGGTTGCAAGGCGGTGCCTTTCGGTGCCTTGACCAACAGCCTGACCCGGTGGCGGCCCCGGACGCGTGCGATGGGCGCGGGCGCGGGGCCGAAAACCTGAGCACCGACGCGGCGCAGGGGTGCATCCTGACGCGCCAGCGCATTGCCGAGGTCGAACACGTCCTGCGCGTCGGTAGAGGACAGGATGATCCCGGCCAGGCGCCCGTAGGGCGGCACACCGGCGGCGCGACGTTCGCCGGCTTCCGCGGTCCAGAAATCCTGTTCATCGCCTGACAGGATTGCCCGGATCACCGGGTGTTCGGGCTGGTAGGTCTGCATCAACGCCTGCCCCGGTTTGTCGGCCCGCCCGGCCCGGCCTGCCACCTGCCGCATCAGCTGAAACGTGCGTTCGGCGGCCCGCAGGTCCGACCCTTGCAGGCCCAGATCGGCGTCGATCACGCCGACAAGCGTGAGCAATGGGAAATTGTGGCCCTTGGCGACAAGCTGCGTGCCGATGATGAGGTCGGCACCGCCGCTGGCAATGGTCTCGATCTCGGCCTTGAGCGCGCGGGCGGAGCCGAACATATCGGACGACAATACCGCCAATCGGGCATCGGGGAACAAGGCCTGCGCCTCTTCTGCCAAGCGTTCGACCCCGGGGCCAACGGCGGCGAGCTTGTCCTCGGCGGCGCATGACGGACAGGCAGAGGGCAACGGGACGGACTCGCCACACTGGTGGCAGATGAGGCGCTTCTGGAAGCGGTGTTCAACCATACGCGCGTCGCAATGGTCACAGCCGATCTGGTGGCCGCAGGCGCGACAGATCGTGACAGGGGCATAGCCACGGCGGTTGATGAAGAGAAGCGCCTGTTCGCCCGCCTCCATCCGTTTTTGCACGGCGCGTTGCAGTGTGGGGGAAATCCAGCTTGATCCCGGCAGATCCTCGGCACGCATGTCGATGGCGCGCATCTCTGGCATGATCGCTTCGCCAAAGCGCGATGTGAGTTCGAGTTTGCGATATTTGCCCGCGTCGGCATTGGCCCATGATTCCAAGCTGGGCGTCGCCGAGGCAAGGATCACTTGCGCGTCGCAGATCGACGCGCGCAGCACCGCCATGTCGCGGGCGTTGTAGAGCACGCCGTCTTCCTGCTTGTAGGATGTGTCGTGTTCTTCATCGACCACGATCAATCCCAGATCGCGGAACGGCAGGAACAGCGCGGAACGCGCCCCGACGACCAGTTGCGCACGTCCCAGCGCCGCCATTTTCCAGACGCGGCGCCGTTCTGTCACCGTGACGCCGGAGTGCCATTCCGCAGGCAGCGCGCCAAAGCGCGCCTCGACACGGGTGATGAATTCCGCTGTCAGGGCAATCTCCGGCAACAGGACCAGCGCCTGTCTGCCCTGCTTGAGGCATTCCGCGACCGCTTCGAGATAGACTTCGGTCTTGCCCGAACCTGTCACCCCCTTGAGCAGCGTTGTCGCGTAGCGCTTTGCGGCCACCGTTTCGCGCAGGATATCGGCGGCCGCGGTCTGGTCGTCGGTCAGTGCCTTGCCGCCATAGCCGGGATCGAGGCTTGGAAAGGCCGTGTCGCGCGGGCTGTCTTCCTCGCGCACCGCGCCCAGCTTGACGAGGCCTTTGACGACAGAGCTGGTCACCCCCGCCGCTTCGGCCAGTTCCTTGAGCGTCAGAGACAACCCACCCATATCGCGCAGCACGTGGAGCACCTTCTTGCGGGCGTCGGTCATGCGCTCGGGTGTGGTATCGTCCAGACGGTAGACCTTGCGCATCGAGGGCGGATCGCCAAGCCCCGGCGCGCGGGTGGCAAGGCGCAGCATGGCAGTCATCGGGGTCAGCGTGTAGGCACCGGCTTTTTCGAGAAAGCGCATCAGCTCATCGCGCATCGGCGGCGCATCGAGCACCCGGATGACCGAACGGACCTTGGCAAGATCCCAATCACCGCGCCCCGGCCCCCAGACCACGCCAAGCACCTTGCGTGGGCCAAGCGGCACTTCGACAAAGGCACCCAGATGGCAGCCGCCTTCGGGCGCGCGGTAATCCAGCACCCGGTCCAGTGGCTGGGTGGTCAACACGCCGATCAGCGCGCCGTGATCGAAATATCCTTGTGTCGGGGCCATGAGTTCGGGGTTCCAGTGGTGCTCGTCTTGGGGTAAAGCCCGTGACAGAAAAGGCCAACCCATCAAAGGACGGACCGCACATGAAATTCTTTGTCGATACCGCTGAAATCGAAGCTATTGCCGAACTCAACGATCTGGGCATGGTGGATGGTGTGACCACCAACCCGTCGCTGATCAAGAAATCGGGCCGCGACATTCTGGAGATCACCAAGGAGATTTGCGATCTGGTCGACGGTCCGGTCTCTGCCGAGGTGATCGCGCTGACCTCGGACGACATGATCGCCGAGGGCCGCAAGCTGGCCAAGATTGCCGACAATATCGCCGTCAAGGTGCCGCTTACATGGGACGGGCTGAAGGCGTGCAAGGTGCTGACGGACGAGGGCAAGATGGTCAACGTCACGCTGTGCTTTTCGGCCAATCAGGCGCTGCTCGCCGCCAAAGCGGGCGCGACATTCATCTCTCCGTTCATCGGGCGACTGGATGATCTCAACCTCGACGGGCTCGATCTGATTGCCGATATCCGCGAGATTTACGACAATTACGGCTATGAAACGCAGGTGCTTGCCGCCTCGATCCGCACCGCAAACCACATGAGCGATTGCGCCAAGATCGGCGCCGATGTGGCAACCGCGCCGCCTGCGGTGATCAAGGCGATGGCAAACCATATCCTCACCGACAAGGGCCTTGATCAATTCGTCAAGGATGCGGCGGACGCCAAGATCAAGATCGTCTGATCTGCCACAAATCCAGGTTGCCCGGGATGCGCCCTCAAAAAAAGGGGCGCATCTTTTGGTTCACCCTGCTACGGTCTTGCAAAATATAATAACGAGGATGGCATGAGCAGCCCCCGTATCGACGATGATTTGCGCGAAACGATCATGACGCGCCCCGATGTGATTCTCGAGGATCCCGACCTGATGCGCGCCCTGATCGCCGCCAACGAGCGGGCGATGGGGGGAAACATCGTGGATCTGCGCGGTATCGCGATGGACCGTCTCGAGGCGCGGCTCGACCGGCTGGAGGACACGCACCGCTCGGTGATTGCCGCCGCCTATGAGAACCTTGCCGGCACCAACCAGGTGCACCGCGCCATTCTGCGAATGCTCGATCCGGTCGAGTTTGAATCCTTCCTGCGGGAACTGGGCGGCGACGTTGCCGAAATCCTGCGCGTTGACGTGGTCAAGCTGGTGCTCGAGTCGGTGCAGAACGATGATGATCCCGCCATCAAGCGTCTCGGCGCGGTCCTGTCGGTCGCCGCACCGGGATTCATCGACATCTATCTGAACGGCGGGCGCAACGCGCCGGTGCGTCAGGTGACGCTGCGCCAGATCGAAACCGGCACGCGCGAGATATATGGCGACAAGGCCGACTGGATCCGCTCGGAGGCGTGCCTGAAACTCGATTTCGGAACCGGGCGCCTGCCCGGTCTGCTGGTACTGGGGGCTGAAGACCCGCACCAGTTCACGCCCCAGCAAGGCACCGATCTGCTGACCTTCCTCACCGGGGTGTTCGAGCGTCAGATGCGGCGCTGGTTGTCGTGACACTTGTGATCTCTCCGGCCGCGCGTGACGCGCTGGAGGGGTGGCTGGCATCGAGCCGTGCGCTGAAGGGTACGGCAGAGAACACCCTGACGGCCTATCGCGCCGATGTGGTGGATTTCGTGGCCTTCATGACCGGCTACAAAGGTGCGGCGCAGGGTTTGACACCGCTGTCGCAGATCACCGTCCCCGACATGCGGGCCTGGATGGCGCAAACGCGCAAGAACGGGTCGGGAGCGCGGTCGCTGGCGCGCAAGCTGTCGGCGGTCAAATCCTTCTATCGCTGGCTCGCTGAGCGCGAGGGCTTCGAGCCGACGGCGGTCTTGTCCACCCGCGCCCCGAAATTCGAGAAAAAGCTGCCGCGCCCGCTGAACGAGGACGCCGCGCGCGCGATGATCGACACGGTGGGGCAACAATCCCTGAAAGGCTGGGTCGGGGCGCGTGACATGGCCGTCATCACCCTCCTTTATGGCTGCGGTCTGCGCATCTCCGAAGCTCTAGGGCTGACAGGGCGCGATCTGCCATTGGGCGAGGCGATGCGAATCGTTGGCAAGGGCGGCAAGGAACGTGTCGTGCCGGTGCTGCCGATCGCGCGCACGGCCGTCCAAACCTATGTTTCGCTGTGCCCGTTCGACATGATGCCTGACGCCCCGGTGTTTCGCGGCGTGCGGGGCGGCGCGCTCAATGCGCGGCTGGTGCAGAAGGTGACCGAACAGGCGCGACTTCAACTCGGCCTGCCGGCCACCGCCACGCCACACGCGATGCGGCACAGTTTCGCGACACATCTGTTGTCCGCGGGCGGCGATCTTCGCGCGATCCAGGAATTGCTCGGCCATTCATCGCTGTCCACGACGCAGGCCTACACCTCGGTCGACACCGTGCACCTGATGAAGGTCTACGAGGCCTCCCACCCTAAGGCCGGCTGAGACACCACCGGAATCGCGCAGCCATCGGACCGGCTTCTTTGGGCCTGAAATACCTCGGGGGTCTGGGGGTGGAACCCCCAGCCTGTCGGACCCGGAGAGCGGCTTGGCCCTTTCACTCGTCGCTTTGCATTCGCGCATCGACAGCGTAGCCTGTCGCTCACGCCAACAGGGAGCCCACACCATGCAATTACTTCGCGCCGGACCCTCACCGTTTGTCCGCAAGGTGCTCGTCACCCTGCACGAGACCGGACAGTTCGACGATGTCGAGCAGGTCGATGTCGCCGCATCGCCGCTGGAGCCGGATTCGCGGTTGGTTGCGGCCAATCCCGTGGGCAAAATCCCGGCACTGATCCGGCCTGACGGGCCTGCGATCTATGACAGCCGGGTGATCTGCCGCTACCTGGACGCCCGCGCCGAGGGTGGGCTTTATCCGGACCGGCGGCTGTGGGATACCCTGACACTCGAAGCGACGGCGGACGGCATCATGGATGCGGCGGTGCTGATGGTGTACGAGATGCGCTTTCGCCCCGAGGACATGGTGTTCGCGCCCTGGATCGAGGGGCAGTGGTCCAAGGTGTCGCGCGCGCTCGATGCGTTGAATACCCGCTGGATGAGCCATCTGAACGGACGCGTCGACATGGGACATATCGCAATCGGTTGCGCCCTTGCCTATCTGGATTTCAGGCACGACGCGCGGTCGTGGCGAACGGGGCGCGATGCGCTGGCGTCCTGGTTCGAGGCGTTTTCCAAGCGTGACAGCATGGTGGCGACGGCGCCCTGAGCCAAGCCTTGCCTGTCCCGGCGTCGCGGTTTACCGACGCCTAACCTTTTGAGAGGACACTGCCGCAATGCGGATGACGGACACATTCATCAAGCCGATGCACCCCGAGGGGCGCAAGTTCGTGGCAATCTTTGCCGCGATCACGCTGGCGCTCTTTCTGGTGGAGGATTTTCTGGGCTGGATCGGCGTTGGACTGACGATCTGGTGCTATTACTTCTTCCGCGATCCCGAGCGGGTGGTGCCCGACGCCCCCGGCCTTGTCATCAGCCCGGCGGACGGGATCGTGTCGCTGATCGAACCGGCCACGCCGCCGCGCGAGCTGGGCTTGCCGGATGTGCCTTTGACGCGGGTGAGCGTGTTCATGTCGGTGTTCAACTGCCATGTGAACCGCGCGCCGGTGGCGGGCCGTGTTGAGAAAATCGCCTATCGCCCCGGCAAGTTCTTCAACGCCTCGCTCGACAAGGCGAGCGAGGATAACGAGCGCAATTCGATGATCATTCGCATGGACGATGGGCGCGATCTGACAGTTGTGCAGATCGCCGGATTGGTGGCACGCCGCATCCTCAGCTTCACCCAAGAAGGCGCGGTTCTGGATCGCGGCGAGCGGTTCGGACTGATCCGTTTCGGCTCGCGGCTGGATATTTACCTACCCGAGGGGGTGGAACCCTCGGTCAAGATCGGTCAGACGATGGTCGCCGGTGAAACGGTCATTGCGGATCTTTCATCATGAGTTCCAATCGCGATGTCGCCAAGCTCTCGCTGATCCAGTTGTTGCCGAACATGCTGACGGTGACGGCGATTTGTGCCGGTTTGACGGCGATCCGCTTCGGACTTCAGGGCAATTACGAACTTGCGGTGCAATTGATCCTGCTGGCGGCCATTCTCGACGGGCTGGACGGGCGGCTTGCCCGTGCTTTGGGCAGCGACAGCAAGATGGGTGCGGAGCTGGATTCGCTTGCCGATTTCCTGAATTTCGGCGTTGCGCCCGGCATGTTGCTGTATGTCTGGGCGCTTGACGACACGCGCTCGCTCGGCTGGCTTGCCGTGCTGGTCTATGCGGTGTGCGCCGTCACCCGGCTGGCGCGCTTCAACGTGGCGCGCAAAACCGATGGCGAGTCGGCGGAGAACGCGTATTTCATGGGGATTCCATCGCCCGCAGGCGCGATATTGGTGATGCTGCCGATGTATGTGTCCTTCGCGATGGATCGCGAGCCCATCCTGCCGGATGCGCTTTTGTCGATCTATATCGCCGGGATCGGGCTTTTGATGATCGGGCGCTTTCCGGTCTGGTCGTTCAAGACGACGCAGATCAGCCAGCGGCGGGTCAAGATGTTCCTCGTCGGCTTTGCCGCCATCGGTGCGGCGATTGCCATTTACACATGGGTCGCACTGGCGATCCTGAGCGTCATCTACATCGCGGCGGTGGTGTGGATGTTGCCCGGTTCACGCCGGGCAATGGCCAAGGACAGAAAACCGCCCGCCGATGGCTGATATCAGAACTTCAGCGTCAAACCGACGTTGAGCGCATTGGTCTTGATATCGGTCCCCAGCGAACCGCCCTCCGGCAGATCGACGTCGTTGCTGGAATAGGTGAACTGGTATTCGCCAAACACCGCGAACCGGTCGTTCAGATCGTAGCTGACGCCAGCCGTCACCCGCGCCGCGGGGCCGGTGAGCTGGAATTCATAGGTATCAAGGCCGGTTGTCGTGTCGATATCCACATGCGGTACCGCTACGCCGACACCCCCACCGACATAGGGTGTGATCTTGCCCTCGGCCCAAAGGCCTGGCCAGCGTTGATAGGCGTTGACCGTCACGATGTTCAGCCCGTCGGTGAACTCCAGATCGGAAAAGCCGATATCGGCTTTTTCATCGTCGGGCGCATAGACCTTGGTGTGGGTGAATTCGAGACCGAACCCCAACCGTTCATTTTTCCACCAGGTGCCGCGCACGCCGTAATAGGGGGGCATCTCGAATGAACGCCCTTCCCAGCCGATGAGCTTGTCGAACTCCGCGCCGGTGCCCGGATAGTCACCCTTGACCCGGCTGTGCGGTGCGGTTTGCCAACCCGAATAGATCGACAGTTCCATCTCTGCCAGAGCGGGTGTTGCAAGACCGCCAAGAGCCAGAATACCTGAGAGAATCGTTTTTTTCATCCGCGGTCGTCCAATTTCGTGTTGGTAGCCATCATATCCGGCTTCGGACCGGCGTGCCCGGTGTTTTTGCCGCGACACATCGGCGCTTATCTCCTACCTAGTTCGTCATAAGGTGGACGGCTAGGGGGGAGACCGCTAAATAGCGCCTCGGAGAGCCTCGTGATTTGAGGCCTGAACCGTATTGTGGCCGCCTATTTGGCGATGAATGGAGAAAACCTCGTGTCCAACGCAGAACATCACGAAGGCACCCGGAGGGACTTCCTGTATTATGCAACCGCCGGAGCCGGCGCTGTTGCGACCGGTGCCGCCGTCTGGCCTTTGGTCAATCAGATGAACCCTTCAGCCGACGTTCTCGCTCTGTCCTCGATTCGCGTGGACGTGTCGGGTGTGTCCGAAGGCACTCAACTTACCGTAAAATGGCTTGGCAAGCCGGTGTTCATCCGCCGTCGCACCGAAATCGAGATCGAGACTGCACGCGATGTCGATGTAGCGGACCTGCCAGACAAGATCGCGCGGAACGCCAATCTTGATGGCGCCGCAGCAGCGACCGACGCCAACCGCGCGTTTGACGAAAGTGGTGAATGGATCGTCCAGATCGGCGTGTGCACGCATCTGGGCTGTGTTCCTATCGTCGGGGCAGGCGACTACTCTGTCGAGGGCGGCATCGGCGGCTGGTTCTGCCCGTGCCACGGTTCGCATTACGACACCGCAGGCCGTATCCGAAAAGGTCCGGCGCCGGAGAACCTCCACATTCCGCCGGCCGAATGGGTCGACGATACAACAATCCTGCTGGGATAAGGAGACGCGCGCATGTCTGGAATTCCCCACGATCATTATGAACCGAAAACGGGCATTGAAAAATGGGTGCACACGCGGTTGCCGGTTGTCGGCCTGCTGTATGACACCCTGATGATCCCGACTCCAAAGAACCTGAACTGGATGTGGATCTGGGGCATCGTCCTGGCCTTCTGCCTGGTTCTGCAAATCGCAACCGGCATCGTGCTGGCGATGCATTATACACCGCATGTCGATATGGCCTTTGCCAGCGTCGAGCATATCATGCGCAACGTGAACGGCGGCGCGATGCTGCGCTACCTGCACATGAACGGTGCGTCCCTGTTCTTCTTTGCCGTCTACGCGCACATCCTGCGTGGTCTGTATTACGGCTCCTACAAGGCGCCGCGGGAAATCACCTGGATCATCGGCATGCTGATCTATCTTGCCATGATGGCGACCGCGTTCATGGGCTATGTTCTGCCCTGGGGGCAGATGTCGTTCTGGGGTGCAACCGTGATCACCGGCCTGTTCGGAGCCATCCCGCTTGTCGGCGAGTCGATCCAGACCTGGCTTCTGGGCGGACCGGCTGTGGACAACGCCACGCTGAACCGCTTCTTCTCACTGCACTACCTGCTGCCTTTTGTCATTGCCGCTTTGGTAATCGTCCACATCTGGGCCTTCCACAGCACCGGCAACAACAACCCGACGGGCGTTGAAGTGCGCCGGACCTCGAAGGCAGATGCCGAGAAGGACACGTTGCCGTTCTGGCCCTATTTCGTGATCAAGGACTTGTTCGCCCTGGCGGTGATCCTTGCGGTGTTCTTCGCGGTTGTCGGCTTCATGCCGAACTTCCTTGGCCACCCTGACAACTACGTCGAAGCGAACCCGCTGGTGACACCTGCGCATATCGTGCCGGAATGGTACTTCCTGCCCTTCTACGCCATCCTGCGTGCGTTTGACTCCGAAGTCTGGGTCGTGATCGCGGCAAGCTGGATCACCGGGGGCATCATCGACGCCAAGTTCTTTGGCGTGCTGGCGATGTTCGGCGCGATCATCGTCATGGCGCTGGTGCCGTGGCTCGACACGTCGTCGGTCCGCTCGGGGCGGTATCGCCCGATGTTCAAGTGGTGGTTCTGGGTCTTTGTCGTCAACTTCGTCGTTCTGACCTGGGTCGGCGCAATGCCAGCCGAAGGCATCTATCCCTACATCGCCCTGCTCGGTGCGACCTACTGGTTCGCCTATTTCCTCGTGATCCTGCCGCTGCTCGGCGTGCTCGAAAAGCCGCAGCCGCAGCCGGATACCATCGAAGAGGATTTCAAAGCGCACTATGGCAAGTCCTCGACCAAAGAGGGCGCTCCTGCAGCGACCCCGGCCGAGTAAGAAAGGACATGCGACCAATGTTTAAGAAACTTGCCCTTGCGGCCACACTGGCTCTGACCTCTGTTTCCGGCGCGTATGCCGCCGGAGATGAAGGTCATGTCGTGAACTATGACTTCTCGTTCGAAGGCCCGTTCGGAACCTACGATCAGGCGCAGCTGCAACGCGGGTTGCAGGTCTATACGCAGGTCTGCAAATCGTGCCACGGCCTGCAATACGTTCCGTTGCGCACCTTGCACGACGACGGCGGTGTCGGGTTCAGCGAAGATCAGGTTCGGGCCTATGCCGAACAGAACTACGAAGTGTTCGATGCGGAGCTTGATGATTATCGTCCGGCAAAACCGGTCGATCACTTCCCGGCCAATACCGGCGCTGGGGCACCCGACCTGAGCGTGATTGCCAAGGGACGTGCCGGTTTCCACGGACCGTACGGTCTGGGCATCAACCAGTTCTTCAAAGGTATGGGCGGGGCGGAATATCTGGCCTCCCTGCTCGCGGGTTATACCGGCGAGGAAAAGGAAGAGGCCGGCGCATTCCTCTACGAGAACACTGCCTTCCCCGGCGGCTGGATTTCCATGGCTCCGCCGCTTTACGGCGATGATGTGGAATATTCCGACGGAACAGAAGCCACCATCGAGCAGGAGGCCCAAGACGTGGCCGCGTTCCTGATGTGGGCGGCAGAGCCAAAGATGATGGCGCGCAAGCAGGCCGGGTTTGTCGGGGTGATCTTCCTCACGATCCTGTCGGTGCTGCTGTATCTCACCAACAAGCGCATCTGGGCTCCGATCAAGGCCCGCGCGAAGGACTAAGCCTTGATGTTCTGAAATTGGAAAAGCCCCGCGCACCACGCGGGGCTTTTTTGTTGCAGGCGTGCTATCGGTGTTGCTGCCCCAGGTAGGCGCGCAATCCGTCCGGCGGGTTGTCCAGCAGGGCTTGCGTCGGTTGCGGCGCAGCGACAGACCCGTCTTCGACAACGATCGTCAACTCGGAAAAACGGCGCGCGTCATCAGGGTCATGGGTTACCAGCAGAACGGTCAGCGCCTCGGCCTGCGCCACCTCTTTCACCAGATCCAGCATTTCCACCTTCAGCGCCGGGCCAAGAGCGGCAAACGGTTCGTCCAGCAACAAGACCGGCCGGCCCTGCACCAGCACCCGCGCCAGCGCCGCGCGGCTCTGCTGTCCGCCCGACATCTCGGACAGCCGGCGCGGCGCAAAGCCCGCAAGACCGACGCGCTCCAGCACTGCCTCGATCCGCTTTGCATCAACGGGCCTCAGCGTCCCGGTGCGCGGATTGAGGGCAAGAGCCATGTTCCGTTCAATGGTCAGATGCGGAAACAGATTGCTGTCCTGAAACAACACGCTGACCGGGCGCGCGGCTGGGGTCAGCCCGGTGATCGGCACACCTTGCCAAAGCACCCTGCCCGATTGCACGCCCCGAAATCCGGCGATGACATCGAGCAAGGTCGATTTGCCCGATCCCGAAGGTCCGATGACGGCCACGCGCGCGCCCGCTGCTATGTGCAGGTCCGCAGTCAGCGTGAAAGATCCGGCCTGCGCCGTTACGGTTTCAAGATGCAGACCCAACGCGCCCTCCCCGGTCGAACAACCAGAACAAGCCAAGGCTCAACAGCAGCAGCAGCAGCGCCGCCCCGGCAGCTTGGTCCATACGGTACGACCCCATCAACTGATACACCTTGAGCGGCAGGGTCGCACGATCGGGATCGGCGAAAAGTGCAATCACGCCCAGATCCCCCATCGACAGTGCAGCGGTCAACCCGGCGGCAAAGCCCAAGGGGCGCTTGAGTCGCGGTAGCAGGACCCACCGCAGCCATGCCCAGCCTGACAATCCCAAAGCGCCTCTCAAGCGCGCATAGTCGATCCGGATGATCTCGGCCTCGGGTCGCAGGATGCGCAACACGAATGGCAGGCTGACAAACGCGTTCACCGTTGCGGTGACGTAGAGCGCAACCTCAAACGGATTGATGAAGGGCCGCACGATCAGGAACAGGCCGATGCCGAGGACAAGTGGCGACAACGCGATACCCGACAGGCCAAGCCATTCGCCCCAACGGGTCGACAAGGGAAGCGCCCAAAGCAGGCACAGCGCGGTCGATCCCAGCGCCACCAGCACCGAATGGCCCGCCGATTGCCAGACCGAGGCGCTGAGCGTCGTGATGCCAGCAACGCCGTTCAGAGCCACCATTGCCAGAGGCGTGAGCAGGAACAGCGATGCCAGCGCGATCCACACCATGTCCGCGATCCGCGCGCCGATGGCTTGACCGTCCCAGCGCGGCACGGCGCGATCCAGACCGCGCGCCGCCACCGGAACCGCTGCCACGCGCAGCGCGACCAGTCCTGCGGCGAGGGCAATCACCAGTTGCAACAGGCCCAACGCCGCCGCCCGCGCAAGGTCGAAGTCGAACCGCACCGACTGATAGATCGCCAGTTCCAGAGTGGTGGCACGCGGTCCGCCACCCAGCGTCAACGCAACTGCAAAGGACGACAGGCAGATGACGAAGATCACCGCAAAGGCCCCCGGCACGATCCGTCGCAGAAGTGGCCACTCGATCGCCCGCCACATCGCCCAGCGGCCAAGGCCGAGCATCGCGGCCAGGCGAAAATGCTCGTTTGGTACGGCGAGCCAGGCTTGCAGGATCAGACGCGTGGCCAGCGGCAGGTTGAAAAAGACATGCGCCAACACAACCCCATGCAGGCCGTAAATGTCCATGCGCGGCACACCCAACGGGCCAAGCGTACGGTTCAAAAGCCCAGACTGACCGAACACAGCCAGCAACCCGAGAACGGCCACAATCACCGGCAAAATGAAGGGTGCGCCCATCAGGGCCACCAATACCCCCCGCCCCCGAAACCGCCGCCGCGCCAGTGCCCGCGCCACCGGGACGGCGACCAAAACGCTCAACGCCGCCGACACCAGCGCTTGCATCAGGGTGAAGCGCAGTGCTTGCCAATCGGCAGGGCCGAACCCCGAAAACGTCTCGGCGCGCCATAGCACAGCCATGACCGGACCAATGACAAGCCCGGCCACGCTGAGGCCGGCGATCAGCGAGAGAGCGCGCGCCGCCATTCCTCAACCGTTTCATCCCGCAACGCCGCGGCCTCGTCCTCGTTGTAAAACAACACTGTCTCGGGCAAGGCCAATTCCTTGAACCCGTCTGGCCAATCGCTGTGGTCGAGTTTGGCCGGGAACGACCAGTTGCCTGTTGCGATCATGCTTTGAAATTCCGGCGACAGCTGGAATTCAAGAAATTGATCGGCCAGTTCCGGCACATCGGTGCCGGCAACCTTGGCCGACAGTTCCACCATGAAATAATGACCTTCGGGAAAGATCGCCGCTTTCTTGCTGCGATCGTCTTCGGCGATGATGTGATAGGCGGGTGACGTTGTATAGCTGAGCACCATATCGGCCTCACCATCGGTGAACAGTCCGTAGCTTTCGGACCAGCCCTTGGTGACGGTCAGGATCTTCGGCGCGAGCTTTTCCCAAACCTCCTCGGCTCGGTCCCCGTAAATCGCCTTGACCCACAGCACCAGGGCCAACCCGGAAATCGACGTGCGCGGATCCTGAATCACGATCTTGAAATCGTCAGGAGCATCAAGCAACGCGTCGAAACTCTCCGGCACATCGGTGATCCGCTTTTCATCATAGACAAATGCGGTGTGGCCGTAATTATACGGAAGAAAAACCTCATCCGTCCAAGTGACCGGCAAGGTCAGCGACGACGTGTCTTGCCCGTGCGGCGCAAACAGCCCGCTTGCGCGCGCCTTTTTTGTAACGTCGGTGTTGAGACCGAACACGATATCGGCGTCCGTGCGTTTTCCTTCCAGCAGAATACGCGGCAGCAGGTCGCCGGGTTTGAATTGTAGATCGCACGCGCATTGCGCCTCGAACATCTCTTCGATCCGCGGGCCCGGACCCCACTCGGAAACGACGTAATCGCCTGCATAGACTGTCAGAACGGGTGTTTCTTGCGCCGCGACCAGCGTGGCCGTTGCAAGAAGTCCCGTGGCAAATAAAGGGGCCGTTTTCATGGCATCCTCCTGTTTTGCGACGCGAGGGCAAGACAGGATCAGATCCGGACCTTCCCTCCGCCGGTGTTAACCGGTTCAGGTTCAACGGGTTCGCGTTCGCATCTCAGCCAGCACACTGGCACCCCGAGGTACGACAAGAGGTAGCGTTCAAGCCGCGGAGCTTCAAGCACAAACCGGATCAGGCTTCTTTGGGCCGGAAATACCTCGGGGAGCGCGAGGGGCTGGCCCCTCGCTCCTGTCGGATCGGCAGCGCCAATCGGAAACTGCTTGAGCGACACGGGTTGCTGGCCTAGGACACGGTCCAAGCAAGGAGACGCCGCATGAGCCTCAACAGTTTCGGACATCTTTTCCGCGTCACCACATGGGGCGAAAGCCACGGTCCCGCCTTGGGCGCCACTGTCGATGGCTGCCCGCCGGGTGTGCCGATCAATGCGGCGATGATCCAGTACTGGCTCGACCGTCGCAAACCGGGGCAGAACAAATACACCACCCAGCGGCGCGAGGCCGACGAGGTGAAAATCCTGTCGGGTGTCTTCGAAGGTCAGACCACCGGAACCCCGGTGCAGTTGATGATCGAAAACACCGACCAGCGGTCGAAAGACTATTCCGACATCATGGAGAAATTCCGCCCCGGCCACGCGGATATCACCTATTGGCAGAAATACGGCATCCGCGACTATCGCGGTGGCGGGCGGTCCTCGGCGCGCGAAACCGCCGCTCGGGTCGCCGCGGGCGGGCTGGCGCGCGAGGCGATCAAGGCGCTTGTGCCCGACCTGCGGATCACCGGATACATGGTCCAGATGGGCCCCCATGCAATCGACCGGTCGCGGCTTGATCTGGACGAGATCGAGAACAATCCGTTCTGGGTGCCTGACGCCCAAGCTGCGGCGGATTGGGCCGATTACCTCGACGGGTTGCGCAAATCGGGCGAGAGCGTCGGCGCGATTGTCGAGCTAGTGGCCCAGGGGGTTCCCGCAGGGCTGGGCGCGCCGATCTATGGCAAGATCGACACCGACCTTGCTGCGGCCATGATGAGCATCAACGCGGTCAAAGGCGTCGAAATCGGCGAAGGAATGGCCTCGGCAACGCTGACCGGGACGACAAACGCGGATGAGATCTTCATGGGGCCCAACGGTCCGGTCTATAGCTCGAACCATGCCGGCGGCGTGCTTGGCGGCATCTCGACCGGACAGGACCTCGTGGTCCGTTTCGCGGTCAAACCGACATCGTCCATCCTGAGCACCCGCCGAACGATCACAAAGTCCGGCGAGGAGACCGAAATCATCACCAAAGGCCGGCATGACCCGTGCGTCGGCATCCGTGCCGTCCCGGTGGGCGAAGCGATGATGGCCTGCGTGATACTGGACCATCTGCTTCTGCATCGCGGCCAAATCGGCCAGAACAGGGGTACGATTGGCTGACAGGCGGGACAGGCGTGCAGTTAACCGGGCCGAACCACTTGGCGCGAGATCTGCACCGCAAGAATGCCGCCGGTGATAATCATCACGCCCAACAGGTCATACACTCCAAGGCTTTCGGACAGGATTACTGCGGCAATGGCGACGCCGAGAAACGGGTTGAGGAAGTGGAAGGTTGCTGCCTTGACTGCGCCGATCCGGTTGACGAGCCAGAACCACACCAAAGTCGCCGCAAGGCCGGGGATCAGCGTGGTATAGGCAAAGGCCAGCGCGAGCTTGAGCGATAGCGTCACCTCTGGCGTTTCAAGAAGCAGGCCGACGGGCCAAAGCACGGCGCTGCCGATAAGCATCTGCAATCCGACGACCATGACGAAATTGCCCCCAGAACTTGCATTGCGCAGCGCGAGAGTTGCAATGGTCAGAGAGATCACACCGATCACACACAGGCCGATGCCGTAAAGGTCGGCGCCGCTGTTCATCCGGGCGCCCATGATGATGACCACTCCGATGAACCCGGCAACAAGCCCCGCGACACCAAGCGGCGACATCCGCTGACCGGCGAAAAGCCAGCCCGCCACTCCGACAAGAAGCGGCATGGTCGAGGCGATGATTGCCGCCAGGGACGCCTCGATCCGCTGCATGGCGATGAAATTGAGGCCGAGATACAAGGCGTTCTGACAAATACCGAAAATGATCGTCGCCCGCCATTGACCGCGTGTCAGCCGCCATGTCTGGCCCATCCCGAAGGCGATCAGTACCGCCAGCGCCCCCGACAGGCTGAACCGCAGCGCCAAGGCCATCAACGGCGGCGCATCCGCCACGATGATCCGTGCCGAGGTAAAAGCCGACGACCACATAACCGCGAACGCGAGGCCCATCAGAATTGCGCGAATATCCAAGGGACGCCTCCGGCATTGGTGATGGGCGAGTGGTAGTTTGGATTGTGTGGAAGGGAAAGAGGTGGATTGGACTGATCTGCCGTCGACATCAAGACAAACCGCAACGCGCGGTTGGTCCACCGATTTTCCGTCCACCCCTTTCAGGCACCGTCAAGCAGGCCGACCGTGTTGCCTTCGGGGTCCGCAAACTCGGCATAGCGCAGGGTCTCGAAACCCTCGATCTTCACCGGTTCCGGCACGGCGATCCCGACCTTCGCAAGTCGCGCGATCTCGGTATCAAGATCGGAGACATGCATCGTTAAGGTCGCGCGCCCATGTCCTTCTGCACTGTCGAGCACCTGGAACAACACACGCTCCGTCAGCTCCCATTCATGGCAGGACGGCATCGGCTCGCGGTCCCAGCGGCGGCCGATCAGGCTTGTCCACCAACCGGATTGGGCGGCAAAATCCGCCGCGTTGATGCTGACGAACACATGGTTGATCTTCACGGCTGCATCTCTTCGATCAGCTTGTAGTCGATCGCCTTGGCCGCGTTGTAGGCGGGGCGATTAACAATGCGCGCCTGATAGGCGGAAAAGGCCGCGCGTTCCGGCAGGGATTTGAACTGAAGCCCCCAATCCACCGCGCTGCCGACATAGACATCCGCCATCGTAAAGCGCGCGCCGCTGACGTAATCATGTGCCGAAAGCCAGCCTTCCAGCGCATCGACCGTCCGCTCGTAGCTGCCGAACCCGGCCATGACCTGTTCCTTGTCGCTGACCGTCCAGCCAAGCGCCTTTGCTGTGATGGCCTGCTCAAGCGGGCCTGCGGCGAAGAACATCCAGCGGAAATAATCCGCCTTTTCAGCGTCTTGCGGCAAGAGGTCCGGCGCCTCGGCCTCGGCCAGATAGTGACAGATGGCCGCCGCCTCGCTGACGACCCTGTCGCCATCCGTATGGTGGTGGATGATCGTCGGCACCTTGGCCATCGGGTTTGCCTTGATCAGCGCGTCGGGCTTGTCCTCCCATGGCACCATGACGGAGTCGTAATCCGCGCGTGCTTCGTGCAGAGCCCAGCGGGCGATCTGCGCCCGGCTCATCGGGTTGAAGAAAAAGGTGTAGTCGGCCATGTGATCCTCGTTTCGTCGTGATGTGCAGTTCCGGTTCGACGGCGTGTTTCAGGCCGGTGTGTCGCCGGTCCCGTATTCGTCATGCAGCCGTAGCCATTGATGCGCGGCGTCTTGCGGCGTGCCCTCCGGCGCGTCTTCCCAGGTTTCCTGTCGGCCGAGAGGCGTGATGTCGAGCAGTGTCCAGACGGTTCCCAGCGTCTCGACCCCGCGCCCCTTGGTGAAATAGGTTCGGAAGATGTCGCCGCCATCGCGGATGAAGACGTTGAGCCCGAAGTATTTCGGCACGTCGAAATCGACGCCGAAATTGTCCCTGCTCTCGACCCATGGCATCTGCCAACCCATCCGGGCGCGGAACGCCTTGATCTCGGTCAGCGGCGCACGCGAGACGAAGACCAGCGAGGTGTCGCGCGCATGGAGATGCGCCAGATGCGGGATCTGGTCGCCCACCATGCCGCAGCCGGCACAGGGGTCAGGATCGGCGGGCTTCAGCATGTGATGATAGACGATAAGCTGGCGGCGCCCGTCGAAGAGGTCGGCCAGCCCGGCCTTGCCGGACGGCGTGACGAAAACGTAGTCTTTCGTGACCTTCTCCCAAGGCTGGCGACGTCGTTCGGCCGCAAGCTGGTCTTGGGCGCGGGTCAGTTCCTTTTCCCGAGCCAGCAGCGCCTCGCGCGCCGCGCTCCAGTCCTTTCGGGACACGATGCGCTGATGGGGGATGTGATCCGTCACGGCTGATTTCCTCCTGAGAATGACCGTCCGCCCCGACCGTGCCGGGGCAGACCTGCTTCACCCATTCGCCGCGGCCTCGATGGCGGCCACGTCGATCTTGACCATCTGCCCCATCGCCTCCATCACCCGCTTTGCCTTTGCCCGGTCCGGATCGGCAAGAAGTTGCGGCAGGATGCGGGGCGTCACCTGCCAGGAGAGTCCGAAGCGATCCCTGATCCAGCCGCACATCACCGGCTCACCGCCCTCGGCAAGCGCGTCCCAGTAGTGGTCGACCTCGGCTTGGTCGGCGCAGTCGATGGAAAGCGATATCGCATCGGTAAACGGGTGATCCGGCCCGCCGTTCATGGCGATGAAACTGCGGCCCGAGAGGGTGAAGCCGACGGTGATGACATCGTCCTGCTTGCCCCCGGGATAATCCATCGGGGCGCTCGTCGTCTGATCAATGCTGCTGTCGGGGAAGAGGCCGGTATAGAATTCCGCCGCCGCCTCCGCCTGCCCGTCGAACCACAGGAAGGTGCTGATCTTGTCCATCATGCCGCACCTTGCTTGCGCTTGCCGACGAACATCGCCTTGGCCCCCTGCGGATCGTTCGCCTGGATCATCCAGTCGCCCTCATCGCCCGGCAACTCGATCGGCCCGGTGGTGACGGTGCCACCGTTCCTCTCGACCTCGGCTTTCGCGACGTCGACATCGAGCACCGTAAAGGCAAAGTTCCAGAACGGCGCTTCGCCCTCCTTCTGGGCGTCCATCATCGCGCCGATCATGTCGGTATCGGTTTGTCCGACAAAGGTGTAATCCCCGTTCGGCCCCATCGGCATCGCGCCGGTCTTTTTCCAACCGAACAGCTTGCCGTAGAATTCCAGCGCCGCCGTCTGGTCGGACGTGACCAATTCGTTCCAGCTGCAATGCCCGACCTTCATTGGCGCAAAAGCAGTGCTCTGGTCGTCGCTGTTCCCGCGCATCAGGTAGAACACGGCACCCTGCGGATCGGAAACGAAGGCAAAGCGGCCGACGCCGGGAATATCCTGCGGTTCCATCTGGATGCTCCCGCCCAGTTCCTTGACCTTCGCGGCCGCGGCATCCACGTCAGCGACGCCGAAATAAACGTCCCAGGTGGCAGGACGTCCGGTCGCATGATCCGGCGTGCGCATCATGCCGCCCACGCCTTCGCCCTTATCCGTGGCGAAGGTGCGGTACTCCCGCTCC
Organism: Marivita sp. S2033; assembly: GCF_046592965.1. Classification (NCBI taxonomy): domain Bacteria; kingdom Pseudomonadati; phylum Pseudomonadota; class Alphaproteobacteria; order Rhodobacterales; family Roseobacteraceae; genus Marivita; species Marivita sp. S2033. The sequence goes on from NZ_JBISBV010000004.1 coordinate 190,705, forward strand.
AGCCCGCCGGCAGGTGCCTGAAAGTGCCAGCCCATGACCTTGCCATAGAAGTCCTGCGCCACATCAGGCGCGTCAGTCATCAACTCATACCAGATCGGGGTTCCGTCGCGATTGGTCATCGTCGTTCCTCCTGTTGTCCGTTCCAGTCCATCTTCATGTCGACTTCGTTTTGCACCGGTGCGTTCGGTCTTGACTAACTTGTGGTAAGAACCAGCCGATTTCCTTCGCTGTCCCTGAATGCAGCGAAACGTGCATCCGGATTCCACGGCGCCTCTCCCGGCTCCGTAATGATCTCGACTCCGTTTTCCTTCAGGGTTGCAACGGTTGTATCGAGATCGGCATCGACCAGAACAAGAACGGGTTTTTCGCCGTCGCCCTCATGCTCGCCGCGCTTGTGGAACATAAGGGTGGTTTCAGCGCTTGCGAACGTCAACTCGATCCATCGCCAGCCGTCGTCCCCATAGAGGGAGTCGGTCGCAACACGACACGGCAGGTTTTTGGTGTAGAAATCGACCGCACGGTCCTGGTCGGCTACGGGAAGTTTGGCGAATTTGATGTGCATGGCAGTGTCCATTGCGAAAATGTTCGCTCAGTCTTTTGCGGCCATCGACCTTTTCATCTCTTCCTCGTCCATCCACATGGCTTCCCAGATATGCCCGTCCGGATCCTCGTAGGAGCGACCATACATGAAGCCGTGATCCTGTTTCGGGATGGGATCGGCAACGCCACCGGCCTTGACCGCCGCTTCCACCGCCGCATCGCAAGCCTCACGGCTGTCCATGGAGAGACAGAGCAACACCTGTGCCGATGACTTGGCATCCGGTATCTGCTTTGACGTGAAGTCGCGCCAGCGGGCATGGGACAGGAGCATGGCGGTGATGGTGTCGCTGATCACCATGCTCGCGCAGGTCTCGTCCGAGAAGGTATCGTTCCGAGTTGCGCCCACCGCTTCGTAAAAACGCGCGGAGGCGTCAACATCCGCAACCGGAAGGTTGATGAAGATCATTTGGGTCATGGGCGCGTCCTTTTTCTCCGTGGGCATGGAGCGTCTGGCGCCGGGCCTGTGGAGACCGATGCGTTCCGTGCATTTCGGGTTGGTGTCGAGCAGTAAGGTGTTCTCATGTTCGCAGCCGAACCCGTCGCAGGGATCGGAACGGTGCCATCACCTTTCCACGATTCGATTGACTAGTAAGTTGATATCAACTTAAATAAGGCTGTGTCAAATAAAGTTTCCAAACACGCCACCTTTGGCATGACCTTGCGCGTCCGTGACAGTTGCCTGTGCCTGCACACACAGCGCGCGGCCCGTGCCGTCGCGCGCCGCTTCGATGAGGCGCTGCGCCCCGTCGGGCTGCGAAGCGGGCAATTCTCGATCCTGATATCGCTGAACCGGCCCGAACCGCCGACGGTCGGATCAGTGGCGGATCTGCTCGCGATGGACCGCACGACGTTGACAGCCAACCTCAAACCGCTGGAGCGGCGCGGGCTTCTGACCGTGAGACCGGATGACCAGGATCGCCGCGCCCGTCGGCTGTCGCTGACCGAAGACGGGCTGGCGTTGCTGGAACAGGCCATCCCGATCTGGATCGAGACCCACGAAAGAATCGAGCGCGGGCTGAGCGGCGATGTCGATGCCCTGCGCGAGAACCTGAACAGGCTGACGAGACTGGAGAAGAATGACGACTTGTCACCTTGATCGAATTGCGCTTTCACTTCAGTGACAAGCGCTTCGGCGGCTGTCGTGTCGTCCGCCTGAAGATGAGCATAGACCGCGTAGTCGATGGCATGCGGGTAATGATCCGCAATCACGTCGCCTTCCTTCGCCTGGGCCAAGACGGCAGCGGCACTGCGCGCGTTCCAGGTAGCAGATTCCTCCCAAAGACCGAGACGGGTGAAGATATGCGACGGCATGTGCAGCGCATGGGGCACTTCCGGTGCGATGGCATCGTAGCCCCGTGCGATTTCCACCGCGCCGTCGGCAAGAGCGGGGTGATCCTAGGCGTGAATGGCACAGTAATAGCCCGCCGCGCATGGATGCGCTTCGGGCTCAGAGCGACATTCACTTTGTGGATGCAGCAACAGTCCAAGATCCCCCGAGATCAGGCAAACGAGATTGCATTCATCCTTGGACAACTTATTCTTGTGTCAAATGTCGAAACGTCTCCCATCGCTCAACTCGAAGCGAAGATTTGAAGCCGCCGCTCGGCATCTTGGTTTTGTGAGGGCTACGTGAGAGTGGGTGCCTCTGTTCGCGCGCAAGCATCGCGCGGTCTCTCTTACCGACAGAGGTTTCAACGGCTTCTCCTCACGCTCCTTCTGCAATCGACCGTTCCGATGCGTTTGATTGGAAGGGTGCAGGCATGTCGAGAGGGTATGATGGCAAGGCTTCACCCCGGGATAACGGAGCGAGTGTCGACCGCCCCGAGTTCACGAAGCTGTCTAAAAGTTCAATGTGTCGCGGCAAGTCCCGCACGTTGAGGCGGGACTGCGCAGGCACCTGCGGCGGCCATGGACCAAGCGTTTTGCCGCTGATTTTCCTGACCAGCCAGTCTGCGGGTGGCAGGCAGTCGTCGATCAGGTAATCCATGCCGCCGATCCGCGCCTTCAACGCGTCGGACATGCCCCCTGCCGCACGGCCGGTCAGGCGGCACGAGGCCTGCACCGTCACATCGTCGGCGTGGCGGACCCGCCGACCTGCTGCGCGAAGCGCGCGGACGATCCGGCGGTCCTCGCCGCATCTGATCGGCGCGAAGCCTCGTACTGCCAGATAGGCCGCGCGAGTGAACGCGAGGCTGGCCCCCGCCGCTTCGCCATGGGTGTCGGCGATATCCGCACACCCCGGCGCGTGGCGCGCGTAGACGTCCTGCACCAAAGCCCTGTAGGTGCCCTCCAGTGTGGCCAGGTGGGGGTCCATGCCTTCGAGGATCTCTGCCTCCGCCGGGATCAGATCGACCTTGCCGCAGACAGCGTCCACCGCACCCAGATGAGCAAGGTTTCGCGCGATCCAGTCCGGGGCGACGATGCAATCCGCGTCCGTCGTCAAAAGGTAGCGAAGCGCGGGCATGGTTTGTAGGGCATGATCGCATCCGATCAGGCGCGCGGTTCCCACACCTTCGTGCGGCGCCAGGCGACGCTCAAGCACCGTCAGGTCGAGGCCGAACCGGGCGGCGGTGTCGCGGGCCACGATGCCGGTGCGATCGGTGGTGTTGTTGACCACCAGGATCACCATCGCGTTGCCTTGTTCGGCCAGGGCGGTGAGACATGCACCGATCCGGGCCTCCTCGTTGCGGGCGGGGATGACGATGGCGGTGTCTTTCGCGATGAGGCGGGTCATGCCGTGCCCCTCGGCAGTCCACGGTCGATGCGATACCCGTCGGTCTGCGCCACGCAATCGAACTCATGGGTGTTGAGCGCCGCCGTGAAGATCGCCAACGCCTCCTCCCCCTGCAAATCATGATCGGTATTCCCAAGCCAACTCACACAGAGCACCTCCGCCTTCCGCCAAGCGGTGGCGATATCCGAGGCCAGTCGGCGCAAGCTACCGAGATCCAGGAAATAGAGGATCTCGGACAGGATCAGCAGGTCGAAATCGCCCCTTGGCAGCGGACAGGGGTAAAAGTCGTGGATAAAGGTCGCATCCGGCACCGCACGGCGCGCGGCCTCGATCGCGATGCCCACCGCATCCATGCCGGTATAGCGGTCGCAGATATCCACCAGATGCCGCGCGAGTTGCCCGTTGCCGCAGCCCAGTTCGAAGGCCGAGGCGTAGCGGGGCCGCGACAGCGCCGCCCGGGTTGCGGCGAACTTTGCATGTTCATAACCGCTGTGCTCGAAATCCCAAGGGTCCGTGGTGTCGGCATAAAGAGCGTGCAGATGATCGCGGCCCACGCCCATCACGGCATCCTCCAGAAGATCTCGTCTTCGGTCACGAATTTCTCGATGAACCCCGACGGCAGGGTGAAGCCCGATGGATCGTCGGTGACGACCCTGCCCAGTTGGCTTCGATGGGCATGGATTGCCGCGCGTTTCCTGTCGCGCAGGCCCCCCTGGGGCACGGACACCGGGGCGTAACGGGCTGCGGTCTGGCGAAAATCGGGATCGTCCCAGCGGCACCAGACGGGATAGCTGTAGAATGACCACTCCGGGCGGCGGTTGCGCAACGCGTCGGCGAACCCGGCCGTCGCCTGATGGTCTTCGTGGTGATCCTCGGCAGCGGGCACGAAGACATGGCGCGCGCCATGACCGTCGATGATCTGTTCCAGCCTAACGGCAACCTCTGTCGCATCGGCCTGAAAAAGACGGCTATCGGTCATGCCCAGCCAGGTCAGATCGCGCGCGGAACCGCCGAGACATTCGATGGCCGCTACCATCTCCGCCTGTCGCTGGCGGGCCAGTCGCTCCGGTGTCCATTGCCGCGATCCGGTGTGGCTCGCACTGCCATCCGTCAGGCAGATCACATGCGCACCCGCCCCCGCGAAACTCCTGGCCAGCAGCGCCCCGCAGCCAAGGGATTCATCGTCAGGATGCGGAGCCAGCACCACGAGTTTTTCCCGGCCCTGAAACACACCCGGCAACAAGGGGTTCTGCGCGACATTCATCCGAACACTCCCCAGATGCGCCCATCTTCCCCAAGCGCCGTCTGCGCCGCGCGTTGCAGGAACGCATCCTGCGCGGCCTGCCGCAGATAGACCGCCAGATCACGCGCCATACGTCCGGTCTCGGACCCGACCTCGAAATGGCGCAGGCCGATGCTCTGCTCAACGGCGCGGATGGCGTCGAGCCCGACCTCTTCAGTGAAGAGCCGGGCCGCGATGGAGGTGGCAACGATGTTGTCCGGCGCGATGTGGCGATCGGCCGTCGCTTCGGCGGCGCGCTCGGTCAGGGCCATGCCGGCCCAGGCTCGCATCAGCACATCCATCAACCGGCTCTTCTGAGCCTCTGCACCCATGCGGCCCGCGCTGCGAAGCTCTGTTGCCGCGTGGTCCAGCAAACCAGCGGTAGCACCGGCCTGCAAGGCCGCGATCCGCCAGACACCGCCGACGAAATGCGGCTCCTTCAGGTAATCGCCGGGGTCGCCGATCCATTCGAGTTGTTCCGCAGGCCGGCCGGTGAAATCATAGGTTCCCGAGGCGGTGGCCCGCATCCCCTGCATTTCCCATGTCGACGGGTCCGACCGGCCGGGATCCGTCACGTCGACCAGCGCCAGTCGCACCTTGGGACCGGAATCCATAGTGACCAGCGCATGAGTCACGGTGCCCAGACCCGAGGCAAAGCACTTGCTGCCCTGCAAATGCTTACCCATGTCGTCCAGCGTGACCGGCATCTTGCCGTCCGCGCCCCAGACGCCCAGCAGGGCGCCCCCGGCGATCCGGCGGTCGACCCGCGCCTTTTGCACCTCAGTGCCATGAAGGCGGACCAGTTGCAGCGCGTTGACATGCCCTTCGAACAGCCGCCCGACGCCGAGATTTGCCGCGCCGACCTGCATCAGCCTGCGGGCTGTACGGGCAGGATCGGTCCCGCCATCATCCGTCAGAAAGCCTGCATGCCGCAATAGATCGATGGAGCGGCTGATCGGGCGCTCGCCGCGCTCCTCCTGCGGCGCGGCTGCCCGTAAAGCCTCCGATACATCGGACGGCAACGCCCCGGCGGTGTTCGATGATGGCAACGCAGCAAGGGATGTCATACGCTCTCTACCACGCTCAATTGCGGGCGCAGCGCGCGGGCACATTCCAGCAGCTGCTCCCAGTCCTCGGCGACCCGACTCAGCCGGAAGGCGGGATTGGCCATGACCGGCGGCGCGGCGCGGCGCCAGGCCTGAATGCGGCTGAGGATCTGCGCCGGGTCATGCCCGTCCACCCGCTGATCCGCATCCGTCACGATTTCAGCATTGGCGCCCAGGCCATCATGCACCAGCACAAGTGTGCCGACTGCATTGGCCTCGGCCAGGACCAGACCGAACGTTTCGGCAAAGGTCGTCTGGGGATAGAACAGGCACAGCGCACGCCGCATCTGCCGGATGAGTGCCGGATGAGACAGCGAGCCCAGAAAAACCACCCCCTCGGGCACGGGCCCGGTGTCCCAGCGCAGATAGCCGGGATCAGCGACAGCAAGTGTCAGGTTCGGAATGTCACGGCGCAGGGTGGCGAATTGGCGGAACACCTCGGCCAACCCCTTGTGCGGCGAGCTGGCGAAGAGCAGCCGGTCGGGAACGCGGGTCGTGGCGTCAGGGTGCAGATCATCGTCGAGCGGATTGTAGATCACGCGGATGGACGGCAAATCCTCCGTCCCCAGAAATTCCGCCAGTTTGCGTGCATGCATGTTCGATACGCAGATGACGGTGATGTCAGCCGCCTTTAGCGCTGCGCCCATCTTGCGGTTATGGCGACCGGGATAGACATGCAGCCAGAGGAAGATCGGCATGTCAGGGTGTTGCTTGCGCAGCTTGATCGCCACCTTCCAGCGGTTGATGACGATCAGGGCGGCGGGACGCCTTGCCTCGTCAAGGTTTTGCAGGGGCCGCAACTGCCCCGCCTCGGACCGTTGCCGATGGCTGCGGCCGGATTGATAGTGCGTGATGTCGTATCGGGGCGCGAGCGCAGTCGCGACCCGCAGCACCGTCGCTTCGGTGCCGCCAAGCCCGCCGGCCTCTAGTTCGGGCAGGTCGTAGCCCGCAGTGCAGCACGGATCGACGATCGCCACGGGCACGCGCCCCGTCTCTTGACGAAACGCCTTCATTGCGCCGCCATCGCTGGTGCTGGTGCGGCGGCGCGGATCTGCGCGATCCGGGCCGATGTGGTAGGCGTGACCGGCATGTCGCGCCGCGCCAGAAGCTCGGGGCGGCTGACATGGCTGGCGCCAAGGGTCGGAATATCCACCGGCACGGCGGCGACCCTGCCGTTCTGCCGCCACTCCTCGACCTTGGCCCAGACCAGCTGCCGGTCCCCCTTGCGCCGTGTGCTGTCGTAATCGGACACCGCCGATTGCGTCAGGCTGTCCGGCGTCTCGATCTTGGTCAGCAGCAGTTCCGGCACGATCCAGATGATCTCGCCGTTCAGGATCAGCCGGTTGCGAAATTCGCGGTCTTCTTCGATGCAATTCTCGAACCCGCCAAGACGGCGGAACACATCCGCTCGGAACAGGCCGGAGTTGATATGGGTCCATTCTCCAGGCACTTGACTGCCCATCTGGAGGTTTGGAAAAACGTCATCCAGCAGGGAAATGTCGCGCCGGATTTCAACGCGGCGCCCGTCCGGCAGGATCAACTCGTGATGGGTAAGCGCGGCGCTGACAGCGAGCCTCTGCCCCGCCTCCTTGCCCGCCAGCCGCCAGTTCAGGCAGCCATCCGCACCGATATCCGGCGCGGTCAACACGCGGACCTGATGCAGCACCTTGTCGCGATGCGGGATGTCATCGGAATCGTGAAAGGTGACGGCATCGCCCCCTGTCAGCAACAGCCCTGCGTTCTTGGCACTCGCCGTGCCAAGGTTCTGCGACAACCGGATGTAGTTGAAACGCGCATCAGAGAGAAACGGTTCGACCGCGCGTTCAGTGGCATCGCTGCTGGCGTCGTCGATCACCGTCACGCGGATGTTCCACCAGCTTTGATCCAATGCGGCGCGGATGGCACCTGCGATCAGATGCGCGCGGTTGTAGGTCGGGATGACAATATCGACCAGTGGGGCCAGCGGATCGGATGTCATGCGGAAACCTCTGTCAGGGGTGGGGCAATCGCGGCGCGATAGGCGCGCAGGCTTCTGTCGGTCAGCAGCGCGGCGGGCAGTGGCAGCAAGAGCACCAGCAGCGCGGCGCGGATCAGCGGCTCGGTGGTTTGCACGCCGAGCAGCAGCAGGACGGCGGTGAGGAAAATCATGAGGTGACAGGCCGACAAGGAGCTATCGCCCTTGCCGCCCGATTTGTCGGTGACGACGAATTTCAGGCGGCAGCCCGTGAGCGCATCGAAGGTCGCCTTGGCCGATTGCGGCGCCAGCGCGATGCGGCAGGCCAGCGCGTGCAGGATGACCGGAAGGGCGTGCCCGTCGCGCACCCCGCGCGCGACGACGCGTGTCACGATGTCACTCAGGCTGAGCAGGATAGCCCCCGCAGCCAACGTTGCGGCGGCCGTTTGCCCCTGCCCGGTCAGCAGCCAGACCGTCAGAAACGCGCAAGGAACCAGCGCGAGGCTGAACCATGCGGTCAGTTGCGTGAGGATCACCAGCCGCTTGTGCAGGTTGAGATCGCCCGAAGGAGCGAGGATCATCCGTCCATGCCTCAACAGCGTCTGGACGTTGCCGCTGCACCAGCGATAGCGCTGCTTTTCAAGATCGCGCTGGGACAGCGGCAGCAGGCCCTTGCCCACGACCCGGTTGATGAATCGCCCGCTAAAACCGGCGTGGCACAGCCGCACCCCCAGGTCTGCATCCTCGGTCGTGGTGGCGCCAGACCACCCGCCGACCGCACCCAACGCCGGTTTGGAGATCACGCAAAGCGTGCCGGTCAGCAGCACCGCCTCGGCGTCGTCGGCGACGGCGGCATTGGTGTGGAAATATTCTTCAAGCTCCGCATCCACGCCCGGTGCGGCGATGCCTGTGGAGACATAGGACTGCGGGAACTGTACGTAATCTGCCCCCGTCCGGTGCAGCGCTTCCGCCGCGCGGCTCAGGAAATCGCGGTTGACCACGTAATCTGCATCGACGGTGACCACATGGGTCGCATCCGCCCGCGTATGCGCCAGCGCGATATTGAGCGCGCCGGCCTTGGCGCCACGCACGCCCATCCGGTGCAGGAAGGTGATGCGGCCCGGATGCGCCGCGCAGAAGGTCGCGACCGGCGTCCACAGGGCGGGGTCGGCGGTGTTGTTGTCCATCACGATGATCTCGTAGCCATCTGAACGCCAATCCTGATCCAGCAGCGCCCGCAGGGTTTGGATGACCAGCTGGGGCGGTTCGGCATGGGTCGCGACGTGGACTGAGAAACACGGGCTGGCGAATTCCTGCCGACCCGATGGCACTCCCGCGCGAAGACAAACGACAAGCGGGCGAAGACCCATCAAGCCGATCTGGATCGCGATGATGACCGTGCAGATGACCAGCCCGACTGCCGGAACGGCAGCGGACAGAACCAGTATTGCACAAATTGTGACAAGCCGTAGCTTCACATTCGCCCCCGAGCGTTAATTTAGCAGACATTTTTTTTTGCGATCTGTAGCTTGTCCGGTCGGGACGCTACTGAGAGGACAACCGCTATCGTCGCTATTCAGTTCCCATGCCGATGAGCGTTCGAGAGCTGCGCCGACGCTCCAACAATGCGTCAGATCGCGGACCCCGGCTTTCAACTGGATTGAACTGGTTTTCCGTCTCTAGTCTTGCGGAAACCACGACGTATCCATGTCGGCATAGCGATCATGGTAGTCCGTGAGTTCGATCATCGCATCTTCTTTAAGAATCCGGAGCCGATCCTGGTCGCGGTGAATGTAGCCGTCCTCTTCCATCCGGATGAAGGTCTTGCTGATGTAGACATTGGTAAGGCCGAGGTAGTCAGCGATTTGGCTCTGGGTCATCGGCAGGCGGATCGTGTCGGTCATGTCTTGGTTGGTGATCCGCAGGCGCGATATAAGGTCGAGCAGCATGTAGCTGACCCGTTCCTGCGCGCTCATCCGGCCCATCGCCCGCAACACGTCGATCAGCACGACCTGGTCGCGCAGCGCGATGGAAAGCAGCAGCGCCGACAGCCGGGGCGACTCTCTCAGGATCTCGTCCAGCGACGATTTCGGGAACGGGCACAGGCACACATGCTCGACGGTGCGCAACGTGGTCGTCGCGTGTTTCAGGGCGACATCCGGAAACCCGATAATGTCGCCCGGGTGGTGGATCTTGACGATCTGGCGGCGACCATCAGGCAGATCGGTATAGCTGAAGGCCCAACCGTGTTTCACGACATAGAGGTCTTTGTTCTCGTCCCCGCCCTGATACACCTCATGTCCGGCATCGAACGTGCGCTCTGCCTTTTCAAGTGTAGCCAACCTGTCCCGATCCGCGTCGGACAGGTAAACATAGTGCGCCAGCTTGGTGACGAGACAACTGGAATTGATGGTCATGACGGCATCCTATCGGTTTCCCCGGATGTGAAGCCAGTCAAAGATGTTGAGGACGACAAAGATCAGCACCGAGATGAACGCCGCCTCTTTCAGGAATCCTAGCCCGCAAGCAATGCCTATCGACCCCACCGCCCAGATTGCCGCCCCGCTGCGCACGCCTTTCAGCCTTCCGTTGTCGCGCGGCGACATGATCGCCCCCGCCCCGAGGAAGCCGATGCCGCCGACGATGCCCTGGATCAGGCGAGTCGGATCGATGGTCATGGCTTCGTCCTCGGCCACGCCGCTTAGCGCGAAGTTCAGCGTGACCACCATGAGCGCCGCCGAGCCGATGGCCACGAGGACATAGGCCCCGGCGCCCAGCGGCTTGCCCTTGATCTCGCGGTCGAGCCCGACGACCAGCCCGCAGCCCCCTGAAAACAGGACACGAAGGATGAATTCACTGAAATCGACCATTGGCACCAAGTCTCCTTTCGCAGTTCTCTGAACCGCAACGGTTTCTTTAGCGTTACCGGGATGATTTCGGTTTAATCTGCATTGAAACGCGCCATGGGCCGCAAGGCTACAACCCCTTGACAGCCGTGAACGATCCCGACGCAACGACCTTGTGCAACCGGAGAAGTCTAAATGTTCTTTGAAGAAGCCTTCATGGATGCCGTTGCCAAGGGCGCTTTGCTGAGCGGAATCGGCATTGCCTGGATCATTTTGTTGGTGCGCATCGTCGGCTTGCGGTCGTTCTCCAACATGACGAATTTCGACTTCGTGATGACCGTCGCCATGGGCTCGCTTCTGGCCGGGGCGTCGCAGTCGCAGGAATGGACCGGGTTCGTGCAGACAGCGACAGCGATGGCCAGCCTCTTTGCCGTCCAGTATGGCGTCTCACGGTTGCGGCGCTGGTCGCCGCGGCTCGACGCGCTGGTTCAGAACACACCGGTCCTGCTGATGAAGAACGGCGTCATACTGCGCGATAACTTGCGCGCGACGCGAGTGGCCGAAGAAGATCTGATCGCTAAGCTGCGCGAAGCCAACGCGCTGAATTTCGCGTCGGTGCGCGCCGTGGTGCTGGAGACGACCGGCAACATCTCGGTGATGCACGGCGATCATGTGGATGAGGCATTGTTCAAGGGGGTGGCTGATGCCTGATAAAAGACGCCTCTTTCTTCAAATCCTGCCTTTAAAACCTGACCTTCGCGGTTGTCGGTTGCCTCATGGTCTTGTCCTGCTGGTTTCCACGGATCATTTCATGGCACAGAGCGCCGGATAATTTCGCTGACGTCGGACTTTCTGATCGCGACGGATGGCAGCAGCACTTCATCCCGAGCCACATCGAATCTCTCACGACTAGATGCGGGGGCGGTGTGAATGGCATATTTAATCCAAGACTCATAGAAGTGGATTACCCGCGCTGCCAAAACCTTAGTTTCCCGCATACCTCGATGAAATGCGAACAGTCGTTCTTGTCTTTAAGAACGAATACGCCGTCATCGAAATCGCCAACCCCTGCCGCATGAAACAGCTTCTCGGCTTCGCCGGAGAGTGCGATGAACTTCGCATGCGCAAACGCGTCGGCAGCAAACCCCTTGGCTGGATGCATGGATATCAGCTTTTTCACCCCGTCTGCGGATGTCATAACAGCGACAGCATCGTAAAGCACGGATGGCCCGCCATCTATATTCTGATCCGCCGACACACTTTTGCCGTCAGACGTCTTGATGCCACCGATCGTGGGGGCGACGATTTCCACCATGCCGCCCACGTCTTTTACGGCCCGTTGCAATGAGGCGAGCAGATCACCATCGATACCGTCGGTTACAAGGATGCCCAGTTTCCGACCCTTGAAGCTATCCGGTCCGTTCTTGAGAATCGACAGTGCATCAGATGGCTTGAGACCATCCACTACATCGCGCCGCGGCGCATGCGGTTCCGGCATTTCGTCAAAACCCAGCCCATCCGATACGGCCTGAGCCAAATCAGCATCGATATTTGGCAAATGGGCCACGACACGCTTGCGGATGTCCAGCACCTCGCATTTCGAGAGCTCGAAGATGAGCGCGTCGGCGATGTGGTCCTGCTCCACCTTTGTCTGGCTTTCGTAGAACTGGCGCGCCTGACTGTAATGGTCCGCGAACAGCTCCGCACGAACCTTCCGTTTCTTGCCTTCGACAGCTTCGGGATAGGGGGTGAACCCGCCTTCCGCATCCGCCCGCGGGCCGCCATCCTTCCAGCTATTGGGCTCATAATTGGCGCGCCCTGCCGGGTTGTGCATCGCCATGTGTCCGTCCTGCTGAAAATGCGCAAAGGGACATTTCGGCGCGTTTACCGGAATGTGGGTGAAGTTCGGGCCGCCCAGACGTTTGATCTGCGTGTCCAGATAGGAAAAGTTGCGCCCCTGCAGCAACGGGTCGTTTGTGAAATCGATCCCCGGCACAATGTTCTGGGTGCAGAACGCGACCTGTTCGGTCTCGGCAAAGAAGTTGTCGACCACGCTGTCCAGCACCAGCCGTCCGATGATGCGCACGGGCACGTCCTCTTCCGGGATCAGCTTGGTCGCGTCCAGCACATCGAAATCGAACTTGTCGGCGAATGCGTCGTCGAACACTTGCACGCCCAGTTCCCATTCCGGGAAGTCACCTGCTTGAATGGCTCCCCACAGGTCACGGCGGTGAAAATCCGGGTCGGCGCCGTTGATCTTGACTGCCTCGTCCCACAGGACCGACTGCAACCCCTGCTTCGGCTTCCAGTGGAACTTCACGAAGTGGCTTTTGCCCTCCGCGTTCACGAACCGAAACGTGTGGATGCCAAACCCTTCCATGAACCGGAATGACCGCGGGATGCCCCGGTCCGACATGGTCCACATGACCATGTGCATGGCTTCCGGCATCAGAGAGATGAAATCCCAGAAGTTGTCATGTGCCGACTGCGCCTGCGGAAAAGCGCGGTCGGGTGCCTCCTTGACTGAATGAACCAGATCGGGAAACTTCATCGCGTCCTGAATGAAGAACACGGGGATGTTGTTGCCGACGATGTCCCAATTGCCCTCTTGGGTATAGAGCTTGACGGCAAACCCGCGAGCGTCGCGGGCTAGGTCCATCGATCCCTTGTTGCCTGCCACGGTCGAAAAGCGGACGAAGGCCGGCACCCTGCGCCCTTTTTCCTGCAACAGATGCGCCGACGTCAGGTCCGGAATCGCATCCGTGGTTTCGAAATAACCGCGCGCGCCATAGCCACGGGCATGAACAACACGTTCGGGAATGCGCTCGTGATCGAAATGGAACATTTTCTCGCGGAAATGGAAGTCCTCAAGCAAGGCCGGTCCCCGCGGTCCCGCCTTTAGAGTGTTCTGATTGTCCGAAACCGGAACGCCCTGTGCGGTCGTCAGGCGCGCGTCAGCCGATGCCTGCTGGTGCGTTTCACCGCCCTGCCCTGTTTTTTTAGAGCGCTCCATCGTTTCGTTGGACTTCTGCGTCTTGACGGAGAAGCGGGATTGCGGTGATTTTTCAGACATCTGGTTTCTCCAGCGCCACTGCGCTTCAAAAAGGGATCTATCGAACAGAACAAATGCTACGCTACGCGACGTCTTGGTACTTTGAAATAGATTGATGCAGCCAGCAGTAAAGCGGTGCCAGGACTTCATGCTTTGAAGCAGTGGTCTTACGAGGATTAGGAGAAGCTCTGCTTATGCTTTGATCCTAAAAATTATGGACAAGCACATCCTTTTTATTAACGGTTATGCTGATTTTGGAGTGCGATCGGATGGCATGACGGAATAGCGATATGCTCGGGGAACGAGGAGTTGGTTGAGATCGTCGGCGGCGGACCGTCGACGGGCGTACTTTCTGCGCTCCGATGGGCTGGGCATGGACCTGCGCGGCTACCATGTCAGCGGCAAGCTGCGCATCAGCGACCTTTGGTGATTTGGTGCGAAGCGAATAGGCAATGCGGGGCGATGAATAGTGGTGCTTCGGCTCTTTCAGGATGCGCCGGCTAAAGTAAAATATCCCGTCTTTCACGAAAGGCCGCGAAATGGTCTACGGCACCTTGCTCAAGTTAAATATTGGAGCGATACCAATAAGTTATCCGAAGAAATGGTGCCCGGGGGCGGTATAAACTATTGTTTTTATTGCAATAAGTTGCGAGGCGGTGGGACTTTTTTCTTTCACCATGTATATTGGGTTATTTTGGATAAGTGTCCCACTTTTTCGAAGAGTTCGACGGCGCCGCGCATGTGATCTCGGAGGCCTGCTTCTTCAGATAATGAAAGGAATAAGCAGCTTGAGGCAGCGGCCAGCATACGCCCAGAAAACCTTCTCTTGCTGAATGTCTGCGGTGGTGTGGGTTTAGGTCATGAATCCTGACCTCTGAGTTCAGCAATACGACCTGAAATGAGCGTGCGTAGTCGGATCAGGTTTCGAACTTGCCCGGGCAGTTGCATCACATCCGGGAACGGTGCGCCGTGGGCGACGTTGTTACGAAAGATCCGTATTTCGTGGCGCTCTTGAAGAACCCAAGACTTATTCCGAGCCCCCTCGAAACAATGGGCGAGCAGGTCGAGTTTCACAGCGAAACCAACGGAGAGAATTGCATGACCGGAACTCTCTGCGCCACGTGCGCGCGCCAGACCTGTTTGTAATTCGCTGCGTAGGTTACACGGGACAGCGGCGGTCGGACATTGTCCGGCTCGGGCCGCAGCACATCAAGGACGGCTGGATCACCTTGACCCAGGCTAAGAACCGCGATCGCAAGCCTGTCACCCTCTCCATCCCGGTCCTGCCGGAGTTAAGGGCGGTGCTCGACGCCACGCCCACCGGCAACCTCGCCTTCCTCGTCACGGCCTTCGGCAAGCCCTTCACCTCGAACGGCTTCGGCAACTGGTTCCGCAAGCAATGCGACGAAGCCGGGCTGAAGCACTGCTCCGCGCACGGGCTGCGCAAGGCCGGCGCGGCACTGGCGGCCGAGAACGGAGCGACCGAGCGGCAGTTGATGGCGATCTTCGGCTGGGCGACCATGAAGGAAGCGTCGCGCTACACCCGCGCCGCGCGCCAGAAGGTGCTGGCGGCGTCGGGCATGAAGCTGTTGTCCCGGGGTGGAGACGGGCCGGAAAGAGGGGAATTGCGGGGTGGCGACCCGTGACGCCGCCTTCTCACACCGATGGGCGCGACGCCACCGCACTTCAGCCCGTTCTTGCAAAATAAGTTCTTCAAGGCTATATAGCTTCAAGGTAGTATTTGCCCGATGCCGTGGACCGTATCCTTTGCCGAGGAATTCGAGCTGGAATTCGATGCCCTGCCACAAGAGGTGCAGGATGCGATCCTCGCCCGGGCGTTGCTGCTCGAGCGGGAAGGCCCCATGCTCGGGCGACCCCACGCGGACACCCTTACAGGGTCGAAGCATGCCAACATGAAGGAGCTGCGCTGCACCGCCGCCGATGGCGTCTGGCGCATCGCCTTCGCATTCGACCCCGACCGGCAGGCGATCCTGCTCGTCGGCGGGGACAAGTCGGGTGGCAGCGAAAAGCGGTTCTACAAGTCGCTGATCGCCCGGGCGGACGACCGCTTCGACCGCCACCTGGAGAGACGGAAAGGATGATGACGATGGCCCGGAGCCTGAAGGACAAGCTGGCGACCCTCGACCCTGCCCGCCGCGCGGCGGTCGAGGCCGAGGCGGATCGGCTGCATGCCGAGTACCTGACGCTGCAGGAATTGCGGAAGGCCAAGAAGCTGACCCAGGTGCAACTGGCCGAAAGCCTTGGCGTCCGGCAGGCCACCGTCGCGAAATACGAACGGCAAAGTGACCTCCTGCTTTCGACGCTGACGAGCTACGTTCGCGCGATGGGCGGGGACCTCAAGCTGATGGTTGAGTTCCCCGGTTCAGCGCCAGTCGCGCTTGAGGGGCTTGGAGATATGGAGGAACCGCAGCGAGTTCGGAGTCGCACCTCTTGATGAGCATCGTTCCCAATTGCCAGAACCAAGTATCGCGAAGGCTATTCCCCGTTCACCTCGTTAACAAACCTACGAAGTCGCGCTCGTTCAGCTCCGTCCACGAACATGCTTCGTATGATGAATGGCTGCCCCATAGGCTGACTTTTTCTTCCCGGAGCGATGAATTCCCCAACAATTGCAAGCGCCGGATTTAGCCGTCGAACACTCCAACTCGTTTCCTCGGAGATCTGCGCGGCGGAAATACCTTTATCGGAAGCCAGCAACATATCTGCGATTTGTGCCGCGTCAGCCCGAGGGCTTGCATCATCGAACACGATGGGATCGAAGACTTCAAAGAGTTTGTGAGTTGCACGCGCATGGCTGAATGGTTTCCCAAGAACTTTGGAAACCGTGATCATACCTTCGAGTTCAAGTTCACCGACTGCTTCTAGGATTTCAATCTGCGAAGCCTCAGGAAACTGCTTGAGTATCTTGTCGTACTCAAAAAGATCTGACCAACCGTCTTTGGACTGTTCGCTCATCCACTTCCCAATGATCGCAGCATCCTCGGACAAAGAGATAGACTCGGTCAGAAAGCCGATTGCTTCTTCGAATGAATTCAGCAGATCGGTGACTTCTTTCTGCCATTTCTCTTGGTCAACCTCCCCCTTCGCTGGATGGGTAACACTGTAGAGTGCCGCCAGTGGACCTCCGACCAAAGGTACTCCGGCCAGCAATGTGTCGAACATCTTTCGAGCAAGTTCCCTCTTGGGTGACTTTTCCGGCGCAGCAATCGCCATCGCTTGGCTCTCCAATGATACATTCCTCTGGAAGATAGCTTTTTGCCGATGCGGCGCCTAGCCCGACCGATCAGAACCCGGCGGCTGCGCTCGAACTCAACTGTGTGGTGCGAAACTCCGCCTTCCTCTGCCCTCAATCCCTGCAAACCAAAACCCCGCGGACGCCGCCGAGGGCACGAAAACCCGCGCTGGAGCGCGAACGTCTCACGAACAAAAAAGTCCCACTTTTCCCCAACCGCGAAAACGGTGGGACGATTTTGTCCCGCAACCCATTGATATCATTCACACTAGGAGGTGTTTTGGTGCCCGGGGGCGGAATCGAACCACCGACACGAGGATTTTCAATCCACTGCTCTACCCCTGAGCTACCCGGGCACGGGTGAACGTTCGACGTTCGGGTGGGCGCGTTCTAGGTGACCGGTTGCGGCGTGTCCAGTGGCATTTCGCGGGAAAATCGACAAATGAGGAGTCGCCGGTGTAGCGCGAACAAAAATCCTGGCGGATGGCGGCGTCGGGCTTGCCAAAACCTGTAGGATGGCCACTTTGCCTCCATGATTCCGACCTTTCAGTTCGAACAACATCACTGGGACCGCGAAGTTTCGCTGGTGGCGGGTGTGGATGAGGCAGGACGTGGGCCGCTTGCCGGGCCTGTTGTGGCGGCAGCGGTCATTTTGTCTCCGGCCTTGTTTCCCGACGGACTCCGCGATTCCAAGAAACTTACGGCGCGCAGGCGGGGGCAGTTGCTTGAGCTTCTGACGCAGCAGGCCCGGATCGGGGTCGGCGAAGCGTCGGTGGAAGAGATCGACAGTCTGAACATTTTGCGTGCCAGCCATCTGGCGATGTGCCGGGCGATTGCCGCACTGCCCGAAAGGCCCGGATACGTTCTTATCGACGGCAACATGATACCGCGCGATCTCGCGCTTCCGGCGACGCCGATCGTCAAGGGAGACGGTCTGTCATTGAGCATCGCTGCGGCGTCAATTGTGGCCAAAACAAGGCGCGACGCGATCATGTGGGATTTGGCGCAACAGTATCCCGGTTATGGGTGGGAGACCAATCAGGGCTACCCGACAATGTGTCACAAAACTGCGTTGCGAAATCTCGGTGTGACCCCTCACCATAGACGTTCGTTCAAACCGGTCCACAATATGTTGTGACAAGATAAAATCATAACCACTTGATTCAAAAAAGAAATTGACCGCGAATCGCCTTTGACTCATCTTTGAATCCAATCACAGAGCGCACCCACCGCGCCGGGACGATAGGCAGAGAATGACAAAGATGACCAAACCCACCAGCGCCGAGGCGCTGCCGATCAACACGATTTTGGACGGCGATTGCATCGACGTGATGAATGCCCTTCCTGCCGCCTCGGTCGATCTGATTTTCGCCGATCCGCCCTACAACCTTCAGCTCAAGGGTGATCTGCACCGGCCCGACAATTCCCGGGTCGATGCGGTGGACGACGACTGGGATCAATTCGCCAGCTTCAAGGTCTATGATGCGTTCACCAAGGCCTGGCTCAAGGCCGCGCGCCGCTTGCTCAAGCCGGATGGCGCGATCTGGGTGATCGGATCGTACCACAACATTTTCCGCGTCGGGTCCGCCCTTCAAGACGAAGGGTACTGGATTCTGAACGATGTTGTTTGGCGAAAATCCAATCCCATGCCCAATTTCCGCGGCAAACGTTTTACCAACGCGCATGAAACGATGATCTGGGCGTCGAAATCCGAAGGCGCGAAATACACGTTCAATTACGAGGCTTTGAAGGCGCTGAACGAAGGCATCCAGATGCGCTCTGACTGGGTGCTGCCGATCTGCAATGGTGGCGAGCGGCTCAAGGACGCCGCCGGCGACAAGGCACACCCGACGCAGAAACCCCAAGCGCTCCTGCACCGAATTCTGGTTGGCGCAACCAAACCGGGCGATGTGGTGCTTGATCCGTTTTTCGGCACCGGCACGACCGGTGCGGTCGCCAAGATGCTGGGCCGCGACTGGATCGGGATCGAGCGCGAGGAGAAATACCGCGAGGTTGCCACCAAACGCATCGCCGCGGTGCGCCGGCTCGACAAATCCGCGCTCGAAGTCTCCACCAGCAAACGCGCCGAGCCGCGCGTGCCCTTCGGCCAGCTTGTCGAACGCGGCATGTTGCGCCCCGGTGAGGAACTGCACAGCATGAACGGCCGCCACAAGGCAAAGGTTCGCGCCGACGGCACTCTGATCGGCAATGACGTCAAGGGCTCCATCCACCAGGTTGGCGCGCATCTCGAAGGCGCGCCAAGTTGCAACGGCTGGACCTATTGGTGCTTCCGCCGCGACGGCAAGACCGTCCCCATTGACGTCTTGCGCCAGCAAATCCGGTCGGAGATGACCTGATCCACACAAGGTGAATACCGCCAGTGCCAGCGCCCAGGAGGCGCGGCACTCGACTTGCCCCGCCGTTCGTTCGGCGGGGTTTTTTGGTCTTCAGGGCCGAAGGCTGATCGTCAGCTGTCACGCTTTTGCAGCATCAGCGACGCCAGTCCGAGCAGCGCCGAGACGACAATCAGCAGCAAGGACACCGCGTTCAGTACCGGGGTTGAGCCTAGTTTCAGGCGGTCGAACATGGTGATCGTCAGCGGCGCGTCCGATCCGACCAGCATCAGTGTCGTATTGAAGTTCTCAAAGCTCATCAGCACCGAGACGACCCCTGCGGCGGCCATTGCCGGAAACAGAAATGGCAGGGTGACGGCGCGCACCGCGCCCCATCTGGTTGCTCCAAGATTGAGCGCGGCTTCTTCCAGCGACGGGTCGAACTTTTGCAGGCGGGCGGAGATGACCAGCGTGGCAAAGGTGGTGATGAAGGAAAACTGACCCAGAATGACCAGGATCAGACCGGGGCGCAGACCGTCGAACCAAAGCCCGGTGGCGTCTTCCAACGTATTGGCGACGGTCGAGGAAAACACCAGGATCGAAATGCCCAGAATGATCCCCGGAATGATGAGCGGCAGCAGCATCAGGATGTAGAGCACACCCTTGCCGCGAAACTCGTGGCGCACGAACAGGAACGCGTTGCAGGTGCCAACGCCAACGGCCATGACGGACACCCAGAACGCCACCACCCCCGAGGTCACGATGGAGCGCAGGATCGGGCGTTCGTGAAAGACACCGATATAGGGGGCTGTGTCGCCAAAGAACCACGCCCAGGTGAACCCTTCCCACGGCAGCGACGGAAACACCGAGTCGTTGAACGCAAAGACGCAGACAGTGACCAGTGGCAGCGCCAGAAAGATGAAGAACAGCGCGACATAGGCGCGGTAGGTCCATCTGAACACGCCGCTTTGCGGGATGCCGGTGATCATGTCTGCCCCATCGTCTTGCCCAACGATTGGCGCGACAGTTTTAGGCCCAGAAAGACAATCAGCGACGACAGCCCCAGAAGCAGGAAGCCAAAGGCCGAACCCAATTCCCAATTGAAGCGCGTGATGAACTGGCTGTAGATCAGGCCGGTGAACCACAGGCTGTCCTTGCCGCCCAGCAGGATCGGGGTCAGGTAGTTGCCGAGGCTCAGCATGAACACGACGATGCAGCCCGACACGATGCCCGGCATGGCGTGGGGAATGACGATCTCTCGCAGGATCGCCGCGCCGCTTGCGCCAAGGTCATAGCCCGCCTCGATCAGGCTGTCGTCAAGGCTGTCCAGCGTCGTGACCAACGGCACCACCATGAACAGCATGGAGGTATAGACCAGGCCGACCATGATCGCGGCATCGTTGTAAAGCATCTCGACCGGCGCGTCCGCAAGACCGACAAACTGTAGCAGATTCGAGAATATGCCGGTTTCGCGCAGCAAAATCATCCAGCCGAAGGTGCGTACCAGTTCGCTGACCCAGAACGGGATGAGGCACATCAGGAACAGCGTCGTTTTCGTGCGCCCGCGCGTCAGCTTGGCGATGTAATAGGCGATTGGAAACCCGATGAGCAAGGTCAGGATGGTTGCCGCGACCGACATGTAGGCGGTGCGCGCAAAGGTGTTCCAATAAAGCGGTTCGTTGAAGAACACCGCGTAATTGGCGAAACTTGTCTCGTATTCGCGCACGCCGACCTTTTCGCGCAGCGACACGATGAACATGCCAACATGCGGCAAGAGGATCAGCGTGACCAGCCAGAGCAGCAAAGGCGCCATCAGCAGGTAGAATGTCAGCTTCGAGCGGTCAGAGGCCATTGCGATACACCCGCGTCTGGTCCGGTTCCCACCAGAAATAAACCGGATCGCCCTTGCCCAGATCGCGAAACTCGCCGGTCTGCGGCAGGGCCACGTTCATCTCGGTTCCGGTTTGCTGATCCAGCAGCATCACTTGCGAATTTGCTCCGTTGAACAGCACGCTCTGCACGATGCCCTGTCCCCCGTTGCCGCTGGACAGGTCAGGGGTGCGCGACAGCCGCACGGCCTCCGGGCGCACGAAGATTCGGGCACTGTCGCCTGTGGACAAGCCTCGCGCTGCTGCAATGCCTTGCAAGGGCCGCCCACCCGGCGTGCGCGCCGTAACGACGTCTCCCGAGACGGTTTCGATCGTGACATCAAACGTGTTCGCCTCTCCGACAAACCCGGCGACGAAGGCGGTTTGCGGTTCGTAGTACAGTTCTTTGGCCGTGCCGACCTGTTCGAATTCCCCTTGGTTCATCACCGCGATCTGGTCGCTCATCACCAGTGCTTCAGACTGGTCGTGGGTGATGTAGACGAAGGTGGTGTTGAACTCGGCTTGTAGCTGTTTCAATTCGATCTTCATATGCTCGCGCAGTTTGAGATCGAGCGCGCCCAAGGGTTCGTCAAGCAGCAGGACATCGGGCTCAAGCACCATGCAGCGCGCAATCGCGACGCGCTGTTTCTGTCCGCCGGACAAGGAACTGACCGGACGATCTGCCACGCCGCCAAGGCCGACGCGGTCCAGAACCCGCTCGACCTGCATCTTGATATCGCTCTTGTTCACCCCGCGCTGGCGCAGCCCGAACCCGACATTGGCACCGATATTCATCATCGGGAACAGCGCAAGGTGCTGGAACACCATCGACACCTGACGCTTGTTCGGTGGCACATCGAGCACCGATTTTCCCTTGATCAGAAGGTCGCCGCCAGAAGGTTTCTGAAAGCCCGCAATCATCCGCAACAGCGTGGTCTTGCCGCAGCCCGATGGCCCCAGAATGGAAAAGAACGTGCCTTGCGGGACGCTGAAGCTGACATCTTTCACCGCCTTGAAATCATCAAAGCTCTTCGAGATCTCACGACACTCAAGGTCGGGCGTTTCGGGCATATTGCGGGCCTTCCAAAAAGCAGGAAGCGCGGAAACCGCGCTTCCCCGACTTGCGATGACGCAGTCTTAGTTTGCGGCGTTGATCCGGTCGAGAGCGGCACCTTCCATCGCCTCGAGTCCGGCAGGGACAGACGGATACCACTTGATGTTGTCGATCGCCTCTTGCGGGAAGCTTGCCTGATACTTGGCTTTCAGCGCGTCATCGACATTGGCATCTCCACCCTTGGACGCGGTGAAGTTGCCCGCAGATGCGGTGATCATCGCCGCGATATCGGGCTGCATGACAAAGTTGATCCACGCATAGGCAGCCTCGTCCGCACGGCCCCGCGCGGGCAACGCGAATGTGTCGATCCAGCCAAGCGCGCCCGATTCAGGGGCGATGAAGGTGATATCGGGATTGTCGTCGTTCAATTGCCAACCGCCGGTATCCCACGCCATCGACGCGACCACTTCGCCCGAGCGCAGAAGGTTCTTCAACTCGTCGCCACCATCCCAATAGGTCTTTACGTTGGGCTTGCACTCGACCAGCTTGGCCTCGACCTGATCGATGATGTCCTTGTAGGCCGCCTCGTCGTTATAGGCCGCGAACGGGTCAAGGCCCATCGCATAGGCAAAGCCGATCAATGTCGGGCGCTTGAGTCGATAAGACACTTTGCCGGCAACGGAATCGTTGCAGAGGTCAGTGTAATCCTTCACGTCACCCGCTTCGGCGGTGTTCACGACCAGACCGGACGTGCCCCAGATATGCGGCACGGCATAGACTTCGCCGTCGACGGTTGTGTTGCCTTTTGTCGCCTCAAGCATGGAGGGGATGAACAGGCTGGTGTCGATCTGCGACATGTCCAGCGGCTTGTAGATGCCGAATTCGGCCTGCGGTCCGGCTATCCGGTCCTGGCTGGGCTGGGCAAGGTCGAAGCCGCCGCCATTGGTTGCGCGCAGCTTGGCGATCATCTCTTCGTTGTTGGATTTTGTGACCTCGACCGTGTGGCCGGTTTCGGCCTCGAATTTCTCGATCACATCTTCCGGTGCGTAACCGCCCCACGTCAGAAGGCGCAGCGTGTCGGCTTGGGCCGCAGTCGTGAGCGCCAGTGCGGCGACGGTCGACAGAATGAGTTTCTTGGTCATGTGGTCTTCTCCATTTTACGCCGGCTGCAGCTATGCCGTGCCGAACTTCCCTGAGGTTCTTGCGCGTGTCGGCCACTGCACTGGCGAACAGGCGTTTGTTTATACGCGTAAAATCAACACTGTCTGCCGCCGAAGTCAAAGAGTATTCCGCTCTGCATCACGTCGCGCAGCCCGGCGTCGAACCCGCGCACAACCATGAGACGTGTCGCACCTGCGTCACCTCAACCCAACGCGACCGCGTGGCAGCGCCGTCAGTCGTCCGCAAAAACCGTTC
The DNA here is from genome assembly GCF_046592965.1 of Marivita sp. S2033. Lineage (NCBI taxonomy): Bacteria > Pseudomonadati > Pseudomonadota > Alphaproteobacteria > Rhodobacterales > Roseobacteraceae > Marivita > Marivita sp. S2033. The sequence goes on from NZ_JBISBV010000004.1 coordinate 214,203, forward strand.
AGTCGCGCTTGGATGGAGGCAAAGAGGCAAAAAACGCCGCGAGGGCTGCGATATCGGCGTCGCTCAGGCCATCGGCTGCTTGCTGCATGAGGTTCGATCGAGCGCCGCCGCCGCGAGTGCCTTGGCGCCAAAGATCGAGTTGCGTGCGCAGGTACGCCGCTGGCTGGCCAGAGAGAGACGGGAAAAAGGGCGAGGCTTCACTTGCTTCGGGTCCGTGGCACGCACGGCACGCCGGGACGTCAGGATCGCCGCTCGCGGCGTAGGCCAGATCGCGCCCGCGCATGACCAGGTCCGGGTCGAGAGACCCTGCTCCGCTTCCTGACGGAGTTTGGGACGCAAACCAGTTTGCCATCTCGTCCAACGCGCTTTCGGGAAGTTTGCTTACCGCTTGCGCCATAATTCCGCTTTGGCGCGCGCCGTCGCGATACGCCAGCATGGACATCTTGAGATAGGCGGCATTCTGGATGTCGAGCCGGGGCACATGATCGGATGGGCGGATGTCGTGGCAACCGGCGCAATACCCGCGCAACCCGTCCTGTTGAGGTATCGCGGTCAACTCGGCATATTCCACGCCGCTCATTCCAGATTTCACCGCGGAAAGGAACGCCACGACCGGCCAGACATCATCCGACCGTTCGGCCGGCCAATGTGGCATCCCGCTCATCTTGATGCCGTTGTGCACGATCCAGTGCATGTGGCGCGGTTCCCAGTCCTTTACCGCATCCGAGATATGCGGCGGCGCAGGAACCATCGCCACCATCGTCGCGCTGCGGGCCTGATCCGGGGCCGCATGGCAGGTCCGGCACGCGGTATCGTAATGCCGCGCTCCAAGTTCGATCATGGCCGGATCCGTGAGGTCTGGCACATCCCCGGCGTCCGGTGCGCGCAGGCGGACCGAGTTGCGGTAGGTCGTGTGCAACACCCAGGACACACCGGGGAAATGCCCGGGTTGCGCGGAGACGTTATAGAGCCCGATACCGACAACAGCAGCGCCCCCCAACGCGCCAAGAACTGCCAAAGCCGCCAATGTGCGCACCACGGTTTTCACAATTCCACCCTCCTGTCCTGCAACGCCTGCCCGGTCAGGACCAACCCGGCCACCAGATAGATCGGTGTGCCGATGGCGAGCATGAGAAGACCACCGAATTGCTGCCCCAAAAGATCCGGCGCGGTGCCGCAGATCTCGGCATAGACATCGCGCGGGGCCAGCACCAGCAAGGCTCCAAGCAGCGTCATGTGCATCGACGTCAACAGCAACCCGCCTGCTCCCATCAAAGAGTGTTCGGCGCGCAGGCAACCGGCCCAGACAAGGATACCGGCGGCCAGAAAGCTGACCTGTTCCGCCACAAAGCCAACGTCGTCCAGAAAGGCAACGCTATAGGCCGCCGGAAGATGCCACGCCCAGACCACGACAAACTCAATTGCGGCGGCGAGCAGAGGCGGTAGGGCGACGCGATCGGCAAGCGTTGGTGCGCCGATCACCAGCAAGGGTGCGATCACCGCAACCAGCGTCATATGACGCAACATGTGCGCGGGGAACGCAGCCCCCAACCACTGCGTCAGGGGTGCCGCCCAGATGAAGACCGCAAGCGCGGCCCCGGATATCAACGCGGCGCGGTTCATTGGCAGGTTCCGAGGATGAGTGCCGGCAACGACGTATAGACCACGCCGATGCCCGAGATGATCGACAGCAGAACCGCCGCATGGCCCAAGAACTGATGTCGGTCCTCTGCCTCGCCAAGGGCGTTCGTGTAATCACCTGTCTGGCGGACATCCCATTGCCGCCATGACCGCCAGCCGAACCACAGGATCAAACCCAGCGCGATCACCGTCATCGCAGCGACGCCGATGCGCAACGTGCCGATCAGATCGGGCGCCTTGGCGCAGACGGTCGCCGCCGCGCCGTAGCTTGCGACAAAATGCAAAGCCCACGTTGTCGGCGCAAGTGTGATGCGCCAGAGACTTTCTCGTTCCTCGGAAAACTCGCGGGCATCCGGATCGGGGTGTGTCTTTTGCTTCTCCATCACAACAACCTCGGGGCCGCACCCATCACCGCTCCGGCGACCAGAACGGTGAGGCACAGGAAATGCCAGAACAGGGTGATGTTCCACAAATCTGCGTCATAGCGCGGCGTCAGCTTTCCGGCAAAACTGCCGGCAAGGCAATAAAGCTGCATGATCGTTCCAACGCACGTATGAGCCACCACCCAGACCACCAGCGCCCAAATGATGGCCGGATAGACGTGGCTCGTCGGGTCCAGATCCCAGACCGACAGGATCAGCGCCCCTGCCCCCGCTACCGCCAACAGCGGAGCGGCGATCAGGGCTGTGCGCGCTATTTTTACCTGACCCGCGCCGTTCGTGCGCCGTGCGGTGAGGGTCAGCGCCCATGACGCGACCAGCGCCACGACCGCCAGAGCGGTCAGCCCGGCATCGGCGTGCAGCGCGCCCTCTGGCGGGAAATCGGCCTTTGCGGTCCAGTAAAAGAAGAACCCGAACACCACGCTGGCAAAGGCGGTGGCATCGCCCAACATGGTGATCCACATCGCCCACCAGCCGACTGCGGCTGGCCCCGAGGCATAGGTCGGCACACGCAGACCAAGACCAGCGTCGCGCATGTCTTCCTCTGGCGGGCGCGCGGTGGTTGTCCACAGCCAATAGAGGATGCAGACAACGGCAAAGGCACCGCAAATGATCGCCGGTTCATAGATGTGGAAGGTGGGAAAGATAAACGCACCACCGGTGAAGGCGGCGGCCCAAAGGGTGATCCATGCAGGCCCGGTGACACGCTGCGCCAGTTCCGGAGTGGCGTCAATCACGCTGGTGACAAGGGTTTCGCGGTGCCCATGCGGGCTGTCGGGTAGATAGTAACGGCCTGCGTCCATCCTCTCGACCAGCTTGGGATCGTCCCACAGGGGATAGCGCGACGTGATGTGCGGGATCGACCGCGCGCCCCAGAGTTCTTCCGGCACATCGTGGCTCCATTCGAGAGTCCCCGCGGTCCAGGGGTTGCGCGGAATCTGTGGCTGATCCCCCTTGGGCCGTATCAGATCCCAGACGAATACCGCAAAGCCTGCCGCGATCACGAAGGCTCCCAAGGTCGATATCAGGTTAAGCCAGCCCCAGCCAGAGTCCGCCGAATAGGTGAACACACGTCGCGGCATCCCCAAAAGACCGGTGAGGTGCATGGGCAGGAAGGTGATGTGAAATCCGGTGAAGACCAGCCAGAACGCCCAGCGCCCGAGCCGCTCGGAGAGCAGTTTTTTGCGGATGAAGGGGAAGAAATAATACACCCCCGCAATCACCGGGAAGACCATGCCGCCAAACAGCGTGTAGTGCAGGTGCGCCACGATGAAATAGGTGTCATGCACCTGCCAATTGAACGGCGCGATGGCCAGCATCACTCCGGTCAACCCGCCTGCGGTGAAGATCGCCAGCGCGCCCGCGATCCACAGCATCGGCAGGCTCATCTTCACCCGACCGACGATCAGGGTGGCCGCAAAGGCAAAAATCTGGATGCCGGTCGGGATCACCACCGCCTCGGAGGCCGCCGAGAAGAAGCCGAGCGATATGTTCGGCAGACCGGTGGTGAACATGTGGTGCACCCATAGGCCGAAGGACAGGAATCCGGTGCCGACCGCGCTTAGGACGATCCACGAATAACCGACGATAGGGCGTCGCGCGACAGTCGGCACGACCATTGCGGCAATGGCGATGGAGGGCAGGAACACGATGTAGACTTCCGGATGGCCGAAGATCCAGAACAGGTGCTGCCAGAGCATCGGATCGCCGCCGCGCGTCGGATCAAAGAACGGCCAGTCGAAACTGCGCTCAAGCTCGAACAGGAAATCGCCGGCGATCAGCGGCGGAAAGGCGAAGAGGATCATGCCGCCCACAACCAGCACATACCACGCATAAAGCGGCATGATGTTCACCCGCATCCCCGGCGGGCGGCATTTCAACGCGCCGACAATCAGCTCGACAGCGGCCGCAATCGACGCGATCTCGATGAAGGACAGGCCCAGCAGCCAGATGTCGCTGCCCGGCCCTTCGTCCTGCGTGGCCAGCGGTGGATACATGAACCAGCCCGCCGTCGGAGCGGCGTTGAACAACAGCGAGCCGAGCACGAAGATGCCGCCGATCAGGAAGCACCAGTAGCCAAAGGCAGACAGCCGTGGAAACGGCATGTCGCGCCCGCCAAGAAAGGCCGGCAGGATCAGGATCGAGATTGCTTCGAACATCGGCACTGCGAAGAGGAACATCATCGCCGAGCCGTGCATCGTGAAGAACTGGTTGAAACGATCTGCCGAAATCAGATCGTTGTCCGGCACCGCCAGTTGCAACCGCATGACCAGCGCCAGCACCCCGGCGATCAGCATGAACACGAAGGCCGTCAGCGCGTACCACAAGCCGACCTCTGAATTGTTGACCGCACTGGGATAACGCCAGCCCGAGGGAGCCTTCCACGCTGCACGCAGTTCCTTGACCTGCTGCTCCTGAACCTCTTGGGGCACCGGTTCGGCCAGCATCTCCTCGGTCGGCGGATACGGCCCTTCATAGGCTATGTCACGGCGATGGCTCATTTCAGACCTTTCAGATACTGCGCCAGATCGGTCTGCTCATCGCGGCTCAAATGGCTATAGGCAGGCATCTCGACCTCGGGTTTGATGTCACCGGCATGGGCGACCCAAGCGGCGAAATCTTCCAGCGTAGTGCCAAGGGTTCCGGCACCGATGCTGTGCCGCTCACCCACATGGGTAAGGTCCGGCCCGACCGCGCCGCGTGCGTCTGTGCCGCGCACCGTATGGCAGGCTCCACAGCCTTCGCGTGCGAACAGAGCCTGACCGCGTTCGCCCGCCGCACTGTCGGGAGGCGCCGCCGGTTCGGCCTGAGCGGCAAGCCAGTCGTCGAATGCGGCAGGCTCCATCACGACCACTTCGAACGCCATCAAGGCATGGCTTGCGCCGCAGAATTCCGCACATTGCCCGCGATATTGACCGGGAACTTCAGGCTCAAGCGACATTCGTGTCTCGCGACCCGGAAACATGTCCATCTTGCCGCCCAGCGCCGGTATCCAGAAGGAATGGATTACCCGCGCTGCGTTCAGGACAATCTCGCTCCTGCTTCCTGCGGGAAGGCGGATTTCATTGGCTGCGATGATCGGTGCCGTTGCCCCGTCGGGCCAGTATTCGACCCGCCACCACCATTGTTCGCCAGTGACCCGCAACGTCAGGCCATCGCCGGGTGCGCGTTGGTCCGGCATGATGGACAGCCCGTAGACCAGAAGCGCCGTCAGCACCACCACCGGCAAGCCAATGCCGCCACCGACAATCAGTCCGTTGGCAAACCGCTTGGACAGCGCCGCGCGGTTGATGTTCATGACATAGAAAAACAGACCGTTGATCGCGAGCCACAGGACCACAGCACCGGCGAGCATGACCCAGAACAACTCGCCCAGAACGCGCGCGTCGGCGCCGCCCGGTGCCAGAACCGACTGACGCTCTTCGCATCCCGCAAGAACGGCAAGGGCCAGCAATGAAACGACGGCGGATCGCGTCGCAGTGGATGCCGGTCTCGCTCTCATTCAGAGGCCTTGGCGGCTGTTGCCTCGTCGCTCCGGTCGACACGCTTCCGAAAGGTTGCAACGCGGTAGAGATACCACGCCAGCAAGCCAACGACGACCGCTGTCGAGACAGGGCTCAACCACGTTGAAACCTGTTCATATTGGCTTCCCAGAAACCACCCTGCGAGAGTGAGCGCGGTCGTCCACAACACTGTGCCTGCACTGGTGTAAATCAGGAACTTCGTCCACCCCATGCCCGCCATGCCTGCGGGCACGGAAACAAAGGTGCGCACCGTGGGTATCAAGCGACCGATGAACACCGAGCGTGCGCCGTAACGATCGAACCACTCATCCGCCTTGTCAACGTCGGAGGGCGTCATGGTCAGCCAGCGCCCGTGATCGCGCGAGAACCGCTTGATGCGCTTGAGCCCGACCTTGGCTCCGATCCAGAACCACAGGATAGCACCGGCCAATGATCCGATGGACCCGGCAATGATGTTGACGACAAGAAGCAGAACGGATGCGTCTTTTTGCGAGGCTGAATAGCCAGCCAGAGGCATGATCACCTCGGAGGGAATGGGTGGAAAGACGTTTTCCACGAACATCATGATTGCAACGCCCAAAGGCCCTACCGAGTCGATGAAAGAGGTGATCCAATCAAACATTGCCCTGTCCCGAGATACGTTTTTTTACACAACGCGCGCGCACTCGCCCCGTTCCAAGTCCTCTTGTCAGCGCCTGAATCTCTTGGTGCGTTCGCGGGACGCCTGCGGCTTATTCCGTGTTTTCGTGGCGCAGATTCTGCACATCCTCCGATGTGATTTCGCCGGGAAAGGAATTGCCAAAGTTCTCACGCACGTAGTTCGAGATCTCGGCGATCTGGTCGTCATCCATCTGATCGCCAAAACGCGGCATCCCGTGGTAGCCAGTCAGCAGCACTGTAACGATGAAATATTTTGACACCAGCTTTGGATTGCCCGCCAGCGGAGGATAATGCCCCGCGCCTTCAGCCCCTTTGCCGTCTTCCATATGGCAGGCCTGACAGCTCGTTTCATAAAGCGCCTGCCCGTCGGTCTGCGTGAAGTGATCCGGCGACTTCGAGAAGCGATCAATCACCCGGCGTACATCATCCCGCTCCGTGCCTTCCTGGTTACGACCGGCATCCGATGTCTCCACGTCTTCCTTGGGTTCGTCGGTTGTGTAGGCAGGTGCCGTCGCATCGGTTTGAGGCGATTGCGCGATGGCGGCCTGCCCTCCGACTGCGGCGATCAGTGCTGCAAGCCCTGCCGTTATGACGACGCCGTTCATGCGTTCACCCTCGCGTCCAGACGGCGAATGGCATCGAGCCCCGACAGGATCGCGCCTTCCTGCCAAGCGGGAATATGCGAGCAATGCTCGCCCGCCAGCATGACCCGACCGTCGATTTCGCACAGCGTTTCGTAATGTTGTTCGCGCAATTCCTCGGTCCATTGCCCGTAGCAGCCCAGCGTCCAGGGAACGCGATGCCATGAGCAGGACGTTCCGCTCAGAAATTCCTCACGGTATTGCGGATGAATTTGGCTACCGAATTCCAGCGCTGCCGTGATCCGCTCCTGCGGGCTTAGCGCGCTGAAGGAATAGGTGTAGTTCTTGCCGGCAGTATAGGTGTCATACGCAGCCTGCACGACGCCCGGCCCATCGCCGAACAGGTCATATGACGGATAGGCAATCTGAACGATCGGCAGGTCGGTATAGCTGATCCCGCCAACAATCCATTCGTCCTGCTCCCAGAACCGGCGCTTGAATTCCAGCGCGACCTTGAAGGCCGACGCATAGGGCACCGCAGCGATGGCCTTTTTCTTGGCGTCCGAGACATCCACATCCAGTTGCGCCAGGATCGACAGGGGAATGGTGCAGATGCACCAATCTGCGGTTTCGCTGTAGGTCTCGCCACCGCCTTCGCGATCCTCGTAATGGACGGTCACCTGATCTTCGCCCTGTTCGATCTTGAAGACACGCGCATTGAACCGGATCAGATCGCGGGTCTGTTCGGTGAAGGCGTCCCCGATCTTGCCCATCCCGCCAACCGGTTCGAACATCGCAGGCGCGTGGTTGTAGTGATTGAACGTATACAGTTGTTCCCAAAGCCCGGAGTCGAGCAACGGCCCGAACTCCAAGGGCGTGGACGGTTCGGCCTTCGGCATCAGTCCGCCGCCGGGCAACACGTCCCAACCACGGTGCTCTCCGACAGCATCTGACGTGACATAACGATAATCCTTGTCGAGAACGCCCCAGCCCTTGAGACCTTCAAGCAGCTTTTCCTGATCCTCGACGCCGACGGATTCGTCCAATGCCCCCTGCCGCAGCGATTTGGCCAGCAATTCGGACGTATATCCGCGTATGTCGGTCTCGACGTCACCGATGCGCTGCGGTTTGCCGTTATAAGCCTGCGAATTGTGCAGATACGCCTTATCGCTTTTCATGATGAACGGCTGCATCGCCACACCGAATTTGCGGCAATAATCGAACACCGCATAGTGATGGATCGGCAGCCGCCACGGACCGGGATTGAGATAACCGTTCTCGAAACTGCATTCGACCTTGTCACCACCAAGTTCGGTAAAGCTGTCGCCGCCCTTGATCGTCCAACTCCGGCCACCGCCGCGGTTCTGATACTCCAGCACCCTGACCTCGTACCCCGCCTTGCGAAGTTCATACGCCGCCGTGAGCCCGGCGAGCCCAGCACCCAGAACGACGACCTTGGTGCCGTTGCTGGTTCCGGCGAGTTCGATCGGTCCGCTATAGTCAGACGTCGCGGCGAAGCCCATCGAGGTCATGGCCTGATACATCGCGGTCGCGCCTGCAGTGTTCCCGATCATCGCGAGCAATTGACGCCGTGTTGGCATAAGTTGGGTCATGCGCTCCCCTCCACCGAATTTCTGTTACGACGGACAATCCACCAGATGAGTGCGCCGACGAGGACAAGGGCGATCAAGATGCCGAGCCAGGCAAGAACCCCGGCATATTTGATGAGAAACGACAGGTCCGGCTCTGGATTGAGAAGCGCATTGACGTCGCTTGCGCTCAAGTCGCTTTCCGCAACACCGCCAAATTCAACCCGCGCGTAGTTGGCGATTTCAGCAATCTGCCCATCGTCCAGATCGCGTGAGAAACCGGGCATCTTGGGCGCGCGGTAAAGCGTGGCATGTCCACTGCCCAAGGCGATGACATTCACAAGATTCGCCATATTGTCACGGCGCAGGTCCGCATTGCCTATGAGCGCCGGATAGTACGCCGCCGACTGGCCCTCGCCGTTCACGCCATGACAAGCCGCACATTGCGTGAGGTAAAGCGACTGCCCGCTGGTCAGATCGGCCTTGACCAATGCCGCCGCAAGCTCCTCGCGGATCGAATTATACTGATGCGGCGGAAGTTCCGGCCGCTCGGCGATGGGCAACGTCACCGGCCTGCTTTGGTTCTCGCTTGTCAAAGCCGGGACGGTTTTCAGATACCGTGCCATCGCCATCAAATCATCGTTCTGCATATATCTGGTGGAAAAATGGACCACTTCGGCCATCGGCCCGGCGGCCTGCGTGGTCCCCATTGCGCGACCCGTCTTGAGGTACTGGACGATGTCTTCATCGCTCCAGTTGCCAAGTCCGGACACCGGGTCGGAGGTAATGTTCGGCGCTTCCCAGCCCTGCACCATCGTGCCGCCCAGATAACGGCTGTCATCGGACATCATCATCGCATTGCGCGGTGTGTGACAGGTGCCGCAGTGGCCCAGATGATCGACAAGATACGCCCCGCGTTCGATCTCTGCATCGGCCGTTTCGCCCCGGCCATCGTCTTCGATGGCGATCGCATTCCAGACGCGCATCAGAAACCGCATGTTGAACGGGAAGTCGAGATTTGTTTCCCCGTCCGGTGCGCGATCAACCGGGTCTACGGTTTGCATGTAGGCAAAGAGAGCTTGAATGTCGTCGTCCGACACGCCGTGATAGGATGGATAGGGCATCGCCGGATAAAGCATCCTGTCAGGTGCCTTGCCCTCCCGCAGCACTGCTGTGAAGTCGGCTTCGGAATAGCGTCCGATCCCGTGGGTGTCGGACGGTGTGATATTGGTCGCCATGATGTCGCCAAGCGGCGTTTCGATGAATTTGCCACCGGCATAAGGCGTTCCGTCAGGCGCGATATGGCACGACATGCAATCCGCGGCGCGGGCGACATAGGCGCCGGTTTCAACCAGTTGCTCACTCGGCGTCTGTGCATCGACCGCTGGAGTTAACGTTGCTGCAAGCATGGCGGCCAATGAGAGGCGCAAGCTGGATCGAGACATGCGAACCTCCGGTGAGCGCAAGAAAACGAGTGTGCTTGGGTAGCGTGTCAATGACAACCAAACGCATCACGCCTGTAGAGGTTCCGGTGAATTCATATAGAACAGATGCAAACCCATGCTGAATTCGATGGCGCGGTTCGGTGAAATGTCACGAACCGGCGGCCACGTCAGGTCTTGCGCTGGTCCGCTCTGGCGTCAACGATACGACGAACCAGTGACAGCTTTTCAAGGAATTCAATGTCAGATCCACATTCTTCTTCGTCTGCGATTGCCGCTGCGTTCGAGGGGCAGAAATCGGGTGTTGCGGATCGCAGGCAGCGCTTTGGACTGACCGAGCGTCGCCATGCGTTGTCCAAACTGGCAGACGCGGTTCGGCAGAACGAGGCGGCCATCGTGGCGGCGCTGGCCGAGGATTTCGGCAAGCCCGAAACCGAAGTCATTCTGACTGAAATCCTGCCGCTCCTACAGGAAATCAAACACACATCACGCAATCTGGGGCGCTGGATGCGGGCGAAACACGTGACGCCGACATTGGCCACGTTCGGAACGTCCGCTCGCATCCGATCCGAGGCGCGCGGCGTGTGCCTGATCATCGCGCCGTGGAATTACCCGTTTATCCTCGCGCTTGGCCCGCTCGTGTCGTGTCTTGCGGCAGGCAACAGCGCCATCGTCAAACCATCCGAAATGACGCCCGCCACATCCAGCCTGATCGCACGCATATTGGAAGAGACGTTTTCGCCCGATCTGGTCACTGTGATCGAAGGCGGCGTCGATGCATCAGAAGCCTTGCTGGAACTGCCGTTCGACCATATTTTCTTCACCGGAAGCCCCGCTGTCGGCAAAATCGTGATGCGCGCTGCCGCAAAGGTTCTGGCGTCGGTCACACTTGAATTGGGCGGCAAGTCCCCGACGATCATCGGGCCACAAGCCGATCTGGAGAGAGCCGCCGATTGGGTGATGTTCGGCAAGTTCTCCAACGCGGGGCAGACCTGCATCGCACCGGATCACCTGTTCGTTCACGACACGGTCAAAGAGCGGTTTCTGGGCAAGCTGCGCGACCGGATCGCAAAGGCCTACGGGGACGGATCGGGCAGTGGCGATCTTGCGCGGATCGTGAACGCCAGGCACGCATCCCGCCTGTCCGGCCTGATCGACGACGCACTGGCAAAAGGTGCCCACCTGATCCGCGACGGCGGACGCGACGGTACAAGAATGGGTCCGACACTGATCGAATCGATCACGCCCGAGATGGCGATCGACGGCGAGGAGATCTTTGGCCCCGTTCTGCCGATCATCCCCTATGACGATCTCGACGACGTTATCGCGCGGATCAATTCACGGCCCAAACCGCTGGCATTATACGTCTTTGACGGCGACCGCGGACGCGTTGACCGGGTCATCTCCAGCACCAGTTCCGGCAGTGTCGGGGTGAACCTTACACTGATCCAGTTCAGCCACTCAAAATTGCCCTTTGGCGGGGTGAACACATCCGGAATCGGCGCGGCGCACGGGCATCACGGCTTTCGCGCCTTCAGCCATGAGCGCGCGATTCTGACCAACCGCTTTTCGCCCCTGCCAATGATCTTTCCGCCCTATTCGAAACGGGTCCGGCAGTTGATCGGCGCAATCAAGCGGATTGTCGGCTAGACGCACCGGCGTCCGACCGCCGGTGCCCGTTTCGGTCTGCGCTTGAGCGAGTCAGTACTCCACAACCGCGCGGATGGATTTGCCCTCGTGCATCAACTCGAATCCGTGGTTGATTTCGTCCAGCGTCAGCTTGTGAGTGATCATCGGATCGATCTCGATCTTGCCGTCCATGTACCAGTCGACGATCTTCGGCACATCGGTCCGGCCCCGCGCCCCGCCGAATGCCGTGCCGCGCCAGCTTCGTCCGGTGACCAACTGGAACGGCCGGGTGCTGATCTCGGCACCGGCAGGCGCGACACCGATGATGATGCTTTCGCCCCACCCCTTGTGCGCTGCTTCCAACGCGGTCCGCATGACATTGACGTTGCCGGTCGCATCGAACGTGTAATCGGCGCCGCCGCCGGTCAATTCGACCAGATGGGCGACAAGATCGCCCTCGACCTTGGAGGGGTTCACGAAATCGGTCATACCAAACCGCGTCGCCATCTCGATCTTGGAGTCGTTCAGATCGACGCCGACGATCTGGTCCGCACCGGCAAGTCGCAGACCCTGAATGACGTTGAGCCCAATACCGCCAAGCCCGAACACGATGGCGGTGCTGCCAATCTCGACCTTGGCGGTGTTGATGACCGCGCCGATTCCGGTGGTGACGCCGCAGCCGATATAGCAAATCTTGTCAAACGGCGCGTCCTTGCGCACCTTGGCAAGCGCGATTTCCGGAACAACCGTGTGATTGGCAAAGGTCGAGCAGCCCATGTAGTGATGGATCGGCGTACCATCGAGCATGGAAAACCGGGTCGAGCCATCCGGCAAAAGCCCGGCACCCTGTGTCGTGCGGATCGACTGGCAGAGGTTTGTCTTGGGGTTCAGGCAGTATTCGCATTCACGACATTCCGGCGTGTAAAGCGGGATGACATGGTCGCCCACCTCCAGCGAAGTCACGCCTTCGCCCACCTCGATCACGACGCCAGCGCCCTCATGGCCAAGTATCGCGGGGAAGATGCCTTCGGGATCATCGCCCGAGCGGGTGAATTCATCGGTGTGGCAAAGTCCGGTCGCCTTGATCTCGACCAGAACCTCACCCTTTCGCGGACCTTCGAGATTCACGTCCATGATTTCAAGCGGCTTTCCAGCAGCGACAGCAACGGCGGCACGGGTTCGCATGGCAGACCTCACAAATTGGAATATTGTATAGACATATCGTCTGTCTTTGCGATTTGTATGGGTCTGTCGGAGTTCGGTCAAGCAACCGGATCTCAAAACCGCGAAGGAACAGCCGATGAAAATTCTGCGCCGCGCCGATCTGGTCGACGTTCCCTGGAAAAATGGCGGTGGCACGACGCGCAACATCGCGATGGCCCTGGCCGACACAAAGACCGTGTGGCGCTTGAGCCGCGCTGATGTCGCGCAGGACGGCCCATTCTCGAATTTTGCCGGTCTTGAGCGCATCCTGACAATCGTCAGTGGCGGCGCGATGACGCTGGAGCATGCAAACGGCGCTTTGCACGCGCGGCTTTGGGAGCCGGTGCGTTTCGATGGCGGTCTGGAGGTAACGTCGCGCTTGGAGGATGGGCCGTTGACCGATCTCAACCTGATGTTCGATCCAGATTTATGCGACGGGATGGTCACGCCGCACATCGGGCCGATGTCACTCTCGGTGTCCCCGCCCGATGCCGGGATCACGGTGTTTCACGGCCTGTCCGGAGCGCCAGAGATCGACGGCGCGCCTCTGCGCGTCGGAGATACCGCGTTCCCGAACGCCGCCGTTTCAGTAAACCTGAGCGAGGGGGATGCCCTTCTGGAGATCGCGCTGAGCTACCGCGATCAGAGTGCTGCCATCAGCGTATCCATTGCCGAACGATAGCCTGCTACGATGTCATCGCGGCGCACATGGCGGCCGGATCTGACGGCATGGCGGCCTGCCGACCAAAGGTCGGTCACAACCTTGTCCTTGGCGGCAAAGACCAGTCCATCCAGAACTTGATGCGTCGGCAGGGCGCACAGTGCGGGATCGGTGCTGTCGATGGCCACCAGATCGGCAAGCTCGCCCACTGCGATCTCGCCACGCCCGCGCCCCAAAGCCTGCGCCCCGCCACGCGCCGCGCCGCAATAAAGCGCCTCACCAACCGACCCTTCTGCAACAACCATCACGTTGCGCGCCAAGTCGCGCAGCCGTTGCGAATATTCCAGGGTGCGCAATTCCTCGGTGAGTGAAATGAGAACGTTGGAATCAGACCCGACCCCAAACGCGCCACCGGCTTCAAGATAGACGGGGCCATTGAACGGACCATCACCCAGATTGGCCTCGGTGATCGGGCACAGCCCGGCGACCGCGCCGGACATCGCCATATCGCGCGTCTCGGTGTCCGTCATGTGAGTGGCGTGAATGAGGCACCAGTCCTTGGTGACATCGACATTCTCCAGCAGCCATTCCACCGGCCGCGCCCCAAGCCAGGACGAGATATCGGCGACCTCTTTGGGCTGTTCGGCGATATGGATGTGCTTTGGACCGGATGGGTGTGCCCCCAAAACCTCTGCCAGATCCTCCGGCGACGTGGCGCGCAGGGAATGCGGCGCGATTCCGACACGGCAATCCTCGGGCAGCGCCGCAACTGCCTTGCGGGCGCCTTCGACAAGCCGGTTGAACCGCGAAACGTCATTGCCGAACCGCGCCTGCCCCGGCTCAAGAGCAACCTGCCCCGCGCCACCATAGGTGTAGAGCACCGGCAAATGCGTCAGACCGATGCCGGTCGTCGCCGCTGCCGAGGCAATGCGCGAGGACAATTCGCTCAGATCGTCATAGGGTGTGCCACCGGGTTGGTGGTGGATATAGTGAAACTCGCCGACGCTGGCATAGCCGGCCTCCTGCATTTCAAGAAACACGAACGCCGCAATCGCTTCGATCTGCTCAGGCGTGAGGTGCGCCGTGAAGCGATACATCAGATCGCGCCATGTCCAGAAACTGTCTTTTCCGGCTTTCCGATATTCCGTCATCCCCGCCATCGCGCGCTGAAAGCTGTGGCAGTGCAGATTGCCCAGCGCGGGCAGCAGCGTATCCACCACAACGTCACCTGTTTGCGCCGTGTGATTGCGCTCGATTTCCGAAATTGCACCGGAGGACACCGTGATACGAACGTCACGCGCCCATCCATCCGGCAGCTTGGCATGTTTCGCGAAAATCATTTGACGGCCTTTCGTGTTTTTATGTATAGACATATAGCGTATTCATACGCGCTAGAAAAGTGAAACCTGATCTATCGGTGGGCGGAAATGACTGAAAACAACACCCTGTATGTTGATCTCACTGTCGCAACGATGAGCGACTCACCGACGCCCTATGGTTTGATAGAAGACGCCGCCATCGTCACCAAGGGCGAGATGATTGAATGGGTCGGGCCAGCCGCGGAGTTGCCTTCGCAATACGAAGACATGCCTCGCGAATCCCTCGGCGGGCAGCTCGTCACACCCGGCCTGATCGACTGTCATACCCACATCGTTCACGGTGGCGATCGCGCCGTCGAATTCGAGATGCGCCTGAAGGGCGCCAGCTACGAAGAGGTGGCGCGTGCAGGTGGCGGGATCGTCTCTACGGTCAGCGCCACCCGTGACGCCAGCGTCGACGCGCTGATTGCCAGCGCCCTGCCCCGCGTCGATGCGCTGTTGGCCGAAGGGGTTTCGGTCCTGGAAATCAAATCGGGCTACGGGCTCGACCTTGAGACCGAACTGCGCATGCTCCGCGCCGCGCGTGCCATTGCGCAACACCGTCCGGTGCGCGTGGTCACGAGCTTTCTTGGCGCACATGCGGTGCCGGGCGAGTTCAAGGACCGACCCGATGCCTATATCGACGAGATCTGCATCCCGACCCTGCGCGCGGCCCATGCTGAAGGGCTGGTCGATGCTGTGGACGGGTTCTGCGAAGGTATCGCCTTCCTGCCCGATCAGATCGCACGCGTGTTCGATGCGGCCACAGAGTTGGGCCTTCCGGTCAAACTCCATGCCGAACAACTGTCCAATCTCGGCGGCGCGAAACTGGCCGCCAGCTATGGCGCGTTGTCGGCGGATCATATCGAATATCTCGACGAAGACGGCGTGATCGCGATGGCAGAGGCCGGAACGGTGGGCGTTGTCCTGCCCGGCGCGTTCTACACGCTGCGCGAAACCCAAAAACCGCCAATTGATGCACTTCGCAAGCACGGCGTGCCGATGGCGCTGGCGACCGATTGCAACCCCGGATCATCTCCGATGACGTCGCTACTGCTGACGATGAACATGGCCTGCACTTTGTTCCGCATGACTCCCGAAGAGGCGCTGCAAGGCGTGACCCGCAACGCCGCAAAAGCGCTTGGGCTGACGGAAAGCGGCGAAGTGGCTTCTGGCAAGCGCGCCGATCTGGCAGTGTGGGACATCACGCATCCGGCGGAACTGGCCTATCGCATCGGGTTCAACCCGCTTCACGCCCGCATCTTCGGAGGCCAGTCATGACCACTTTGACCCTGACGCCCGGCGCGGTGACGCTCAGCGATCTGGAAACGGTGTACTGGACGCAAGCCTCCGTACGGCTCGACCCCGCGTGCCGTACGGATATCGAACGCGCCCACGCGCGCATCGCCAAGGCGGTGGCCGGGTCCGACGCGGTCTATGGCGTGAACACAGGGTTCGGGAAACTGGCCAGCGTCAAGATTGCATCCGAGGATACCGCAACGCTTCAGCGCAACCTGATCCTGTCGCATTGCTGCGGCGTCGGCCCCGCGATCCCGCGCGGCCACGCGCGCCTGTTGATGGCGCTGAAGCTGCTCAGCCTCGGCCGTGGCGCATCGGGTGTGCGCCTTGATGTGGTCGATCTGATCGAAGCCATGCTCGACACCGGCGTCACACCGGTAATCCCGGCGCAAGGCTCGGTCGGCGCGTCCGGCGATCTGGCGCCGCTCGCGCATATGGCCGCCGCGATGATGGGGCACGGCGAGGCGGAGTATGAGGGCGACGTCATGCCCGCCGACAAGGCGCTCTCCGCCGCGGGCCTGACACCGATCGAGCTTGGCCCCAAGGAGGGGTTGGCGCTCATCAACGGCACGCAGTTTTCGACCGCATTCGCGCTGGCGGGCCTGTTCGGAGCGTGGCGGGCGGCGCATGCGGCGTTGGTGACATCGGCGCTTTCGACCGATGCGATCATGGGATCGACCGCGCCCTTGCAGCCCGAAATCCACACCCTGCGCGGGCATCGCGGTCAGATCGAGGCAGGTGAAACCATGCGCGCACTGTTGGCCGGATCAGAGATCCGCGACAGTCATGTTGTTGACGACGCGCGCGTGCAAGACCCGTATTGCATCCGCTGTCAGCCGCAGGTCACCGGCGCGGCAATGGACGTTCTGCGCATGGCCGCTCAGACGCTTCAGATCGAGGCCAACGCCGCCACGGACAACCCGCTGGTTCTGGTCGGGGCCGACCTCATTGTGTCCGGCGGCAACTTTCACGCCGAACCGGTCGGCTTTGCCGCCGACATGATCGCGCTGGCGATTGCCGAGATCGGGGCGATTGCCCAGCGCCGCGTGGCGCTGATTGTCGATCCGGTGCTGAGCTTCAACCTGCCGCCGTTCCTGACACCCAATCCGGGGCTGAATTCCGGCTACATGATTGCCGAGGTCACCACCGCCGCGCTGATGAGCGAGAACAAGCATCTGGCGAACCCGTGTGTCACCGACAGCACACCGACCTCTGCCAATCAGGAAGACCACGTCAGCATGGCCGCGCATGGCGCACGGCGGTTGGGGCAGATGCTGGAAAACCTCAACCGAATCCTTGGCGTGGAGTTGCTTTGCGGCGCGCAAGGGATCGAATTTCGCGCGCCATTGGCGACCAGCGCACTCTTGCAGCGCGTGGTCTCGAGGCTGCGCGAAGACGTGGAGACACTCAAGGACGACCGCTACCTCGCGCCGGATCTGGAACGCGCTGCCGCATTGATTGCCAGCGGCGAGATCGCCGAAGTCACGCAAACGCAAATGCCGGAGTTGTCGCAATGACCCCAGTGACCGTTCATCAGGGCGAGTTGCCCATCGTCCTCGGCTTGCCCCATACCGGAACGCATGTGCCGGATGATATCCTGTCCGACCTGAACCCGCGAGGACGCGGTCTGGACGACACCGATTGGGACATTCACACGCTTTATGGCGGGGTACTGCACGGTGTCTCGACCGTGCGGGCAACGTTCCATCGTTATGTGATCGACGCCAACCGCGACCCGTCGGGCGTATCACTCTATCCGGGGCAGAACACCACCGGACTGGTGCCGCTGACCGATTTCGATGGTCACGACATCTGGACAAACGCGCCGGATGAGGCGGAGATCGAAGCGCGCCGTATCGCGTTTCACGCACCCTATCACGCAGCGTTGCAGGCAGAGCTTGAGCGGGTGCGCGATAAGCATGGCGTGGCGATCCTCTATGATTGCCACTCGATCCGCTCCAACATCCCGTTCCTGTTCGAGGGCACATTGCCCGACTTCAACATCGGCACCAACCTCGGCACGACGTGCCATCCCCGGATCGAAGCAACTGTCCAAGAGGCATGCGAGGCTGCCGACGGTTACAGCACCGTCACCAACGGGCGCTTCAAAGGTGGTTGGACAACACGCCATTACGGCCAACCCGCGACCGGCATTCACGCCATCCAGATGGAACTGGCGCAATCCACCTACCTGACAGAAGAAGCCGCGCCGTGGAGCTATGACAGCGCCAAGGCCAGCCGGCTGCGCCCGCACCTGACCGACATTCTGACCAAACTGGCCGAACTGGCCCCGACCCTTGGAGGCACTCAATGAGCGATCCGCGCAAGAACACCCGCGACATCTATCCCGACACCGGCAGCGAAATCACCGCCAAAAGCTGGCTGACCGAAGCGCCGATGCGGATGCTGATGAACAACCTGCACCCCGACGTCGCAGAAAACCCGCATGAACTGGTCGTCTATGGCGGCATCGGGCGTGCCGCGCGGACATGGAAAGACTTCGACACCATCGTCGCGAGCCTCAAGGAGCTTGAGGAGGATCAGACATTGCTGGTGCAGTCGGGCAAGCCGGTCGGCGTGTTCCAGACCCACAAGGATGCTCCGCGTGTGCTGATCGCCAACTCCAACCTCGTGCCGCATTGGGCAAACTGGGATCACTTCAACGAGCTCGATAAAAAGGGTCTGGCGATGTACGGCCAGATGACCGCCGGGTCGTGGATCTATATCGGCTCTCAGGGCATCGTTCAGGGCACCTACGAAACCTTTGTCGAGGCGGGACGCCAGCATTACGACGGCGACCTGACCGGCAAGTGGATTCTGACCGGTGGTCTGGGCGGAATGGGCGGCGCGCAGCCTCTGGCGGCGGTGATGGCCGGGGCGTGCTGCCTCGCGGTCGAGTGCAATCCCGACAGCATCGATTTCCGCCTGCGCACGAAATATGTCGACGAGAAGACCGACAGTCTGGACGAGGCGCTTGAGATGATCGAGCGCTGGACCGCTGCGGGTGAGGCGAAATCCGTCGCGCTGCTCGGCAACGCGGCCGATGTCTATCCCGAACTCATCAAACGCGGCGTCCACCCCGATATCGTGACCGACCAGACCAGCGCGCATGATCCGATCAACGGCTACCTGCCGCAGGGTTGGAGCATGGCCGAATGGCGCGAGAAGCGCGAAAGCGATCCCAAAGCCGTCGAAAAGGCCGCCCGCGCATCGATGAAGGTGCAGGTCAAGGCGATGGTTGATTTCCATGCGCAAGGCATCCCGACCGTCGATTACGGCAACAATATCCGCCAGATGGCGCTTGAGGAGGGGCTAGACAACGCTTTCGACTTCCCCGGCTTCGTGCCCGCCTATATCCGCCCGTTGTTCTGCCGCGGCATCGGCCCGTTCCGCTGGGCGGCGCTCTCGGGTGATCCCGAGGATATCTACAAGACCGACGCCAAGGTGAAGGAGATCCTGTCCGAGGATAGCCATCTGCACAACTGGCTCGACATGGCCCGCGAGCGGATCGCGTTTCAGGGTCTGCCCGCGCGGATCTGCTGGGTCGGCCTGGGTGTGCGTCACAAGCTTGGGCTGGCGTTCAACGAGATGGTGCGCAATGGCGAACTCAGTGCGCCGATCGTGATCGGGCGGGATCATCTGGATTCCGGCTCGGTTGCATCGCCCAACCGCGAGACCGAAGCGATGAAGGACGGCTCGGACGCGGTGTCGGACTGGCCTTTGTTGAACGCGCTGCTCAACACCGCGTCGGGGGCGACGTGGGTGTCGCTGCATCATGGCGGCGGGGTCGGCATGGGCTTTTCACAACATTCCGGCATGGTGATCTGCTGCGACGGAACCGAAGACGCCGACCGGCGGATCGAGCGTGTGCTCTGGAACGACCCGGCCACAGGCGTCATGCGCCACGCCGATGCGGGCTACGAGGACGCCAAGGAATGCGCGCGCGAAAACGGTTTGAACCTGCCGGGGATTCTGTAAAACGAACCGACACGCCGCCCGGTGCCGGGCGGCGACCCCGTTCAAAAGGATACGACCCATGATCGAACGCATCGAAACCGGCGCACGCTCTTCGAAAATCGTCAAATACAATGGTGTTGCCTATATCACCGGCCAGGTCGGCGAAGGCGCGACCATTCAGGAGCAGGTGAAAGACTGCCTCTCGCGTGTGGACGCGCTTTTGACCAAAGCGGGATCGTCCCGCGAAAAGATGCTGCGCGCGACCATCTGGCTGGCGGACATGAGCGATTTCGACGGGTTGAACGAGGTCTGGAACGCGTGGGTTCCCGAAGGTCACGCACCTGCGCGCGCCTGCGGTGAATCCAAACTGGCGCGGGCCGAGCTGAAGGTCGACATCATCGTCGACGCGGCCTGCGACTGATTCAATGCGTTTGACCGCCGCTGCCTTGACCAACGCGGCGGCGGTTCTCTTGTCCTTCACCAACCGCCAAACCGCTCCCATGTCATCAACGGTGCACCCGGCGTTTCGGGGATCACATGATAACGCTGATGCTGTGCGGCGGTAGCGCAGGCGTGGTTGGGCAGGATGCGCAGCCGTGTGCCGATCGGCAGATCAGGCATCGTGCCGTCCGAACCGTGACGGAGAGCGATGATCCCATGTTCCTGATTGGCCTGCGCGACGATCTGGTCCGGCAGCACATTGCCATCCTCGTCACAGACCAGCCCATAACCCTGATCCACCGCCTGATTGGCGGTTCCGCGGTCGCGCGACATGGCCATCCAGCCGGCATCGATCATCACCCAGCCGTGTTTGGGCTGGTGGCCGATCACCGTGGTCAAAACCGACAGGGCAATGTCGTCAATGCGGCAGGCGTCGATCCCGGCCATGACCAGATCAAAGAATACGTACACGCCCGCGCGCATTTCCGTGACGCCGGTCAGATCCTTGGCGGCGTGGGCGGTTGGCGTCGATCCGACGCTGACCACGGGACATGGCAGGCCCGCTTCGCGCAAAGCCTCGGCGGCGCTGACGACCGCCAGACGCTCGGCTTCGGAATACTCCGATTGTGCCTCTTTGCCGACGGCGGAATAACTTTCCCCCGCGTGGCATAGCACGCCCGCGAGTTCCGCGCCGTCTTGGTGCAGGATGCGCCCGACTTCGATCAAATCCGGGTCAGACGGGCTGAGCCCGCTTCGATGGCCATCGCTGTCGATCTCGATCATCGCGGGAATGGCGATGCCAGCGTCCTTGGAGGCCTTGGCCACAGCGCGCGCCTGCACGACGGAATCCAGCAACACCGTCAGTCGGCACCCGGCGCGATGCAGATCCAGAACGCGGTCGAGCTTGTTAAGCCCGATGCCCACGGCATAGACGATGTCGGTGATACCCGCCGCCGCGAACACCTCGGCTTCGGCCAGCGTGGACACGGTTGCCGGACCGTTGCCATCCTTGAGAACATAGCGCGCCGCCTCGACCGATTTGGTGGTTTTCAGATGCGGCCGCAGCGCGACGCCCAGCGCGTCGGCATGTTTCGCCAGACGGTCGATGTTGCGTTTCATCTTGGCCTCGTCAAGCAACAGGCACGGCGTCGGGAGGTCGGCAAAGCGGGGATCACTCATGGGGTGCGGTCCTTTGGTTGCGGGTCAATAGCGGGTCGTCAGGCGATGACCGGGGCGATAGGTCAGGGTGACAAAGGTAATCGCCTGCCCCTGCCACCATGTCGAGCGGTCGATGGTAAACACCGGGTCTCCGACCTTGCAGGCCAGGTGATCCGACAACGCATCTTCCGCCAAAGCGGCCGAGAAGCTGATCTCGGCATCGGAATAGGGAATGCGTGCAACGAGCCATTCGTTCGGGCCTGAGCGGTTGAAATCGGCGTCCTCGGCTTGCGGCAGTGCGGTCAGATTGATCCAGCGGTTTTCGTGTTGGTACGGCTCGCCGTCGGCATAGTGCATGCAGATCAGATGCAGCGCCCGGCTGCCTTCGTCCAGTTTCAGACGCGCACGAAGCCAGTCCGGCGCATCCGCGACGGTGCAGCTCACAAGGGAATAGCGATACTCCGCGCCTTTCTCGGCAATCTCGTTGCGCACAAGCGGAATGTCGAACCGCGCTTGGCGGATGGGCGCGCTGCGCACCCGCGTGCCGGCCTTGCGACGACGTTCGATGATGCCGTCATCGGCAAGTTCGCGCATCGCCCGGTTCACCGTCGCGCGCGCGCAGCCATACATCGCCGCCAGCTCGATTTCGTTGGGTATCAGGCTGCCGGGCGCCCAATCGCCTTGGGTGATCTTCGACAGGATGTCCGACTTCACATCCTTGTAGGTGGCCGTCATGACGCGCGCCTTTATTAAGACTGCATTTATTGGCCTTAACCCTACACTTTATAAAAACCGAGCGCCA
Organism: Marivita sp. S2033; assembly: GCF_046592965.1. Classification (NCBI taxonomy): domain Bacteria; kingdom Pseudomonadati; phylum Pseudomonadota; class Alphaproteobacteria; order Rhodobacterales; family Roseobacteraceae; genus Marivita; species Marivita sp. S2033. The sequence continues at coordinate 236,588 of NZ_JBISBV010000004.1, forward strand.
CCTGCCGCGCGTGGTCCGGTTACTGGCTCATCTTGGCATCCACCATCGCCTCTTCCGCAATCATCGCTTCAAGCTGGCGGCGGAACCGCAATTGCCCCGCGTCGATCCCAAGGTCGATATGCGGCGACGTTTTTTCGCTCATCCCGACCTGCACCTCGTTCAGAACCGCACGGTCCTCTTCGAATGCGTTGCGCACGTCCTCACTCATCATCTTCGACAGCTCTTCGTCATCGGGACGGATGTTGCGAAGCTGGAACCAGTAATAGCGCGTCTCGGTCGCGGTGGTCGGAGTCATGAAATTGTAGCTGTCCATGATAAAGGTTTTTTCATGCAGCGGCCCGTCTTTGCCCCCGGTGCCCGCAGGGGTGAACACCGCGCGGATCAGCGCGTGGCTGGGATAGCGCACTTCGTAGTGCTGGAGCCGGTCGCAATTGCCCTCGAACTCGATCACCTTCTTATAAAACGGCGCGGGTTCGTGATCCATCATCCAGCGGTGGACGATCACGCCATTGTGGGTTTTCGACACCCGCAATGGCGCGTCCTTCGTCTCGGCCGAGGCAAAGGAAGATTCATGCACCCATGCCACATGCGTCGGGTCCAGAAGGTTGTCGCACATCAGCAGGTAGTTGCAGTTCAACTCCATCGCCGCGCCGCGATTGATGCCCCAGTCCGGGCTGTCGAAATTGGGAATGTCGATGATGTCCTCGGGATCGGCGATGGCCGCATTGCCCATCCAGATCCAGACCAACCCGTATTTTTCATGCACCGGATACGGCCGCACCCGCGCCGCCGAGGGAATACGCCCGCCGCCCGGCGCCCAAACGCATTGCCCGGCACAATCGAAGGTCAGGCCGTGATAGCCGCATTCAACAGTGTCTCCCTTGATCCGCCCCTTGGATAGCGGCAGTTTGCGGTGCGGGCAGGCATCTTCCAACGCGATGACTTCGCCCTGCGGATTGCGAAACATGCAGATCTTTTCGCCAAGCACTTTGACCTGCTGCAACTCCTTGACGATCTCGTCGCTCCAAGCGGCCACATACCACGCGTTTTTCAAGAACATCTAAAATCCCACCCTTTTGTTCGAGACTGGCTGATTGCGTCTCACCTTAAAAGGGTGAGCCATAAATGACAGGGGATTCTAGGTCATGCACGGTTTGAGCACAGACGGCGCGTCAGGTATCAGCCGGATCTGCCAGCTTTGCGCCCAACCGCTCCAGCATCGTCAGGCATTGCGCCAACTGCTCGATTGCCAGAAACTCGTCCGCCTTGTGCGCCTGCTCGATCGAGCCGGGGCCGCAGACGACGACATCCATCCCCAGCGCCTGAAAAATCCCCGCTTCGGTGCCAAAGGCCACTACATCCGAATTGGTCGCGCCGGTAAGCTGCGAGACGATCCGCCGCGCTTCGTTTTCGTCTGTCGGAGTGAGCCCGGCCACCTCTCCGACGATGTCGAGCAAAATGCTGGCATCCGGATGCACAGCGCGCATCTGCGGTAGCAATTCGCGCTCACAAAACTCTTGCAGGCTCGACAGGACCAGTTGCGCATCCCCAGCCTGCACGGGGCGCATTTCCCAATCGACCTGCGCCGTCGGCGCGATGACGTTATGCGCAACACCGCCGGCGAGCGCACCGACATTCACCGTCGTCCAGGGCGGATCGAAGGGTGATTGCGCAGGCGCTCTGGCGCGCAGGCGGTCCTTCAGTCCCAAAAGATGGTGCACATAGCGCACCGCGTATTCCACCGCGTTGACGCCATGATCGGGGCAAGATCCGTGACCCGCCAGCCCGGTAAACCGCGTGGTGTATTCATGGCAGCCCTTGTGACCGTCGATAATCCGCATTTCGGTCGGCTCGCCAATGATGGCAATGCCGGGTGTGAGGCCGCGATTTTTAAGGATATCGGCCAGATGCTGCGCACCGAGACAGCCGACCTCCTCGTCATAGGTGAATGCAAAATGCAAAGTCCGGTCGCGGACCTGTTCTGCCAGAGCCGGCGCCATTGCCAGGGTCGCTGCGATAAAGCCCTTCATGTCGCAGGTGCCGCGCCCGTATAGCCGGTCGTCGCGCTCTTCCATCACGAACGGATCGGAAGACCACGGCTGTTGGGCAACAGGCACGACATCGCTGTGACCCGACAACACGATCCCGCCGTCCCGCTCTGGCCCGATCGTGGCAAAAAGGTTCGCCTTGGTGCCGCACGGCGAGGCGTACAGATCACAGCGCGCGCCTGCGTCCTCCAGCAATCCGGCCATATGCGCGATCATGTCGAGATTGCTGAGCGCCGAGATCGTGGGGTAAGCAATCAGGTCTTTCAGGATTGCCCTGCTGCGCTGTAGGGTGTCCACAGCGTCACTCCTTCACAAACAGCTTGCGCTCGACATTGCACAGCGTTTCGGCCCGCCCCGTTTCTGTGATGAGGATCGTTTCGGAGGTTTCCAGCCCCCAAGTGTCCATCCAAAGCGCCGGCATGAAGTGAAAGGTCATTCCCGGCTCCAGAACGGTCTCGTCCTCCCAGCGGATCGACGCGGTGCGCTCGCCCCAATCCGGCGGATAGCTGAGGCCAACGGGATAGCCACACCGTCCCTCGCGGTGGATACCGTGCTTTTTCAGCGTATCGACAAACCCATTGGCGATATCGCAGCAGCGATTGCCTGCGCGTGCCGCATCAAGCCCCGCTTCTATGCCGTCCATCTGCGCCTTTTCGGCATCGCGCACCTCTTGCGTCGGGGTACCAAGGTAAACGGTGCGGCTGATCGGTGCGTGATAGCGTCGGTAACAGCCAGACAGTTCAAAGAACGTGGCCTCGCCGTCGCGCATCGGGTCGCCATTCCATGTCAGATGGGCCGCCGTGGCATCCAGACCGGACGGCGTGATCGGGACAATTGCCGGATAGTCGCCCCAGATGTCATCAACCCCGGTGATGCCAGCGTGATAGATGTCGGCGACCAGATCGTTCTTGCGGACACCGGGCGCGGCGCGCGCGATGGCGGTTTCGATCACCTTTTCCGAAATGCGCGCGGCCTTGCGGATGAAAGCGATTTCTTCCTCGGATTTGATGAGACGCTGCCAGTTCACCAATGCGGTGGCGTCGTGAATCGTCGCCTCGGTCAAGGCGGCGGTTAGAACCTGATGAGCCTTGGCGGAATAATAGTAATTGTCCATCTCGACACCGATCTGCGCCTCCTCCAGCCCCAGATCCTTGATCAGCGCGGCCAGATCCAGCATCGGATGGCGGGCAATCGACTGCACATAGTGATCGGCGTAGCCACGGATATTGTCATGCGACATCCAGCACGTGCGCTGCCCGCCCGGAAGGTCCATCTCCCGGCCCCACCAGATCGGCTCGCCCTCGTGGCGCAGCAACACGCCCTGATGCACGTAGAAGGACCAGCCGTCATAGCCGGTCAGCCAGGCCTGATTGGAGGGGTCGGTGACAAAGATCGCATCAAGCCCCGCCGCCTCCATCGCGCCGCGCGTCAGGCTTATGCGGCGCTTGTATTCGGGAAGTGTGAACGCGACGTTAGAGAAATCCATAAGAGACTCGACCGGTTAGGATGTGCACCGCAAATGTGCGTTTCGCCGGTGCCTCAAAAATTCATCAGTGGATTTCTTGACAAAATCAAGAAATTTCCGCCTGTTGAGGCCGAACGCACAAAGAGGACCGACAGGGGGACGATATGCTGAAAAACGATCAACTCGACCAATGGGATCGTGACAACTTCTTTCATCCCTCGACACATCTGGCGCAACATGCCCGTGGCGAAAGCCCGTCGCGCGTCATCAAAACCGCCTCTGGTGTCTTTATCGAGGATCGCAACGGAACCAGGCTGTTGGACGCGTTTGCCGGGTTGTATTGCGTCAACGTCGGCTATGGCCGTCAGGAGATCGCCGAGGCGATTGCGGATCAGGCGCGGGAACTGGCCTATTATCATTCCTATGTCGGTCACGGCACCGAGGCGTCGATCACGCTTGCCAAGATGGTTCTGGATCGCGCGCCCAAGAACATGTCAAAGGTCTATTTCGGCCTTGGCGGGTCGGATGCGAACGAAACCAACATCAAGCTGATCTGGTATTACAACAACATCCTTGGCCGTCCCGAAAAGAAGAAAATCATCTCGCGCTGGCGTGGCTATCACGGGTCGGGCCTGATGACCGGATCGCTGACCGGGCTGGAGCTGTTTCACAAGAAATTCGATCTGCCGGTCGAACAGGTGTTCCACACTACGGCGCCTTACTATTTCCGCCGCGACGATCTGGGGCAAAGCGAAGAGCAGTTCGTCGCGCAATGCGTGGCCGACCTCGAGGCGCTGATCGAACGTGAAGGTGCCGACACCATCGCCGCCTTCATCGGCGAGCCGGTACTGGGAACCGGCGGTATCGTCCCGCCGCCTGCGGGATATTGGCAGGCGATAGAGGCTGTGCTCGACAAGCACGACATCCTGCTGATCGCGGATGAAGTCGTGACCGGCTTTGGCCGCCTCGGCACGATGTTCGGGTCCGACCATTATGGCATGACGCCGGACATCATCACCATCGCCAAGGGACTGACCTCGGCCTACGCGCCGCTTTCGGGGTCCATCGTTTCGGAAAAGGTCTGGAACGTGCTGGAGCAGGGAACCGACGAGAATGGTCCCATCGGCCACGGCTGGACTTATTCCGCGCACCCGATCGGCGCCGCGGCGGGGGTGGCGAACCTCACACTGATCGACAATCTGAACCTCATGCACGACGCGGGTGACGTGGGCACTTATCTCAACACGGCAATGACAGAGGCGTTGGCCGATCACCCTCATGTCGGTGACGTGCGAGGCGAAGGCATGTTGTGTGCCGTCGAATTCGTCAGGGACAAGAGCGACCGCGTGTTCTTCGATGCAGGCGACAAGATCGGGCCGCAAGTCTCGGCCAAGCTGCTGGAGCAGGACAGGATCATCGCACGGGCCATGCCGCAAGGCGACATCCTGGGGTTCGCGCCCCCGTTCTGCCTGACGCGCGAAGAGGCGGATCAGGTGGTTGCCGGAACGGTGCGGGCCGTGAAGGCGGTGCTTGGCTAGGGCGTCACTCTGTTTGCCCTGCGCGCAATGCCTCGACTGCCTGGGCAACCTGTTTGATCGCTGTGAGCACGTGCGGGGTTTCGCACACCCAATCTGCGGAACTGTGATACATTGCAATCCCGGCAATGGCCGGGTGTGTCGTCATTTCTTCCGATCTGGAAAAGCCGTCATTGTGCGGCGCGCCGATCAGCAGGTCGGGTGCGTGCAGCACCAACTGCTCGAGCGACAGACGGCCGTTTCCGGTCATGCCAAGGGCCGCCGACAGATTGCGCGCGCCACCTGCTGTCAGGATGTCGTGGCTCAGCGTGCCCGTGCCCAGCGCATAGCCGTTTGGAAAGAAGAAAGCCGCCAGCGGCGCTGAGTCGTCCGGCTCTGAAAACTGCGCGAGTTCGGCCTCGAAGGCCGCTGCCATCGTCTCGGCCCGAGCCTCTTGTGCAAGCACGCGACCCATCTTGCGCATTGACGCGGGAATGTCTTCCAGCGCCTGCACCAAGGGGAACTCCACGATCTCGACGCCGATGCTGCGCAACATGTTCATCAGCGCCGGATCGTTATACTGGCCCGCGACCACGATATCGGGCGCTTGCACGGCAATGGCTTCCGCGCTGGCGCTGGTCTTGGCGAAAGCGGCAGCCTCAGCCGCCATGGCAGATGCACGCGGATCATCCGCAAGCGGGCTCAGCGCAATGATCTGCGAAGGCTCGGCAAGCAGCATGACCAATTGGTCTGTGCATACGTTGACTGACACGACACGCGGCAGGCCGGATGCGCCGGCCCCCATCGGGGCCAGCAGCAGGATCAAAAGCGTCAGCAGACGCAGCATCGTCAGAACGACGTTTCGACGCCGAACCGGACCGTCCGCTCGGGCGCGTTGTAACCGCGGACAGTCTGGTAATCGACGTCGCCGATATTCTCGATCGCGCCGTACAAATACGCCTTGTCGCTGACAGCATAGCGCGCCGAGACATCCCACAGGGTGTAGTCATCCAACCGCGTCGGGGTTCCGAAACCGTCCAGCTTGTCGGCCACTCGGGTCATGTTGACGGCCACCTGCAATTCGTCTGTCACATCCGCCTCAAGCGCCAGCGCCAGATCGTGACGCGGCACGAGGATCAACCGGTCGCCGTCGTTTTCGGCATCGGTCAGGGTGTAGGCTCCGGAGAGGCGCAGCCGGTCTGTGACGGCATAGCTGCCGCTCAACTCGAGCCCGCGCGAGTGCGTTGTGCCATCGGTCTGGATGTAACAGCCAAAGGCCTGCGACGGCAGGCAATCAGGCGTCACGCCAAAGCCGATCAGGTTGTCGATCTCGGACCAGAACAGTGTGGCACTGACAGAGCCGCGCTCACCAAATTCTTGCGTGACGCCAAGATCGAAGCTCCGGCTTTCTTCGGGGTCAAGCGCGCCGGAGCCGCCATAAGGCCCGAAGCGCTCATAGAGCGACGGCGCGCGGTATCCGGTTCCGATGGAGGCGCGCAGGGTGGTGGCGTCGGCCAAGCGATACGACAGCGCCGCGCGGCCCGAAAGCTGACCGTCGAAATCGGAATAATCATCATAGCGCAACGTCAAAGCCAGCTCGACCGCATCAGTCGGCGTCGCCTTGACCTCGGCGAACACGGCAGAGTTCGAGGCGTCGTAATCATCGCCGTCAAGCGATGCGCGCTCTTCGGTCCAGTCGGCACCAAGCGCCAGCGCGACGCCGGTCGCAACCTCGCCTTGCGCCAGATAGGCAACGGTGTCGCGCTCGCCGATGAATTCGCGGGTGAAGCCGTCTTCGTCAAAGCGTTCGGTTTCGAACGTGCTGAAGCTCACTTCGTGATCCCATGCGCCGGTCTGGAATTCGCCGAATACGCGCACACCGCGCCGTGTTTCATCCAACTCGCCAGAAGTGTCGCTCGCCGAGCGGTCGAATTCGCTCGTCGCGTCCGACCACAGCCCGGCCATGCCGACGCGGATCATGTCGCTCACCTGATAGGCCGCGAACAGGTTGACGTTGTTCTGCGTGAACCCGTCATCCTCGTTGTCGGTGTCGCGTGCCGAGAACCCCTCGGACGTGATGCGGCCAAGGCTAAGCGCCAATTCGGCGCGATCATCGCGATACCCGACGCTGAGGTTGCCGGCGCGGGTCTCGTAGCTGCCAAGCTCAAGCTGGGCCCGCCCCGAGATGCCATCGACGAGCGGACGCCATGTCTCGACCTCGACAACACCGGCAATTGCGTCAGAGCCGTAGATCGCGGATTGTGTGCCTTTCACGACGGCGATGCGATTGAGCGCGCCGCTGGTGAGCGTGCCGAAGTTGAACGCGGTCTGCGTGCTGGAGGGATCGGTGACGTCGATCCCGTCAACGCGCGCGCCGATATAGGATCCGCCAAGCCCCCGAATGCGCAACGAAGCGCTGCTGCCCAGACCGCCATTGGCACTGAGCGAAACTCCGGGCAGGGCTTTGAGCGCCGACGTCGCGGCAAGCCCCTTGAGGCTGATTTCTTCGCTATCAACGACGTCGATGGTTGCCCCCGTCGTTTCAAGGTTGGTGGGAAGAAGACCGCCGAACACGACGATTTCCTCAAGTTCGATGACATCACCGCTCAGGGTTTGCGCAGCCGCTAAAGACGGCGCAACGAGGGTGGTGCATAAAAGCAGTTTGGTGGTGAGACGTGCCATAGAAATGATCCCGGCCTTGTCCAGCGCTGTGCGCCGGTAGAGTAACGATGATCTGGGACACAGATGCATCCGCAGACGGTGATAGACACCACTGCGGACGTGCCGCCGCCCCAACGCGCCCCGCGTTCGGACTGGGTGTTGGCCTACGGCAGGTCTCCTGACTTGCGGGTCGTCGCCTTGCTGGCCTTCCCAGTTCCTTGCCGGAACCAGTGGCACGATCAGCATCGCTCGCCGCTCACAGTTGCGGGGGCAGTCGCGGATTATTCATGCAGAAGCACCGCGTTCCCTTTTCACCAGACGCGTGAACGCCCGGACCGTAAACACCGCCATCTGCACCCTGAAGCCACGGGTCGTCAAGGGTGGTTTCGCCTGTCGCCCGCGTGTGTGGCGCGTGCGAGACTTTGGCTCAGGGCAGGACCGCCTTCATCGCTATGTCGAGCTTGTCGACCACTTCGCCGATCTGATCGTCCGAAATGATATAGGGTGGCGCGAGCAGCACATGATCCCCAAGATTGCCGTCGCGGGTGCCGCGCATCGGATAGCAGATCAACCCCGCCTCGAAAGCCACCTTCTTGAAGCGTGCGGCGATGTTGTGCGACGGATCAAATGGCAGTTTCGAGGCCCGATCCTCGACGATCTCGATGCCGCGGAACAACCCTCGGCCACGAATATCTCCAACATGTGCGTGTTGCCCGAACCGGTCATGAAGCGCCTCTGCCAGCTTTTCGCCCTGGGTCTGTACCCTGGCAATCAGATCGCGCCCGTGAATGGCCTTGAGCACCGCAAGCGATGTCGCGCAGGCGACCGGATGACCGAGATAGGTGTGCCCATGTTGGAAAAAGCCCGACCCGTCCGAAATGGCCTGATAAATCTTTGCCGAACACATCATTGCGCCGATCGGCTGGTAGCCCGCACCCAACCCTTTCGCGATACACAGGATATCGGGCACAACACCTTCGATGTCGCAGGCGAACAGGCTGCCGACACGCCCCATGCCGCACATGACTTCATCCAGGATCAACAGCACGCCATAGGTGTCGCAAATCTCGCGGATGCGTTTGAAATAGCCCTCGACCGCCGGAACCGCGCCCATCGTGGCGCCCACGACAGGCTCGGCGACAAAGGCGATCACGCTGTCGCGGCCAAGCCGCAGGATCTCGTCCTCCAGCTCCTGCGCAACGCGCTGGCCGTAATCGAACGATGTCTCGTCCGGCGCACGATCGACGTATTCGTAACACGGCGCGATATGGGACACATCCATCAGGATGGGCTCGAACTGCGCCCGCCGCCACGCATTTCCGCCCGTTGCCAACGCGCCAAGGGTGTTGCCGTGATAGCTTTGCCTGCGGGCGATGATATGGCGCCTTTGCGGTTCCCCGATTTCCAAAAAATACTGGCGTGCCAGTTTCAGCGCGGATTCCACAGCCTCGGAACCACCCGACACGAAATAGACGCGATCCAGATCACCGGGCGCGTCGCGCACCAGCAGATCGGCCAGTTCCTCGGCCGGATCGCTGGTGAAAAAACCGGTATGCGCATAGGCAAGTCGCGCCGCCTGATCCTGTACCGCCTGCACGATCTCGGCGTCGCCGTGACCCAGACAAGACACCGCCGCGCCGCCGGAGCCGTCAAAATACTGCTTGCCGCTATCGTCATAGAGATAGCAGCCCTCACCGCGCACGGCTTTGGGCGGAGGTGCGAGGTTATGGCGTGGAAAGACGTGGCTCATCGGACATCACCTTTGCTGCAACGGCACGGTACGGTTGAGCCGTCCCAACCGTACGGGCGCATCCCACCAAGAGACCATCCGGAACGCAAGCGATAGAACCTCTGGAGGCGGCATATGCGCCGTTTCGTCCCTGTCTGTCAGCGGTTTGACGCGACGCAAAGGACGATAGTTACAGATTACGCGATCACTAAGCTGGCCCATTCGGAGCGAATCACGTTTTATGTCTTTGGGAACGTAAGAAAATCTCCTGCGCGCTTAAAATCGCGCTTGGGATGGGCAATTTTATTTGACGTTTCAACCTGTGGGCCGCGCCGCGTGTCCGCAAGCTAACTGGGAGAAAAACATGATGTATAAAAGTTTCGCAGCAGGCCTCGCAGCCGTCGCCTCCATCGCATTTGGTGGAGCCGCAATGGCGCAAGACCAGCAGTTCATCTCGATCGGCACTGGCGGCGTGACCGGTGTGTATTATCCCACCGGCGGCGCGATCTGCCGTCTGGTGAACCGCGACCGCAAGGAGCATGGCATCCGTTGCGCCGTGGAGTCCACAGGCGGTTCGGTCTACAATATCAACACGATCAAGGCCGGAGAGCTTGAATTCGGCGTTGCCCAGTCGGACTGGCAGTATCATGCCTATAACGGCACCTCGTCGTTTGCCGACAATCCGTTTCCCGAAATCCGTGCGATGTTCTCTGTCCACCCCGAGCCGTTTACGCTCTTGGTGCGCGGTGACAGCGGCATCACCTCGTTCGAAGAACTCAAGGGCAAGCGCGTGAACGTGGGCAATCCCGGTTCCGGGCAGCGCGCCACAATGGAAGTCGTGATGGACGCATATGGCATCACGATGGACGATTTCGGACTCGCTACCGAGTACAAGGGCTCGGAAATGGCAAAGCAGATCTGCGACGATAATATCGACGCCATGATCTATACCATTGGCCACCCTGCCGCCGCGATCAAGGAAGCGACGACGACTTGCGATGTCAAACTCGTCGATGTGACGGGCGAGGAAATCGACAAGCTGGTCGCGGACAACCCGTACTACCGTGTCGCGACGATCCCGGCGGGCATGTATGCCGGCAACGATGAGGACACCACCACCTTCGGCGTTGGCGCGACTTTCGTCACAAGCAGCGAAGTCTCCGATGACGTGGCCTACACCGTGGCCAAGGCAGTGATGTCCAACCTCGATGATTTTCGTGGCCTGCACCCTGCCTTCGCCAATCTCGACGCCAAGGAGATGGTCAAGGACGGCCTGTCGGCTCCTTTGCACCCCGGTGCAGAGCGCGCGTATAAAGAACTTGGCCTGATGGAATAAGGGCCGCTTTATGACGACCTGACACACAGCGCCGGCGCATCTTTCAAGGTGCGCCGGTGTTTTGCCTTAAAACGACGCGGGAACCGCGCATTCGGGGGGACATCAAGATGACCGAGACAAAAACCGCCCAAGACATGGTGGCAGAGGCCGATACCGGCGCACGACAGGCCGGTGCCTTTGCAAACACCCTGATCTTCGGGCTGTGTATCGCGTGGTCCCTCTTTCAATTATATATCGCGTCAAAGCTACCGGGTGTCCTGGCGCAGGCCACGGGTGTCAGCATCCTCGCCAATATCGTTGCGCAGGCGCGCTATGTTCACCTTGCCTTTGCGATCGCCCTGGCGACGCTGGCCTTTCCGATTTTCGGGCATCGCAACCGGATACCGGCCTATGATTGGGCGCTTGTGATCCTTGGCGTTGCCGCCTGTCTCTATCTTATCGTCTTTCGCTTCGAGATTGCCGACCGCCCCGGTCTTTGGAGCACGACCGATATCGTCATGTCCGCCATCGGCATGGTGGTTCTGATGGTTGCGGTCTACCGATCGTTGGGTTTGCCGCTGGTCATCATCGCGTCGCTGTTCCTCGCGCTGGCGTTTTTCGGCGGGTATTCGCAATGGATCGGGCGGATCACCAATTACGGCGGCTCGTCCTTCTCCAAGGCGATGGGCCATTACTGGATGCAGACCGAAGGCGTCTTTGGCGTCGCTCTCGGGGTCTCGACCTCGATGATTTTCCTGTTCGTGTTGTTTGGTGCCTTGCTCGAAAAAGCGGGCGGCGGCAACTGGTTCATCAAGGTCGCCATTGCCCTGCTCGGATCTTTGCGCGGGGGACCGGCCAAGGCAGCGGTGCTGTCGTCGATGATGACCGGCATGATTTCAGGATCCTCCATCGCCAACACCGTCACGACGGGTACCTTCACCATTCCCTTGATGAAGCGCATCGGATTTTCCTCGGAAAAAGCAGGCGCTGTCGAAGTGGCGTCTTCGACCAATGGTCAGTTGACGCCACCGGTCATGGGAGCGGCAGCGTTCCTGATGGTCGAATATGTCAACATTCCCTATATCGATGTTGTCAAACACGCCTTTCTGCCTGCGGTTATTTCCTACATCGCGCTGCTTTATATCGTGCATCTGGAAAGCCTGAAACTGGGTCTTCAGGGTTTGAAAAAACCCGGGCGGCACATCGGGGTCATCCTGATTCTGGTCCTGTTCCTGACAGGGTTTCTGGGCATGGCTGCGGTGACGTTCCTCGTTGTCGCATTCCGGGCGATGCTCGAACCGATCATGCCGGGGGCAACCGTGTATCCGTCCTTGGTGCTGTTGGCGATTGCCTATGTCGCCCTTGTTTACCTGTCGTCGAAGTACCCCGATCTCAAGGTCGATGATCCTGACGAAAAGGCGGTCTCTGCGCCGCGTCTGACGCCGACGTTCCTGGGTGGAGCCTATTTTGCGCTGCCGATCTTTGTGCTGGTCTGGAACCTGATGGTGCGCACAGAATATCTTGACCGTCTCTCACCGGCGCTGTCCGCGTTCTGGGCCACGATTACGATGATAATCGTCGCCTTGACCCACAGGCCGCTGAAAGCGATGTTCCGGGGCGAATCCGAGTTTGCTAACCAGGCGATTGCCGGCTTTCAGGACTTTGTCCTCGGGCTCGAAAGCGGCGCGCGCAACATGATCGGCATCGGTGTGGCGACGGGCGCGGCGGGCATCATCGTCGGCACGATCTCCCTGACCGGGGCGCACCAGATCATCGGACAGGTGATCGAAGTGATCTCGGGCGGCAATCTGATCATCCTGCTTGTGCTGGTGGCGGTGCTGTCGCTGATCCTTGGCATGGGCCTGCCGACCACTGCCAATTACATCGTGGTCTCGTCACTCATGGCACCGGTGATCGTGTCGGTGGGCGCGCAGGCGGGGCTGATCGTGCCGTTGATCGCGGTGCATATGTTCGTGTTCTATTTCGGCATCCTTGCCGACGATACGCCGCCTGTGGGCCTTGCCGCCTATGCGGCCGCCGCGATCTCTCGCGGCGACCCGATCAAAACGGGCGTGCAAGGCTTTGCCTATGACATTCGCACGGCGCTCTTGCCGTTCATGTTCATCTTCAACACCGATCTGCTGCTGATCGACGTCGGCCCGCTCAAGGCCGTGTTCGTCTTTTTCATCTCGCTGATCGCCATGCTGACCTTTGCTGCGGTCACCCAAGGCTATTTCATCGCCAAGACCCGCAAGTGGGAGGCCGTGGTGATGCTTGTCGTGGTCTTCATGCTGTTCCGTCCGGGGTTCTTCCTCGATCAGTTTCAGGACCGGTATGTCGATTATTCGGGTCCGGCGGCCATCGCCGCCATTGGTGACATCGGTGTCGGGGAAGAGGCCCGGATCACCGTGTCGGCGCCCGATTTCGACACCGGGATCGTGGGCACCAAGACGATCCTCGTCAAACCCGAGGCCGAAGGGTCTGGCATGGAGAGGCTTCAGGCTGTCGGACTGAGCGTGATGGAAGAAGGCGACACGCTGCTTTTGGAAGAGCCGTTCCCCGGCACGCCGTTCTTCGAGAAACTTGCGAATGAATATGATTTCTACGGCGACGAACCTGCACAGATCGAGTTGGTTCAGATCGAGAACGAGCGGCTTCCCAAGGAGTTGTTCTTCATTCCAGCCTTGCTGCTGCTTCTCATGATCATCGGCCTTCAAAGTCGCCGCATGACACAACCCGCCTTTTAAGGAATTTCTGCATGTTCGACATCCTCCTGGTTCCCGTTGACATTTCCCTTCCCGACGAGGCGCAAAAACTGCTCAAGAACGCCAAGGTCTTTGCGGATAAATGGGACAGCGACGTTCACGTCGTTTCGGTCATTCCCAATGTCGGAATGCCGATTGTCGGCTCTTACATGGAGGACGGGTTCGAAGAGAAAGCCAAATCCGAGGCCGAATCCGAACTGAGCCGGCAAATCGAAACATCCGGAATCACCGCCAAAAGCTATGTGCTCAAAGGCACGGTTTATGACCGGGTGATCGCGCTGGCCAACTCGCTGAACGTTGATCTCATCATGATCGGTGCCCACCAGCCGCAGCTCAAGGATTATCTCCTGGGGTCGAACGCCGCGCGTCTGGTACGCCATTCCGCCAAATCGGTGCTTGTCTTGCGCGACTGATTTCCGCGCGTTGGGCGTCACAGAACAAGATTTGATCCTATTTCGCTAAAGTCTTGCCCCAATAGCATCACGATGCTGCCGAACTCCTTGTTTACTTCTTTGCTGTTAAATTAACGCAAACGTAGCTGTAGCCTTGAGGAATCACCTTCTGGCATTGGCAACGCCAGCAAGGAAATTGCGACGTGGCATTCACGATCACATTCGACTACCGCTTCGATAGCACGGGCTTTTTCGACAGCCCGGCGCGTCGCGCGGCGCTCGAACTGGCCGCCGCGCAGTGGGAAGGCATCATTCGCGATGACTTTGAAGAGGTTCCGGTCGGGACGCGGTTCGAAATCCGCAATCCGACGTCCTATGCAACCGAAACCGTAACACTGACCAACGCCGTTGATGACGTCATCGTCTTTGTCGGCGCGACCGCGCTTCCCGGATCGACCCTGGCGCTCGCCGGCCCTGACGGCACAGATGCCGCGGGTGATGTCTATGCCGCACGCGTAAGCTCTGATTTCCGCGGCACCGGCACCGTCACCGATTTCGAGCCTTGGGCGGGGTCGATCACCTTTGACACGACGGCCAACTGGTCGTTCAGCCTCGGCAATCCGGCGGCAGGACAAAGCGATTTCCTGTCTGTCGCGGTACACGAGATTGGCCATATTCTCGGCGTCGGAACCTCGGGCGCTTTCGATAGATGGGTGTCAAATACGTCGTTCACCGGTCCGAACGCCAAATCCGTCAACAACGGCCAGGCGATTCCCATCACCCCGGATGGCGGCCATGTGCAGAACGGTTTCGCAGGCGACAGCGTGTCTCTTGATCCGTCCTTGATCGACGGAACGCGCGTTCTGCTCAGCCAATACGACAAAGCGATCCTCGCAGATATCGGCTACGACATCGCAGGTTTCTCCAAACAAGGTATCAAACCGGCAATTGCCACATTGGCAGGCGAGCGAATTTTTGGCCGCGATGTAGCTGACACAATCGACGGCCTCGGTGGCAACGATTCCCTTCAGGGCGGGGATGGGAACGACCTGTTGCTCGGCAACATGGGCAACGATGTTCTGTTTGGCCAAACCGGGAACGACACGCTCATGGGCGGCGCAGGTGACGATTATCTCGGCGGCGGGACGGGCAACGACGAGCTGCGTGGCGGGGGCGGCAACGATACTTTTTATGGACAAGGCGGCACCGACACTTTTGTCATTGGCAAGGGCGACGGAAAAAACACGATCTCGGATTTTGACGTCGGGTCCGAAATCATTCGCCTGATCGACAGCGGGTTCAACTCCAGGGCAGAGGTCGTTTCAGCGATCACCAAGATTGCTGGCAATGTGTCACGGCTGACACTGGAAGACGGCACAAATGTTGACGTTTTTCACGATTTTCAAAGCGGAACTCCGCTCAGAGAAGACAATTTCGAGTTGATCGATGCGGTCGCATCAGGTGATAAAAGCATAATAAACGGCAATGCCGGGCCGAACCGGCTTCAAGGGGGCAAAAACAACGAGCAGATATCAGGGAACGACGGCGATGATACCCTGTCCGGAGGTGGAGGCGATGACACTCTGTCCGGAGGCAGCGGAGCCGATGTTTTCGACATAAATCCAGGCGATCAAAAGGTCACGATCACAGATTTCGACCTTTCTCAAGACATCCTAGACCTGTTGGATTTTGAACAATCCCAGGTAGAAAACGCGTTGGAAAACGCACAAGCCGACGGGGGTGTGGTTCTCACATTCTCCGACGGCACGACAGTTAAGATTGGAGGCACAAACGTGACCACACAAAACTTCCCGACTGCCACGGTGCGAGCCAACGGCAACAACAACGAACCCGTCGGACCCATGATAATCCTCGGCGAAGCGCTTGTCGGAAATACACTGACAGCGCGCAAAGGCGGTGTCAGCGATCCCGATGGCATCAATTGGGGATCTGAGAGCTTTCAATGGCTCCGAGACGGTAGCCCGATTTACGGCGCCACTGGCGGAACATATGACGTCACTACAACCGATATCGGCACGCAGATAAGCGTGCAGTACATCTACATGGACAACGGTGGCACCCGAGAAACCGTGACCAGCAAGCCCGAGCCTGCGGTACCCTCGGGCGTGGCACCTCCCTCTGGCGGCGGCAGCACCGGTGGTACGCAAAACCCAGGCACGAATAATCCGGATAACGACAGCCCCAACGGACCGCTTAACATTCTTGGCGAAGCTCTCGTCGGCAACACGCTCACCGCGCGCCCGAACAGTATTACTGATCCTGACGGCATAAATTACGGTTCGGCTACATTTCAGTGGCTGCGCGACGGTGAGCCGATTTCCGGCGCGACCGCGCAGACTTATGATGTCGGCCTGGCAGATCGCGGAACTCAAATCAGCGTTCAGTACTCCTATCTTGATGGCAACGGCACTCGCGAAACCGTGACCAGCAAGCCGGAGCCAACGGTGCCGGGCGGCACGACCACACCGCCACCGACCACTGGCGGCGGAGACGGTGGCACTCCGACCGAGCCGACGGGGCCGACCGAGCCGGAGGTTCCCGAACCGCCCGCCGGACATGTGAACTCGGTTCCGATTGGCAAACTGGTGATCCTGGGCTTCCCGGTCGAAGGTGCCGATCTGCTTGCGAGAACCGACGCGGTCTTCGACCGCGATGGCTATGATGAGGCTGGATCCAGTTTCCAATGGCTGCGCGATGGGGAGCCGATCAGCGGCGCAACCGGGAAACTGTACACCATCACCGCCGACGATCGCGGCGCGGCGCTCAGCGTTCAGCTTACCTTTACCGACGGCGCCGGAACCGTCGAAACCGTCTTGAGCGCTGAAGAACCCGCAGTGCCCTTCCCCGATGGCGAGGGCCCTCTGGTCGAAGACGATTCCGAAACGTCTGACGACAGCGTTACCGATGGAGTGCTCGAAGGCACGTCTGACGCCGACACTTTGGTTGCAACGGCAGGCGTTGAACAGATCAACGGGCTCGACGGTGAAGACACCGCGGTCTTTGCCGGCGATCAATCCAATTACGTTCTGCGCCTCAGCCCCGATGGCGTGACGGTCACCGACCGGAGCGACGGTGGTTTGGGCACAATTGGTCTCGATGGGGTCGAACTGATCGACTTTGGCACCGAGATCGGCGCTTTTGACGGCCCGGTCGATCTACAGCGGTTCGGCGGTCACACCGACCTCGGAGAAGAGGCATTCGAGAACTTCATCGAGATGTATATCGCCTACTTCAACCGTGCGCCCGACGCCGTCGGCTTGTCCTTCTGGGGGACCGCGTATGCCAACGGTACGTCGCTGGAAGAAATCGCGGAGCAGTTCGCGCTTCAGGACGAAACGGCGGCAACGTATCCGGACGACACCAGCAACATCAAGTTTACCGCACAGGTTTACGAAAACGTGCTGGGCCGCTCGCCCGACATCGAAGGATTGCGGTTCTGGACCGGAGCATTGGACAGCGGCGAGGTCACCCGTGGTGAATTCATCCTGCAAGTCCTGCGTGGCGTTGACGCGGAGGCACCCGAAGGGGCGTCGCAAGCGTTTCTCGATCGCCAGGCGGCCGACCAGCTTTACCTGGAACAGAAAACCGATCTTGGCGCGTTCTTCGCAGTGCATAAAGGAATGTCGAATGTCGAAGATGCGGCGCAGGTCCTGGCCTTGTTCGATGGCAGCGCCGACAGTCTTGCCACCGCGGTGGAAGCGATCGAAACACTGCACACTGCCGCGATGGACCCGGTCAACGGGGACTTCCTGATGCCGCTGGTCGGCGTTCTGGACGATCCGTTCACGATCTGATTTTTCCGTCCGTCCCATCGAGACGCAGACCATGACAGAAGAGGCCAGCCGACGCCGTGTCGGCTGGCCTTAATCTTTCTCGAACCGGGCATTTCAGTATTCTTAGTGTTTTAGTCAGAAAGACTTGTGCTGCCCCGTGAATCATGTAACTGACTTTTTCCGTAAGATTTAGCAGCACGGAGAAAGCCATGCCCTTTTTGACAAAAACATCGACGCTCGCCCTGATCGCGACCACCGCACTTGGCACCGTTGCTTTGGCCGAGGGAGAGGTGAACCTTTACTCTTCGCGCCATTATGACACGGACGAACGCTTGTATTCCGACTTTACCGAGGCCACCGGCATCACGATCAACCGGATCGAAGGCAACGGTGATGAAATGATTGCGCGTATGGAAGCGGAAGGCGCAAATTCCCCCGCGGATGTCTTGTTGACGGTCGACACGTCGCGTCTCGAACGCGCGAAATCAGCAGGCGTGTTGCAGTCAATCGACAGCGAAATTCTGGAGCGGCGCATCCCTGAATCCCTGCAAGACAAAGACAACCAGTGGTTCGGATTCAGCCAACGCGCGCGGATCATCTTTTACGATAAAGCCGATGTGACAAATCCCCCTATGGACTACATCTCGCTGGCCGATCCGCAGTACAAAGGTCAGGTCTGCCACCGCTCCTCGACCAACGTCTATGCGCAAACCCTCCTGAGCGCGATCATCGAAAATCACGGCGAAGACGCCGCGCGTGAATGGGCGCAAGGCATGGTGGACAATTTCGCGCGCGATCCGCAGGGCGGCGACACCGATCAGCTTCGCGCGATTGCATCGGGTGAATGCGACATTTCCGTTGCCAACACGTATTACTTTGCACGATCCATTCGCACCGAAGTCGAAGGCTTGTCGGAAGATGTACGCGAGAACATCGGATGGATTTTTCCGGCGCAGAATGCCGAGGGCGCCCATATGAACCTGTCTGGCGGTGGCGTTGCAGCCAATGCGCCGAACAAGGACAACGCGATCAAGTTCCTTGAATATCTCGCGTCCGATCAGGCACAGAAGTATTTCTCGGGCGGCAATGACGAGTATCCGGCAGTTCCCGGGGTTGGCCTGTCACCCTCGGTTGCCGAGCTTGGTCTGTTCCGGCCAGACGATGTCGACCTTTCCGATGTCGCCAAGAACGTCCCAACTGCGCAGAAAATTTTCAACGAAGTCGGTTGGAAGTGAACTGATCGACTTCGCAGACGGAAAAGGGCGCTTAGGCGCCCTTTTTCATCTTGTCCTGCTCGTTCAGAATCCGCCGGCACAAGAGGATCACCGGCAACGTTCCGATCGCGACAATCACGAGGCTCGGCACCGCTGCACCGGACAGCCTTTCATCGGAAGCCAGCCGATGTGCCTGCACCGCCAAGGTGTCGAAGTTGAAGGGGCGCATGATCAACGTGGCTGGCAACTCTTTCATCACGTCGACGAACACGATCAGCAACGCGGTGAACAGGCTTGGCCTGAGCAGCGGGAAATGGATTCGGCGCAACAAGCCCCATTCACTTTGCCCCAACACCCGCGCGGCGGCGTCCATATTCGGGTTGATCACTGCGACTCCACCTTCGTAGGCCCCAATCGCCGCCGCGAGAAAGCGGATCATGTAGGCGCAAACCAGCAGCCAGATCGAGCCGGTGAACAGCAATCCGGTTGAAATACCAAAGGTATCGCGCATGTAGGCATCAAGCGCGTTGTCGAAGAAGGCAAATGGAACCAGCAAACCGACGGCGATAACCCCTCCTGGCACAGCGTAGCCAAGGCGCCCGATATAGAGCGCGACAGTTGCGAACCAGGACGTGCGCGTGCGCGCAAGGCTTCCGAACAACAATGCAACCGCGACGGTTACCACCGCCGCCACCAATCCCAGTGTTACCGAGTTCTGCGCGAATTTTAGATAGCGTGGGCTGAACAGGCTCTGCTCCGATCCCATCGCCATTTCGGCCAACATGACTACGGGCAGCAACCCTCCAAGGAAAGCGGGTATGAAACAGGCCAAAAACGCCAGTCGTGCTTTTCCTTTCACCAATCTTGCACGCGGCATCCGCTCGAACTTGCGTCCGAAGGCATAGCGCGCCTCACCGCGATTGATCCGCTCCAGGATCGCGAGGCATAGGGCAAATGCCAGCAATCCAAGCGACAGTTGTGCAGCCGCGGCTCGGTCAGCAAAGGTGAACCAACTGGAATAAATGCCCACAGCGAACGTCTGGACGCCGAAATAGGAAACCGTGCCGAAATCCGCGATTGTCTCCATGCCGATCAGCATTGCGCCCGACGCGATCGCTGGACGAGCCATCGGCAATGACACCCTCCAAAACGCGCCCGTTCGCGACTGTCCGAGCGATTGCGCGGCATAGAACGTCGTCGCACTTTGCGACGCGAATGCGGCACGTGCCAGAAGATAAACATAAGGGTAAAGCACCAGAGTGAGCATCGCCGCGGCGCCGCCAAGGGATCTGATTTCGGGAAACCAGTAATCGCGCGGACCCCACCCCATGACAGAGCGCAACGTCGACTGCACGATGCCGGGATGATCGAGAACGTGTGTGTATGCGTATGCCAGAACATACGCAGGAAACGCCAAAGGCAGAACCAGCGCAATTTCCAAGACGCGACGCCCGCGAAATTCCGTTGTCGTGATAAGCCACGCAGTCGCCGTTCCAATGATCGTGCTCGGAACAACAACGAGGACAAGCAAGGCAATGGTCGTCCACGTATAGCGACCAAGAACGGTTTCAGCCAACGACTCCAACGTATCTGTCGAGCCGAGGAATGCCGCGATCAGGACACTGAAATGCGGCAGGATGCAAATTGCCGCGACGAAGCCGGCCAAGATCCAAGGAACGGCTCCCCAAACCGAACGCACGCGCTTATTGAGGTGATGCGCAATGTCCGTCATTGGTTCTCTTTGATACTCATGTCGAGTCAATCCCGATTGGTTCGCTCAGGTTTCGGCACTCCCATATCACCCGAAGTTCGCACATGGAAACCGCTTCGCTGAAAATTGGATGGCTTTAGGTCGCACGGCGATTTATGGGCGCGATTTGTCCGCGCGTTCGAGAGCCCCCAAACGCGTCATCAAAGCAATCGCCTTGACTTTTTTGGAACGTTCCATTACTGACACTGACAAGCTTGGGGAAATTTCAGATCGAATAGGTTTTGATATGCGATGGGCTCTTATCGGCGCGAGCAGGATTGCGTCCGGCTACATGATCGACGCGCTGCGGGTGCAACCCGAAAGCGAAATCGTCTCGGTCCTCAGTTCCGATGCCACGCGCGGCGCGCGCTACGCCGAAGATCACGCCATCCCGCACAGCTTCACCGATCTTGACGCCCTTCTCGACGGGCCACCCATCGATGCCGTCTATATTTCGACGACGAACGAAAAGCACCATGCACAGGCCTTGATGGCGATTGCTGCGGGTAAGCATGTCCTGTGCGAGAAGCCGCTGGCCACATCTCTTGCGGACGCCATCGAAATGGTGTCCGCGGCGGATGAGGAGGGCGTCACGTTTGGAACGAACCATCATTTGCGCAATGCGGGATCGCATCTCGCGATCCGCGACCTGATCGACGAAGGCCGAATCGGTGACGTCCAAAGCGTCCGGGTGTTTCACGCCGTGAGCCTGCCGCAACAACTGCGCGGCTGGCGGATCAACGACGCCTCGGCCGGGGGCGGTGTCATTCCCGACATCACGGTGCACGACGCAGATACGGTCCGTTTCCTGCTCGGCGAGGATCCGGTGGACGTGATCGCCAAATCCGCAACCTCCGGCCTTGGCGAAGGGGTCGAGGACAGCGCCATGTCGGTCTGGTCCATGCCGTCCGGCGCGATGGTCCAGAGCCATGAAAGCTTTACCCACCCGTTCGCCCGCACCGGGATCGAGATTCACGGCACTAAAGGGTCGATCCACGCGGACGGCGTCATGTCGCAAGAGCCTGTCGGCACGATCCACCTGGTCGATGCGCAGGGGCGGCACGAAATCGGTTTCGAGACGCATAACCTCTATCACCGTGCCGTCCGTCTGTTCTCCAAGGCGGCCGCCGGCAGCGGTCGCCCGTCGGCGGATGGGATCGACGGTGTCAAGTCACTCGCCGTTGCCTTGGCCGTCCGCGAGTCAGCCCGATCCGGCACCTGTCAACGCGTCAACTACGGCGAGCCTTCAAAATGAGGTCGAAAATCGTCTCTGCGGCGCATGCTGCCAGCCGGATCGAAGACGGTGCCGTCGTCACCGTGTCCTCCTCCTCCGGTCTAGGCTGCCCCGACAAGGTGCTCGAGGCCATCGGGCGGCGCTTCGACGAAGAAGGCCATCCGCGTGATCTGACCACGCTGCATCCCATTGCTGCTGGCGATATGTACGGGATCAAGGGCATCGACCATATCGCGAAGGACGGCTTGCTTTCCACCATTGTGGCAGGCTCCTACCCCTCGGGTCCGTCATCGCTGCCCATGCCCGAAATCTGGAAGATGCTGACCGAAAACCGGATCGCTGCCTATAACGTGCCCTCGGGCATTCTCTTCGACATGCATGCCGATGTCGCCGCGCGGCGTCCGGGCGTGATGACGAAGGTCGGGCTCGACACTTTTGTCGATCCGCACCATCAGGGGTGCGCGATGAACAAATTGGCCGCAGCCCGGCCAATCGTGAACCGGATCGAGATGTCCGGTGAAACCTGGCTTCATTTCCCCAATATCGTGCCGGACGTGGCGATCATCCGGGCCACAACGGCCGACGAGCGCGGCAATCTGACATATGAACACGAGGGCGCCTATCTCGGTGGTCTGGAACAGGCGATTGCAGTGCGCAGCTACGGCGGAATCGTCATTGCGCAGGTCAAGCGCGTCACCGCCGATGGATCGCTGCGCCCCCATGATGTGCGTGTGCCGAGCCATCTTGTGGATATGATCGTCGTGGACCCCGACCAGCGCCAAACCACGGAAACCGACTACGACCCCGCCATCTCGGGCGAAATCATGCGGCCCTGGTCGAGTTTTACCCTGCCCGAACACGGTATCGAGAAGGTTCTTGCCCGCCGAGCGGCGATGGAGTTGAAGCGCGGAATGACCGCCAACCTCGGCTTCGGCATTTCGGCGATGGTGCCACGCGTACTGCTGGAGGCGGGCCATCCGCGGGCTGTGACCTGGGCCATCGAACAGGGTGCGACGGGCGGCATGCCGCTTCTGGACTTCGCCTTCGGCTGCGCCTCGAATGCGGATGCCTTCATCCCGTCGCCGCAACAGTTCATGTATTTCCAGGGCGGCGGGTTCGATGTGTCGTTCCTGTCCTTCCTTGAAGTCGACACGGCGGGCAACGTCAACGTCTCGAAGCTAGGCAAGAAACCCTACCTGACGGCCGGCTGTGGCGGTTTTGTCGATATTACGGCGCATGCGAAAAAGATCGTGTTCTCCGGCCTGTTCGAGGCGGGCGCCGATATTCAGCTGACCGACGATGGTTTGACCGTCCGCAAGCCCGGAAAATTCACCAAGATGGTGGACAAGGTCGAACACATTACGTTTTCGGGCAAACGGGCGCGCGACACCGGACAGAGCGTCATCTACGTGACCGAGCGATGTGTCATCCGTCTGACCGGCGACGGACTGGTCGCGACCGAGATCATGCCCGGTATCGACCCTGTTCGCGATATCGTTGAGGCCTCCAATGGGCGCGTGCGCGTGGCCGAAAACGCCACCGCGATGCCGACTGCACTTCTGAAGGCCGGGCCGATGGAACTGGACCTGTGAGCGCGCTGCACCTCATATCGCACGGACCGGTGGCCGAACTGCGGCTGGACAACCCGGCCAAGCTGAACGCGCTAACCGTCGACATGCTTAAAGCGCTGGAAACCCATTGCGCAACGCTGGAAGGCGACCGCGATGTGCGCGCCGTTATCATCACCGCCGAAGACGCCAAGGCGTTCTGCGCCGGGGCTGACATCCTGGCCTGGTCACAGCTTTCGCCCGGCGATTTCGCGCGCCACTGGGTGCGCGATGGGCACCGCATTTTCGATCGCTTGGCCCGCTTGTCCAAGCCCACTGTGGCGGCACTTGGCGCCCATGCCGTCGGCGGCGGGCTGGAACTTGCCGCCTGCGCCGATATTCGGGTCATGGCGCCGGGGGCCACGCTTTCGCTGCCCGAAGCGGGGGTCGGCATCGTGCCCGGATGGTCCGGAACGCAGCGGCTGATCCGTCTCATTGGTGAGCCTGCGGTCAAGGAAATGGCCCTTTTCGGTCGCCGGATCGCGGCTGAGCGGGCGCTGGCTCTGGGCTTTGCGGCCGAGATCAGCGACGATCCCCGCGCCGCCGCGCTTGCCCTGGCGGAACGCCTGGCCGGCACCTCTCCGCGCGCCACCGAAATCGCCAAGTATATGATCCATGCCGCCGCTGGAGAGGACAGTGCGGCGATGATCGAGGCTCTCGGCGCCGGTATGGCCGGTGCCACCGACGACCGCACCGAGGGCGTCGCGGCTTTTCGCGACAAGCGCACACCGAATTTCACGGGAGTCTGAATAATGCTCGACATGCATGTTATCTCCGACACCAATACGCCGCTCCCTGCCGAGCCCTACCATGCACGCCATTTCATCGATGGCAAGCTGGTGGACAGTGCCGACGGTGCAACTACTGAGCGTGTATCGCCCTCCCACGGCATCGTTGTCAGCCGCGCCGCCAGAGGCGGCGAAGCCGAAACGATCCGCGCCATCAAAGCCGCGCGCCGTGCCTTCGACGACGGCCGCTGGAGCCGTCTGTCGGGCAAGGACCGCGCGAAGGTTCTCAACCGGGTCGCCGACCTGATCGAGGCGAACGAGGAACGTCTTGCGATAATCGAAACGTTGGAGAGCGGCAAACCGATCAGTCAGTCGCGCGGTGAATGCGGCGGCGCGGGCGATCTATGGCGCTATGCCGCATCCTTGGCGCGCAGCGTTCATGGCGAAAGCCACAACACGCTGGGGGAGGATATTCTCGGCATCGTGCTGAAGGAGCCGATCGGTGTGGTGTCGATCATCACGCCGTGGAACTTCCCGTTCTGGATCCTCAGCCAGAAACTGCCCTTCGCACTCGCCGCCGGTTGCACGGCGGTGGTCAAGCCGTCCGAGATGACACCTTCGACCACCGCGATGCTGGCCGAACTCCTGGCCGAGGCCGGGCTGCCGCCGGGGGTCTGCAACATCGTGCTGGGACATGGCGATCCGGTGGGAAGCCTCATGTCGACCCAAGAGGATGTCGATATGGTCACATTTACCGGTTCGACGGCGGTGGGAAAGACGATCACCAAGGCGGCAGGCGACAGCCTCAAGAAAGTCGCGCTGGAACTGGGCGGCAAGAACCCGCAGGTCATCTTTCCCGATGCCGATCTCGAGGGTGCGGCCGATGCGGTGACCTTTGGCGTCCATTTCAACGTCGGCCAGTGCTGCAACTCGTCCAGCCGGATCATCGTACATCAGGACATTGCCGATGACTTTGTCTCCCGCGTGGTCGAACTGTCGCGGAATGTCGCGTTCGGCAACCCGCTGAACCCCGACACCCAGGTCGGCGCCATCGTGACACCGGAGCACAACGACAAGATCGACTCCCACGTGCGCGCTGCCGTCGCGGCCGGAGCCGAGGTCTGCCTTGGCGGCGCGTCACTGACGGTGCCGGGCCTGGGCGACCAGTTCTACCAGCCCACGATCATACGCGGCGTCACGCCGGACATGGCGATCGCCCGTGAGGAAGTGTTCGGCCCGGTCCTTTCGGTGCTGACGTTCCGCACGCTCGAGGAGGCAATCGCGCTTACCAATGATGCGAGCTACGGACTATCTGCTGGCGTTTGGAGCGATAATGTTCACACTTGTCTCGAATTCGCTCGGCGCGCGCAGGCGGGCACCGTCTGGACCAACACCTGGATGGATGGTTTCCCGGAGCTTGCATTCGGCGGCGTCAAGCAATCCGGCCAGGGCCGTGAAATCGGCAGCTACGGATTTGAAGAATTCCTCGAGGTGAAATCGCTCGTCATGCGGATTGGGCGGACGCGGGAACCTTGGGTCAAAAAGCGGTCGCCCTGATAGGCGGCCGCAAACCGAACCAGAAACGCAAACGGGAGGATACCATGCGTTATTTAGCCGGAACCCTGACTGCGGTGGGCGTATTGGCCATCGCTGGAACTGCATATGCCGAGGACGTCGAGGTCCTGCACTGGTGGACATCCGGTGGCGAGGCGGCGGCGCTCAACGTTCTCAAGGAAGACCTCGGCGCCGGCGGCATCGGCTGGGAGGACATGCCCGTGGCTGGTGGAGGCGGCACCCAGGCGATGACCGTGCTGCGTGCCCGCGTCACCTCGGGCAACGCGCCCACTGCCGTGCAGATGCTTGGCTTTGACATCACCGACTGGGCAAAGGAAGGGGCGCTCGCCAACCTCAACAGCCTTGCCGAGGACGAGGGCTGGAACGAAGTGGTCCCCGCCGCAATCCAGGACTTCTCGGTCTATGACGGCGAATGGGTCGCCGTGCCCGTCAACGTCCACTCGACCAACTGGCTCTGGGGCGACAAATCGATCCTGGACGAGCTGGGGATTGAACGGCCCACGAACTGGGACGAGTTCGTCGCCGCATTGCAGGCTGCAAAGGATGCCGGTTACGTCGCCCTCGCACATGGCGGCCAGCCTTGGCAGGACGCGACGATCTTTGACTCGGTCGTGATGGCGACCGGCGGTATCGACTTCTACCGTTCCGCGTTCATCGACCTCGACGAAGAGGCGCTCGGCTCGGACACGATGAAGGAAGCCTTCGACCGGATGGCTGTTCTGCGCGGCTTCGTCGATGACAATTTCTCGGGCCGTGATTGGAACCTCGCATCGGCGATGGTGATCAACGACGAAGCTGCCTTTCAGGTGATGGGTGACTGGGCCAAGGGCGAATTCCTGAACGCCGGAGAAACCCCGAACGAAGATTTCGTCTGCTTCCGTTTCCCCGGAACCGAGGACCAGGTGATCTACAACACTGACCAGTTCGCCATGTTCCGCCAGGGCGACGCGGTGTCGTCTGAACAGGCGGCGCTCGCCACGGCGATCCTGAGCCCGTCGTTCCAGATCGCCTTCAACAAGGTAAAGGGCTCGGTCCCTGCACGGACCGATCTGGATGCCTCCGAACTCGATGCCTGCGGACAGCAAGCTTATGCCGACTTCATCGAGGCAGCTGGCAGCGGCAACCTGATCGGGTCTTTCGCGCATGGCCACGCCAACCCCGCATCCGTGAAGAACGCGATGTATGACGTCGTCACCGCGCATTTCAACGGTGAATACGACAGCGAAACCGCGGTGCAGGAACTTGTCACCGCCGTGCAGATCAACAAGTAATCTGCACTCCCCCGGGAGGCGGTGATTTCAGCCGCCTCCCGGCACACTTTGCGGGAGATCAGACATGCCCGATACCGTGACGACACAGCACTCCGGACCGCTCGACCGGTTACGCGACACACTGCCGAAACTGGTGCTCGCGCCGTCAATCCTGCTGGTCGCGATCTTCGTTTACGGCTTCATTGCATTCACGATCTACCTGTCCTTCACGGACAGCCGCATCCTGCCCTCTTTCGGGTGGGTCGGCTGGCAGAACTACACAAACCTGTTCCGCATCCGCGCCTGGGATACGGCGATAACCAACCTGGTGATCTTCAGCGGGCTCTATATCTCGATCTGCTGCATCCTCGGTCTGCTGCTGGCGATCCTGCTGGATCAGCGCATCCGGGCGGAAGGGTTCATCCGTACCATCTATCTCTACCCGATGGCGTTGTCGTTCATCGTCACCGGCGTCGCCTGGAAATGGTTCCTGGACCCCGGCATCGGCCTCGAGGCGGTGATGCGCGGCTGGGGCTGGACGAGCTTCGAATTCAACTGGATCAAGGACAGCGACATGGCGATCTACACCATCGTCATCGCCGCCGTCTGGCAGACGAGCGGGTTCGTCATGGCCATGTTCCTCGCCGGATTGCGGGGCATAGATGGCGAGATGCTGAAAGCCGCCCAGATCGACGGCGCGTCCACTGTCGCGCTTTATCGCCGGATCGTGATCCCGCAACTGCGCCCGGCCTTCATGTCCGCCTTCGTCGTCCTCGCCCATATGGCGATCAAGTCCTATGACCTCGTCATCGCTTTGACGGGCGGCGGCCCCGGCACGGCGACCGAGGTGCCTGCGACCTTCATGTATTCCTACACGTTCACCCGCAACCAGATGGGGATCGGTGCCTCTTCGGCCGTCATCATGCTGATGACGATTGCCGCCATCATCGTGCCCTATCTCTGGTCCGAACTGCGGGAGAAAAAGTGATGGCGACAGCACCCACATCCAATGTGGTCACCGCCGATACCGGGTCGCCCGTGCCGACCGGGCGTACCTCGGTGCTGACAAAGCTGCCGCGCATCATCCTCTACCTGCTTCTGGCACTGTTCTGCATCTACTACCTGCTGCCGCTCTACGTGATGGTCATCAACTCGCTGAAGCCCCTGTCCGAGATCACCTCGGGCGGTATGATGGCAATGCCGGGCGATTGGACGACGGCGCCGTGGCGGAGTGCTTGGTCCTCCGCGCAGGTGGGCGTCCAGGCAACCGGTCTGCGCCCCTATTTCCTGAACTCGCTGATCATGGTGGTGCCCGCCGTGGCGATCACGACAATTCTTGGCGCACTGAACGGCTATGTCCTCACCAAATGGAGCTTTCGCGGCTCGACCCTCATCTTCGGCCTGCTGCTGTTTGGCTGTTTCATCCCGTTCCAGATTGTGCTCATCCCGATGGCGCGGATGCTTGGACTGATGGGTCTCGCGGGGTCGGTGCCGGGGCTGATCTTCGTCCACATGGTCTACGGCATCGGATTCTCGACGCTCTATTTCCGCAATTACTATGCCGCGTTTCCAACCGAACTCGTCCGGGCCGCGCAGATCGACGGTGCGGGCTTCTTCACCATCTTCTGGCGCATCCTCGTACCGTCGTCTGGGCCAATCGCGGTGGTCTGCATCATCTGGCTGTTCACCAACATCTGGAACGATTTCCTGTTCGGAGCCTCGTTCTCGGACTTCGACAGCCAGCCGATGACGGTTGCGCTCAACAACCTCGTGCAGTCATCGACCGGTGTAAAAGAATACAACGTTCACTTTGCTGGCGCCATCATGGCGGCGCTCCCCACTCTCTTCGTCTACATCGTCGCCGGGCGCTACTTTGTCCGCGGCCTGATGGCCGGCTCCGTGAAAGGTTGATCGAATGGGCTTTCTCGAAATCAAGAACGTGACCAAGTCCTACGGCTCCGTGAGGGTTCTCCACGAGACCAACATCTCGATTGAAGAGGGAGAGTTCCTCGTGCTCGTCGGCCCGTCCGGCTGCGGCAAGTCGACATTGCTGAACATGATCGCGGGGCTGGAGGGCATCACCTCGGGGGATATCGCGATCAAGGGCCGCAGCATGATCGGCGTGAAGCCCGCAGACCGCAACATCGCGATGGTGTTCCAGAGCTACGCGCTTTACCCGAACATGACCGTGCGCGGCAACATCAGCTTCGGGATGGAGATGCACGGCATCGCCAAACCCGAACGCGAGCGCAAGATCGACGCTGTCGCCGACCTGCTGCAAATCCGTCCGCTGCTCGACCGCAAGCCCGGCCAGTTGTCCGGTGGTCAGCGCCAGCGTGTCGCCATGGGCCGGGCGCTGACGCGCGACCCGGACGTGTTCCTGTTTGATGAGCCCCTTTCGAACCTCGACGCCAAGCTGCGCGTCGACATGCGCACCGAGATCAAGAAACTGCACCGGAAACTCGGCACGACCATCGTCTACGTCACCCATGACCAGATCGAAGCGCTGACCCTGTCGACGCGGATCGCCGTCATGTATGGCGGTTACGTCCAGCAACTCGGGACGCCCAAGGAAATCTATGACAACCCGGCGAACATGTTTGTCGCGGGTTTCATGGGATCGCCGTCGATGAACCTCTTTCCCGCCCGCCTGGCCACCTCGAACGGCGTGCCCGCAGCCGATATCGCTCTTTCGGACGGAACCACGGTGCAGGTGCCTTTCGCGCCTGGCCGTGCGCCGCAGGGCGACGGGCGTGATATCGTTCTGGGTATCCGCCCCGAAGCGATCACCGACCGCGATGGTGCGGATCGCAATTCGGACGCGATCCATGTGATCGAGGCTCCGGTCGAGATCACCGAACCTGCCGGGTCGGACACCTTTGTCGTCACGAACATGGGCGGCAAGGACGTGACGGGCCGCTTCCGGGCCGACGTCTCGGTGACCGCCGGAGACAGGTTTCCCTTCGCACTGAACATGGACAAGGCCGTCGTGTTCGATCCGAAGACCGAAGAACGCATCGCCTGACACCATGACCACGTCGCCCGACATCGTCATCATCGGCAGCGGGATGGGTGGCGCCACGCTTGCCGCGGGCCTCGCTCCGACCGGCGCGCGCATCGTCATTCTTGAACGGGGGCACCAGATTCCCGACGATGCACCGTCACGCGATCCATACCGGGTCTATGCCAACAGCGCGTTCCGCTCGGACGAGACCTGGCTGAACGAGACCGGCCAGCCGTTCACCCCGGGCAATTATTACAATGTCGGCGGAAACTCTAAGCTCTACGGCGCCGTGCTGTTGCGTTACCGCGCCGAAGATTTCGCCGCCCTGGAACATTTCGACGGCGTCTCGCCCGCGTGGCCTTTCCCCTATGAAGAGCTTGCCCCGTGGTATGAGCGGGCCGAGGTCCTTTACAACGTGCGCGGTGATGCGACCTCCGACCCGACCGAGCCGCCGCACGCGTCACCCTACCCGTTCCCTCCAATCCCTGACGAACCGTCGATCGCCAGTGTACGGGCAAGACTGGAGAAGGCGGGCGTGCGGCCGTTCAGCCTGCCCCTCGGTGTCGATATCGACCGTTGGCTGTCCCACGGCGCGACCGGCTGGGACGGCTATCCCGATCTACGCCACGGCAAGATGGACGCAGAAACCTGCGGATTGGCCGAAGCACTGGCCCATGACAACGTTACCCTTGTCACGGGCGCGGAGGTTACGGCGCTGAAGGTGGGTCCGGACAATCGCCGCATCGGCGAAGTCGTGTACCTCAAGAACGGCGAAGAGCTGCGCCTGACGCCGAAGATCGTTGCCGTCTGCGCGGGCGCGGTGCAGTCGGCGGCGCTGCTGCTGCGCTCCGGCGTTGCCAACAGCAACGACCAGGTCGGGCGCTGTTTCATGAACCACAATGCCAGTGCGGTGATTGCAATCGATCCGCGCTTCCGCAACACGTCCGTCTATCAAAAGACCTTCGGCATCAACGATTGGTATCTCGCCTCCGAAGACGGAAAACCATTGGGAAACATACAATTGCTGGGTCGGGTAACGCCTGAGATTCTCAAGATTCAGGTGCCCACCCTGCCGCGACCGGCGGCACGCTGGATGTCGAACCACGCGGTCGATCTCTACGTGATATCCGAGGATTTGCCCGACCCCGAAAGCCGCGTTTGCCTGGACGGAAACAGCGTCCAGCTTCTCTGGCGGCGCAGCAACATGACAGCGCACCGGAAACTGGTCGCCAAAACGAAAGAGACCCTCCGCTCCGCAGGCTTTCCGCTGACATTATCGCGCCTTTTCGACGGGCGCGTGCCTTCCCATCAATGCGGCACACTGCGCCTTGGCGACGATCCCGCACTCTCTGTCGTGGACCCGGACTGCCGGTCTTGGGACCATCCGAACCTCTTCATTGCCGATGCGGGCGTCCTGGCCACCTCTGCGGCGGTAAACCCCGCGCTGACCGTCGCGGCGCTGGCTCTGCGGACCGCAAAGATCATCGAGCGCGAGGTCGCAACATGACGCTGCAAGAGGGACAGGGGCCGTTCCAATGACCCGAGGCCCTGATTTCATCATTATCGGCGGTGGCAGTGCCGGATGCGTGGTGGCCGCCCGCCTGTCCGAAGATCCGGACACGAATGTTCTTCTGCTCGAGGCAGGGGGCGGTGACTGGAACCCGTTCTTCCATGTGCCGGCGGGCTTTGCGAAGATGACCAAGGGGATGGCGAGCTGGGGATGGGAAACGGTTCCGCAGCGCCACATGAAGGACCGGGTTTTCAACTATACCCAGGGCAAGGTTATCGGCGGCGGCTCGGCGATAAATGCGCAGATCTATACACGCGGCAACCCGCTCGACTATGACGATTGGCGCCAGCGCGGTTGTGTTGGCTGGGGCTATGACGATGTCTTGCCGTATTTCCGCAAGTCCGAGGACAACGACACGTTCGAAAACCGCTTCCACGGCAAGGGAGGGCCCTTGGGCGTGTCGCAACCGCGTGCGCCGCTGCCGATCTGCGAGGCCTATTTCGAGGCCGCCGCCGCCCTCGGCATCCCGAAAAATCCTGACATCAACGGCGAAACCCAGGACGGCGTCTGTTATTACCAGTTGACGCAGCGAAACGCGCGGCGGTCTTCCGCCGCGATGGCCTATCTGGCTCCGAACCGGCACCGCAAGAACCTGTCGGTGCGCACGCGAGCGCAGGTGAAACGTATCGTGGTCGGCAATGGCCGCGCGACCGGCGTGGAACTGGTCGATGGCACGATCCTGACCGCCGAACGGGAGGTCATCTTGTCATCCGGCGCGATCGGCTCGCCGCGCGTGTTACAGTTGTCCGGGATCGGTCCCGCCGATCACCTGCACAGCCTTGGCGTTCCGGTCGTTCTTGATCAGCCGCAGGTCGGCGCAAACCTCCAGGATCATCTCGATCTCTATTGCATCTGCGAGGTGTCGGGCCCGCACACATATGACCGGTTCGCCAAGCTGCATCTGTCTGCACTCGCCGGTCTGCAGTACCTTCTGACGCGCCGCGGCCCTGTCGCATCGAGTCTTTTCGAGACCGGGGGATTCTGGTACGCGGATCCCGACGCGCGATCACCCGATCTTCAGTTTCACCTCGGTCTCGGGACCGGCATCGAGAAAGGCGTGAAGACGATGCCCGATGGCGGTGTCACGCTGAATTCCTGCTATCTGCGGCCCCGATCCCGTGGCACCGTGCGCCTGAGGAGCCGCGATCCGGGAGAGGCTCCGCTGATCGATCCGAACTACCTTTCAGACCCCAGGGATCGGGAAATGTCGATCCGGGGTCTGAAGCTGACGCAGGAAATCCTCGGTGAAAAGGCGCTTGCACCTTTCATCCGGCGCGAACAGCTACCCGGCCCCGGTGTAAGAACGGACGCGGAGTATTTCGATTTCGTTTGCGAACATTCCAAGACATCTCACCATTGCACGGGCACCTGCCGCATGGGCCCGGGCGAGGAGGCGGTCGTCGACGTAAGGTTGCGGTTGAACGGCATAGACGGGCTGCGCATCGTCGACAATTCGATCATGCCGACTGTCATTTCGTCCAACACCAATGCCGCGGCGATCATGATCGGTGAAAAGGCGGCCGACATGATCAAGGCCGATAACGGTCTGTCAGGAGCTTCCTCGTGATCTGCCGATGCGCCCCACTCCGTTTCCGTGCCGCGCCCGAACGTGCGGAGACAACCCGCGCGATTTCGACCGTTACCGAGAGCGCCGCGAGATGCTGACGAAAAGACCGACCATCATAGATGTCGCACGGCACGCCGGCGTTTCGAAATCGACGGTGTCTCTGGTCTTGCAGAACTCGCCCTTGGTGAAGACATCGACGAAACGCCATGTCGAAGCCTCCATGGCGGCCCTGAACTATGTCTACAACCGCTCCGCCGCCAAGTTGCGCAGCGCGGGCACGGAACTGGTCGGCCTGGTGATCAATGACCTGAGAAACCCGTTTTTCACGGAATTCGCAGCAAGCGCGCAGATGGCGTTCGCCCGCAAGGGCTTTGCGACCGTCATCGCCAACACGGATGAAGATAGCGGGGTTCAGGCCAAGGTCATCGAATCCATGATCGAACATGGCGTGTCGGCAATTCTGGTTTCACCGGCTTACGGAGAACGCGACGCGTTGCACCAGATCGAGCGCGCCGGGGTGCCGGCGCTTCAGGTCTTGCGAAAAGTCGATTTCCGGACTGACCTCTTTCCCTTTGCCTCGCTCGATTATGAAACCGGCGGCACTCTTGCGACACGGCATCTTATTGACCTCTCGGCCCGAAACATCGCCTTCGTCGGTGGGCTCGCGGACCGCAAGATCACGCTCGAGCGGATGACAGGCTACGAAGCCGTCTTGGCCAATGCAAGCAGGCAGGCGTTGCATTTTCCGGGCCGTCCGTCTCGTGCGTTCGGGCGGGAGATGGCCCTCGCGTTCGCGGACAGACACCCGGACATCGACGCGGCGGTGTGTTTCAGCGACCTCGTGGCGCTCGGAATGCACGCGGGTTTTGCCGAAGCCGGTGTCACGCTCGGTAGGGATTTTCGCCTTGTCGGGTTCGACGACATCGAAGAGGCATCGCTCGTCTACCCCGCCCTCAGTTCCGTCCGATGCAATATCGCTGAATTCGGGGAGCAGGCGGCGGAAACGATGCTCGCGTGGATTGTCGATGGTATCCGGCCACCCGAGGAAAAGCGATCCCCGGTCCAACTGGTCGCCCGGCAATCGAGCACAGGTAAACCGGTGATTAGACCATGAACTGCATTCGCAATTGTGCCTTCCCGATCGGCTGTCATGTCGGAACAGGGACTCTCGGAAAGGGGTTGATCCGGTGACCATAGATGTGCCGCAGAATATCCTCGACGCACTGACCGATGTCGAGATGCCACGGCTTCCCGCCGAAGAAACGGCGACCGACGCGCTCGACATCGCAGGTTATGACGTCCCGCTTTACCGAAGTGGGTGCGTCGTGGTTGGAAGCGGTGCCGCAGGTCTGCGCGCCGCCGTCGAACTGAAGCGGCGCGGCGGCGAGGTTTGCATCGTCAGCCAGAGCGCCTGGGGGGGCACCTCGGCCTGTTCTGGCTCTGACAAGCAGACCCTTCACATCGCGAACACAGCTGACCAGGGCGATGATTACACCGAGATGGCTCGCGACATCCGCTCCGGCGGCGCCATGGACGAAGACACCGCCTATGTGGAAGCTGTCGGCTCCTCCCGCGCGATGGCGTCGCTGCAATTCATGGGATTGCCTTTGCCGCAGAACGCGCATGGCGCGACGCTGCGTTATCAGACCGACCATGACGAGGTTGGCCGCGCCACGAGCTGCGGCCCGCGCACCTCCCGCCTGATGGTCAAGGTTCTGGCTGAGGAAGCGTTTCGCCTCGGTGTCCCGTTCTTCAATCAGACCACCGCCATCGACATCCTCTTGCAGGAAGAGGGAGACGACCGTCAGGTCTGCGGACTGCTGACGGTCCGCGCCCGGGATCGCACCGACGACAATCCGCTGGGTCTTGCCGTGTTTCAGTCACCGGTCGTCGTCCTGGCCGCGGGTGGACCGGGAGAACTCTACCGCGACAGCGTCTTTCCCAACGGCTGTTTCGGGTCGCTCGGCCTGGCGATTGACGCCGGGCTGGACCTCGTCAACCTCACCGAAAGCCAGTTCGGGATCGGCACGAGGCGCGAGGGCTTCCCCTGGAACCTGTCCGGCACCTATGTCCAGTGCATTCCGCATGTCTATTCCGTCGATGCATCGGGCGAGGAGCATCATTTCCTCGCCCGCTATTACCGCACCACGCAGGAGATGGCGTCGAATATCTTCCGCAAGGGGTATCAATGGCCGTTCCACGCGACACGGATGCTGGATTTCGGGTCGAGCCTGCTTGACCTGGCGGTGTTCCGCGAGAGCGAAGGCGGGCGCAGTGTCCATCTCGATTTCAATCGCAACCCGCTGCCCGTTCCCGGCGACCTGCCGTTCAGCCTGGACCGGCTCGACGATGACGTGCGCGCCTATCTCGACGCCGCCGGGGCCGGTCACGACCTGCCGATCCAGCGCTTGCGCCATATGAACCCACTCGCGATCGAACTCTACCGACGCTACAAGATCGACATCGCCGAAGCGCCCCTCGAATTTGCCGTCAACAACCAACATATGAACGGCGGCATCTCGGTCGATACCTGGGGGCGAAGCAATGTGCGCGGGTGTTACGCTGTGGGAGAGGCCGCCGGAACGCATGGCGTCACCCGCCCCGGAGGCGCCGCATTGAACGCAGGCCAGGTGTTCGGAACGCGCGTCGGCGAACATATCGCCGCGAGTCGCCGGGCGCATGAACCGCAAGCGACGGATGTGAGCGCACAAGCGCGTAAGAGCGCTGAAACCGCGCTTAACATTCTGCGACCGGGGAGTTCACTGAGTGCCAAGAACATCCGCGCCAGCGTGCAGGCCCGCATGAGTGAAAAGGCCGGGATCATCTGCAACGCGGAAGATGTCGCGACAGCCCTAGTTGAAGCGCGCGCTCTCAATGCCGCGATCCGGTCTGAGGGCATAACCTATGACCGGCCTTCCGAAATTTCCCGCGTCCTGCAATGGCGCCACATGGCCCTCGCGTCCGAGGCGGTGTTGACGGCGCTCGATCATTTCATCAGATCCGGCGGCGGCAGCCGCGGTGCCCGCGCGATTTGCGATGCGCAAGGACAGGGATTACCATGGACAATCGACGGTCCCTTGCCCGACTACCGCTTCCGCACGGAAAGTGTCGACCAGAAAGTCGAACAGATCGTGGTCAGCAGGTCCGAAGACGGTTTCACAATCAGAGTACGGAAAAACCGGGCCTTCGACGAACGCGCCCGTTCGTTCTTCGAACGTGACTGGCCTGACTGGCTCTCCGGGTACATCTTTGACATCAACCAGCGCAATGGCGGCTAGTGCTGAGGCTTTGGACATCGCGCCGCCATCGGCGGGGCTGGCCGCGGGAGGGCGCAGCAGATAAACTCGGCACACGGAGGGCACAAAAGCAAAAAACCTCCGCGGTCGCACCAGCGGAGGCATCATAGCATAAGTTGGTTGCGGGGGTAGGATTTGAACCTACGACCTTCAGGTTATGAGCCTGACGAGCTACCGGGCTGCTCCACCCCGCGACAGTAACCATCGTATTAGAGAGACACGTTATTCAAGATGTTTGCTCGGTTTGGCGGTGACCTACTGTCCCACGTCTTGAGACGCAGTACCATTGGCGCGGTGGCACCGTGGAAAGCTGGGTGTGTCCAGATCAAATCTGCATCTTACTAGGTTTGGCGGTGACCTACTCTCCCACGTCTTGAGACGCAGTACCATTGG
>NZ_JBISBV010000050.1:0-847 GCF_046592965.1 Marivita sp. S2033
GCTATGTGAGGGCTACGCAGCGCCGGGCCTGCTCAGCACAAAGGGGTCAATATTGGACGCCGATAGGGGGTCAAAGTTCAATGCCGATTGACAAGCAAGGCCTCGCGGGCCTCAAGCCCGAGAAGCGCATGGGTGAGACCAGCGTCGCGGATATAGACCTTGGGCGATTTCACCAGACGCTTGCCCACATTCGCGTGCCAGGGCGGCAGGCGACGCACCAGCATCAGATCGACCAGCAGATCGAGATAACGCGCCACGCTCTGGCCCGAGACCCCGAGCCCTGCCGCAAGCTTGGCCGCGTTCAAGAGCCCGCCTTGGTCGTGGGCCAGCATGGTCCAGAACCGCCGCAGCGTCTCAGATGGAATGCGCAGCCCGAAGGACGGGATATCGCGTTCGAGATAGGTGCGGATGAAATCCTCCCGCCAGGTGAGGCTGGCGCGGTCCGATGCGGCCAGAAAACTCTCCGGAAAGCCGCCGCGCAACCAGAGCGCGGGCAAAGCCCCCTGCCCTACCTCGTCGAGGGTAAAGGGCGTCAATTCGTGATAACTCACCCGTCCGGCCAGCGATTCCGCACTTTGCTGCAACAACGTGTTCGAGGCCGAGCCCAGAAGCAGAAACTGCCCGGTGCGATACCCCGCGCGGCGGCGGCGGTCGATCTGTCCCCGCAGCGCCCCGAAGAGACCCGGCATCAGCTGCACCTCGTCGATCACCACAAGCTTGCCCATCTGGTCATCAAGATAGAGATCCGGCTCCTTGTCAATCGGCATTGAACTTTGACCCCCTATCGGCGTCCAATATTGACCCCTTTGTGCTGAGCAGGCCCGGCGCTGCGTAGCCCTCACATAGC
>NZ_JBISBV010000051.1:0-721 GCF_046592965.1 Marivita sp. S2033
AATTTGGCTGTCGAGCAAGCCTTTGAGGTCTTCGTCCATGGCTGCAAACATCTCGGTTGATCCGAGCTTCCCCTGCGCCTTGATCTGCCCAAGAAGGCGTTTTCGGGTTTCGACCAGCTGCGCCCGCTTAGAGGTCAAGGCTCTGAGAAGACGTAACTTTCCATGTGGGAGGGTTCGCCCGGCATCAGGTCTGAAAGCCATGAAACGCGCGATGAGTTCCGCGTCGATCCGGTCGGTTTTGGCCCGTGTGCCCCTGCTTGCCGCGAAAGCTTTGATCTGAGCCGGCGGCAATTGCCGCGTTGCGATGCCAGCATCGTCCAACGCGACCCAAAGCCGCCACTCCTGCCCGCCGGTGGCCTCGAAGCAGACCAGCGCGCTCAGCTCGAAAGCGAGTTGAGCGACTTGTTCGTGGCCTTTGACTTTGTTCGGGAAACGCGCGCGGTTGCCTCCTGGCAAACAATGAACGTCTAGCCAATCACGGCTGATGTCTATGCCGATGATCGCAGCTTGTGTTACCGTATCCATGTTCTCTTCCTTCTGATCCGTGGTCCGATCTGGCCACATGCAACTGTTCGAGATGATGAAAAGAGACGGTGCTGGCTCGCTAGCAAACGTGGTTAGTGCCACAAGGCTCAGACGCCATACACCGCCCCGTCAGCGACCTCGGCCAAGGCCGCTGACGGGGACAATATAGCAAACTGGAGATACAGAAGGGTCAGGA
>NZ_JBISBV010000052.1:0-557 GCF_046592965.1 Marivita sp. S2033
GCGCACAATTTTCGAATCTTGTCTTGAGTGCATCGGATACCTCATCATACAGGGAGTAATCATCGTGTTCCACGCTTCGCAGGCGTTTGAGAAATCGTTCCAGATTCGTCCAACTTCCTCCAAGGCGCGCCACAGCGCAAACCCCAAAAAGGTCAGCCTCATCTTCCTTCTGCCTTCGAGCCATAGCCGCCTTTTTCGGTGAAAAGTCAGCGTTCAGGATATGAGCAAGCTCATGCGCGACGATGAAGTGGGCTTGCTCGGGAGTGTCTCCATCCAGGACAAAGCTCAGAAGGCCCGTGTTGATCAAAATGTAATCGCCAACCGAAGGAGCTGTTGGTGGTACAATCGCGATATCACGCATGAATTCACATGGAACGACATCAACCGGTCGATTGAGACCAATAGTATCTGAAATCTGCGAAACGATGCCTTCCGCCTCGCTGGGGGCAAGTCCGAGAACTCCTTCGTTCATAGCCGCCTCAGATTGTGCCTCCTCGATGCAAACTTTCCAAACCTGTGCCTGCGATTCCTTAGGGCAGGTAATCAAAAACAATGCT
>NZ_JBISBV010000053.1:0-554 GCF_046592965.1 Marivita sp. S2033
TAGGAAACCCTGTGATCCAATGCATTTCTTGGACATATCCGGACAAGTCGGGAAACCGGGGCCTTCTGTGGGGCAAAAACGGACCGGAAGGGTGCTTCGGGTGCGCTCACAGGCGTCGGTGCAGGGGCTAACTCTCGGGGTGAAGTGTAGGACACCCGGAAACATCCCAGCTGACCCACCACGGACCCCGGGACTACTGACCGGACCGCCCCTCACGCCGCCCCCGAGAGCGCCCTCCCGACACGCTACTCCGTCGCCCAGTTCCACACCTTTCCGGTCTGTTGCTTCGTTCCCGACCACGCCTCCGAACCGCGATCCATCAGACCTCGCCAAAGCGATGCCAGCGACGTGAGTGAAGGCAACTCGATCGACTGCAGTTCTTCCAGCGTCGGGACGGACTCCGAAGCGTAGCTCCACGCCTTACCCGGAGACTCTACCACCGCGTCCCAGACCTCCGCCCGAGAGGGGACCGACATTGAACAGACCGTCAATTCCTCCGGTGAAGGCTCCAACTCGCGATTGAAGGCGCGTTTCAGCGCGTTCATGTCTTGGAT
>NZ_JBISBV010000054.1:0-545 GCF_046592965.1 Marivita sp. S2033
CTAGCAACTGTATCTTCAACTTGCTGGAACGGCCCATTTCTGGCTTGATTTACAGAGGGCGTTGACGATTGTAATGAGCTTTCGAGCGACAGCTGTAATGACGACCTTGTGTGGCTTTCCTGCGGCCCGCAAACGATCGGCGAAGATTTTCAGGACTGGATTGTGATGGCTGGCGACAAGAGCAGCCTGGAACATGACATGTCGCAGCAGCCGCCGACCGCCTCCAATTGCACGCTTGCCTCGCATCGCCCCGCTGTCATGTGCAATGGGGGCCAAGCCTGTGAGGGCAGCAGCTTGCTCGCCACTGATCTGACCGAGTTCCGGCATTTCTGCGATTAGCATTGTGCTGGCAACTGGGCCGATTCCAGGAACGGAACGCAGGATATCCGCAGTCATGGCAAGGCTCGCATCGGCTGCGATGATATCTTCGATCTGAGCTTCGAGCCCGGCAATTTGGCTGTCGAGCAAGCCTTTGAGGTCTTCGTCCATGGCTGCAAACATCTCGGTTGATCCGAGCTTCCCCTGCGCCTTGATCTGCCCAAGAA
>NZ_JBISBV010000055.1:0-533 GCF_046592965.1 Marivita sp. S2033
CCCGCAGAGGTCTTCCGAGAAAAGATGATGGAAGAGATGGGTCGATGCCCCTACCCTCAAAAGGCATAGGAGTCGCAGTTCAGGTATCGCTCACAGGCTTCGCTGAACGCTACAACGCGAAGTTCGCAAAGGCACCCGCCAAGCCAGATAACCTGCATCGTGCTTTGAACATCGATCCGGATCGCCTCGTGGAAGTCTTTTGTCTCCGCGACAAACGCTATGTCACCAAAGACCTGACGCTGAAGTACGACCGCAAGCGCATCCGGTTGGAGGTCAATGATCTGACGCGTGGCTTGGTCGGCACATACGTCGATGTCTACGAGATGCCGGACGGGCGCATCCAGGTGCGTGCCAAAGGCGTTGCCCTGCCCTGCAGCATCTTCGACCCGCATCAGCAGCGGGTTACCCACGCAGCAATCACCGAGAACAAGCACCTCAGTGTGAACCGGCATGCAAGATTGACCCCTGTATTGGGGTAATCGGCGTCCAAAAGTGACCCCCCTGATATTTCTGTTCAGAAGCTTCCTCGACGG
>NZ_JBISBV010000056.1:0-514 GCF_046592965.1 Marivita sp. S2033
GTTGGGGCGGCGCAGGTTGAAGAACAGGTCGGCCTCTTGCATCACCGCGGCAAAGCCCGCAGCCGTCGGATCGGGCAGGATGCGGATGGCGCCCGACAGGTCCTGTGACGCGATGCGGCTGTGCAGGGTCTGCATGAAGGGCGCATCGCCGCCGTGACCGGCAATGGTGATGCTGTACCGCTCGGCCAGATCGGGCGCGGCGGCCAGCGCGTCGACCAGCAGTTCCAGCCCCTTGGTGGGGCCGATATGCCCGGTTGCGGCAAGCCGCAGGCGGGCCCCGGCGCCGGGCGCGCGGTCGGGCGGATCGACGGGGATGTCGGGACGCGGCATGAACAGCGTGAGGGCCGAGCCGGGATAGGTGGTTCCGATGGCGCGGGCGGCATAGTCGGAATGGGTGACGATGCCGGTGGCCAGCCGCGCCAGCACGTCCGACAGCGGCACCTCTGCCGCCCAGTTGCTTTCCCAGGGCACATAGGACACCGCGCTGCTGTCGCGCAGCACGCCGCCGGCGGCG
>NZ_JBISBV010000057.1:0-449 GCF_046592965.1 Marivita sp. S2033
CAAGCCCGGGCCTTCTCACTCATCGAAGCAGCCCTGAAGGAGGAAGGCGGCTGCTTGATCACAGCGACGGTGCGGCCCTCAAAGCTGCGGTTCTTGGGCAGGCAGGTGGAAGCCTATCGCTTCATCTACTGTGTGTTGAATCAAGTCGCGGCTTCGACGCAGCAAGTCGTAAGGCATCGCTGTCACGAACGGTTGTGCGTCAACCCGGAGCACCTTGTCCTCGGTTCTCAGGCCGACAACAAGCAGGACGATTGGTTGCACTGGGCGTACGGGACCGACCCGGACTACCTCTGAACTGACCCCGTGGGATAGCCTCTCACCACGTTCCTCGCTCGGGCACCCTTAGCGCCCGGGCGGGGGCACCAAACTGGGGCATTTCCAACCGTTCGACGGAGACCTGCGCTATTGAGCGTCTTCAGGTCTTGGATCAGAAAGAACTGGCTGGGGTG
>NZ_JBISBV010000058.1:0-449 GCF_046592965.1 Marivita sp. S2033
ACGGCTCGCATATTGGCATCACCCTTGCGGTGCTTTAGCAGCGGCAGCACCGCGAGGATGTTTACGATCAGCGCACCTACCGCGAAGGCTCCCATTAACCCGGCTTCTGGCGTGGTCTGGTTGAGGACACGCCAGAGCGTGCTGCCGACAACGCCAAGGCCCAGAAGGCCCAGAAACACACCCTGGATCATCGCCGACCGCGCCCGCCATGTCAGGCTCCAGCCGATGGCGAGCAGGCCCAGAAACGTGATTGCACCATCGCCCAGAAAATCGAGCGCGTCTGCCTTCAGCGCCTGCGAACCGGACAGGAACCCGCCGAACATCTCGACCACGCCGTATCCGAGATTGAGCGCAACCACGATCCAGAGCGCGCGGCGATAGCTCGGGTCCTTGTAGGCCGGATCGGACGATGTATCGCCGTCCTCGATCTTCTCGAAACCGTAGCCGGT
>NZ_JBISBV010000059.1:0-449 GCF_046592965.1 Marivita sp. S2033
ACGGCTCGCATATTGGCATCACCCTTGCGGTGCTTTAGCAGCGGCAGCACCGCGAGGATGTTTACGATCAGCGCACCTACCGCGAAGGCTCCCATCAACCCGGCTTCTGGCGTGGTCTGGTTGAGGACACGCCAGAGCGTGCTGCCGACAACGCCAAGGCCCAGAAGGCCCAGAAACACGCCTTGGATCATCGCCGACCGCGCCCGCCATGTCAGGCTCCAGCCGATGGCGAGCAGGCCCAGAAACGTGATCGCACCATCGCCCAGAAAATCGAGCGCGTCTGCCTTCAGCGCCTGCGAACCGGACAGGAACCCGCCGAACATTTCGACCACGCCGTATCCGAGATTGAGCGCGACCACGATCCAGAGCGCGCGGCGATAGCTCGGGTCCTTGTAGGCCGGATCGGACGATGTATCGCCGTCCTCGATCTTCTCGAAACCGTAGCCGGT
>NZ_JBISBV010000005.1:0-269100 GCF_046592965.1 Marivita sp. S2033
GCCGCCTCGGCCCAGAACGCCTCGGGCTCGGACACCGAACGCGCATACATCTCCTCGTACCGCGCCGCATCAACATGCGCGTTCGATACGATGTCCGCCGAAGGTGCATAGGTCTTGTCCGTCATTTCGTGATCCTCCTCTTTGACATAAAGAAAAACCGCCCACGCCTGAAAAGGCAAGGGCGGCTGTGGGCGCGGATCGTGAGCCGACGGTGGATGTCAGATCGCGAGATACTCCGCGCGCAGCGACTCGTTTTCCAGAACTTCGGCGGCGGTGCCGTCAAACACGATGGAGCCGGTGTCGAGGATGATGGCACGGTCGGCCAGTTGCAGCGCGCGGATCGCGTTTTGTTCAACGAGGATGGTGGTCATTCCCTGCTCCTTGATGTGGCGCAGGGTCTTTTCGATCTCGTCCACGATCACCGGAGCCAGCCCTTCATAGGGCTCGTCCAGCAACAGAACCTTGATGTCGCGCGCCAAGGCGCGGGCGATCGACAGCATCTGCTGCTCGCCGCCGGACAGCGTCACACCTTCCTGCTTGCGCCGCTCGCCAAGGCGGGGGAACAGATCGTACAGCCGTTCGATCGACCATCCGATCGGCGGGGCGATTTGTGCCAATTGCAGGTTTTCCTCGACCGTGAGACCGGGAATGATGCAGCGGTCCTCGGGAACGAGACCCAGACCAACCGCCGCGGCCTCGTAGCTTTTCATCCTGTGCAGCGGCTTGTGATCGAGCCAGATTTCGCCGTGATTGACCTGCGGGCTGTCCATCCGGGCAATCGAGCGCAATGTCGTCGTCTTGCCGGCGCCGTTGCGGCCCAGAAGCGCGAGGATTTCGCCTTCATGGACGTTAAAGCTGATGCCCTGCACGATATAGCTTTCACCATAGTAGCTGTGCATGTCCCAGACCGACAGAAAGGCCGGCGCGGTTTCGGCCATGTTGGCGTGTTTGGAAAAGTCGGGTTTGACGTTCATGATTGTGTCCTTTCGCGCGGTCCGGTCATGCGGCTTCGCCGAGATAGGCTTCCTTCACCTTCGGATGGCCCTTGATGTTTTCCGGCGTATCCTCGACCAGCGGCGTGCCCTGGGCCAGAACGGTGATGCGTTCGGCCAGCGAAAACACCACATGCATGTCGTGCTCGATGATCGCGATTGTGATGTTGCGCTTGTCCTTGATCTCTTTGAGCAGATCGATGGTGTTGTTGGTGTCGGCGCGCGCCATGCCCGCTGTCGGTTCGTCCAGCAGCAGGAGCTTGGGGTTCTGCACCAGGCACATCGCCATCTCGAGCCG
This sequence comes from Marivita sp. S2033, assembly GCF_046592965.1. Taxonomy (NCBI): domain Bacteria; kingdom Pseudomonadati; phylum Pseudomonadota; class Alphaproteobacteria; order Rhodobacterales; family Roseobacteraceae; genus Marivita; species Marivita sp. S2033. The sequence continues at coordinate 1,291 of NZ_JBISBV010000005.1, forward strand.
CCGCTTGTCGCCGCGCGACATCGAGGCAGAATGCATATCCCGCTTGTCGAGCATATTGACGTCTTCCAGCATCTGCTCGGCCTGATCGCGCAACTCGCCTTCACTGACGACCGAGCGGATGCCGTGCAGTGCGAACGACCCGTCGCGCTTGGCAAAGCAGGGGATCATCATGTTTTCCATCACCGTGAGGTCGCTGAAGATCTCGGGCGTCTGAAAGACGCGGGAGATGCCCATCTGGTTGATTTCGAACGGCGTGCGGCCGAGCACGGACTGACCGTCGAACATGACCGACCCGGTGTCGGGAATGAGCTTGCCGACCAGGCAATTGAGCAGGGTCGACTTGCCGGCGCCATTCGGGCCGATGATGGCGTGGCAGGTGTTTTCCGCCACGCTCAGGTTGACGTTTCCCAGCGCCTGTAGCCCGCCGAACCGCTTGTTGACGTCTTTGACTTCAAGAATTCCCATCGGTCCTGATCCTTATTCTGCGGGTTCGGTGGAGGTGGAACTGGTCGCGCCGGTTTTTTTGCGACCGAACAACGTGGCGATTTTCTGGCCCCCCTGAACAAGCCCGCCGGGCAGGAAGATCACCACCAGCATGAACACGATGCCCAGCGTCAGGTGCCAGCCCTTGCCGATGAACGGATAGATCATTGCCACGACAAGGTCTTCGAGCCCGTCGGGCAGGAAGGCGAACCATGTGTGCAGGATATCGCCGTTGATCTTGGAGATGATGTTTTCCATGTATTTGATCATGCCGGCGCCCAGCACCGGTCCGATCAGCGTGCCGACGCCGCCAAGGATGGTCATCAGAACGACCTCGCCCGAGGCGGTCCAGAACATCCGCTCGGCCCCGGCCAGCGGGTCCATCGATGCCATCAGGCCGCCTGCAAGACCGGCGTACATGCCCGAGATCACAAAGGCCGCCAGCGTGTAGGGGCGCGGGTTGAGGCCGGTGTAGTTCAGGCGCTGCTGGTTCGATTTGATCGCCCGCAGCATCAGCCCGAAGGGCGAGCGGAAGATGCGGATCGAGAGGTAGAACGCGATCAGCATGATCAGGCCGCAGAAATAAAAGCCGAAGTTGAAGGTGAACACCCAGCTTCCCAACGCCCATTCGATGCTGTCGCGCATTTCGATGCCAAAGAGGCTCGGCACCGGGATGTTGCCGGCACTTGCGGATCCGCTGTCGAGGATGCGCGGATCATCAAGCGCCAGTTGCAACCCGGTCTCGCCGCCGGTGATCGGAGTCAGAACCGAGTAGGCGAGTGCGAAGGACATCTGCGCGAAGGCCAGTGTCAGGATTGAGAAATAGATGCCCGAGCGTCTCAGGCTGACATAGCCGATGATGAGCGCGAAGACACCGGCGGTGATGACCGCGAGGATGATCGCCGGGATCACGTTCATGCTGAGCAGCTTGAACATCCAGACGGCGGCATAGGAGCCGACACCGAGGAACGCGGCGTGGCCGAAGCTGAGATAGCCGGTCAATCCGAAGAGGATGTTGAACCCGATGGCGAAGATGCCGAAAATCACAAAGCGCTGCATCAGGTCGGGATAGCCCGCGTTGAACTGGGCCCAGCCCGAATTTTCGGGAAAGGGGTTCAGAAGGAATGGCGCAAAGACGATGAGGGCAGCCACGACCAGAAGGAGGGACGCGTCTTTTTTGTTCAGTCCGAACATTGGATCAGTCCTCCATCACGCCCTTGCGGCCCATCAGGCCACGCGGACGCGTCAATAGAATGATGATGGCAACAAGGTAGATGATGACCTGATTGATGCCGGGGATGATGTCGATCACTTCGCGCATCGAGGCAAAGCTCTCCAATATGCCGAGCAGGAACCCGGCCAGAACCGCGCCGGGCAGCGAACCCATGCCGCCGACCACCACCACGACAAAGCTCAGCACAAGGAAATCCATGCCCATGTGATAATTCGGCGAGTTGATCGGCGTGTACATCACGCCGGCCAGACCGGCGACCGCCGCCGCAAGGCCGAACATGATGGTGAACCGCTTGTCGATATTGATGCCAAGAAGGCCGACCGTTTCACGATCTGCCATGCCTGCGCGCACGACCATGCCGAATGTGGTGAATTGCAAAAAGGCAAACACGGCACCGATGATCAGCGCAGCAAAGGCGAAATAGACCAGACGCCAGTAGGGATAGATGATCGTTCCGGGGTCGAACCCGATCAGCGCGCCGAAATCGAACGACCCGCGAAAGGCATCGGGGGCAGGCGTCTGGATCGGGTTGGCGCCGTAGTAATACTTGATGATCTCTTGCAGTACGATGGCAAGGCCGAAGGTCACAAGGATCTGGTCGGCATGGGGGCGCTTGTAGAAATGCTTGATCAACCCGCGCTCCATGACGACACCGATCACGATCATCACCGGTATGGCGAACAGGATCGACAGGGGAACGGCCCAGTCAATGAGTGTTGCGCCCATGTTCTCGCCAAAGAGGTTGTAGATGTAGGGCACGTCGCGTGTTTGCGGATTGCCGAGGAAATCGACCTCTCCGGGAACGGCGACCTCGTGACTGAGGCTGAGCAGGCGCGACAGGGTGACGGCGCAGAACGCGCCGATCATGAACAGCGCACCATGCGCAAAGTTCACCACACCAAGCGTGCCGAAAATGAGTGTCAGGCCAAGCGCGATCAGCGCATAGGCAGAGCCCTTGTCGAGCCCGTTGAGAATTTGCAGGATTATGGCGTCCATTGCCCCCACCTTTTGCGGTCAGACGTGTGGAAGTGCAGGCGACCCGAGCATGTGGGCCGCAAAGGCGAAGGGTGGGCATATGCTGCCCACCCTCGAGATCGGCTCAAGCCCCGTTGTTGCAGGTTCCCAGCGCACCGCCCGAGAATTGCGGGTGATCGGGAGCATAGGTGACCTGATCCACCGGCGTGACTTCGACGATTTCCACAAGGTCGAACTCGTTTTCCGGGTTTTCCTTGCCGCGCACGACAACCACGTCCTTGAAGCACTGGTGATCGTCGGCGCGATAGAGCGTCGGGCCGCTGCCCAGACCGTCGAACTCGAACCCTTCGAGCGCCTCGACAACCGCGCAAGGTGCAAACGAGCCCGCACGCTCGACCGCGTCTGCGTAAAGCAGGGTCTGAACGTAGCAGGTATGGGCGGCCTGGCTGGGCGGGAAGCCGTATTTTTCGCCAAAGGATTTCACGAACGCGTTGGTGCCGCTGTACTTTGCACCGAGTTCGTTTTCCAGTTTCCAGTCCCAGTTCTGCGACCCGAGGATACCGGCGATGTTGGAGCCGGCACCGCGCGCCATCAGCTCGGAATAGAGCGGCACGACGATCTCGAACTGCTTGCCGTTGGCTTCGGCGGCACGCAGGCCGAACTGAACCGCGTTGGTCAGCGAGTTCACCATGTTTCCGCCGTAGTGGTTCAGAACCAGCACATCCGCGCCCGATTGCAGAACCGGCGTGATGTAGGACGAGAAGTCGGTCTGCGTGAGCGGTGTCTTGACCGCAGCGACCGTTTCCCAGCCAAGTGCTTCGGTCGAAGAGCGGATCGCTTCTTCGGTGGTGTAGCCCCAGTTGTAGTCCGCCGTCAGGTGATAGGCCTTGCGGTCGGCACCGTATTCCTTGGCCAGGATCGGCGCGAGCGCGGCGCCAGACATGTAGGAGTTGAAGAAGTGGCGGAAGCCGTTGGCCCGCTTGTCCTTGCCGGTCGTGTCGTTGGCATGGGTCAGACCGGCCATGAAGATCACGCCCGCTTCCTGACAGAGCGCCTGAACAGCAACCGCGACGCCCGAGGACGAGCCGCCGGTGATCATCACCGCGCCGTCTTTTTCGATCATCGACTTGGCAGACGCGCGCGCCGCATCCGATTTGGTTTGCGTATCGCCGGAAACGAACTCGACCTTCTTGCCAAGGATACCGTTGCCCTGAAGCGACTTGGAGCTGAACGTTTCCATCATGCCGTTGTCGGCACCGGTGCCGTTCAGATGCTCTACAGCCAGTTCGTAGGCGCGCAGCTCGTCAGCGCCCTCGTCAGCATACGGTCCCGACTGGGGTACGTTGAAGCCGAGCGTCACGGTCGAGCCGGTGGGCGCGTTGGTAAAGCCGCTGTCCTGTGCGGACAGATAGGTCGGCAGTGCCAGCCCCGCACCGGCGACGGCTCCGGTCTTGAGCACGCCGCGACGTGTCAGGTTCCCTTTGATCATAGTATCCTCCCAAAATTTCGTAGGCCGGCGGTTTTGATCACCGCCTGTAGCGCACTTATGTGCTGGGTGATTATCCGCTATGCGTTGAAAACATAGCAATAAGCGCTTTGCGTCGAACGATTTTTCTGTCAAAAAATCTACACTGCGATGCAGAGGTTTGTAAATTTATTGTTTTTGCACCGCAGAAAGCGCTTGAAAAAAATCAGGAAATGCCGATGTCCCGCGACACTCTGACAGGCAGCCGAATTCGCGAACGACGGGTGATGGCCGGCATCAAGCAGTCGGAATTGGCCAAACGGGCGAATATTTCGCCGTCCTATCTCAATCTCATTGAACACAACCGGCGCAGAATCGGCGGAAAATTGCTGGTCGATATCGCACATGCCCTGAAGGTCGAGCCGACCTCGCTGACCGAGGGTGCTGAGACCTCGCTTCTGGCTCATTTGCGCGAGGCCGCGACCGATACCAAACTGCCCGCTGCCGAATTGTCGCGGATCGAGGAATTCGCAGGTCGCTTCCCCGGCTGGGCGGCGCTTCTGGCTGACAACCAGCGCCGGGTCGAAACCCTCCAGCGCAGTGTCGAGGCGTTGACCGACCGTCTGACACATGACCCGCATCTGGCAGCGTCGTTGCACGAAATGTTGTCGACCGTGACAGCGATCCGGTCGGCGGCGTCGATCCTTGCAGAGCCGGGGGAAATCGAACCGGAATGGCAGCGCCGGTTCAACCGCAACATTTACGAAGACAGCGCGCGACTGGCCGATTCCAGCCGCAGCCTCGCGAAATATCTTGAGAAAGCGGACTCCGAAGCGTCCGAAACCAACGCGCCGCGAGACGAGGTGGATGCGGTGTTCCAGAGAACCGGCTTTCATCTGCCGGCGCTTGAAACTCCGGCCGCGCAGGTGGATGCGGTCATTGATGATCTGGGTCGCGGCCTGTCGCAATCCGCGCGCTGGCTTTTGCACCGCACGGTGACGCGTTATCGCGCGGATGCAGAGCTGATGCCCCTTGCGCGCTGCGCCGAGATCGTCGCGCAGACCGGGAGCGATCCGCTGGCGCTTGCGACGCAATTCGGAACCGATATCGCCAGCGCCATGCGCCGCTTGGCCCATTTGCCCGAAGACATCTTGAGTGAACCTGTCGGCCTAGCTATCTGTGACGGCTCGGGTGTGACGACGTTCCGCAAGCCGCTGCCGGAATTTCCGCTGCCGCGGCTCGGTGCGGGGTGCGCGCTCTGGCCGCTCTATCGCGCGCTGTCGCGTCCGATGATGGTGCACGCCGAACTGGTCGAACACTCTGCGCGCACGTCGGCCCGTCACCGTGCGATCGCCATCGCGCAACCGGTCGGACCGGCGAAGCTGGGGCAAGACGTCTTGTTCGAAAGCCATATGCTGATCGTGCCGGAACCCAAACGAGACACCACCGAGGCGATCCGCGAGGTCGGGCTGACCTGTCGCATCTGCCCGCATCCCAGGTGCGAAGCGCGGCGAGAGCCGTCGATCATGATCGCGACCGACACGCGGATGTTTTGACACATGTTTTGACACAATGGTCGCGACAGGTTTTAGTTGAACCAAGGCTGGCACACGAAAGCCCAAAGAGACCAGTCGGTTGCTGCACCGGAGGAGGGCGCGGATGTCAAAGCAGGTTCTGTTGATCGAGGATGAGCCGAATATTATCGAAGCAATCAGTTTCATCCTGTCGCGCGATGGCTGGGTTGTGAAAACCCACTCCAACGGGGCCGATGCGGTCAACGCGGTGCGCGATCGAAAGCCGGATGTGGTGATCCTCGATGTGATGCTGCCGGGGAAAAGCGGCTACGACATCCTGCGCGAACTGCGTGCCGACCCGATGACCGAGGCGCTGCCAGTGCTGATGCTGACCGCACGCGGGCAGACCAAGGACCGCGAAATCGCCGAACGTGCGGGCTGCGACGCGTTCATGAGCAAACCGTTTTCCAACGCCGACATGCTGGACACGGTGAGAGCCTTGGCGGCAAAATGACCGAAAGGTCGGACCGGCCCGGAACGCCAACCGTGTTTCGAGAAAAGCGCACCTACCGGCGCCGGCGCATGATCGACGCGGCGCGGCTTGCGCCACTGGTGGTCTTGTTCTTGTGGCTGCTGCCGATGGCCTGGCCTCAGGACGGGCTGGAACAGATCAGCAGTGCGACTGCCTTCATCTATATCTTCGGCATCTGGGCAGTGGTCATCATGTGCAACTGGGCCTTGTCGCGTGCCTTGCGGCACAGTCTGGATGACGGCGCGGACACCGACACATGAGCACGTTCAACATCCTTGTCGCCGTCTGCATCGGTTACGTCCTGTTTCTCTTTGCCGTGGCGTTTGCGGCAGATCGCCTGGCAATGCAGGGCCAGAAATCATGGCTGCGCTCGCCCTTGATCTATACGCTGTCGCTGTCGATCTATTGCACGGCCTGGACATTTTACGGCGCTGTCGGATCGGCGGCGCGCACCGGGTTCGAATACCTGACGATCTATCTCGGCCCGACCCTGGTGATGGTCAGCTGGTGGTGGTTGTTGCGCAAGCTGATCCGCATCGGGCGCACGCAGCGCATCACGTCGATCGCCGATCTGATCTCGTCGCGCTACGGCAAATCGAGCCTTCTGGCAGCCGGAGTCACGATCCTCGCGGTGATCGGCACGACGCCCTACATCGCCCTGCAATTGCAGTCCGTCACGTTGTCGTTTTCGGTGTTCGTGCCCGATACCACAACCTCGCCCGACGATCACGGCGGCACGCTGGCGCTGTATCTTTCCATCGGTCTGGCGGTCTTCACTGTTCTTTTCGGCACGCGAAACCTCGATGCAAAAGAGCGTCATGACGGTGTGGTCATGGCCATTGCCGTGGAGGCGGTGGTCAAGCTTGTGGCGCTGATGTCGGTGGGCATATTTGTCGTCTGGGGTTTGTCCGGCGGCGTGTCAGAGGCATTGGCGCGGATCGACGCGTCGGAATTTGGCGCTTGGCAGACCGACCGCAGCCGATGGGCCGGATTGATCTTTCTCTCGGCCGCCGCCTTTCTGTGCCTGCCGCGCACTTTTCAGGTTCTCGTCGTGGAAAACGGCGATGAAGGGCATCTGCGCACGGCGAGTTGGGCGTTTCCACTGTATCTCGGGCTGATGAGCCTGTTCGTCGTGCCGATTGCCGTTGCCGGTCTCGATCTGCTGCCCGACGATGCGAACCCGGATCTGTTCGTGCTGACCATTCCCTTGGCGTTCGGTCAGGACGGGCTGGCGATGCTGTCTTTTCTCGGCGGGTTCAGTTCGGCCACGTCGATGGTGATCGTCGCTGCGATCGCGCTGTCGACAATGGTGTCGAACCACATTGTCATGCCGATATGGCTGCGCTTCAGAACGCGCGGCGCCAGTGTGTCGGGCGATGTGCGCCACGCCGTCCTGATGGCGCGGCGGATCTCCATCGTCGCCGTTGTGATGCTGGGTTATCTATACTACCGCGTCTCCAGTGGCGGAGAGGCGCTGGCCGCCATCGGGCTTGTCGCGTTCTGCGGTCTGGCGCAGGTTCTTCCAGCCATGATGGGCGGCATCTTCTGGCGCGGTGCCACCCGGCTTGGCGCGTTCGCGGGATTGACCGCCGGGTTTGTGACCTGGCTTTACACCTTGTACCTGCCGAGCCTCGATGCAGGCGCGATCCTGCCGCTGTCGGTGATCGAGCAGGGACCGTTCGGTCTGACATGGCTCAAGCCGCATGCGTTGTTCGGAATTTCGGGCATCGACGAGCTTATGCACGCCCTGCTGTGGAGCATGACGTTCAATGTGGTGTCTTTCGTGGGTGTTTCGTTGCTCAGCTTCCCGTCGCCATTGGAGCGCTTGCAAGCGGCGCAATTCGTCAACATCTTCGAGCATTCGACCGATACGCGCCGCTGGTCGGGTGGTGTTGGCCAAACAGAGGATCTGCTGGTCATGGCGCAGCGCATCCTTGGTGCCGCGGAAGCGCAAACGCTGTTTGCCCGTTATGCCCGCCGCCAGGGCGCACGCGGCGCGTTGCCCTATCCGACCCCCGATTTCCTTCAGGCGCTTGAGCGCGAATTGGGAAGTTCCGTCGGCGCTGCAACGGCGCACGCGATGGTGGGCCAGATCACCGGCGGCATGACGGTGTCGGTCGAGGATCTGATGGCGGTGGCGGACGAGACGGCGCAGATGCTCGAATACTCCGCGCGCCTCAAGGAGCAATCCGAGGAGTTGAGCCGCACCGCGCTGGAATTGCGCAACGCGAACCAGAAGTTGACCCGGCTGTCGATCCAGAAAGATGCCTTTCTCAGTCAGATCAGCCACGAATTGCGCACGCCGATGACCTCGATCCGAGCGTTTTCGGAAATCCTGCGCGATACGGACAAGATGCAGCCCGCCGATCAGTCGCGCTACGCCTCCATCATCCATGACGAGGCACAGCGCCTGACCCGTCTGCTGGACGATCTGCTGGATCTGAGCGTGGTCGAGAACGGGCAGGTGAACCTCAATCTGCGACAGGGTTTGCTGAAAGACGTGCTGGACCGTGCGGTTTCCTCGGCAGCGATTGGCGAGGACGGTGCGCAGTTCGAGATCGAGCGGATACCCGACGACGAGGCCATCATGCTGCACACCGATCTTGACCGTCTATGTCAGGTGTTCATCAACCTCATCGCAAACGCGCGCAAATACTGCGACGCGCCGAACCCGCGACTGGTCATCCGGGTGCGCCAGACCGCCGAAAACGTGGTGATCGACTTCCAGGACAATGGCACTGGCATTTCCGCCGAGGCCGCCGACATGATCTTCGAGAAATTCGCCCGTGTCAGCGACCAGAAAGCAGGCGGAGCAGGATTGGGACTGGCGATTTGCCGTCAGGTGATGACGCGTCTGGGCGGGTCGGTCGACCACATTCCAGCCGCCAAAGGCGCGACATTCCGTGTCGTTTTGCCGAACCGTCTGGCACTGGCGGCACAATAATCTTCATCTCGACCGGATTTGCTAAACCCTTGGTAACCAATTCTCGCCATAACCGACCTGCGCGGTGAGAAGGGCTTTTGCGGAGATATGACAGTCGAGGCGTCGGACACGGTTCTGGAACGAAAGGCACGGGCACAGCGCAAGGCACGCAATGTCGGTGCGGTTTCGATACCCCGCGCCCTGGGTCGCGGATTGTCCATCGCAGCCGATGCGCTTTGGGGGCTTGGGCTTGGCGCCAGTTTGCACAAGGACGATACGCTTGAAACCGATGTGGCGCTTGACAGAGTGTCCGATGATCAACTGTTGATCGTCATCGAGTGCGAAAACCGCGCCGCCGGGCTTGTGGCAATCGACCGGGATCTTGTGACCGGCCTGATCGAGGTGCAGACCTTGGGAAAGGTGACGCGCTTTCCACTCGACAGCCGCGCCTTTACCCCGACCGACGCCGCGATGATGGCCCCGTTGATCGACGCCGCACTGCCACGCTTCGCGTCGATGCTGGCGGGACAGCCCGAGATGTCGCATCTGCAAGGCTACAGTTTCGGCGCGCTTGTCGAGGACCGTCAGACGGGTGGTCTTGCGCTTGATGCACCCAGTTATCAGGTCATCATGCTCGACATCTCGCTCGCGCAGGGAACACGCAAGGGGCGGATGGTGTTTCTGTTGCCCGAGGCTGAAAAACCCGCCGACGGCGATGACAAGCCGGGCAGCGAAGGCAGACACGCGGCGACGCTCAAACTGGTTCCGGCGCGGATGCAGGCGGTGCTGACGCGAATTCACATCCCGCTCGACAAGGCGCAATCGCTCAAACCCGGTGATGTGCTGGCGATCTCGCCCGAGGCGATCAATTCGGCAATGCTGGTCGTGAATGGCGGCCACATCGCGGCGCGTGGCAAGATGGGGCAGATGAACGGCTTTCGCGCCGTGCGCATCGGCGCGGCGAGCAGCCCCTTGCATCAGCCCGCGGCGCCGCAAAAAACCGACATGGTTTCAGCCCCCGACGACGTGCCGCAACAACCCCGCATCGCGCCACCGTCCCAGACCGAAAACATCGATTTCGGCATATCACTCGATACGCAACTCGACGACCTCGCCGCCAGCTTGTCCGACCCTTAGGATCAGGAGCGGGCGTGCGCGGCGGTCGCCTCGAGCGCCGGGCGCAATCCGGACAGGTCGTATCCGGCGCGTCTCGCGGTGTCCAAGATCGCATCGGTCGGCATAGCGCCCGCCTCGCTCAACGCCCAGACGACCGAGGATCGGGTTCCGGATGCGCAATAGGCCAGCACCGGACCGTCAGAGTCCTCAACAATGGCCGATTGGCGCGCAATGCGGTCGGGGGTCATGGTTTGATGGGTGATCGGCAGAACCTCAAAGCGCAGCCCGGCCGCCTCCATCGCGGTGCGAATGATTTCGGCGTGGTGCGACGGCGGCACTTCTTCGTCGGGCCGGTTGCAGATCACGGTGGTAAAGCCCGCAGATTTGATAGCGGCGGCATCCCCGGCGCTGATCTGCGGTGACACGCTATAGCGCTCTGTGATTGGTCGAATATCCATGAATGTGTCCTACTGCGCGGGCACAACTCTGTCCAGCCACGCCCGAACGGGGGGCATTCCCGCCATGCCGACCAGCATCGCCGCCAGAAAGATCAACCCTTCGCTGCCGCCATAGCTGAGCGACGCGATCGCCGGGCCGGGACACAAACCCACCAACCCCCATCCCATGCCGAACATCACCGACCCGATGACCAGGTTGCGGCCCAGCCTCGGCTCTGGAGGTGGCGGCATCGCGTCGCCAAGAAGCGCATAGCGCCGCCGCGCTGCAACCCTCCACGCAATCGCCATCGGTATGATCGCGCCACCCATGACGAAAGCCAGCGTCGGATCCCAATCGCCGAATATGTCAAGCCACCCCTGCACCTTGCGGGTGTCTGTCATACCCGACACGAGAAGCCCCGCGCCAAACAAGCCGCCGGACAGGAATGCGAACAGCGCGCGCATCAGATCACCCCCAAAACGTGACGGAAGACCACGACACAAAGGCCGCCTGCCAGAATATAGAACACCGTTGCCACCATGCCGCGCAGCGACAGCCGCGAGATCCCGCAAACCCCGTGGCCCGACGTACACCCGTTGGCCAGCCGTGTGCCAAACCCCACCAGCAGACCAGCGGCGATCAAGAGGACGACGTTGCCGGTGGCGTATGTGTCCTTCGGGCCGACAAGACCCAGCAGGGCAAACGGCACGAGCGCCACGCCCAGCAGAAAGCTGAGCTTTTCGAGCCGGGTTCCGACGCCGCTGCCATCGACAAGCGCGCCGATGATGCCACTGGCGCCCATGATCCGCCCGTTCGCCAACAGAAAGACAGCTCCGGCGGTGCCGATCAGCGCTCCGCCGATCAGCCCGTAAATCCAGTCCGGGTTCATCGGTTACAATCCGTTCACAGGCACTTTGAGGAAGACCTTTCCGTCGTCATCCGCAGGTGGCATTTGCCCGGCGCGCATGTTGACCTGCAACGACGGAATGATCAGTTTGGGCATCGCCAGTGTTGCGTCCCGGCGGTCTCGCATTTCGACAAAGGTCGATTTGGAGGCATTGCCGCCGACATGGACATTGCCCGCCTTTTGCGCCGCGACCGTGGTTTCCCAGGCAAAATCCTCGCGCCCCGGCGCCTTGTAGTCATGGCCGACAAAAATGCGGGTCTCGTCGGGCAGGGCCAGAATTTTTTGCACCGAATCGTAGAGTTCAGAGGATGAGCCGCCCGGAAAATCGCAGCGTGCGGTGCCGAAATCGGGCATGAACAACGTGTCACCCACAAAAGCGGCGTCGCCAATCACATATGTCAGGCACGCCGGCGTGTGGCCCGGCGTGTGCAGCACGTCAGCGCGCATCTGACCGATGTGGAAACTGTCGCCTTCCTTGAACAGCCTGTCGAACTGGCTGCCATCGCGTTGGAATTCCGATCCCTCGTTGAAGACCTTTCCGAACGTGTCCTGAACAACCTGAATGCGGTCGCCGATCCCGATCTTGCCGCCCAGAGCCTCTTGCAGATAGGGCGCGGCGCTGAGGTGGTCGGCGTGAACATGGGTTTCGAGCAGCCATTGCACATCCAGCCCGTGTTCGTTGACAAAGGCGATCACAGCATCGGCAGACTTGGTATCGGTGCGGCCCGACGAATAATCGAAATCAAGAACGCTATCGACAATCGCGCACGCACTGCCCTCGGGGTCGCGCACCACATACGAGATGGTATGTGTCGCGTCGTCAAAGAATGCGGTAATATCAGGTCTCATGGTCGGGCTCCTGTTTGCGCTTAACATATAAACATTGTTGAATACGTGGCAAGGGTGTCGGGAGGTGGCTTGTGTCATGGCCAGACCCCGAAGTAGGAGCGATCATGGCAACGCCTCGGTTTCACCGCTACGCGATCTATCATCTTCCGACCGGATCGCTCGGCCGGTTTGGCGCGGCGTGGTTGGGGTGGGATCCGGTGACGGCCCGTTACCGGCCAAATGACGAGACTTGTGAATGGACAGCAATACCGCGCCGTTACGGGTTTCATGCAACACTGAAAGCCCCGTTCGAGTTGCGCGAGAGCGCGACAGTCGATGCGCTTGACGCCGCGGCAGAGGCTTTGGCGCAGTCTCTTGCACCGGTGCACATCTCAGCACTTGAGCCGACTTGGCTGGGCAGATTTCTTGCGCTGGTCCCGTCGGCGCCGTCACCGGAGCTTTGCGCGCTGGCTGACCAGTGCGTGACGACACTCGATCCGTTCCGCAGGCCGACACCGGAAAAAGACCGCGAGAAATACGAGGCGCGCAACCTGAGCGCGGAGCTGCAGAGTAACCTTGCGACCTGGGGCTATCCCTATGTTCTCGACGCATTTCGCTTTCATCTGACGGTGACAGGACGGGTGCCGAAGGCGGCAAGACCGGCGGTCGAAACCGCCCTTGCCTCGCGGCTGCCTGACATGACGCAAGGCTACACGCTCGATAGGATCTCTCTGATGGGCGAAGATGCGGACGGCTGGTTTCACCAGATCAATGCCTATTCGCTGGCGGCGTGTCCCGCTGGGTCGGACAAATAGGCCAATACGTCATTCTTGCCGATCACCCCGATCTGCGCGCCTTGATCAATGACCGCGAGGTCGGTCGGGCTGCTGACAAGGGTTGTCATCACTTCTTGAACACGCGCATCGGCATCGACGCTGTCCGCACCCGAAACCGCCGTACCGGCCCGCATTACATCGCGGGCGCGCAGTACACCGAGGGGATTCATGTGTTGGACGAAGTCCGCCACGTAAGGGTTTGACGGATTTCTGAAAATATCCTGCGGGGTGCCGCATTGCACGATCCGTCCGCCTTCCATGATCGCGATGCGATTGCCGATCTTGAACGCTTCGTCCAGATCGTGGCTGACGAAGATGATGGTGCGCTGAAGCTTTTCCTGAAGCTCCAGCAGATCATCCTGTAGCTTTGTGCGGATCAGGGGGTCCAGCGCCGAGAATGGCTCGTCCATCAAAAGGATCGGCGCATCCGTCACAAACGCCCGCGCAAGCCCCACGCGCTGCTGCATTCCGCCCGACAATTCGGCCACCTTGCGATCCGCCCACTCGGCCAGACCCACCATTTCAAGCTGCGCCTCGACGCGCTCGGCACGTTCGGGCTTGTCCATTCCGCCAAGCTCCAGCCCAAGGCCCACGTTCTCGCGCACGCTGCGCCAGGGCAGCAGCCCGAATTGCTGAAACACCATCGCCACATGATGCAGCCGAATACGCCGCAAAGTCGCCTGATCGGCATGGGTCACGTCAACCATGCCAGAGCCGTCATGCACCCGCACAGAGCCGCGCGCGACAGGGTTCAAACCGTTGACCGCGCGAAGCAGCGTGGATTTGCCCGATCCGGAGAGGCCCATCAACACGAGGATTTCGCCCTCGGCCACATCGAGCGTGCAATCATGCACGCCCAGCACCTGACCGGTTGCGGCCTGAATTTCGCTTCTGCTCTGGCCCGCATCCATCAGCGGCAGCGCCAGTTCCGGTTTGTCGCCGAACACGATGGACACATTGTCGAATTCTACGCGATGACCGCTCATTTGGGACGCTCCATGCGCAACATGCGGTCAAGAATGATCGCCACGACCACGATGACGAACCCGCTTTCGAAGCCCTTGGCCGTGTTCACCTGATTGAGCGCGCGCACCACCGGCACACCCAGACCATCAGCCCCGACAAGCGCCGCGATCACCACCATCGACAGCGACAGCATGATCGTCTGGTTGAGTCCGGTCATGATCTGGGGCAGGGCCGAGGGCAGTTCGACCTTCCAGAGCAATTGCCGTCGTGTCGCGCCAAAGGCTTGTGCCGCCTCGATCAATGGCAGGGGCGTGGAACTCACCCCCAGATGGGTCAGACGGATCGGCGCGGGCAGCACGAAGATCACGGTGGCGATCAGCCCCGGCACCATGCCGATGCCGAAAAATACAATTGCCGGAATGAGATAGACGAAGGTTGGCAGGGTCTGCATGAGGTCCAGTACCGGCCGCATCCACGCATATAGGTTCGGCCGGTGCGCCACCGCGATGCCGATGGGTACACCAACTCCCATGCACACCACGCAGGCCGACAGCACCAGCGTCAGGCTTTCGGTCGTTTCCTCCCAATAGCCCTGGTTGATGATGAACAGAAATCCGAGAAAGACGAACAGGCTCACTTTCCAACTGCGCTGAAGCGCCCAGGTCAGAGCGACGAAGATCGCGACGATCACCAGCGGATGCGGCGTTTGCAGCAGCCACAGAAAGCCGTCGATCATCGCTTCCAGCCCGTCCGACAGCGCATCGAAAAAGAACGCGCCGTTGCGTTCGAGCCAATCAAAGCCATCCCCGGCGATCTGTCCCACCGGGATCTTGTTGTCCGTCAGCCAATCCATACCGCGGCCTTGTCGATTCAGAAATTACCGGCGCGACCTGTACCTGCCGCGCCGGACCGGGCTCAGTTCAGCAGAGCCTTGCTGGCCTGTTCGAACGCGTCGTCATCGCCCTCGACATCCTTGACCCCGTCCAGCCACGCTTTCAGCGTCTCGGGGTTCTTCTCGATCCAGAGCGCAGCGGCCTCGGCGGGCTCTTTCCCGTCATT
Organism: Marivita sp. S2033; assembly: GCF_046592965.1. Classification (NCBI taxonomy): domain Bacteria; kingdom Pseudomonadati; phylum Pseudomonadota; class Alphaproteobacteria; order Rhodobacterales; family Roseobacteraceae; genus Marivita; species Marivita sp. S2033. Next base: position 16,567 of record NZ_JBISBV010000005.1, read on the forward strand.
GAGGATACCGCTCATGATTTCGTTCTCCATCGCCAGGCTGAATTCCAGATTGCCCAGCAGTTTGCCGACATTCGGGCATTCGTTCACATAGCCTGCGCGGGTGTTGGTGAACACGGTCGCACCGCCAAGATTGGGGCCGAACCAATCGTCGCCACCGGTCAGGTAGGACATCTCGAAATTGGCATTCATCGGGTGCGGCTCCCATCCCAGAAACACCACCGGCTCGCCGCGCTCGTCCGCCCGCGCGACCTGCGCCAGCATGCCTTGCTCGGAGCTTTCGACGACGTCAAAGCCTTTCAAACCAAAGGCATCGGCCTCGATCATGTCCATGATCAGGCGGTTGCCGTCATTGCCGGGCTCGATGCCGTAAATTTCGGACTCGAGCGCGTCTTTGTGGGTTGCGATGTCGCCAAAGCTGGTGACGCCAAGATCGGCGGCTGCCTTGTTCACGGCCAGCGTGTACTTCGCGCCTTCAAGGTTTGCGCGCACCACGTCCACGGTTCCCGCTTCGCGGTAGGGGGCGATATCGGCTTCCATCGTGGGCATCCAGTTGCCCAGAAAGACGTCGACATCCCCCTCGGCGAGCGCCGTGTAGGTGACCGGCACCGACAGCACCTTGATGTCGGTCTCATAGCCAAGAGCATCGAGGATGACCGTCGTTGCCGCTGTGGTCGCGGTGATATCGGTCCAGCCGACATCGGAAAAGACGACCGTGTCGCACTCGGCCGAGGCGACCGTGCCCGCACAGATCGCGGCGATGGAAAGTGTGGTCTTCAACATGATGTTCAATCTCCCTGTTGGATGCTCGCCATTTTTGTTGATTGACGAGTCAATAAAAAACGCCTTACCGTCCGGCTCCGATCCCCCTGACGGAGCAGAACGTGCCGAAACTTGGAATGGAACCTATACGCCGCGCGGCGCTGGTGAAAGCCACGATTGCAGAGATCGGCAAAACCGGCTCTCTGGACGTGACCGTGGCGCAAATTGCCCGCCGCGCCGGTATGTCATCTGCGCTGGCGCATCACTATTTCGGCGGCAAGACGCAAATCTTCCTTGCTGCAATGCGCCACACGCTTGGCGTCTACGGCGCCGAGGTGCGCGGTGCTCTGGCGATGGCGCATGGCCCGCGTGCCCGGACCGAAGCGATCATTCGTGCCGGTTTCACCCGGTCCAACTTCCGCCGCGAAACGGTTGCCGCGTGGCTGAACTTCTACGTCCTGGCGCAATCGAACGATGCAGCGCGGCGGCTTCTGACAGTCTATCAACGCCGCCTGCACTCCAATCTGGTCTTCAACCTTCGGCCTCTGGTCGGTGCGCGCGCGGGCGAGGTGGCGCTACGGCTCTCTGGGCTGATCGACGGGCTTTACCTGCGCGAAGCGCTGCGACAGGACGCGCCGTCGGGTGAGGATGCGACGCGCCAGGTGCTGACAGCGCTGGATCGCGAAATCGAATTTACGGGCAAGGATACCGCCACATGAGCTATGACACACAGCCCAAAGCCAGCCACTTCATCGACGGCGGGTATGTTGAGGACACGAGCGGCACTCCCATCGCGGTGATCTATCCCGCCACCGGCGAGCAGATCGCGACCGTTCACGCCGCCACGCCCGCCATCATCGAGCGCGCGCTCGCTTCGGCGCAGCGCGCGCAAAAGCAATGGGCGGCGATGACGGGCACAGAACGGGGCCGCATCCTGCGCCGCGCGGCCGATATCATGCGCGAGCGCAACCGCGACCTCTCGGTCTTGGAGACCTACGATACCGGCAAACCCTTGCAGGAAACGCTGGTCGCCGACGCCACCAGCGGTGCCGACGCGCTGGAGTATTTCGGCGGCTTGGCCGGCAGCCTGACCGGCGAGCATATCCAGTTGGGCGAGGACTGGGTCTACACCCGCCGCGAACCCCTTGGAGTTTGCGTCGGGATCGGCGCGTGGAACTACCCGACCCAGATCGCCTGCTGGAAGGCCGCGCCGGCCTTGGCCTGCGGCAATGCGATGGTGTTCAAGCCGTCCGAAACCACGCCGCTTTGTGCGCTGAAAGTGGCGGAAATCCTGCATGAGGCCGGAGCGCCCGCAGGAATATGCAACGTCGTGCAAGGCATGGGCGAGGTGGGCGCGTCCCTCGTCACCGATCCGCGCGTTGCCAAGGTGTCGCTCACCGGGTCGGTTCCGACGGGCAAGAAGGTCTATGCCGCGGCGGCAGCGCAGATGAAGCATGTCACGATGGAACTGGGGGGCAAATCGCCCCTGATCGTGTTTGACGACGCAAATCTCGAAAACGCCGTTGGCGGCGCGATCCTTGGCAACTTCTATTCCTCCGGACAGGTCTGTTCCAACGGCACGCGGGTGTTCGTGCAAAAAGGCATCAAGCAGGCGTTCCTCGACCGGCTGGCCGAACGCCTGAGCAACGCCGTAATTGGCGATCCGCTGGACGAGGCCACAAGCTTTGGCCCGATGGTCAGCGAGAAACAGTTGAATATCGTGCAGGATTACATCGCGACCGGCCAAGCCGAAGGCGCGCGGCTGGTCACTGGCGGCGAGCGTTTGCAGCGCGACGGGTTCTTCCTGCAACCGACCGTCTTTGCCGATGTGACAGACAACATGACCATCGCGCGCGAAGAGATCTTCGGCCCCGTGATGGCGGTGCTCGATTTTGACACCGAAGACGAGGCCATCTCCCGCGCCAACGATACCGAATACGGTCTGTCGGCCGGCGTCTTTACCAATGATGTCACGCGCGCCCATCGTGTTGTTGCGCAGTTGCAGGCCGGCACCTGTTTCATCAACTCCTACAACGACGCGCCGGTCGAAGCCCCATTTGGCGGCACCAAGATGTCGGGCGTCGGACGTGAGAATTCGCGCGAGGCGCTCAATCATTACAGCGAATTGAAATCCGTTTATGTCCGCATGGGCGATGTCGAGGCGCCGTTCTGATGTCACAGGCTCCAGATCTCAAACCCGCAAGAAAACCAGTGGATTTTATCAAATGGATCGCGACGATCGTTCAACTTGTGGGCTATGGACTCACCGGGTTGAATATCGTGCCATGGAACGTCTTTGCCTTTTTTGCCGGGATCATTCTGTGGTTCGCGGTCGGGTTCTTGTGGAAAGACAGGGCCATCATGGTGGTTCATCTCGGCGCATTCATTTCCTTGTTTGTCGGTTATCTGAATGCCTGAAAGGCAGGCCGATTACCTCATCGTCGGGGCAGGCTCGGCCGGGTGTGCCTTGGCCTATCGCTTGTCCGAGGCAGGGCGGTCGGTGATTGTCATCGAGCATGGCGGATCGGATGCGGGGCCGTTCATCCAGATGCCGGGCGCGCTCAGTTTTCCGATGAGCATGAGGCGTTATGACTGGGGCTTTCGCACCGATCCCGAGCCGCATCTGGGCGGGCGCAGAATGGCGTGTCCGCGTGGCAAGGTGGTTGGCGGGTCGTCGTCGATCAATGGCATGATCTATGTGCGCGGTCATCCGCAGGATTTCGATCACTGGCGCGATCATGGCGCAGCGGGCTGGGGCTATGCGGATGTTCTGCCCTATTTTCAACGGCTTGAGAATTGGCATGACGGCGGGCACGGGGGCGACCGGGATTGGCGCGGCTCCGAGGGTCCGGTGCACATCACGCGCGGATCGCGGGACAATCTGCTGACGCGCGCCTTTGTTCAGGCGGGCGAACAGGCCGGGTATGGCGTGACCGGCGATTACAACGGATACCGGCAGGAAGGCGTCGGGCCATTCGATATGACAGTCTGGCAAGGTCAGCGCTGGTCGGCGGCCAAAGCCTATTTGCGCCCCGCCCTGAAGCGGGATAATTGCAGCTTGGTCAATGCCTTGGCGCAACGTGTCATCGTCGAGAACGGGCGCGCTGTTGGCGTCGAGGTGATGCGCAAAGGACGGATCGAGGTGATCCGGGCCAGTCGCGAAGTGATCCTTGCGGCTTCGGCGATCAACTCTCCCAAGCTGTTGATGCTGTCTGGCATCGGGCCTGCCAAGCACTTGAAAGATCACGGGATTAACGTGGTCGCGGACCGGGCCGGGGTGGGGCAGAACCTTCAGGACCATCTGGAGGTCTATGTGCAGGCGGCGGCCAGCAAACCGGTGAGCCTGTTCAAGTATTGGAACCTGATGGGCAAAGCCTATGTGGGTGCGCGCTGGTTGCTGACGAAAACCGGACCTGGCGCGTCTAACCAGTTTGAAAGTGCTGGATTTATTCGCTCGCGCGCAGGGATCGACTATCCTGATTTGCAGATCCATTTCCTGCCCATCGCGGTGCGCTATGACGGGCAGACGGCGGCGGAAGGACATGGTTTTCAGGCCCATGTGGGGCCGATGCGGTCCAAATCGCGCGGCGCGGTAACGTTGCGGTCGGGCGATCCGGCGGACGACCCACGCATCCTGTTCAATTACATGAGCCATGACGACGATTGGACCGACTTCCGCCAAGCCATCAGGTTGGTGCGCGAAATCTTTGCACAAGAGGCCTTCGCGCCCTTTTACAAGCATGAAATTCAGCCCGGAGACAATGTGCAAAGCGATGAAATGCTTGACGATTTCATCCGCTCCCATGCCGAGAGTGCTTATCATCCCTGCGGCACCTGCAAGATGGGTGACCGGTCCGATCCGTCATCTGTCGTCGATCCCGAATGTCGGGTGATCGGGGTTGACGGGCTTCGGGTGGCCGACAGTTCGATCTTTCCACGTATCACCAATGGCAACCTCAACGCGCCGTCGATCATGGTTGGTGAGAAGGCGTCCGATCACATTCTGGGCCAATCGTGCTTGCCTGCGGACAATCGCGCACCTTGGGTTCACGCCGAATGGCGCACCAGACAGAGGTGAGCGGTACGGATCGTACGGTTGAACCGTACGGCAGACCGGTACGGGTCACGCGCGATCACGGATAAGTTCTGTAACCTCGCCCGACGATCCCTTATGTAGGCGAAATGGAAGACTCGCTCTCTAATATGATTGCCTGCCCCAAATGCGACGCGCTGCATTACCTGCCGCATGTCGAGATCGGGGAAAAGGCGCAATGCGTGCGCTGCGGCACAGTGCTCATGGCTCCCAAGGAAGGGGCGATGACGCAGATCGTGATGCTGTCGGCGACGGCGCTTGTTCTGATGATCGCGGCGGTGTTTTTTCCGTTTCTGGAACTGAGCACACACGGGCTGGGAAACAAGACATCGGTGTTTGACGCGATCCTGGCGTTTTCCCACGGGTTGATGTTGCCGCTGTCCTTTGCGGTGGCGGCGCTGATCGTGGTGTTGCCGATGACGCGGTTCATCGCGCAGATTTATGTCTTTGCGCCGATGGCGCTGGGCTGGGCTCCGGCGCCGCAGGCGGGCAAGGTGTTCCGGCTGGCCGAACGCATCCGCCCCTGGGCGATGGCCGAGGTGTTCATCATCGGCGTCGCCGTCGCGTTGGTCAAGGTGGCGGGGCTGGCGCAGGTGACGCTCGGGCCGGCCTTCTGGGCCTTTGTCGGGCTGGTGATCATTACAATTCTCAAAGACAGTTTCATGTGTCGGGTGACGGTATGGCAAACGCTGAACGCGCGCAGCCCGTCCTGACGGCGCGCGCCGCCGGGCTGGTGGGCTGTTCGCAATGCGGACGGGTGCACCCGCTGGGGACACAGACCTGTTCGGTGTGCGGAGCGCATCTGGAAAGCCGCGACACCGCGAGCCTGCAAAAGGTCTGGGCGTGGCTGTTCGCCGGAATCGTGGTTTATATCCCGGCCAACGTCTATCCGATGCTGCGCACCTCGACGCTGGGGCATACGACGGAAAGTACCATCGTGGGCGGTGTCTTCGATCTGCTGGATCACGGCGCGATCGGTATCGCGATCATCGTCTTTGTGGCCTCGGTCATCATTCCGGTGAGCAAGTTCATCTCGATCGCCTATCTGGCGTTCCGGGTGCAGCGCGGGTTGCCCGGAACGGCGGCGCATTTCCATCTGTACGAGGTGGTCGAGTTCATCGGGCGGTGGTCGATGATCGACGTGTTCGTCGTGGCGATCCTGTCGGCACTGGTGCAACTGAACTTCGTGGCGTCGATCAATCCGGGCATCGCCGCTATAAGTTTCGCCCTTTCGGTTGCATTCACGATGGTTTCCGCCAATAGCTTCGACCCGAAACTGATCTGGGACAGCCGGGAAGGACCCCACACGTGAGCGAACCCACTGTCGCAGAAATGAAAGTCACGCCGCCGCGTAAATCCATCTGGCGCAACCTGTCTTTTGTCTGGCTGGTGCCGATCATCGCGCTGGGCGTGTCTTTGGGCATTGCGTGGCAAAGCTTTGCGGATCGCGGCACCCTGATCGAGATTTCCTTTGGCAATGCATCCGGCGTTGTCGCGGGGGAAACCACGCTGCGCTACCGCGATGTGGTGATCGGGCAGGTCGAGGACGTGCGCTTTTCCGGCGATCTGGGCCGGGTGCTGGTTTATGTTCGCGTCGACAATGATGTGGTTCCCTTCATTGACGCGGATGCAGCATTCTGGGTGGTGCGCCCGGAGGTCTCAGCGCGCGGGATCAGCGGATTGTCGACCGTTCTGTCGGGCGTCTATATCGAGGGCGCGTGGGACAATGCACCCGGCACCGGAGCGCGCGAGTTCGAAGGCTCCGACGCGCCGCCACTGGTGCAGCCGGGGCGGGCGGGCAAGCGGATCACGCTGGCCACGGATGACGGCACGACGATTTCCAACGGATCACCGGTGCTGTTTCGCGGCGTCGAGGTGGGCCAGCTGGAAACGCCGCGCCTGTCGGCCGATGGGCGCACGGTGCTAGTCGATGCCTTTATCGAAGCGCCCCATGACGCGCGCCTGACGCAGGCGACGCGGTTCTGGGACACGTCGGGTTTCGAGCTGTCGTTCGGCACCTCGGGGTTTTCGGTCGATTTCGATTCCATCGCGTCGTTGCTGACCGGCGGCATCGTGTTCGACAACATCTATGACGACGGCGAAGAGATCTCACCGGGGTATGTGTTCACGCTGTTCAAGGACGAAACCGAGGCGCGGCGCAACCGGCTGGTGCGCGGGCCTGCGCAAGGGGTGGCGTTTTCGATCCGGTTTGACGAATCGGTGAACGGTTTGGAAGCGGGCGACGATGTCACCTATCAAGGGCTTGATGTCGGTGTCGTCACCGAATTGCGCTCGCGCGTGGTGGATACCGGGTATGGGCCGGAATTGTCGTTGCTGGTGGATGTGTCGATTGACCCGCAGCGCATGGGCTTGCCGCCCGAGGCCACGCCCGAGGAAACGGTGGAGTTCTTCCGCTTTGCGGTATCGACGGGAATGCGGGCGCGGTTGGCGACGCAAAGCCTTTTGAGCAGCGATTTGCGGGTCGAACTGGTTGTGCTCGACGATGCGGCGGCTGCCGAGTTGATCGAGGCGGACGGCGAAGCGCCGCGCCTGCCGAGCATCGAATCCAACCTGTCCGACTTTACTGCGACCGCCGAGGGCGTGCTGGAGCGGATCAATGCGTTGCCGGTCGAAGAGGTGATGCAGCAGGCCATCAGCCTGATGGACGCGGTCGAGAGCCTGGCGCGCAGTGAAGATTTGCAGCGCGTGCCAGGGTCGGCGGTGGCGTTGATTGACGACACCAGGGCGCTGGTGGGAAGCGAAGCCTTGCAGGCGATCCCGGCGCAGATCGAGGAGGCGGTGGCGGATGTGAGGCAGATGGTTGCGGATGTACGCTCCGGCGGCGCAATCGAGTCGCTCAACAGTGCGCTGGCCAGTCTGGACGAGGCGATGCTGGGCGTGAACGAAGCGTCGAAAAGTGCGCCCGCTCTGGCGCAGAACCTGGCAAAGCTGACCGAGGAGGACATTCCTGCGGTGTTGAGCGAATTGCAGGCGGTGGCGACAACGGCGAAAGAGCTTGATCTGGATGCGCTGGTGACGAGCGCGACGCAGACGCTGGACCGGATTGACGCGCTGATTGCAGACGAAGCGGTGCAGGCCATTCCAGAGGCGGTGACAGCGGCGATTGGCGATGTGCGTCAGGTGGTGGCGGATGTGCGCGCGGAAGGCGCGGTTCCGGCGCTGGGCAATGCCCTGCGCAATCTGGATCGCGCGATGGCCGATATCAGCGTGGCGTCGCAGGATGCGCCCGCGCTGACGGCCAACCTGCGCAAGATCACCGAAACCGACATTCCCGAATTGCTGGCCGAACTTGACGCGGTGGCGCAGACGGCCAAGGATCTGGAATTGCAGGCGCTGGTGGACAGCGCCACCGGGACTCTGACCCGTGTCGACGCGCTGATCGGCAGCGACGACACGATGGAAATGCCCGGAACGATCAATGACGCGCTGACCGAGATGCGGCTGGCGCTGGCCGAACTGCGCGAGGGCGGGGTGGTCGAAAACCTGAACGCGACGTTGCAATCGGCATCGGACGCCGCTGCGTCTGTGGCGACCTCGGTCGAGGATTTGCCGAACCTGACGGCCCGTCTGGAGCGTCTAGTGGCCGAGACCGAGAGCGTGATTTCGTCATATGGCGAGCGATCCGACTTCAACCAGCAGACGCTGTCTGCGCTGCGCGAGGTGAGAGATGCGGCCAGATCCATATCGGAACTGGCGCGTGCAATTGAACGCAGCCCCAATTCGCTGATTTTCGGGCGATGAGAAAGGAATTTTTAAGATGTTTCTGTTGAACTGGCGTGCGTTGGGACTGGTTGTGGTGTTGCCTCTGGCTGCTTGCGGATCGGCCGAGAAAGCAAGGTATCTGATCGACGCGCCGATGGTGGTGGCACCGGGCGAAACACGTGTATCGGTGCGCACGATCGAATTGCGCGATGTCCGCCTGCCGGGTCACGCGTCGGGATCGGACGTGTTGCTGATGGGCGAAGACGGCGCGTTGCGCCCCGTCGGCGATGCGATCTGGGCCGATGACCCCGAGCGCGCGGTGACCGGCACGTTGGCGCAATTGCTGGACGAGCGCAGCTCGGCGACGGTTGCGGCAGAGCCGTGGCCCTTGCGGGACGGGCCGTCGGCGCGAATGGATGTGCGGATCAACAAGATGATCGCGCGCGCGTCCGGCGTGTTCGAGGTGACGGGACAGGCGGCGGTCAGCGGCGTGGACGGACGCCCGCGCGAACGGGTCGAGCGGTTCGCCATCGCGGTGCCGGTGACCGAGATTTCGGCGGCGGCGATCACAGAGGCGCAGGGCCGCGCGCTGGCGGCGTTGGCGGATGAATTGATCGGTCTGCTGCGCTAGCGGGTCATGGCATGGGCCCCGACATCGCTGGCTGATCTGCTGGATCACACCTTTGACACGGTGATCGACGTGCGCAGCCCGGCGGAATTTGCCGAAGACCATGTGCCCGGCGCGATCAACCTGCCGGTGCTGGATGATGCAGAGCGCGCGCGCGTCGGCACGCTGTATACGCAGGTCAGCCCGTTTGACGCCCGCAAACTGGGCGCGGCGCTGGTGTTTCGCAATGCGGCCACGCATATCGAGGGCGCTTTGGCAGATCACGAAGGGGGCTGGAAGCCGCTGGTCTATTGCTGGCGCGGCGGCCAGCGGTCAGGATCGTTTGCGTGGCTGTTGTCGGAAATCGGCTGGCGGGCCGATCTGATCGAGGGCGGGTACAAGACCTACCGCCGGTTGGTTGTGGACATGCTGCACCGCGACGTGCTGGCGCACCGGATCGTGCAGCTTGGCGGCTATACCGGGACGGCCAAGACCGAGCTTTTGCCCCTGCTTGCAGCGCGCGGGGTTCAGGTGATCGACCTTGAGGGGCTTGCCAATCATCGCGGATCGTTGCTGGGCGATATGGGTGGCCAGCCGTCGCAAAAGGCGTTTGAAAGTGCCTTGGCCGGTCAGTTGTGCCGGCTTGACCCTGCGCGCCCGGTGCTGGTGGAAGCGGAAAGCAGCAAGATCGGTGATCTGTTGATTCCCCCCAGCCTTTGGGGCGCAATGAAGCGCGCGCCGTGGATTGAACTGTCGGCCCCGATCGCGGCGCGCACGGAATATCTGGTGCGGGCCTATGACGATATCCTGAGAGACGAGGCCGGGTTGCAGGCCAAACTGGCGCCGCTGAAGGCGCATCGCAGCGAGGCGCTGGTCGCGCGCTGGTCGGAATTGAGCGCGGCAGGCGACAGGCGCGGGCTGGTCCGGTCCTTGATGGAAGACCATTACGATCTGGCCTATGCCAAGTCGATGAAGGCGACCGCGCCGACCGTTCTGACGCGGATCGAGGCCGAAGGGTTGACGCCTGCGCATCTGGATCAAGTGGCCGAACAGATCGCCGAAGCGGTTCAGTCGATCGAAATGTGACCGGCCGGGCCGTCGTGCAGATGGCCGATGATCGCCGCATTTGGGTATCCGGTCTCTTGCAGCGCCGCGAGCAGGTGTTCTGACTGATCCGCTGGCACGGCGGCAAGCAAACCGCCGCCGGTTTGCGGATCAAACAGGGCGCGAGATCGGGGCGTGTCCTCGATATAGCCGAAAGCTGCGCGGTTGCTCGGATAGAGGGATGAGTGTTCGCCTTTCTCGGACAGCGCCTCTGCGCCGTCGAGCAGGGGGATTTGATCCAGCGTGAGCGTGCCGGCAAGGTTTGACGCGATGCAGATATTGGCGAGGTGGCCTGCGAGCCCAAAGCCGGTCACATCGGTCATCGCTTGTGCCGAGCCGCGCAGGATACGGGCGGCGGGGCCTTGGCCTTGTTGCATGGCGTCGAGCGCCGCTGCGACATGCGCGCCCTTGGCGTTGCCCGACATGGCGGCGGCCATGATGATGCCGGTTCCGATGGGTTTGGTCAGGATCAATGCGGCGCCGTCTTTTGCCCCCGAAAGGGTGATCGGGGCGGTGTCGCACAAGCCGGTGAGCGCCAGACCGATGGTCAATTCATCGCCGATGGTGCTGTGACCGCCGACGATATCCGCGCCCGCATCGCGCAGGATCTCTTCGGCGGAGGACAGGATCTCGGCCATCGTGCGACGGGCCAGCGTATCGGACAGCCGCGGCAGGGTGAGCGACAGCGTTGCGGCTTGCGGATTGGCCCCCATCGCCCAGATGTCGCCAAGCGCGTGATGCGTGGCAATGCGCGCCATCACGGCAGGGTCGGGCCAGAAACTACGCAGGTGGTCTGTGGTGAACACCTGTTTCGTGCCTCCCGTGGTGAGCAGGGCGGCATCGTCGCCGGGCAACATCGTCACATCGGCGCGGTGTGGCTGTGCAAGGGCTGACAGCGCATCGCCCAACGCGTCGCGCCCGAGCTTGGCACCGCAGCCGCCGCAGAGTGGTTTGGGGCCGAGGGCGTCGTCCATTCCCTGAGCTCGCGGCGAAGGGAGGGCGGGCGTCGGCATGGTTGGCAGGTCGTTGAATTTGCCCATGAACTTGCGGTCGATATGATCCTTCCAGCGCCAGACCCAAGCGCCGGTGAAGGTGAGCCCGAAGCGATCTCCGAGCGCGGTCTTGCTGCCGGTGGAAATGAGTTTCAGGTAGTCCTTTTGCGGGCTGTAGGAAGCCATTTTCCCCCCGGCAAGCGCGGCGCGCAGGTTTTTGGTCAGGACAGGTGCTTGGCGGACGGCGTAAACGCCCGCCTTGGGGCGCGGATCAAACGCGAGATGGGCGCAATCCCCGACGGCAAAGACACGCGGATCGCTGCTTTGCAGATGCGGGTCTACGGTGACGAAGCCGCGTTCGGTTTTCAGTCCGATATCAGAGAGCCAGCCATAGGGTCGCGCGCCAGCGGCTCCGGTGATGAATTCGGCGCTGAGCGCGGTGCCGTCGGCCAAGTGCAGAGAGGTGTCGCTCAGATGCGTGATGCGCGCATCTTCGTGCAGCGTCACATCGAGTGCGCCGAGCCGCGCGCGCAGGTGGGTCGCGCTTTTGGCAGGCAGGGTCGAGAGCGCTTTGCCGTTGTCGATCAGGTGCACCTCGGCTTCGCGGTTTCGGCTTTGCAAGGCGTGAGACATCGCCATCGCCAGTTCGGCCCCCGCAACACCGCCACCGATGACGGCAACCGATGCGCGGCCGCTCTTGCAGCGATATCTGTCCCAGCTTGCGGCGAAGGGTCCAAGCGGCTTGGCCGGGATCGCGTGTTCGGCGAAACCCGGCATGTCCGGCATGTCCGACGTGATGCCGATATCGATCGAGGCCACGTCAAAGCCGACCGGCGGGTGCCCGTCGACCGTGATTTCGCCGCGGTCGAGATCCATGCCGGTGGCAGCACCGATGATGAGGCGGGCGTTTGCGGCGCGGGCCAGTTGCACAAGGTCGATGTCGAGTTGGTCGCGGCTGTAATGGCCGGCGACAAAACCGGGCAACATGCCGGAATAGGGCGCCGTCGGTCCGGGATTGATCAGCGTCAGACGGGCGCCGGGCAGGGCGTTCATCGCCCATTTGCGCAGCACCAGAGCATGCGTGTGCCCGCCGCCGATCAGGACCAGATCGCGTGTGAGTGGCAGGGGGAGCTGGTGCATCTGTGACCTCCGGTGGTTCGCCACGGCTCTATCATGCGTCGCCACGCGATCCCATGTGACGTTGCGGCCGCGCCGGGGCTTGCCGTTCGCGGCGTGATTGTCCAGAACCTTTCTGAAGATGGAACGGGTTGGGGGCGCTGCCCCCGTCGCCGCGTGCGGCGACTCCCCCGGGATATTTCGGGCAAGAAGAAGGGCAGGGCGCGGCATGGGCAGGACGATCATCATCACCGGGGCGGGAAGCGGGATCGGCAAGGCCTGTGTGGAGGCGTTCTTGCAGGCCGGCTGGCGCGTCGGGCTGATCGGGCGTCGGGCGGAGCCGTTGGAGGCGGCTGCGGCCGGGCATGACGGTGCCCTGGTCTTGCCGTGCGACGTGAGCGATGAAGGCGCGGTCGATGCGGCGTTCGATGCGGTGAGCGCAACGTGGGGACGACTGGATGCGCTGTTTAACAACGCCGGGGTGGGGGTGTTCGGAGCTTTGATCGACGACCTCGCGGTGGCCGACTGGCGGCGTTGCGTGGATGTGAACCTGACGGGCAGTTTCATCTGCGCGCGCGCCGCATTTGCGCGGATGCGGCGGCAGGATCCGCAAGGTGGGCGGATCATCAACAACGGGTCGATCTCGGCCCATGTGCCGCGTTGGGGGTCCGCGCCCTATACGGCGACGAAACATGCGATCACCGGATTGACGCGGTCGATTTCCCTGGACGGACGGCCGTTCAATATTGCCTGCGGTCAGATCGACATCGGCAATGCCAGCACCGAGATCGTGGCGTCGCTGCGCAAGCAGGCGCAGGCGTCGGGTGCTGAGGTGGAACCGGTGATGGATGTGGCGCATGTAGCGTCGTCGGTGCTGCACATGGCAGGGCTTCCGCTGGACGCGAATGTGCAGTTCATGACGGTGATGGCGACAAAAATGCCTTATATTGGTCGCGGATAACCGCTTTTGGGTGCCAAGAGGGCCATTGTGCGTTTATACGCGCCACACGATTCTGCGCATTGCACATCGGCGCACACAGCAAGGAGACGGCAGGATGATCAAACGGGCCTTTTTGAAACTGGCGGGCATGTCCGCGCTGGCATGTCTGGCGGGGGGCGCGGTGGCGCAAGAGGTGACGTTGCGGATGCATCAGTTCCTGCCCGCACAAGCCAATGTGCCCAAGAACATCCTTCAGCCCTGGGCCGATCGGGTGATGGAGGAATCGGGCGGGCGGATCGAAATCCAGCATTTCCCGTCGATGCAGCTTGGCGGCACGCCGCCGCAGCTGATCGATCAGGCCATCGATGGCGTCGCCGATATCATCTGGACGGTGGCGGGATACACGCCGGGGCGGTTTCCGCGATCCGAAGTGTTCGAGCTGCCCTTTACCGTGAGCGACGCGGGTGCCGCGTCGGCGGCGTTTTGGGAGATGACGCAAGACGAGGACGTGCGGGCCGAATATGCCGATTTCAAATTGCTCGGTGTCTGGGTGCACGGGCCGGGTGTGATCCATTCCGAAGAGCCGATCACCGTCCCCGACGATATGCGCGGTGTCAAGCTGCGCGCGCCCACACGGGTGACCAACATGCTTTTGGGCAATTTGGGTGCCACGCCGGTGGGCATGCCGGTGCCTGCGCTGCCTGAAGCGCTGTCAAAGGGCGTGGTCGACGGCGCGGTGATCCCGTGGGAGGTGACGGGAGCGCTGAAAGCGGCGGAACTGGTTGACAACCACACGGAATTCGAAGGGCCGGCGCTCTACACGATGCCGTTCCTCTTTGCCATGAACCGGGCATCCTACGACGCTCTGCCCGAGGATCTGCGCGCTGTGATCGACGCCAATTCCGGCCTCGAGTTTTCGCGGCAGGCGGGTATCCAGATGGCGCTCGACGACGGGCCGGCACGCGAGGCGGCACTGGATCTGGGCAATCGCGTGATCACGATCAGCGGTGAGGACGCCGCGCTGTGGCACGATGCGTCGCAAAGCACCATTGCGCAGTGGAAAGGCGAAATGGCCGAGAAGGGCATTGATGCCGACGCGCTGATTGCGCGGGCGCAAGAGCTTGTCGCCAAGCACAGCGAGTGATCGACGGTCCGGAGCCTGCGCGACATGCATAGCGCGATCCATTTCTCGGCACGTGTCGCGGCTTTGATCGGCGGCATCGTTCTGGTGGGGCTGGTCGTGCTGACCTGCGTGTCGGTGCTTGGCCGGGGGCTTGTGACTCTGGGGTATTCCGACTGGCTGGGACAGGGGCTTGCGGATGCGCTGCTCTCCACCGGCGTCGGCCCGGTGAGTGGGGATTTCGAATTGGTGGAGGCCGGTGTGGCCTTTGCGATCTTTGCGTTTTTGCCGGTGTGCCAGTTGCATGGCGGGCATGCCACCGTGAACGTGTTCACCGACCGTTTGCCCTTGCGCGCCAATGCGTGGCTGGTGGCGTTCTGGGAAGGGCTGCTGGCGCTGGTGATCCTGCTCGTCACCTGGCGCTTAAGCGTTGGAATGATGGACAAATTCGCCAATCAGGAGACCACGTTCCTGCTGCAGTTTCCGGTCTGGTGGGCCTATGCGGCAAGCCTTGCGGCAGCGGTTGTGGCATCTGTGACGGCGATTTATTGTGCGTGGGGCAGGGTGGTTTTCGCGCTGACCGGACGGTCGATCCTGCCCGCAGGCGGGGCCGAAACTGGATGAGCATGCTTGAACTGGGGCTTTGGTCGTTTCCGGTGCTGCTTGTGCTGATCTTTCTGCGTGCGCCCATTGGGCTGGCGATGATGATGTGCGGCATGGGCGGCCTTTGGCTGGCGCTGGGCAGTCCTGATGTGGTGCTGGCCAAGCTCAAATCCGAGGTCTACTCGACCTTTTCGAATTACTCGCTGTCGATCATTCCGATGTTCCTGCTGATGGGGCAGTTTGCGACCCTGTCTGGCCTGTCGCAGGCGCTCTTCAAGGCGGCGGAAAGCTGGCTCGGGCACCGCCGCGGCGGCGTTGCGATGGCGTCGGTCGGGGCCTGCGCCGGGTTTGGAGCGATCTGCGGATCCTCTCTGGCCACGGCGGCAACGATGAGCCGGGTAGCCCTGCCGGAACTGCGCCGGAACGGGTATTCGGGCGGGTTTTCGACGGCCACGCTGGCGGCGGGTGGCACTTTGGGTATTCTGATCCCGCCCTCGGTGATCCTTGTCATCTATGCCATTCTGACCGAGCAGAACATCGCCACGCTCTTTTTGGCCGCAGTGCTTCCCGGAGTGCTGGCCGCGTTGGGATACATGCTGACGATCGCGCTTTATGTGCGCCGTCATCCAGAAGAGGCAGGCCGGCGCGCGGCCACGCCATACGGTGAGCGTTGGCGCGCCACGTCGCGGGTCTGGCCGGTTCTGGTGGTCTTTGCGCTTGTCGTGGGCGGCATCTATGCGGGTTGGTTCACGCCGACCGAAGGCGCGGCTGTCGGGGCGGCGGGAACGGGGATGATTGCGTTGATCTCGGGCAGCCTTGACTGGCCGCGCTTTTCCCAAAGCCTGATCGCCACCGCAATCAGCACCGCAATGATCTTTTTCATCGTTCTGGGAGCGGCGTTCTATAACGGGTTTCTGGCGTTGACGCAGGTGCCGCAAGCCCTCGCGCAATGGGTTGTGGAGATGCAGTTTGCGCCATTGACGGTTCTGACCCTCATCCTGCTGTTTTATCTGGTGTTCGGCTGTCTGATGGACAGCCTGTCGATGATCCTGTTGACCGTGCCGATCTTCTTTCCGGTGATCTCCATGTTGGATTTCGGCTTTGTCGATCTGGCGGTGATGCAGGCGGATGCGGCCCGCGAGGTGCTGGCGAACGGGGTTCCGACGGGTTTGGGACAGGACATGCTGGCCAGCATCGAGCGCGCGATTGCGGCGGGTGCCGAGCTCAGCCGTGCCCAGATGGACGCGCTTGGGATACGGGTGAGTCAGGCCATGGCCGAGCGTGCAGAGGCCGAACGGGTGGCGATCTGGTTCGGGATTCTTGTGCTGATCGTCGTCGAGGTGGGCCTGATCACGCCGCCGGTGGGGATGAACCTGTTCATCATCAATTCGATGGACCGCCACACGCCGATGACGGCAACCTATAAAGCGGTGCTTTGGTTTGTTGCCTCTGATGTCGTTCGGGTGATCCTGCTGGTTCTCTTTCCCGCGATCACATTGGTCTGGATGGTCTAGGTTTTTTCAGCCGAATTGACGAAGCGTCAACCTTTTGCGTGCCATCAAGCACGGCAGCTTTGCACAAAAGGGGGCATATGACGCACAGTTTTTAGGGGGTGTAACCTGACCCGATTGCTTTATATCGGCGCTCGATTGCATCACTGCGGGCGGCGTCTTGGTTGGTTCGCCCGCATTTGCGAGGATAACCGGAGAATGTTCATGTTCCGCATCATCGGAGTGCTGTTTTTGCTGGCTGTGCCCGGGCTGTCACAGGCCCAGGACATGCGGCTCGCCAAGATCATCGAAGTGCAGCCGGTGAACGGCGACGTCACGCGCCAGTTTTTCGGTAACGCGGTCGCGAAAGAGACGGTGGATCTGGCGTTTCAGGTGGCGGGGCAGATCGTTGAATTGCCCGTGATCGAAGGTGAGAGAATTGCGAAAGGGACGGTTGTGGCGCAGCTTGATCTTGAGCCGTTCGAACTGGCGCTCGAGCAGGCGCGTGTGCAGAAAGAACAGGCCGAACGCAACCTCGAGCGGCTGGAGAAATTGAGCGGCAGCACGGTCAGCCAAGTGTCTGTGGATGATGCGGTCACGGCGGCCAAGCTGGCTGAAATTGCGGTGCAGACGGCGGAACGGTCGCTGAGAAACGCCACACTTCATGCGCCCTTCGATGCGCTTGTCGCGTCGCGCAATGTTGCGAATTTTTCGACCATCGCTGCCGGAACGCCGGTTGTCCGGCTCCATGACATGTCCGACCTTCGGATCGAAATCGACGTGCCCGAAATCCTGTTTCAATCGGCCGGGCGCAACGCCGGAACCGAGCTTTGGGCGCAATTTCCCACAAGCGACGAACGGTTTGCGGTGCGCCCGCGCGAATACAAGGCGGAAACATCCAATATCGGACAGACCTTTCGCATCACTCTGGGCATGACCCCGCCGGAGGATCACGACGTATTGCCCGGATCGTCCATCACCGTGTTTGCCAAGGTCGATCGTGGCGCGTCGGAGTTGCAGATACCGGCCTCGGCGGTGGTGACCGGCAATGATGGCAGCACATACGTGATGCTGTTTGAACCCGTGGGCGCGTCGGACGGGACCGTGACGCGACACGCCATCAAGATCGCTCCGGGGCTTTCGGGACAGGTGCGTGTGATCGAGGGGCTGGAGCCGGGTCAGGAGATCGTCGCCAGCGGGGCGACTCAATTGGCGGATGGAGACCGCGTTCAGCGGTTCTCGGGCTTTGCGAATTGAGTGATCTGACATGAACATCGCCAAAGCCTCGATCGACCGCCCCATCGTCACATGGCTCATCATCCTCGGCGCTCTTCTGGGCGGGATCTGGGCCTTCTTTTCGCTGGGACGTCTGGAAGATCCTGCGTTCACGATCAAGACCGCGGTTGTGATCACCGAGTACCCGGGCGCCGAAGCACAGCAGGTCGCGCGCGAAGTCTCGGATCCGATCGAGTCGGAAATCCAGAAGATGTCCGAGGTCAAGGAAGTGCGGTCCATGAACCAGCCGGGGCTGTCCTGGATCACGGTTGACATGAAGGATCAGTTCGATGGTTCCGAACTGCCTCAGATCTGGACAAAATTGCGCAATCGGGTGAACAGCGCGAGACTGCCCGTCGGGGTGGGAAAGCCGTTTGTCAACGATGGGTTCGGCGACGTGTTCGGCATTTACTATGCGGTGACGGCACCGGGGTTCACGGATGCCGAGATCAACAACCTTGCCACATTTCTGCGGCGCGAGTTGCTGACGGTGCCGGGCGTCGCTGATGTCAGTCTGTCGGGGGTGCCCAACGAGGTGGTTTTCGTCGAACCGGACCTTGTGTTGAGCACAAACCTGAACGTGCCGCCGGTGGCCATTCAGGCGGCCTTGGCCAATGCCAATTCGGTGGTCGACGGCGGCTCTCTCCAGAGCGTTGAGGGGCGCACCCTGATCCAGGGGCCCAAAGGCAGCGACAGCGTTCAGGAGATCGCGGGATTGACCGTCGGGGTGGGCGGGGAAGTGCTCAACCTGTTCGATTTCGCCAATGTGTTCCGCGCCCGCGAGGAGACGCCGGACCTGATCATCCGGCACAACGGGGTGGAAGCGTTTACCGTCGGCATCGCCGGGATCGCAGCGGAGAACATTGTCGATGTCGGCAAACGCGCGGATGCGAAACTGGCTGAACTGGCGTCGCGAATCCCGATCGGAATCGCATTGCAACCGATCTACCAGCAGCATGTGGTTGTCGAGGAGGCATCGAACGCCTTCATGCTGAACCTTGCAATGTCGGTGACGATTGTGGTGGTGGTTCTGGCGCTTTTCATGGGCTGGCGCGCGGCGATTGTGGTGGGTGTCACGCTTTTGCTGACAGTGATGGGCACATTGTTGTTCATGGCGCTGTTCGCGATCGAAATGGAGCGCATTTCACTTGGCGCATTGATCATCGCGATGGGCATGCTGGTGGACAACGCCATCGTGGTGGCCGAGGGCATGCAGATCGCGATGTTGCGGGGCAAACCCTCGCGCGCGGCGGCCGATGAAGCGGCGAGCAAAACCCAAATCCCGTTGCTCGGTGCGACGGTGATCGGGATCATGGCATTTGCAGGCATCGGGCTGAGCCCGGATGCAACCGGGGAATTTCTGTTCTCGCTTTTCGCGGTGATCGGCATTTCGCTGCTCTTGTCGTGGATTCTGGCGCTGACGGTGACGCCGCTTTTGGGGCATTACTTTTTCAAGCAAGGCGCGGAAGGCGGCATCGACGCCTATGGTGGCCCGTTGTTTCGACTTTATGCGCGGGTGCTGCGCATCGCGTTGCGGGCCTGGTGGGCGGTCATCCTTGGCCTTGTCGCAATCACGCTGGTGTGTTTCATGCTGTTCGGCCAGATCAAGCAACAGTTTTTTCCCGACAGCAATACGCCGCTCTTTTTCGTCCATTACAAACTCGAGCAGGGTGCCTCCATCTCCGAAACGTCGCGCGATCTTGCGGTGATCGAGCGCTGGCTGGCAGAGCAGGAGGATGTGGTGTCATCGACGGCCTTCGTGGGCCAGGGCGCGGACCGGTTCATGCTGACCTACCAGTCCGAAGACCCCAACCCGAGCTATGGCCATGTCATCGTGCGCACGCAGACTATCGAGCAGATCGCGCCGCTGATCGCCGGGCTTGAGACCTTTGCCGCGCAAACCCTGCCGCACGGCGAATTCCGCGCCAAGCGGCTCGCATTCGGCCCCGGTGGCGGGGATCCGATCCAGGCGCGGTTTTCGGGGCAGGACCCGGAAGTGCTGCGCGATCTGGCCGATCAGGCGATGGCGCGCCTTGAGGCGGCGTCGGACAACATCGTGGCGCCGCGCATTGACTGGCGCGAACAGGAACAGGTGCTGCGCCCCGTCTATGCGACGGACCGGGCGCAAGAGGCCGGGATCACCCGCGATGACATCACCACCATTCTGCGCTTTGCAACGACCGGGATCAATGCCGGCGTTTACCGCGAAGGCGAACGCCAGATTCCGATCATCCTGCGCGCCGATCCCAACGCGGATCTCGCGCTGACCGATCACGTCGTGTATTCGCAGAACGCGCAAAGTTTCGTGCCGCTGGAACAGGTGACGAACGGTCTTACCTTTGATTCGCAAAACACGCTGCTGATGCGCCGCGACCGGCTTTTGACGATCACCGTCGGCGCGGATATCGCGAAAGGTATGACCGCGGCGCAGGTTCAGGCAGAAGTGCAGGATGCGATCGAAACGATGCCCCTGCCGGCGGGATACAAGATGGAATGGGGCGGCGAACTCGAAAGCTCGACCGATGCGCAAGCGAGCCTTGGGCGGCAGTTGCCGCTCAGCCTGCTGGTCATGGTGCTGATCTCGATCCTGCTGTTCAACGCGTTGCGCCAGCCGCTGATCATCTGGCTGCTGGTGCCAATGTCGGTCAACGGTGTGAGCCTGGCGTTGCTGGGCAGCGGCCTGCCGTTTACCTTTACCGCGCTGCTGGGGCTGTTGTCGCTCTCGGGGATGCTCATCAAGAACGGCATCGTGCTGGTTGAAGAGATCGACATCGTGCGTGCTGAAAAGCCCGGACAATCGCTAATCGATTCGATCGTGGAGGCATCCACATCGCGTTTGCGCCCCGTGATCCTCGCTGCGGCAACGACCATTCTGGGGATGCTGCCGCTCATTTGGGATGCGTTCTTTCAGTCGATGGCGGTGACCATCATGGGCGGATTGGCCTTTGCATCGGTGCTGACATTGGTGGCGGCCCCGGTGTTCTATTACGCATTTTTCATGCGCGGCGCGCAGACTACTGCCGCTTAGCGGACTGCCCGGCGCGCAACAGGTTCTTTTGCACTTTGCCCATCGTGTTGCGCGGCAGGGCATCCAGCATGTCATAGCGGCGCGGGTGCTTGAACCGCGCAAGGCGGGGTTCGATCTGCGCCGCGAGGTCTTGCGGCGTCAGCGCGCTGTCGGGTTCCAGCACCACGGCAGCGACAACGCTTTCGCCGAATTCTGCATGTGGCACACCATAGACGGCACTCTCAAGCACGCCATCCACGGCGTTGATAACGTCCTCGATTTCCTTGGGGTAAATGTTGTAACCGCCCGAAATAATGAGGTCTTTCTGGCGTCCGACGATGCTCAGCCGTCCGTCTTGCGACATCACACCAAGATCTCCGGTGATGAAATACCCGCTATCGCGGAGTTCCTGCGCCGTCTTGTCAGGCAGGTTCCAATAGCCCTGAAACACGTTTTCGCCGCACACTTCGATCATGCCGATTGTACCCGTCGGCACGGGGGCACCGGTGTCGGGATCGGTGATTGCAACCTCCGTGCCCGGCAGCGCGTACCCGACAGTGCCGGCGATCCGATCCCCGTCATAGGGGTTTGAGGTGATCATGTTGGTTTCCGTCATGCCATAGCGCTCCAGAATTTGATGGCCGGTGCGCGTCTGAAACGCGATGTGGGTGTCCGCCAGAAGCGGTGCGCTGCCCGAAATGAACAGGCGAAAGTTGCGCGTCAGATCCTGGTTGAACCGCGGATCGTTCAACAGGCGGGTGTAAAAGGTTGGCACGCCCATCATGAGCGTGGATTTCGGCACCTCCTGCAGGATCATTTCCAGATCGAAACGCTCCATGAAGCGCACTTCGGCTCCCGCGAGAAAACTGGTATTGATCGCAACGAACAATCCGTGGGTATGAAAAATCGGCAGCGCGTGGATCAGCCGATCATCCTTGGTGATTTGCCAGAGATCCACGAGCGCGGTCGCGTTGCTGAGCAGGTTCCTGTGCGACATCATCGCACCTTTCGAGCGCCCGGTGGTGCCCGAGGTGTAGAGGAGCCCGGCCAGATCGTCCGGTCCACGCGGCACGGTTTCGAACACGCTCTGTTGCGTATCTGCGGCGCGAGACAGGCTGCCGGTTCCATCGCCCGCGAGTGTCAGGACCGTGGCGCCGGCCGCCGATGGCAAGGCGGCGATCATGGCCTCGTCGCGTGCATCACAGACGATGAGGGCCGGAGCAGCGTCGGTGATGAAATAGTCGAGCTCTGTCTGGGTGTAGCCGGTGTTGAGCGGCAGATAGACCGCCCCTGCCTGAACCGCGGCGCCATAGAGCGCGAGCGTGTCGAGCAGTTTCGGCGCTTGGACCAGAACCCTGTCACCGGGCGAAACCCCGTGTGCCGTCACCACCTGCGCAATCTGCGCCGTCCGTTGCACAAACTGCGCATAAGTCACGACCGAGCCATCATCCTGAACCAGAAACGCGGCGTCATTCGTCGCATGTGGCGCAATCAGAGCGTCATAAAGGATATTGGTCACGCGGCAGCCTCCTGATCCTGGAACCGGGATAGCGCGGCCGCCGACAGGTGCAACCCGATTTACAGGAGCGCGGACCGGATAATGATTAAGAGATGGTGCCCCCACACGGACTCGAACCGCGGACCTACTGATTACAAATCAGTTGCTCTACCAGCTGAGCTATAGGGGCTTCGGCGGTGTGATTACTGAGTGTGGCGCGTCTGTGCAAGAGGCAATCTGGTGAAAATCCTGATTTCGGGCGTCGAGGTAAAGGCGGTTTGCATCGCTCGCGCCGCGCTTGTATTGGGGCGAGACTTGCAGGAAAGTTCGAAGCCGGATGCAAATCGCCTTACACACAGGCCTTCACGAGACCGATGCCGATCGCCTTCTGCGGACACTGTTGCGCAATCGGGAGGGACTGCGACCCTTGGGTGTGGCGATTCCCGGACCCGGAAAATACCGCAAACTGATGTCGGAGATGCTGAACGCGCTGGGCGGTGGGATGCCCGCGCCGGGTGCGGGTGATGTTCTTCTGGACGCGGTGCTGGACGAGGATGTCGGGCATGTGGATCGCCTGATCCTGTCGCATGAGAACCTGTTTTCGGTTCCGAAGATCGCGTTTCAGGGCGGCGTGGCCTATCGCAAGGCGGAGCAACGGCTGCGAACCTTGCGCCAGATGTTCGCCGAGGACGAGCTGGAGGTGTTCATCGCGGTGCGCAATCCGGCGACGTTTCTGCCGGCGCTGCTGCACTCGACGCCGCACGCGCAGCTCGAGGATGTTCTGCACGGGATGGGTCCGGCGGAGTTGCGCTGGTCGGATTTGATCGCTCGGATTGCCGATGCCGTGCCGGGTGTTCCGATCACCGTCTGGTGCGATGAGGACAGTCCGTTGATCTGGGGGCAGTTGGTGCGCGACATCACCGGGCTTGATGCGACCCGCCCGATCATCGGCGCATATTCGCGGCTCGCCGATATCATGACGCAAGAGGGGATGGACCGGTTTCGCACCTATCTGGCAGATCGGCCCGACATGACGGAGATCCAGATCCGGCGCATTATGGTGGCGTTTCTGGATAAATATGTCGACGAGAGCAAGGTCGAGGATGAGCTGGATTTGCCCGGCTGGGACGAAGAATATGTGCAGGAGATGAGCGATCGCTATGACGACGACATGTTCGCTGTCGCCCGGATGCCGGGTGTGACCGTGATCACACCCTGAAAGCTGCGGGATCGCACACCGCGATCATTGCATTCCGAGAGCTTCTTTATACATGTCGAGCACGGCTTCCTCTTCGGCGATGTCGTCAGGCTCGCGCTTGCGCAACGCGATCACCTTGCGCATGACCTTGGTGTCATAGCCACGGCCCTTGGCTTCGGCCATCACCTCTTTTTGCTGCTCGGCGATGTCTTTCTTCTCGGCGTCCAGCCGTTCGATCCGTTCGATGAACTGGCGCAGTTCATCTGCGGTGACGCGGTAGTTGGCTTCGATTGCGCTGTCGTCCATCTGGATGCTCCTTGAGGTTTGAGCGATGTCGTAGCGGCGGGCGCGGGCGCCTTCAAGGGCTTGTCACGGCGCGGGCGATGAATTACCGCCGCGTGAAACCCAAAGGCTTGGAGGCCGCGAATGGACTTACTGATCTGGTCGGGCGCGACGCTGTCGTTTCTGGGGCTTTGCGGTCTGGTCTATTGCATCTTTCGCGTCGCCAGGGCGCGCAAGGCGGGATTGAGCGACGACGCGTTGCGTGCCGCCGTTCAAAAGGTCATGCCGATCAATCTCGCATCGCTGTTTATCTCGGTGCTCGGCCTGATGATGGTGATTCTGGGCATCTTCCTGGGCTAGGCGCGTTCAGGCAAATCCCGTCAGGCGACGTTCTTGAGGCCGACCTTCGGTGTGACTCCCAAGGCATGGCACACATCGCGCGTCAGTTCGGGGCGATTGAGCGTGTAGAAATGCAGGCTGTCAACGTCACCGTCGATCAGGTCCGAGCACAGCTCGGTGCAGATCGCGGTTGCCAGGAGATCTTCGCGGCCATCCCGCTCTGCCTTTTCGAACGCATCGACTACCCAATCCGGAATGTGGGTGCCGCAACTCTTGGCAAAGCGCGCAGCGCCTTTCCAGTTTTCGATCGGCAGGATGCCCGGAATGACGGGCGCGTCGATGCCGGCTTTTTCGCACGCATCGCGAAAGCGGAAAAACGTCTCGGCCTCAAAGAAGAACTGGGTCAGGGCTTCGGACGCACCGGCGTCGAACTTGCGCTTGAGATAGGTCACATCGGCTTGCGCGTCTTTGGCTTCGGGGTGAATGTCTGGGTAGGCTCCGACCCGGATGTTGAAATCGCCGGCGTCGCGCAGGGCTTCGATAAGCTCGATGCTCGACGCGAACCCGTCGGGGTGAGCGACAAAGCCATCAGAGCCTTTGGGCGGGTCGCCGCGCAGGGCAACGATGTCTTTTACACCCGCCGCCGCGAAATCGCGGGCGATTCCAAGAGTTTCTTCGCGGGTTGCATCAACGCATGTCAGGTGCGCGGCAACCGGCAGGCCGGAGGATTTGTGCAATGTCGCAACGGCATCGCGGGTCAGGTCACGGGTGGTGCCACCGGCGCCATAGGTCACCGATACGAAGCGGGGTTGCAACGGGGCCAGAGCCTGAACCGTGTCCCACAGGCGGAACGAGGCCGCCAGAGATTGCGGGGGGAAGAATTCGAATGAGATGGCCGGTGCTGTCATTTTCGCAGTCCTTGGTGGTGTTCTCACTCTTGTTGCATGTGCAGCATTGTGAGACAAACTCATAAATCTAATCACCAATATGAGAGCGGTTGATAATGCACATCGAATTTCGTCATCTCCGCACGATCAAGGCCATTCACGACTATGGTGGCGTGGCACGGGCGGCTGACCAGTTGAACATCACGCAATCCGCGCTCAGCCATCAGATCAAGGCGCTTGAGGATCAGGCTGGCGTTGAACTCTTTGTGCGGCGATCCAAGCCGATGCGGCTTTCGGCGGCGGGAATGCGGCTTTTGCGGCTGGCCAATCAGGTGCTGCCTCAGGTCGAGGCGCTGGCGGCAGAGTTCGACGGGCTGCGCGGCGGATCGTCGGGGCGGATGCACATCGCCATCGAATGTCACGCCTGTTTCGAGTGGCTGTTTCCGGTGCTGGAGGCGTTTCGCAAAAGCTGGCCGGATGTGGATGTGGATATCCGTCCGGGCCTTGCCTTTGACGCGCTGCCAGCCTTGCAAAAAGAGGAAGTGGACCTTGTGGTGTCCTCTGACCCCGAGGATCTTCCCGGCGTCACCTTCAGTGATCTCTTTGATTACAATGCGGTTTTCGTTGCAGCATCGTCACATCCCCTGGCAGCGAAACCTTTTGTCGAGGCCGAGGATTTTCGCGCCGAAACGCTCATCACCTATCCAGTGGAACGTGCGCGGCTCGATGTGTTCAGCCAGCTTTTGATTCCTGCCAAGGTAGAGCCCGCTTCCGTGCGGCAGGTCGAATTGACGGCGGTGATTCTGCTTTTGGTGGCGTCGAACCGGGGCGTGTCGGTTTTGCCTGATTGGGTTGTGCGCGAGGTCAAATACAACTCGGATTATGTCACCCGCCCATTGACGAAGAGCGGCATCACGCGGAGCCTCTATGCTGCTACGCGCAGCGCGGACACCGAAAAGCCCTTTGTCGCCGATCTCATCCGCCTGGCCCGCCAAGAGGCGCAGCGGTTGCAGGCGGCATAATCAGGAAAGGACAGGCATTGATTCTCTATGGGCTGAAAAACTGTGATACCTGCCGCAAAGCAGTGAAAGCATTGCCGGACGCGCAATTGCGCGACGTGTCGGTAACACCGGTGCCGCCAGACATCCTTCGCCGGGCATATGCACAGTTCGGCGACGCGCTGGTGAACAAACAGTCGACGACATGGCGCGGCTTGGACGCCGACGAGCGCGATCAGGACGCCAGAACGCTGTTGAGCGCGTACCCGAAACTGATGAAACGGCCGTTGATCGTGAATGGTTACGCGCTTCACCTTGGCTGGAGCGCAGCGACGCAGTCCAAGCTGGGAATTTAGTCGCGCATCTGCATCTGGTGCAGGGCGGCATAGATTCCGCGCTGCGCCAGCAGGCTGTCATGGCTTCCCTGTTCCACGACGCGTCCCTGATCCATGACAACGATCTTGTGTGCGTCGCGGATGGTGGACAGGCGGTGCGCGATCACCAGCGTGGTGCGGCCTTTCGACAATTCGTCCAACGCCGCCTGAACCTTGGCTTCCGACCCGGTGTCGAGCGCTGATGTCGCCTCGTCTAGCAACAGGATCGGGCGGTTGCGCAACAGGGCGCGTGCAATTGCGACGCGCTGGCGTTGGCCGCCGGACAGGGCCGAACCGCGAGGACCGACAGGCGTGTTCAATCCGCTCGACAGGTGCGGCAGGAAATCCGACACATGCGCGGCGTCCAGCGCATCTTTCAACTCCCGCTCGGAGACATCGTCCTGCCCCAGGAGGATGTTTTCCAGAACCGTGTCATCGAACAGGAGCGCCTCCTGCGACACCACCGAGAACATGCCGCGCAGGGCCGCCAGGTCCATGTCGGCGACCGGCACACCCGCGATCTGCACCGAGCCTGTATCGGGATCAACAAGGCGGGTCAGAACGTTGAAAATGGTGGATTTGCCGGCGCCTGACGGGCCGACAAGCGCCGTGGTGCATCCGGCGTCTGCGGTGAATGAACACTCATTCAAAATCCTTTTATCACCGTAGTTTAGCGAAACACCTTCAAGTACCACATCAGGTATGCCGGATGGTGGCGCCTTGGGGCTGGCGGGGCTGCGCAGTTCGGGTTCGGTTTCCAGGATCTGGCGAATACGCTCGATCCCCGCCGCGGCGACCTGCCAGACGCCCGCAACGTTTCCAAGCCGGCGCAGCGGTTCGAAGGCAAGACCGATGGCAGTGAAAAAGGCCATGAAATCTCCGACGGTCTTTTCACCCGACAGGATCTCGTTGCCGCCATAAAACAACACGCCCATGAAACCGAGACCGGCCATGATGTCGATCATGCCGGGGATCGTTGCCTGACCCAGAGCGGTGCGTGTCTCGACCCGCACACGCTCGTCGGTGAGGGTTCGGTAGCGCTCGGATTGATACCGCTCCAGCGCGTTCAACTTGACCGGAACGATGCCGTGAAACGCCTCGTTCAGACGTACCGACAGATTGGCGGCCACGTCCCGCGCGCGGCGGGCCTTTTTGCGCACGTAGCGCTGCAGGATGATCGACGGCGCGATCAGAACTGGCGCGCCGATAAGTGCCACAAGTGTCCAGCGCCAATCGACGGTGATCGCGACTGCGAACAATGACAGCAGGGCGATCACATCGCGTCCGGCACCGGTGATGATGGTGCGCCAGACCTTGCTGATCGCGTCCACGTCACCCTCGACCCGCTGCATGAGATATCCCGGCGAATGGGTCTGGTGATAGCTCGTGTCGAGTACCATCAGATGCGCCAGCAGATCCTGGCGGATGTCGGCGACCGAGTGCTGCGAAATCTGCGTCAGAAGCACTTTTTGCACGACGCTGGCGACTGCACGCACCATGAAGATGGCCAGAAAGATCAACCCGACCCAGACAATCGCATCCGATTGCCCACCGACGAACACGCGGTCGAACATCGGCTTCATCATGTAGGAAAGCGCGCCGAACATGCTGCCTTCCATCGCCATGAAAAGCATCGCGACAATCAACAGCCGCCAGTGTTTCGACAGGTAGCCGCGCCAGACCCAGACCAGCAGACCGCGCGGATTGATGGCTGTGTCGCTCACGATGCCTCGGGCGCGGGCAACGTCAGCTGCGCCGCCGGAGTGCGCCGGTCAAAGCCCGCCTGTATGGCCTTGGCGTCGTATTCGGTGCGAATCCAGTTTTCGAACCCGATCGGGTCGCGGGCGGTGCGGGCGGCGTAGACGTCAAGGATATAATCCTGCACGCCCGTCGCGGTGAAATCGAGGTGAATGTATTTCAGCGACAACTGTTTGCGCGCCACTTCGACGGGCTGGTTTTCGAACACCATCAGATACATCGCGGCCACGAATCCCGCGCGGTCCGCGCCTGATTTGCAGTGAAACACCAAAGGCTTGTCCGCCTGTCTCAGCGTGTCGATGACATGCACGATCCGCTTGCGGCTGGCGGCATTGCGCGCCCAGAGCTTGGCGTTGAGCAGGGTCAGCCCCAAGGCTTCGCAGGTTTCCTTCTCAAACAGGTAATGGGCGTATTTGTCTTCGCCGCGCAGGTTCACCACGGTGTCGATGCCCATCGCCTTGTACTTGGCAAATCGCGCATGGGTCGGCTGGTTCGAGCGGTAGACACCCGGCGCGATCTCAAAGAAATTGGTCCAGAAGGTGCGCAGAAACGCGTGATCGAAGACATGATAGTGAAACCGCGACCAGCGACGCTGGCCGGGATCGGTGATGTCTTTCCCGAACGACCGGCGCAGCTTGCGCTCCGCAGTTTCAATCTTAGTCCAAAGCCGTCCCAGCATCCGGTCCCCTTCACGTCTCGCGCGGATGTAGAGATTGCGGCGCGTGCTGGCAAGCGCCGTGGCTTATTGACGGCGCGGCGCAGGCGGGTAGGGTCCGCGTGTCCTGTCACGGCGGCGGGGCATTCCCAGCCTGTTGAGGTTTTCCATGTCGCTTGCAAATGGTCGCACCTATCTTGCCATTCCCGGCCCTTCGGTGGTGCCGGACGCGGTGTTGCGGGCGATGCATCGCGCCTCGCCCAACATCTACGAGGGCGAGCTGCCCGACATGATGGAGGGGATTGTCGCCGATCTCAAACGGGTCGCGCGCACGGATCAGAACGTGGCGATCTATATCTGCAACGGCCACGGCGCGTGGGAGGCCGCGTTGGCCAACACCGTTGCGGCCGGTGAGAAGGTGCTGATCCTTGCGACCGGGTTTTTCGCCCTCGGCTGGGCGCGCATTGCCCAGACCATGGGGATCAAGGCGGATGTCCTGAATTTCGGCAATGGTGGGCCCATTGATCTGGCGCGCGTGGCGGACAAGCTGAAGGCGGATACGGCGCACTCCTACAAGGCGGTGATGGCGGTGCATGTGGATACGTCCAGTTCCAACCGCAATGATTTCGGGCCGCTGCGCACGCTGCTTGACGATCTGGGGCATCCGGCCTTGCTCATGGCCGATTGCATCGCTGGACTGGGCTGTGACCGCTTCGAGATGGATGCAAGCGGTGTCGATGTGGCGGTTGCGGCGTCGCAGAAGGGGCTGATGTGTCCGCCGGGGCTGGGGTTCGTTTTCTTCAACGACCGTGCTGCCGACATCCGCAAGGGGATGCGCCATGTCAGTGCGTACTGGGACTGGAGCGCGCGGGCCGCGCCGGATGCGTTTTACCAGTATTTCGGTGGCACCGCACCCACGCATCATCTTTATGGATTACGCGCCGCCCTTGAGATGATCCACGCCGAGGGGATCGAGGCGGTCTGGACCCGCCACGCGACGCTGGCCCGCGCGATCTGGGCGGCGTGCGAGCATTGGGGTCAGGACGGCCCGTTGCGGCTCAACATCTCTGATCCCGCATCGCGCAGCCACGCCGTCACTGCGGTGACGATTGGCAAGCCGTTGGGAACCCAACTGCGCCGCTGGTGCGCTGAAGAGGCGGGCGTGACGCTGGGCATCGGGCTTGGCATGGGAACCAAGGATGATCCCGCCAGCGACGGGTTCTTCCGCTTCGGGCATATGGGCCATGTCAATGCACATATGGTTCTGGGCGTCTTGGGTGTGGTCGAGGCGGGGCTGGGCGCGCTTGACATTGCGCATCGCCAAGGGGGCGTGGCGCAAGCGGCCAAGGTGATTTCAGGCGTCTGACGGCCAGCGTATTTCGCGACGAGCGCGGTAGGTTTGCAGCCAGGTGATCAACTGGTTCAGCACCCAACCGGTCAGGATCACTGCCAGCAGCCCAAACAGCGCCCAGATCAAGAGAAACATCCAGAGCAGGTTTATAAGGATCAGCATCAAACTGGCCGTGGTGTAATCTTCAACCCGGCGGGGGGTGCGATGTCTCATGGTCGCCTCCGCGAAAACCTCACGTTTGCATGAGGGCATGATAGCGCAGAAAACCGGTTCGTCAGGCACAATTATCCAAAAGGGGCGGAATGGCGCAGCCGGATTAGGCAGATTAACGCCGAGCGTTCGCCAAAGCGCGCGGCAGCGCGTCTGCGAGAATATCAAGGTCTTGCGGCGTTCCGGTTCCAATCCGGATGGCGCGGTCTTCGGGCGCGACAAACGGCATGCGCACGAACACACCGTCGTCAACCAGCGCGTCCAGAACCGCCTTGGCAAATGCGCTGTCGCCGCCGCAGTCCACTGTTACGAAGTTGGTCGCCGAGGGGAGCGGTGTCAGGCCGTTGGCCCGCGCGATTTCACCAATCCGGTCGCGTGCACCTGCGACCAGAGCGATCACCTTGTTCAACCAGTCCTCGTCTTGCAGCGCGGCCAGCGCTCCGGCTTGCGAGATGCGCGACAGGCCGAAATGGTTGCGCACCTTGTCAAAGCTCTTGATGAGATCGGGTGCGGCAATGGCATATCCCACCCGCGCGCCTGCCATGCCGTAGGCTTTGGAAAACGTGCGCAACCGGATCACGCGCGGATCGTCGGGGTCGATCTCGGGCTTGGTGCCATCGGGTGCAAATTCGATATAGGCCTCGTCCAGCACCAGCAACGTGCCATCGGGCAGGGCGCCGAGCGCCTTTTCGATTGTCGCGCCGCTGTGCCAACTGCCCATCGGATTATCGGGATTGGCCAGATACACTATCTTGGCGTCCACCTCGCGCGCCCTCTCCATCAGCGCATCGAGGTCTTCGTGGTCATCCTTGTACGGGACTTTGTGCAGCACGCCGCCAAAACCGGTGACGTGGTAGTTGAAGGTCGGATAGGCGCCGTTGGATGTGACGACCGGATCTCCGGGTGCCACGAGAAGCCGCACCAGATAACCCAGCAACCCGTCGATGCCTTCGCCGACAACAAGGTTGTCGGGGCGCACGCCGGTCTTGGCCGAGAGCGCCTGCCGCAGATCATAACTGGCGGAATCGCCGTATTTCCAACACTGCGCCGCGCCGTCCTGCATGGCCGCGATGGCCTTGGGCGACGGCCCGAACACGTTTTCATTGGCACCTAGCCGGGCGCGAAAGGCTTTGCCGCGTTGGCGTTCCTGCACTTCGGGGCCGACAAACGGCACGGAGGAGGGAAGCTGCGCGATCAGGGCGGGGTATCTGGGTCCGGTCATGCCTTTGTCTATGCCGGGTGCAGATGTGCAGGGCAAGAGGCACGTAAAGGGCAGGAAGGCTGACCTGTTGTTTCGCATGCGAAACATTGGGGCCGTTCCGGACCTTTCGGCGGAGTGCTTGACCCCGAAGCCGCCAGCCTCCACTTATCGCGCGCATAGTTGGAAAGACCCGCATGGCCCAGACCCCACCGCCCTTTGCCCCGTTCGAATGGATGATCGCCTGGCGCTACCTGCGGGCGCGCCGCGCCGAGGGGGGCGTGAGCGTGATGACGTGGATCAGCCTGATCGGCATCACCCTGGCGGTGTTTGCGCTGATCGCGACGCTTGCCGTGAGATCCGGCTTTCGCGCCGAATTCGTCGATACGATCCTTGGCGCCAATGCGCATGTCACCGTCTATTACAGCGCGCAAACCGATGATGCGGGGCGCGTGTCGCGCACCATTCCGGACTATGCAGAACTGGCCGAACGGGTCGCCGC
The DNA here is from genome assembly GCF_046592965.1 of Marivita sp. S2033. Classification (NCBI taxonomy): domain Bacteria; kingdom Pseudomonadati; phylum Pseudomonadota; class Alphaproteobacteria; order Rhodobacterales; family Roseobacteraceae; genus Marivita; species Marivita sp. S2033. The sequence continues at coordinate 48,646 of NZ_JBISBV010000005.1, forward strand.
CGTTCCCGGCGTCACCCGCGCCGCGCCCTTGGTGAAAGGGCAGGTGATGGCGACCGCCAACAGCCGCAACGCGGGCGTCGAGGTGTTCGGCATTGCGGCCGACGATCTGGCCACCATTCCCCGGATCGCCGATCCCGAGACGGCGCTGGGCGATATCGGACGGTTCGGCGATGGTATCGCCATCGGGTCGGGGGTTGCGCGTGAATTGGGGCTTGGCGTTGGCGACACACTGAAACTGATCTCCCCCGACGGGGTGCGCACCGCCTTTGGCACCAGCCCGCGCGTCAAGGCCTACGAGGTGGTCTATGTCTTCACCGCCGGGCGCTATGACATCGACCGCACGCGCGTCTACATGCCGTTCGAGGAAGCGCAGCTTTACTTCAACCGGGACGGCGCCGCCGATGAAATCGAGGTCATGGTGGCCGATCCCGACGCGGTTGAGAATATGACCCTGCCCATCGTTCAGGCGGCAGGCCAGCGGGCCTTGGTATGGACGTGGCAGGACGCGAGCGGAGGGTTCCTGCGGGCGCTGGAGATCGAGGACAACGTGATGTTCATCATCCTGTCGATCCTCGTGCTGATTGCAGCGATGAACATCGTCTCGGGGTTGATCATGCTGGTCAAGAACAAGGGCCGCGATATCGGCATCCTGCGCACGATGGGTCTGACAGAAGGGTCGGTTCTGCGGGTGTTTTTCATCTGTGGCGCGTTTACCGGAATCCTTGGCACCATTGCGGGCGTCGTGCTCGGGTGTCTGTTTGCACTTTATATCGACCCGATCTTTTCTTTTGTGAATTACGTCGCCGGCGGCGGCGTCTGGGATCCGGCGGTGCGCGGCATCTATCAACTTCCGGCGAAGTTGCAGCTTGGCGATGTTCTGAGCGCGGTGGCGTTGTCGCTGGGGCTGAGTTTCATCGTGACGATCTTTCCCGCCCGACGTGCGGCGCGGATGAACCCGGTGGAGGCGCTGCGCTATGAGTGATGTATCGCTGAAACTGACCGGGATCACCAAGACCTACAACGCCGGATCGCCCGCCGCCGTCGAGGTGCTGCGCGGTATCGACGTGACCTTGCAGCGCGGCGAGGTGGTGGCGCTGGTGGCGCCGTCGGGGGCAGGCAAATCGACCTTGCTGCACATCGCGGGGCTGTTGGATACACCCGACGAAGGCACAGTCGAGATCGCAGGCGCGCAGGTGACGGGACAGTCGGATCGCAGGCGCACCGTGATGCGGCGGGATGAGGTGGGGTTTGTGTACCAGTTCCATCATCTTTTGCCCGAATTCAGTGCGCTCGAGAATATCGTGCTGCCGCAACTGGCCGCTGGCAAGGCGCGGTCGCAGGCAAATGCGCGGGCGCAGGAGCTGCTGGAGATTGTCGGCATTGCCTCGCGTGCGCAGCATCGCCCGGCTGAGCTTTCGGGCGGCGAACAGCAGCGTGTGGCGTTCTGTCGGGCCTTGGCGAACGGACCCTCGGTGTTGTTGGCGGACGAACCGACGGGCAACCTTGATCCGGCAACGTCTGATACGGTGTTTGAAACCTTGATGACACTGGTGCGCGAGACCGGACTTTCGGCGCTGATTGCAACCCATAACATGGCGCTGGCGGCGCGCATGGACCGCCAGGTGCATCTGGATCAGGGGCGGTTGGTGACAGGGCAGGGCACCCGGCGCTGACGCGCGCTTCACGCGAACGTTTGATGCATGAGCCGCATCGGGATTGCTAGGAAGGTGACCTGTCATCAAGAGACGCCAGCAATGTTCCGTATTCTTTCCGCCGCCGCACTATCCTTGGCCACCGCGCCGGTTCTCGCAGCACCCGTGTCCTTTGACGGGGCGTGGAAAACGCAGAAATTCTCGTTGTTCTCGTCAAACTCCTACGGGTTCAACGGCGCGTCCGTCAGCGTGGCATCGGATGGCGCGGTGTCGCTCGCCTATCGTGCGCTGGATGCCTCGTTTCGCGACGCGACGTCTGCACGTTGGTCTTGGCAGGTCAGCGAAGGAGTGCCGCCAACGGATCTGCGCCGCAAGGGCGGCGATGACCGCAACCTCGCGCTTTATTTCGTATTCGTCCCCGCCGCGCAGGAAGACAGCCTGAAGGGTGCCAGTGTGCGCCGGTTGCTGACCAATGACGCCGCGCGGGTGCTTGTCTATGTCTGGGGCGGGGCGCACAAACGGGGCGCGGTTCTTGACAGCCCCTATCTTGGCAGCCGCGGCAAGACGGTCGTTCTGCGCGGTTCGGGAACCGGCAGTGCCAGCGAGACGGTCAACCTGTCGCGGGATTTTGCCAACGCTTTTGGCGGGCCGGCAACCGCGCTGGTGGGGGTGGCCGTGTCGGGTGACAGCGACGATACCGACAGCCGTATTCGGGCCTCGATCAGCGGATTGCAGATCAATTGACGCTCAGGCGCGCTGGGTGATCCAGACACCTGCCGCCATGACCGCGATGCCGGTGGCGCGGGTCAGGCCGAGCGGGCTGATGCGCGCGCCGAACAAGCCGTAATGGTCGATCAGCGCGGCCGAGATCAACTGCCCGAGCAAGACGAAGAACACTGCGTTTCCAACTCCGAAATGCGGCGCGATATAGGTGATCGACAGGACGTAGAACGCCACCAGAAGCCCGGCCAGAAACAGATGCTTTGGCGCCGCCGGAACGCCAGAGATCGCCTTTACCCCGGTCAGGGCCGTCACGATAACCGCGGCTGCCAAGGCGACGCAGAACAGCACGAGCGCCGCCGCCGCCGGAGAGCCGAGGCGCACGCCAAGCGCGGCGTTGAGGGCCGCAAGTACCGGAATGCCGATCCCGGCGGCGAGCATTGTCAAAGCATAGAGCGGCATGGCGCATGTCCTGTCGGGGTGTTTTGGCAGAGTGTGCGTCGCACGGCTGGGATTGTCACCCCGGCACCGCTCGGTCCGGCGGCGCAAGCGTGGTTGCGCGGCGGCTGAAAGACAGGCACTCTGGCGTCAAAAGAGCTCAGGAGGCCATGATGCGAGCACAGAGATTCAGCCTGGTTGTTGCAAGTGCTTCGGCAATGCTGCTGGCGGCCTGCACGCCAGAAGAAATGCCCCAAGCCAGCGACGGGCGCGCCCTGTTCGTGGAAAATTGCGCCGTGTGTCATGGCGCGGATGGCAAGGGCAACGGTTCGATGGCGCGCGCGATGCGCAAAGCTCCCCCCGACCTGACGCTGATTTCGCTGCGCAACCGCAACACGTTTCCCAAGGCCAAGGTTCTGTCAACCATCGACGGTTATACGCGCACTGACATGATGGGACCGGGTATGCCCGAGTTCGGCGCCTTGCTGGAAGGCGATCTGGTGCCGCTGGATACCGGCGACGGCGTCTTGACGCCGACGCCGCGCAAGCTGGTGGCTTTGCTGGAATATATCGAGAGTATCCAGCGAACGCGCTGAGGAGCGGCAGGAACGGAAAAACCCCGCGAGACGCGGGGTTGGTTGGTCATGCGCTTGATTTTGACGATCGCGGCCCTGCGATAAGCCAGATGATGAAGCCGAGCAGCGGCAACAGCAGGACTAGCAGGCACCACAACACCTTTGATCCGGTGGATTTGTTTGATCCGATGATGGACACAAACGCCCAGATGTCGAGAACCAGGAGGATGAAGCCTCCGATGCCGGTGATTTCAATATCCATGAATACCTTCCTGTGGCGTAATCAGGGTGTCGCGCTCACACAGAGCTGAGTTCGCTCTGGCTTTTCAGCACTTCGTCGCCATCGTCTTGTTCGATGAGATAGGCAGGCTCGTCTTCGCTGGCGTCGCGGGTGACCTCGGAGCCCTTTATCTTTTTCGTGATCTTCTGAGTGTAAACCTTGGTGACTGTCCCGCTGCCGGTTCCATTGCCCCAATCCCACTTGACCTTGCTACCTTCGGAATACGCCATGCTTTTACCTGTCTCTCAACGCTTTGATCAGTTCGGATTTCGACATGTCCGAGCGGCCCTCGATGTCGAGCTCCTGAGCGCGGTCGTATAGCTCGTCCTTCGTCCAATCCTCATAAGGTGGCGCTTTGCCGCCCTTACTGGACGGGTCTTGATCGTCGTTTGCCTGAGCGTTGGCGATGCGAGCCGCCGATTCCTTGCTGTAACCTTCGTCACGCAAAGCCTCGTAGGTGTCGTCGTCCTTGATGGAGGGGCCGTGATCTTTTGTCATGTCAGCACACTCAGTCCGTTGCGGTGACGTTGGGTTCGATGACGGTTTCGGGCTCACCGGGCGTCTCGCCTTCGGCGACAAGGAACGTCACATAGACGAAATATCCCAATGCAACGAGCAGCGCGACGGCCGCCATGCCCCAAAGCGCGGGGCGGTGACGTTTTTCTTGCTTTTCCAGATTTGTTTTCGGGGCGGACATTGGCACCTCTTTTGCGATTTGCTTATAGGCGGAACGCAGCATAGCGCAAAAAGTTCCCGCCGCCCCGAGAGTGCGGCGGATGATCGTACGGGGGAAATGTGGCTCAGGCCATTTGGTCACGCATGGCATTGGTTTGGTTGCGGTTCGTGCGGTACGCGGTGGCCGAGGTGACCAGAGCGCGGAAAAGCGCGCGCTGGCGGTGGGCGTAGAACAGGTATTCGGGATGCCATTGCACCCCCAAGGCAAACGGATCGCGGATGCGCTCGATGGCCTGCACCATGCCGTGCGTGTCGCGTGCCGACACCCGCAGACCAGAGCCAAGACGATCGACGGCCTGGGAGTGGAGCGCGTTCACGAGCATGGGCGCGGTGCCGGAAATGAGCGACAGGTGGCTGTCGGTCTCGATGCACACCTCGCGCTTGGGTAGGACCGTGGTGATTTTCCGGTCGGGCCCGTAGGTGTCCCACGCGGATTGATCCAGCGTGCCGCCCAATGCCACGTTCAGCATTTGCGCCCCACGACAGATCCCGAGGACGGGGATGTTCTGCTCCAGCGCGGCCTCTGCCAGACGTCGCTCCAACGCGTCGCGCCTGGAATCGATGCGTGCCGACACTCCCAGCGTGCCGCCGTAAAGCTCTGGTCCGATATCGTCACCGCCGCCGATGATCAGGCCGTCGACATGCTCCAGATCGGAAATCCGGCCCACCCCCCAACGCGTTCCACGCCCGCCGCTCAACCAGAGATTAAGGTTGATAAAGGGAAAAACCCGCCAGCCGGTGCGTTGCGACGTGGTCACTGCGATCAGGGGGCGGGGCATTGTTCTACCTTTACGTCATGCGTGTCCAGAAGATGGTCAACCGTATCGACCCAAACGGATTTGCGCTCGAACCACGCGGCGTCATGGTCGCTCCATCCGACGGCAAGATCTTGCATCAGGGGCGCGTTTGCCGCCACCAGTTCGACCTGACGCCAAAGCTGCCAGGGTTGCAACAAGGACCAGTCCGGCTCGTCGATGCGGCTGTCGGGAAGGCGAAAGTGAAACGTCGGGCGCGCAGAGGTTTTGTCGGTCTCTGCGAAAAGTTTGCTGAACAGCGCCGGTTCGGCGTGTTTGAACAGCGGCAGCAGATCAAGGCTTTGGTTGCGGCTTTTGATGTAATCTGCGGCCAGATGCATCAGAGCGGGCACGTCGGTGAAGGTGGTTGTTGCGAGTTGCGAAACAAATGCATTCGGCCACGCGCCGACGAACGGCATCATGCGCCGGGTCGGATCAACGCCCTCGCGCGCGCGCAACCAGGGTTCGAGGAACCCGTATGCGCGGATCGTTTCGAACGTATGACGATCGTCCGGCGCGACCACATCAGGGTTCAGGTGCACGCCAAACCCGTGCAGCACGCCTTTTCGGGACCCCATCGCGCCGATGTCGCGCAGGCTGCGGCACACCGCATTGAACTCAGCCATTTGCCTTCGATCCAGGGGAGCAGTGACCACCTCGACAGGGATCAGGCCTCGAAAGAGATCAAGACCTTCGTTGAGAAACGGCACATCATCACGTTTGCGCAGCGTGATGTCGAGTTCGACGAATATATCTCCGAACACTGTGTTCTTGATGGTGACGCCATGTTGTCCGTCGCTACTGATCGTGCCGCCAAAGTCTTGCACGATACGTTCGGCGGTCTGATCCTCGGTCGGGCCGGCAAATTCGATCTCGACCCCGCATAACCGGTCTGTGCCGTCGCTCTTTTTGGCGACCGGAAGGGGCGGAAAGGGTGTGGCGTTGGTGGCCATGTCAGCCACGCGCCGGGGCAGGCACCTCTTGCGGGTCATCCTCCAGTGCCCCTGTCTGGATGACGAACACGCTGATCCAGACAACGATGGGCAGGGCCACGATGCCCCCGAGCGGCCCCCAAAGCCAGAGGCCGAACACAATGGCCAGAAACACGACCAAGGGGTTGAGGCTCAGTTGTTGGCCGACGAGCGTGGGCGTGACGAACTGCGCTTCGGTCATATTGAGCAGGAAGTAGACCAGCGGTGGCAGCAGAGAATAGGCGCCGTTGAATTGAGTGAGCCCTGCGACCAGAAAGGCAACGATCAGGATCACCGGGCCGAGATAGAGAACGAAGTTCAACAGAAATGCGGCCGTTCCCCAGAGGATCGGGTTCGGCAACCCGATCGCGGTCATGGCGGCAAAGACTGCACCGCCGAGCACAGCGTTGATGGTCGCGACCGTCACGAAGTAATGCGACACAGCGCGGTCCGCCTTGCGCAATGCGGATTGCTGCTTTTTGAAGTTGGTATAGATGTCGTTCTGCGTCAGGCTGTAGAAAAAGAAAGTGCCGGCGAACGTAAGGAATTGTGCCGCGAAGTTCGGCGCGATCCAAAGCGCGTCGATCAGGCTTGGCAAGGCCTCTTCCACAGCCTCTCCGCCCCCTTCTGCCAGCGACTCCTCGATCTCGCGCTGCACCGTTTCAAGCCCGCGGATGGTGCGGCTCAACCGGGTAAGCCAGAAGCGGATTTCGGCCTCGATCTGTGGCATCTGGTCGATGAGATCCATCATGACCGGACCGAGAACCGACACCAGAAGCACGCCGAGAAACACCACGAGCAGAAGACTGATACTGGCACTGACAGCGCGTGGAATGCCCGAGCGTTTGAGCAGGCGAACAGCGGGAGTGGCGATCACGCCAACGACGAGCCCGAGAACGACCGGGGCAAACAGGCCCTGTGCGGCACGAAGCGCGAACGCCGTGGCTATGAAAGCCAAAAGCCCAAGGCAGACGAGCTGCACTTGGGCCATTTTTTTATGTGACCGAAGCATCACACGGACTTGCGGGCGTCGGAGAACTCCGCTTTTGCTTCGGCGATACCGCTTTCGATGGCGGCCTTGCCTTGGCGTTCGACCTTGCTGATCTCATCGCGCAAAACGGATTCCGCGTCCCGCATCATCTGATCGCGGGTGGCGCCCATCAAATCGGCTTCAACCTTGGTTGACGGAATGAGAGCACCGATCACGGCACCTATTCCGGCGGCAATAGCGCCCGTGATGAAGGGTTGCGACTGGTGCGCCTCGCGCGCCTGGGCGGATGCCTTGTGCGCCTGATATTCAAACTTTTCCTGCGCGTCGATGACCTTGAGGCGGGCTTTGGTCACGCGGGCGCGCGCCTCTGGTGACAACTTGTCCAAGCCCTTGTCGAGCGACTTGCGCAAGGTCGAGGCTGATTGACTGTGCGCGAAATGTCCGCTTGCAGCGCGGCTCCTCGCTTTCATGTGGGCGTCGGCACGGTCAAGGCGATCGTCGAAATTGCCGGTGTCCTCGTAGGATTTCAGCCCGGCACTTGGGCGCGGTGTGTGTTGGGACCGTGCCGATGTGAGCGCGATCAATGCCGCGCCGACGCCGACAAGGGCAAATCCGGCGGGGTTGCGTTTTGCGCCGTCAAGGACGGCTCTGGTGACCATCTGACCCATGTCGGATGCTTCGCCGATTGCCCGTTTTCCACGTGCTTCGGGGTTAACCGAGGAGGCAAGGCTGCTCAGGCGATCCGCCAGATGCGCCCGGTGGGTTTCTGCGGTGCGTTCAAGTTGATCTTTGTCAGACACGGGTGATCTCCTTCATGGCGTGAACATCGGATTTGATCTGGCCGATCGTCCGATTGGGTTTCAGGGCATCGACCGACAGCCGCGATTTGCCGACGAGGGCGAAAATGGCAGCCAGGACAAGAAAGCCGATTGCGACGATCAGCGCGGACCACCCAAAGGGCACACCCAGCGCGGCAACGCCGAAAACGGCGGCAACCGCAAAGGCGTTCAGGGCGACGAACGCGGTCAGAGCGGCAATGCCGAACAAAACAAGGCCGGTGCCGGCGCGCGAGACATTGTCGGATATCTCGGTCTTCGCAAGTGCAAATTCCGCGCGGATCAGGGCGCGCGCGTCGGCAATCGACGCGCTGATCAGTTCGATGATGGTTGTGGGTTCGTTCGGGGGCGGGGTGTGTGTCATTAATAGGTCTCCGAATCCGAGTCCAGATACCCTGCCCACGGATCACTCGATGCATAGTCGCTGCGCGGCGCCGCGTTTCCCGACTTCATAAAGCGCGCGGCCGCGAAGCCGAGGATTGCAGCGCCACCCAAAAACAGCAGCGGATTCTTGCGGGCAAACACGACGACGTCGTCGAACATCTCGTCGACGGGCTTGTCGCGAAGGGCCGATGCGACATTTTCGATCTGGTTCCCGAGCTGCTGCATGGCCGCGGCCTGAATCGACCCTTGATCGAATTCCGAACCAGCGGCTCTGGCCGCGTCGGCTGTCGCATCTGCTTGATGTATCGCGCTATCGCGAGCCTGCTTTGCTTCTTCGCGTGCTGTATCGGTGACCGCCTCTTTGGCATCGTCCGCCAGTTCGCTGGCGCGATCCTTGATTTGGTCTGCGGTGCTTTTCGTGTTGGGCATTGTAACCTCCGACGTTACAGAAATTTCTTGTTTAGCGACTGTTCGAGAGGGTCGTGGACCTTCGACACCATCGCGGAAAGACAGGAAGCAGTTTTGCGAACGCGCAGCGCGTGAGCGGGTGTCGGTGCGTCAGGCGAGATGCGTGGCATTGTGTCCTCCTAGCTGAAAAGTGAACGCGTCAACGCCCCAGGAGTTCCTCGGCAAATGTTGGATGCACACCGGTGACTTTCGTCAGCATCGCTTTGCTTCCCGCAGCTTTTACAAGCACGCCGAACGGCGCGATCAATTCCGCTGCGGAGGCGTGCACAAGAGTGGTTCCGGCAAGCGTGTCGCCAACAAAGTGGTGCGCATAGGCATTGCAACCATGTCCCTCGGGCTTGAGAACACCTGAGGCCAGCCCGTCGCCGTAGGTCAGTTCGATGTCGTCAGGGACGGTGCCGACCTGCGCCACCGGTGGATAGACAAAGACGGCGGAAGGCACCTTGTCGAGATCGACCTGCGTGGCACCGGGGCCAAACTGCTGGTCCGCGAATGTCGTGCCATCGCGGGTTGCCACCGGAGTCAGCGGCAGGCGGTCGGCGGAATCGCCGACAGCGAATACGTCTTTCACCGACGTGGTGAATTCGGCATCTATCGCAAGCGCGCCGGATTTCGCGACCTCGAGCGCTTTGCAGATAGAGCCGAGCTTGTCGACATTGGGTTGCCGTCCGGTCGCGAGCAGAATCCGCTCGCTTTTGAGCGATGTTCCGTCCGAGAGATGGGTGACCAAATGGTCGTCCTTCTTCTCGAGCCTATCGGGCGTGACGCCGAGGTGCATCTCGACACCTTGCGCTTGCATGTTCTCTTTCGCCAACTGTCCCGCGCTGCGCGCAAACTGGTCAAGCAGCCGGTCGTCTTCGTTCACCAGCGTAACATCGACGCCCAATGCATTGAGGATAGAGGCGAATTCGCAGCCGATATAGCCGCCGCCTATGATCACGAGAGTGTCGGGCAGGCGGGTCCAAAGGAATACGTCATCGCTGACATCGGCCAAATCCGCGCCCTGGATATCAAGCCGCTTCGGCCGCGCGCCGGTCGCCAGCAGAAGCTTGTCGGTTGTATAGGAGGTGCCGTTGACGCGGATATCGTCAATGCCCGAGATTTCCGCCGCGCCACGGACCAGTGTGATACCGGCATCGGACAGCTGGTTTTCAAACATCGAATTCAGGTTAACGAGATGGTCGGTGATGCGGGTCTGCATCTGGCCGAAGTCAATTCGCGGCTCGTTCGCGATATCCATCTGATAATGTTCCGCCGCTTCGATTCGCTGTCTGGCGGTCATCCACATGAGTTTCTTGGGCACACACCCGCGATTGACGCATGTCCCGCCGAGGCGGTCGCGCTCGATCAATGCGACCCTGGCGCCGTGAGACGCGGCACGTTTGGCCGAAGAGAGCCCGCCGGAACCGCCGCCGACAACGATGAGGTCGAAGGTGTTCGACGCGTCAGATTTTGAGTTTACCATAGTGCCGCAACGCCGGTGCAGCGCGATTGGTTGCACGCGCGGCGCGAGATTAGATCAGCGGGCGTCTTTGCAGCGGATGCCCCGTGGATTTGCCGAGCGCGGCCAATTCTTCGGGGCGATGGACGGTGAGCGCATCATCGGCCCAAGTGATCACGCCCGCATCGCGCAGTTTCTTGAGCGTCTTGTTCGTATGGACAAGCGAAAGGCCCATCGCGTCGGCAATGTCCTGCTGTCGGTAGGGAAGCGGCACCTGGTTGTTTTCGTTCAGATGGAGAGCGCTGAGCCGGTTAAAGAAGCGGTTCATGCACCATGCGATTCTCGCAGTGGCGTCCATCTGGCCGACAGCAATGAGCGCCTCGCCGAGAAGATGCTCCTCGGTGGCCGCGACATGGGTCAGATCGAACGCGCGGTTTGGTTGCGATGTGAACAGGTCCCAAAGCTCGGATCTGTTGAAAACGCATAATGTCATACGGGACGTTGCTTCAACGGTGTGCTGCATCTCGCCCATGACGCCGCTTTGCAGGCCGACAAAATCGCCCGGCATGATGAAACCGACGACCTGTCTGCGTCCGTTATCAAGCGTTTTATATCGCAGACCCATGCCCTGAAGCACGCTGAAAAGCTGCGACGATGACGCCCCTTCGGCAAGAATTTCCGTGCCCGGCTGTGCCACCAATTCGCCGGTCTTGAATTTATCCATGAATTGGAGTTCGTCTTGAGACATGTCCTCGAAAAGATCGAGCTTGTTCAGCGGGCAATTAAAGCAATCGGTTGTCATGGTGTCCCTCTATGTCACAGTTTAATGCAGGGTTTTGCATCAAATGTCACTTGTTGGTTCAGACAGGAGGAAACCGATTCGATGACTGATCTGAACGACGCGGATACCACGGCGCTTGTAGTGACGAACAGCGTGCTCGAGGGCGAGGATCTGCTTGAGATTCTCGAGACGCAGGGCATTGGCCCGGCGCGGCACGTCAGGGATTTCGAGACGGCGCTGAGAGAGATCGCTTGTTCGGGCGATCGGTTGAAATTGTTGATTTTCGGATTGAATACTCGGGCTGACGAGGCGGCGGTTCTGCTGGCGGCGGTCGATCCCGCCAAGACAGCATTGCTGCTGATTGACGACTCACCTCACCTGTCATCTTCGGATGGGGCGGGATTTGTGGCCCGCCCCTTCACGACTGAGGATGTTATAGCGGCGTTGACTCAGGTCTGCCTGTCGACCTGAGACTTAGTGGCGACCGCGAAGGGCCAGCCCCAGAAGCACACCGACGCCGACTGCTCCCAATACAGCGGCGGTGGGGTTGCGCCGTACCATATCGTCAAACTCGGTTTGCATTGCGCTGGCGCGCTCGCTGCCCACTTCGACCATATGGGACGTGCGTTCCGCCACAGTATCGGCGGCATCGCGCACCTGCTGCTCGGCAGTTGCGACAGCCCCGCGAACGGTCTCCTGAGCTGTGGTCGCTGCGTCGCGTGCCTTGTCGGCAATCGCCTCTTTCCTGCTCTCGCCGGAGGATTGAACTTTCTTGTGCTCGTTGGGGGATTGACCCTCGGTCGTAGTGGTTTTGTTGTTGGCCATGAAATGTACTCCTTTCAAAGCGCCAACGTTCATGCCGGACAATAAGTTCCTGCGAATAATGACCGGAACATTCGCGCGACAGTGTTGGTTGAGTGTGCAGACATGCTGATGAAATTTGGGAGTACGAAATGCTGTATTGGGCAATTATCTTTCTCGTCGTCGCCTTGATCGCCGCTCTGTTCGGGTTTGGTGGCATTGCGTCAGCCTCTGCGGGTATCGCGCAGATCCTGTTCTTCATCTTTCTGGCGCTGTTCGTCGTGGCACTTATCGTTCGTGCCCTGCGATCAAGGTGAGATGAAGTTACAAAGTTGAAAAAACCCCGCATCGAGCGGGGTTTTTTTTGGCTTCAGGCTTTCAGGGTTTCGGTCGATGAGAAGAACATCGCCTGACTGACCGCCGACCTGACCTGTTCTTCGGTATAGGGTTTCGCGATCAGGAACGCCGGTTCCGGGCCTTCTCCGGTCAGCAGACGCTCCGGGAACGCGGTGATGAAAATCACAGGCATGTCGGGGTCTTTTGCGACAATCGCATTGACGGCGTCGATCCCGCTCGAATCGTCGGCCAACTGGATGTCGGACATGATCAGGTGCGGCTTTTCCGTCTGATACAATTTGACTGCCGCGTCAGCCGTGCGTGCAATTCCTGTCACGGCATGGCCCATATCCGACACGATCGCCTCGAGGTCCATCGCGATGATCGCTTCATCTTCGATAATCATCACGCGGCCGGCAAGCGACTTGGACATTTCGGTATACGCGATATCGACCAGCTTTTCAGCCTCCGCCGCGCTGACGTCCAGCACCTTGGCGGCATCCTCGAACGACAGCTCCTCGATCGTGTGCAGAAGCAGCGCCTCGCGGGTATCCGATGTCAGGCCGGACAGATGTTTCTGCGCCTTCGCTGCCACGCCCTGTTCGGCGTCGCTGAAGGTCGCGCCGGAGCTGGCCCAGATGGAGTGGAATACTTTGAACAAGGCAACCTTGTCCGGCAAGCTGTTGTCGAATGCGGACGGATCGCTGAGGATCGCTTCGAGCGTTGCCACCGCATATTTATCACCCTGCTCCTGAGAACCAGTCAGTGCCCGCGCATAGCGCCGAAGGTAGGGAAGGCATGCGCCAATTTTCGCGGTCAGGTCTTTGGGCTGTTCGGTCGACATTAATTTAAGCTCCCACTTAGTCGTATTATTCGGGAACCAAACGCGCCATTACACGTTAAGTTCCGCAGGATGAGCGTGGAACCGTCTTTTTCCATTTGAAGGGCTACATGAAACAGGAACGCAAAATGTCAAGTCTCGAGCAGGCGATAGAAGCCAACCTTAAACGCGCCTATGATGACGTCGCAAGCCAGGAAGTGCCAGACCGCTTTACGGAACTGCTGAACCAACTTCGGGAAGCTGAAAAAACGAAATCGGAGAACAAGAATGACTGATCCTCGTGAAGAGATCGTCGAACACCTTAGCGCCATGCGCGCATTTGCGATGAGCCTCACGAGAAATTCGGCCCTTGCCGATGATATGGTTCAGGACGCGCTGGTCAAAGCGTGGACCAAGATCGATTCATACCAGCCCGGCACCAATATGCGCGCGTGGCTGTTCACGATTTTGCGCAACACCTACTATTCGCATCACCGCAAGGCACGGCGCGAAGTGTCGGATGTCGATGGTGAACTGTCGGCCTCTCTGTCACAGAAGCCTGACCATGATGGGCGATTGCAAATGCGGGATTTCAACCGCGCATTCGATCAGTTGAACGTCGAGCAGCGCGAAGCGTTGGTTCTGGTCGGAGCCGGGGGATTTTCCTACGAAGAGGCTGCCGAAACATGCGGCGTCGCGGTCGGCACAATCAAGAGCCGCGTCAACCGTGCGCGTCGGCAATTGACGGTACTGATGCAGTTGAACGACGATGAGGTGATGGAAGCGACCGACATCGTCACCAGCGGGATCGTCGCCAATCAGAGAAGCGTTGCGTAACTTTACTTTCTTTAGAAACCAACTGGACCGGACGTGATGCATCCAAGCGCTGACGTGCGCACCGATACGCTTGCCGATTTCGATGTGCTTATCACAGCAGAAGAAGCCTGGCCCGCATTCGAGCGGGCCATTTTGAATGCTGAATCCGAAATTGATGCATCTTTCCGTATCTTCGACCTGCGAACCAAGTTGCGCTCTGACGCTGCGCGCGACATCGGGGAAGACTGGTTCGATCTCCTGGAGCACGTCATACGCAAGGGCGTCCGGCTCAGGCTGATCGTGAGCGATTTCGATCCGGTCATGGGCACGTCGCTGCACGAGCTGTCGTGGCAAACGGTGCGCCAAACACTCGCCATGGCCGAAATTGCCGAGGCGAAACCGGGGCAGGTGACGGTTCATGCCGCCCTTCATGCGGCCCGCGCCGGGGCGTTGCCGTGGGTTGCCTTGCTGCCGGGGGCGTTCAAGCTCAAATGGTCGCGCATGAAGCGTCTGGACGAAGCGCGCCTGTCGCGTCAGGCCGTTCTGCTCGACCAGAAGGCAGCGCCGGAACTGCGCACGGCGACGCATCATCAAAAGCTGGCCGTGATCGACGACGACACGCTGTTCATTGGCGGTCTGGACCTCAACGAGCGCCGGTATGATACGACCGAGCATGACCGGCCGGCCTCTGAAACATGGTCCGATGTCCAAGTCATCCTGCGCAATGGACCCGAGGTTGCAGAGGCCAAGGCACATCTTGAAACTTTCATCGGTGTCACCGACGGACGGGTTGAGCCGCCCGCCTTGAAATCCATCAAGCGCACAGCGTCTGCCCCGCGACGTATCCAGTTTCCGTTTCTGTCCCCGCGCACGGTGCTGCGCGAGATCGAGGAAGCGCATTTGATGGCGTTTCGGACCGCCAGGCATCTGCTTCACATCGAGACGCAATTCATGCGGTCCGGAGTCATCGCCGACGCGTTGGCCGAAGCTGCGGCCAAGAACACCGATCTACGTCTGGTGATGGTCCTGCCAGCGTTGCCCGACGATGTTGCCTTTGACGGCGCGCACAGTCTCGACGCGCAATTCGGCATGGCGCTACAGAAAGACGCGTTGCACATCATTGCGCAGGGATTTGGCGACCGTGCGATTTTCGCGTCACCTGTACGACCTGTCATGGCAGCGCGTGACGGGCTTCCCACACTTCGCGGATCTCCGATCGTCTATGTCCACAACAAGGTGCTTATTCGCGATGATGACTATGCCGTCATCGGATCGGGCAATCTGAATGGCCGCTCCATGCGTTGGGATACCGAGGCCGCGATCGAGATCACCGCGCCGGAGCGCTTGACGATCGTGAGAAACAAGATCCTTAATCATTGGTGGTTCGAACCGCTGGCAAAAGACGCGTTCGACTGCGCGACGCTGTTTCCCTGGTGGGACGAGAAAATCGCAAGGAACAGTGTTTGCCTGCCGGAGAACCGTTCGGGGTTCCTTGTTCCGCACGACCCGGATAACTTGGCGGAAACCGCTCAACGCCTGCCCGGCGTCACGGAAAACGTTGTCTGAGCGAATTCGGCTTTCGACTGTCCGGGCGCACAGGAGACAGTGAACATGCCGCGTGGACGCTCTGCCTACCATCCTTCCGAAATCCCTGCCAAGGGTCTGCTCGATGTCGTCGTTCGCATGTGGCACAAGCAGTTGACGCAAAACCTCGGTTTGATTGCGGCGGGGATTGCGTTTTACGGATTGTTGTCACTTTTCCCGGCCATCACCGCAGCGGTGGCGTTCGCCGGCGTTTTCCTGCAACCGGGAATGTTGGTCGCCAACAGCGCCGAGATTGCGGCCATGTTGCCCGACGCGGCGGCCGAGATCGTCCTTGACCAGCTGAATGCGGTGGCGAATGCCGACAACTCGACCCTGAGCTTTACAGCCGTTCTGGCGATTGCGATCACGCTGTATTCCGCGTCACGCGCCGTTGCGAATTTCATCGCCGGACTGAATGTCATCTACGACGAACGCGAAACGCGCAATTTCTTCAAGGTCAAGCTCCTGACCATCGTGTTGACGATGTGCCTGATCGTGGTTGTGATCGCGACCATCCTGATCGTCGCGGCAATCCCGATCTTTGCCTCCATTTTCGCCGAGGCCGGCATCATTGACGACGTCGTGATGTTTCTGCGTTGGCCCGTCCTGTTCGCAATGGGTGTCGTGGGGATCATGATCCTCTATCGGTTCGGACCTGACAGACGTTCGGCGAAGTGGCGTTGGCTCACCCCCGGGGCCGTCTTGGCCTGTGCGCTATGGGTTGCGAGCAGCTATGGCTTCAGCCTCTATGTGCAGTCGTTTGGCTCCTACAACGAAACGTTTGGCGCGCTGGGCGGTGTCATCGTGCTTTTGACGTGGCTTTGGCTATCCGCCTTCGTGGTGCTGATCGGTGCGTCGCTCGACGCGGAACTTGAAGCGCAAACGGCCCGTGACAGTACCATCGGCGCTGATCGCCCGATGGGCGAGCGCGGCGCCGTCAAGGCAGACACATTGGGCGCGGTCCGGGGAGAAGATTTGACGGAACCCTAGCCCTGCCGAGGCGTTGGCTCTTTAAGTGAATTACGAGGGCCTGATGGAACGGCACGACACCAGCCACACATCGTTACCTGATGCCGACAGTGCGCACCGGCTTGCGCAGCTGGAACGGTTGGCCGGCATTCTGGACAGCCGCTTCCGCGTGCCAATCATCGGATTTCGCATCGGGTGGGATTCCATTCTCGGACTGATCCCCGGTGTCGGGGATGTGGCGACCGTTGTACCGGCTGGCTATTTCATCTGGCACGCGCATCGAATGGGCACCCGGAAGTGGGTGCTGGCGCGTATGGGTGTGAACACAGGCATCGACATGGTCATCGGGAGCATACCGCTTGTCGGTGATCTGTTTGACGCCTCGTACAAATCGAACCTGAAAAACCTCGCGCTGCTCAAAGCCGAAATGCAGCAAAAGGTTGTCAAAGCAAGCAAAATGGAGGTTTCCAATGCCTGAACGTCACAGATCGAAAGATGGTAGCCGCGACACCGATAAGGTGCTCGGTGACGACACCGAGGTTTCGCAACAGGGGCGCGCGGGCGGGCGACTTGCTCGCACCGTTGGAACCAAGGACGAGATGAAACGCGCCAATGAACGCCCGGCAGGCGCGACGCGCGTCACCAAAGGCATGGAAGATGAGGAGAGCGGCGATGACGCGTAAATCGGGAGTACCAGAGGGCGCATGGGTCTTGATTGCGGATGGCGAAAAGGCTCTGTTTCTTGTGAACGAAGGTGACGAGCTTGACATGAACCTCGTCGTGCGTGGCAAGGAGGAGCAGGAGAACCCCCAAGCTCAGGACTGGGCCGCCAATCGACCGGGCCGGTTCAATGACGGTCCGAGTGTGCATCGCTCTGCTGTTCAGGATACGGACTGGCATGAGCTCGAAAAAGAGCGGTTTGCCAAGGATCTGGCCGATCAACTCTACAAGGATGCCCACAGCGGGCGCTTTGAGCATTTGATCATCGCCGCCAGCCGTCCTGCCCTCAGCGCGCTGCGCGACGAGCTTCACCAGGAGGTGACAAAGCGCATCATTCTCGATGTTCCAAAAGTGCTCACCAATCACCCGATGGACGAGATCGAAATGCTGATCAGCCGCGAGATGGAAAAGGCCTGATTGACGGCCTGAAATGTGCGCGGCATCGATCATGTTCGCAAGGAGCATCACATCATGAAACCGGCCTATGTCGTCGCCGCTCTCGTGCTTGTGGTGGCCATCGTTTTTGGCTTTTACATTATTGACGTCGATCGTGTCCGAGATGGTTCACTGCCCTCGGTCTCGGTCGACGGGGCAGGACCGTCCGTGAACGATCCCGAAGTCGGTGACGTTAACGTCGGAGAAAGAGACCTTCCGTAAGCGCTTACTGCTGCGAGGGTGGGGGTCCGGTTCCGATAACCTAGGGTCGCCAGCTTTGGCTGCTGTGGTGGGTTGCAATGATCGACCTCGCCAACCGGCTTCAGGCCCGTACCTGCTACAGCGTTTTGCGCTGACAGTCTGGTTAATCAGCAAGAGTTCAGTAGACCCATTTCCACCAGAGACTTGACCTGCATCCTTAATATCAATAATTCTTGATTTATGGATAGGAATCACGCACTCGACGCCTTTGCCGCGCTTGGTCAGTCTACCCGGCTTGATGTGTTCCGCCTGCTTATCAAGGCCGGCGATGGTGGCATGTCGGCAGGCGACATCGGTACCGCCCTCGGGGTTCGCCAGAACACGATGTCGGCCAATCTGGGCGTCTTGGCGCGTTCCGGTTTGATCCGCAGCGTCCGGGAAGGGCGCAACATCCGCTACTTCGCTGACATGGAAGGGATGCGGGGGCTTCTTGCCTTCCTCATGGAGGACTGCTGCGGCGGGCGTCCCGAATTGTGCCAGCCAGTCATCAATGAACTTGCCTGTGCCTGCTAGGGGCACCCTGAGGTCCAAAGATTGAAAGCCCGACATGACCGACATATCTAACTCCGCGACCGCAGGTCTGGGAACCTTCGAACGCTGGCTCTCCGTCTGGGTGGCGCTCGCCATCGGCGCGGGACTGCTCTTGGGCAATCTTTTCCCCGGCGTCTTTTCCTTCCTCGCCTCGCTCGAGGTCGCCTCGGTCAACCTGCCTGTCGCCGTGCTGATCTGGGCGATGGTCTATCCGATGATGGTCGGCGTCGACTTCGGCGCGTTGCGACAGGTGGGCGACAAGCCAAAGGGGCTGGTCGTGACGCTGGTGGTGAACTGGCTGGTCAAGCCCTTCACCATGGCCGCCCTCGGCGTGCTGTTCTTCGAGTATGTCTTTGCCGGCCTGATCCCTCCCGACGATGCACAGGCCTACCTCGCAGGCGTGATCCTGTTGGGGGCCGCGCCCTGCACAGCCATGGTGTTCGTCTGGTCAAACCTCACGCGGGGCGATGCGACCTACACCCTGGTGCAGGTCAGCGTGAACGATGTCATCATGATCTTCGCCTTCGCGCCCATCGTCGCGTTCCTGCTGGGCGTGACGGATATCGTCGTGCCCTGGGATACGCTGCTGCTGTCGGTCGGACTCTACGTCCTGCTGCCGCTGTTGGCCGGGTATCTGACGCGGCGCAATCTCGTCGCGACAGGCAGCGATGCCGCAGTGGATGCGTTCAAATCCCGCGTGCAGCCGTTTTCGATCCTCGGTCTGCTGGTGACGGTGGTGCTGCTCTTCGCCTTTCAGGGCGAGGTCATTCTGGACAGACCGCTCGTTATCGTGCTGATCGCCGTGCCACTGCTGATCCAGTCCTACGGCATATTCTTCGTCGCCTATGGCGCGGCGCGGGCATGGGGCATCCCGTTCAACGTTGCCGCCCCCTGCGCGCTGATCGGTACGTCGAATTTCTTTGAACTGGCCGTGGCCGTCGCCATCAGCCTGTTCGGGCTCGGTTCCGGGGCCGCCCTGGCGACCGTCGTCGGGGTTCTGGTCGAGGTGCCGGTGATGCTGTCACTGGTCGCCTTCGCCAACCGCACGCAGCACTGGTTCCCGAAGGACGGGACGGCGTCGTGAGCATCGTCATTCACCACAACCCCGACTGCGGAACGTCGCGCATCGTGTTGGCAATCATCACGGCATCGGGCGAGACGCCGGTGGTCGTCGAGTATCTGAAGACAGGTTGGACCCGCCCGCAGCTCCTCGCATTGTTCGCCGCTGCCGACCTGACGCCCCGCACCGCCCTGCGGACGACGAAATCTCCGGCAGAGCAATTGGGTCTGCTGGACCCTTCCGTGGATGACGAGACGCTGCTCGCGGCGATGCTCGACCATCCCGTCTTGGTGAACCGCCCCATCGTGTGCTCGCCCAAAGGCGTCCGACTCTGCCGCCCGAGTGAAACCGTGCTCGATCTACTCGATCACCTGCCTTCCGGCCCGATGGTGAAAGAGGACGGCACGCCCCTGATCGACGCAGACGGAAACCGCGTCGGCTGAGGTCGACATGGAAGAGCAGGGAACCAGAGGCCGAATTGTAGCGCACGTTTGAAGAATGCCCGAAAATCTCGATGTCACGATGTGACGGGCTGGTTCATGACCGGCGCACTCCCGCCGCAAGCTACGCGACTGCCGTGATTGAGCGCTAAGCCGCCGTTCCATCCGTAGAAAGCGCCGAGGTTCTGGACCTCTTGACGCGAAAAAAGCGACACCGTGAGGGCAATTCTGCGAACACTCCCGCTGGCGCAGAGGGAGGGGACAGCCAAGTCATTGGAAAAAAATGGAGGCGAGTACCGGAATCGAACCGGTGTACACGGATTTGCAATCCGCTGCGTCACCACTCCGCCAACTCGCCGTGTTGTTGTGGTGTTTCGGATTTAGACGATGGCGCGGGGGTTCGCAAGGGGGAAGGCGGCGGTGACGCTGTGAGCTGGCCAGGCCGGTCGCGGACGATCAACCTAAATGAGAAACGGGGGAGCATTGGCTCCGATGTTCCTGATCTGTCTCGAAGATATCGGGGTGACGCTGGCGCAGCTTGTTTGATGACCGGTTCCAAATTAAAGACCTGAGAAGAAGCAGTTCCGCGCGAGGAAACGGCTTGGGGGCTTGCCGGGCATCTGCGGTGGGGATGTTCGGTCGAAACGCGCGTCATATGCGCCGAAGGACATTTTCGATGACAGATCAGAATTCTGGAGTGACGCGCTATTCACCGGCGCCAGGTGCGTCTGACGAGACGATTGCCCATTTCCTGTCTGCGGCAAATGCGATTGATGTGGCGGGATGGCTTGAACACCTGCCTCAGCCGGAACTTTGGACATACTTGGCGCGGATGTCGCTGGCGCGTCGTGCGGACGTGTTCGGGAATCTTCCGTTGTCGGTGCAGGCGAACCTGGCGCGCAGTCTGACGTCACCCGATCTGGTTGCCATCGTCACCGGGATGGATGCGGATGATCGGGTCGATCTCTTCAACGAACTGACACCGCAGGAACAGGCGCGATTGATGGCCGATCTGTCGAGTGACGATCGCGCCGACATCACCCATCTGTCGGCTTACGCTGAAGAGACTGCCGGTGCGATCATGACCTCGGATTTCGCCGTGCTTGGCGAAGACATGACCGCGGACCAGGCGCTCGGTGAGCTTCGCCGTCAGGCTCCTGACGCGGAAACGATTTACCGCTCTTATGTACTGGACGACCATCACCGCCTGATCGGGTCGGTGCGATTGCACGAGTTGGTGCTGGCGTCGGATGCGGCTCTGGTGCGCGACCTCATGGACGCCGATCCGGTTGCCGTCTCGCAGGATACGGATCGTGAAGACGTTGCGCGGATGATCGCGCGCTATGACCTTCTGGCGTTGCCGGTGGTGGATGATCGGGGCCAGTTGCTCGGAATCGTAACGCATGACGATGCCGCAGACGCGATGCAGGCCGAGACGACCGAGGATTTTCAGAAGATCTCGACCGTGCTGCCGTTTTCGCAAAGCGTGCGCGACGCCGGGATCGGGGTGCTGTATTCAAAGCGGATCGTGTGGCTGGCGCTGTTGGTGTTCGGAAACCTGTTTTCCGGCGCGGGCATCGCCTATTTCGAAGAGACCATACTGGCGTATGTGTCGCTGGTGTTTTTCCTGCCGTTGTTGATCGACAGCAGTGGCAACGCCGGTGCGCAATCGGCCACGTTGATGGTCCGGGCGATTGCCACGGGCGATGTGGCTTTGAAGGACTGGCGCGATTTGATCCTGCGCGAACTGGCAATTGCGGCGGCGCTGGGCGCGACGATGGCGCTGGTGGTGTTTCCGCTCGGTCTGTGGCGCGGTGGGCCCGAGATTGCGTTTGTGGTGGGAATGACAATGGTTCTGGTGGTGATGATCGGCAGCCTTGTCGGCATGTCCTTGCCGTTCCTGCTCAGTCGGATGAAGCTTGATCCGGCCACTGCAAGCGGCCCGCTTGTCACGACGATTTCGGATGCGGTCGGCGTGGTGATCTATTTTTCGATTGCGACACTTGTGTTATCGTTATGACGTGGCACCGGGGGCTTGGCCGCAGATCAGGACATCGCAGGCCGCCTCTCGCAACAGACGTCTTGAGACACTGCCGATAAACGCCCGACGGATCAGACCCGATCGCCCCCGGCCAAGCGCCAACAAATCGACATTCGCACCGCGGCACAGGCTGGCGAGCACGTTTGCAGGATCGCCGTGCAGAACTTGCGTCGCGACGTTCAGTCCTGCGGTTTCGGCCAGCACGGACAGGTGAGCGTCGGCAGTTCGGGCAAGTTCGTCGCGCTGTTCGGCAAGACCTGATTGCGTGGTTCCGACGCGCAGCATCGCCTCTTCGAGTTGAGGCGGAATCTGCACCACCTGCACCAGTTTCAACTGCGCGTGCGGGAAAAAGGCTTTCACGCAAGTCACCGCATCAGTCGCCTGATCGCTGCCGTTCGTGGCGAGCGTTACACGCATGTAAGGCGCATCCGCCGGCGTCTTGACCACCAGAACCGGCGATTTGTCCGCCGCAATCAGGCGTTCCGTCGTCGAGCCAAGCAGCTTGTCCGCGATATCGGTTCGCTGATGGGCGCGCATGACCACAAGATCGGGCGAACGTTCCTCGCACAGCGCGATCAATTGCAAAGCGTGCGCGCCAGCCA
The DNA here is from genome assembly GCF_046592965.1 of Marivita sp. S2033. NCBI lineage: Bacteria > Pseudomonadati > Pseudomonadota > Alphaproteobacteria > Rhodobacterales > Roseobacteraceae > Marivita > Marivita sp. S2033. Next base: position 71,128 of record NZ_JBISBV010000005.1, read on the forward strand.
TGATCCGGATCTCGATTTCTTCACGGGTAATGTCGTGGCTCGCGAGCGCCGACTTGATCGTGTCGCGCGCCGTCTGCGCCGTTCGTCCCAGAAGGCTCGAGGGGTCGTTGAGATCCGCATCACTGCCGGGCAGATCAAGCACATGCACGATCCCGAGCTTGCCGCGACAGGCTTGCGCAACCTCATGCGCGCGGATCAGGACCGCGTCGTCGTGAGGAAGCTGGCCAATCGCGGCGATGACGAGAGGGTGGGGCATGGGCTGGCCTTTTGACGAGTTACGCGCCGGACGCGCGCCCAAAACCCGACAGCATCGACCACGCAGACGCATAGAAGACCATTGCCGGAAGCGCCGTCAAGCCGTAGCTCGACTTTGCCGCTGCCCGATTGCCATCAGCCTCGGGCGACTCGTCGCTATCGGAGGGCGAGGGCAGAACCATCCCGCCATCGTCCTTCCAGCGCGAGAGGCTGCTTTGGCTCGGATCGGAATGTTTCGACCGCTTGGATTTATTGAGATAGGCCGGGAAAAGCTCGTCCAGATCGGCTTTGGAGATCATCATTGGAGTGTCCTTTCGATGGAGAGTGGTCAGGGGTGTCCGCGCGGCCAACGTTGAGGCGGCGCGGACGGCTGAATGCCGAAGCGCGGTTTAGGCGGCGAGCCCGATGGTCGGCGCGGGCGCTGCGGTTTCGGCGACCGGCCGCATGCGGAGCTCGCGATCATCGAAACTGTCAACGATCTGCGTGATCTCGTGACGGTTGATGCCGATATCGCGCAGCATGTGATCGTTCATGCCCTGCAAGGCGGCGATCATCTTGCGTCGTTTCCAATTGCGGAAGGACGACCGGGTCCAGCGTCGCAAGAAGCCGGCCTGAGCGGGCATGTAGTCGGAGCTGCCACCGGTGATTGCGGCAGGGTTTCTGAAGTAGTTTCGGTGAGACAGAAAGGGATGCATATCATCCTCCAAGCGAAGAAATACTGAAGCCACGACAGAAGACCGGCGAGCAGAGGCGGAGGGCGTGTGACAAACGCTCCAACCTGCCAATAAAGCTTGTGTCTCTGTCAACTCGATCAGATCAGGTGGATCTGGTAGAACCCCGAGGCGTGATGCGGCGCGAGCCGGCATCCCCGCCCGGGGTTACCCGCGGTTCAGTAGATATCCTGCGATGCGCAGGACCCTCATATGGAAGCTGAACTTTGTCATGCTCACTATATGGACCGGATCGCCCGAGCTTTCAATCGAGCGTGGCCGAAACCGAACTTTTCGGCGCAAAAGCGCCTACTTTTCAGGTATTTGGCGCAAGTTTGACCGATGCAGGGGGTATAGCGGTCAGAACCTGCGATCAGGATTGACTTGGTGTCGCACCGTGCCTAGCTTATTGGCATGAAGGTTCACGCAGATCATTTTGGATTTCGCTTGCTGAACCGCCCGTTTCCCCGGGCGGTATAGGCGCGTTTGCGCCTTCGTACGTTCCGGGGCTCCTCACTTTGTCACAACCCGTACGCGGCGAACCTTCGCCTGAGGAGATAGCGTCATGAACACCCTGCAATCCGGCCATAGCCACCCGCATACGTTTCCCGACATCAGGGAGCTTCGGATGCCGACCACGTTTCTACCCGAGTCAGATTATGCCAAGCTGCGAGACCATCTTGCGGACTGCGAAGCCGCCCTGCGGCCGTCGTCGGCGCTGTTGGCGCATGTGTTGTCCCACAAGCTGATGACGACCGAGCCCGTTTCAGGCGCGCCGGACACGTCGGTCGTGGTCGGCGGATGCCACGTCACCTATTCGATTGATGACGGGGTCGCGCAATCTGGTCTGCTGGTCCACAACGCGCGTGCGGGCATGGCCAGCGGCGTCATTCCGGTTGCATCATTGCTCGGGGCGGCGCTGATTGGGATGCGAGCCGGTCATCACGCGCCACTGTTGCGCGAGGATGGCAGCATCGGTCGGGTCAAAGTGCTCGATGCCGGCCAACCCGTCTAGACACCACCGCCGAACCGAATTCCTTTCCCCTTCAAGGAGGCTATGAAATGCCATCCACAACACCCGTTTCCACCGCGAAGAAGCCGTCCAAACGGCATCCCAAGGTGATCATCAATGCCGACGATCTTGCCCATCTCGAAGGGCTGGCCGAAGGCATGATGAAGCGCAACCCCGCCTTGGCGGACCGCCTGTTCGACGAAATCGGGCGCGCCCGTATCGTTGCACCTGCCAAGGTGCCGAAAGATGTCGTCACGATGGGAAGCACCGTGACCTATCAGGACGAAGCAACCGGTCAGGAGAAATCCGTCATACTCGTCTATCCCGAAGACGCCGATATCGCGCGAATGCGAGTTTCGGTGATGACGCCCATCGGCGTTGCGCTTCTGGGTCTGAGCGAAGGTGCCAGCTTTTACTGGGACACCCGGACCGATCAGCGCCGGACTCTCAAAATCATCCGCGTCGAGCATCCTGGCGCGGATGACGAGAGCTAAGCCCGCGTCCTGCGAAAACCGGAGGGGCGCTACGCCGCCCCACCGTTGCTCGGGCCCGTCAGCATGAGCCCGGCGCCTTGCGGGTCGTCAGCGCCGATCATCCAGCCTGAATTGTCCGGCAACTCGAACGGGCCGTATTTCACGGTTCCACCAGTCGCTTCCACCGCAGATTTTGCCACGTCGATATCCGCAACCTGAAACGCAAAGTTCCAGAACGGCGTGGCGTCCTTGTCCTTGGCATTCATGACAGCCCCGAAATCCAATTCACCGCTTCGCAGGAACGTGTAGGGGCCGGCATCGTCCATCGGCATGCTGCCGGTTTTCTCCCATCCAAACAGGGCGCTGTAAAACTCGAGCGCCGATGTCTGGTCTCGCGTCACCAATTCGTTCCACACGCAATGGCCTTGCGCCGACGTCGAGAATGCACGGCTCATGTCGTCGCTGTCGCCGCGCATCAGATAAAAATGTGCGCCTTGCGGGTCGGTGACGAAGGCAAAACGCCCGACGCCGGGAATGTCCTGCGGCTCCATGTGCACCGCGCCGCCAAGCAATTTCAGCTTGTCGACCGCGGCATCCACGTCCGCCACCGCGAAATAGACCGACCACACCGGATCGAACGGCGCACCTTCGGGGATCTGCATGATCCCGCTTACCGTATCGCCGTCCTGCGCGGTGCAAAGCCGGTAGTCCCGTCCATCCGCGGTCTGCGTGATGTCGCAAGACCAGCCCATGATCGCGGCGTAAAACTCCTCTGCCACGTCCGGTGCGTTGGTCATCAATTCATACCAGATCGGCGTTCCTTCGCGGATCGTCATGGTTGTTCCTCCTTGGATTCCGAAAACAGCAGTCGGACGTAGTGTACCAGACGATTGCTCCGGTCCGGTCGAGATTCTTCAACCCTGCAATACGCTTGCCGCCAGCGGTGGACAGATGCCGGACGCCTGTGACGCTATTTCACGCGTTCTGCGCATTGCTGAAAGGTCACGGCTATGGCAGAAGTCCACCAAACCAACTGGACGAACGAGTTTTGGACATGATCGATTTTGCAGCCCGCCGAAATATGATGGTCGACACCCAGGTGCGGCCCTCGGATGTGACCAAATTTCCGATCATCGAAGCGATGCTCTCGGTGAAGCGAGAGCTGTTTGTCCCCTCCGATCAAATCGAAGCGGCGTATGTCAGCGAAAACATCCCGCTCGCGCCCGGGCGCGTCGTGCTCGAGCCGCGCACCTTGTCCAAGCTGCTGGACGGCCTCAACATTCAACGCAACGAGCTGGTGCTCGATATCGGGGCAGGGTACGGCTATTCCTCTGCGGTGATCGCGCGGCTGGCCGAAGCGGTGATCGCGGTCGAAGAAGACGAAGACATGGCGGCCGAAGCCCAAACCCTGCTGTCCGAGCAGGGCGCGGATAACGTGGCCGTGCACACCGGCCCGCTGAGCGAAGGCGATGCGAAAAACGGCCCCTTTGATGTCATTGTCATCCAGGGAGGCGTTGCCGATCTCCCCGATGCCCTGATCGACCAGATCAAGGAAGGCGGTCGCATTGGCTGTCTGTTCATGGAAGGCGCGCTTGGCGTCGCGCGCATCGGCTACAAGATCGACGGCGTGATGTCCTGGCGGTACTCGTTCAACGCCTCGGCCCCAGTGTTGCCCGGTTTCGCCACACAGCCCGCTTTTGCGCTATAGGTGTCGACAGATCATCAAAAATAATGGACCGTAAAGGTTCAAGGAGAGCAGCAATGGCGAAATACAGGAATTTGACAGCAATCGCTTTGACATTCGGTCTGGCGATGGGCGCGACGATCGCCAAGGCAGAAACGTTGGCCGACGCCATGATCGGCGCCTACAACACCAGCGGATTGCTAGAGCAGAACCGTGCCGTATTACGGGCCGCCGACGAGGACGTCGCGCAAGCTGTCGCCGCGCTTCGACCCGTCATCAACTGGTCGGCCGACGCGACGCGCCAGTTCGGAACTTCCCGCAGTTCATCGACCGCCGGAAATATCGTGCCGACGGTCTCCAACACGATGTCCGCCAACCTGATCGCGGAACTCACGTTGTTTGACAACGGCCAGAACACGCTGGCGATCAGCACCGCCAAAGAGGCTGTGCTGGCGACGCGGCAACAGCTGGTCAGCGTGGAACAGCAAGTGCTTTTCTCGGCGGTCGAAGCGTTCATGGAAGTGCGCCGCGCGCTTGAAAACGTGGCGCTGCGCCAAAACAACGTGCGCCTGATCACGCAACAACTGCGCGCTGCGCAAGAGCGATTTGAGGTCGGCGAAGTCACTCGCACCGACACCTCTCTGGCCGAAGCGCGTCTTGCTGCCGCTCGCAGCCAGCTTGCGACGGCCCAAGGTGCGCTGACCATTGCGCGCGAGCAATATCTCGCCGTGGTCGGACGGATGCCTGGCAACCTCGAACCGCCACGCAGCTTGCCGAATTTGCCCAATTCTATCGAAACCGCGAAAAGCATCGCCTTGCGCGGACATCCACAGATCAAATCCGTGCAGCATCAGGTCGCCGCGGCCGAATTGAATATCCTGCGCGCCGAGGCCGCGATGAAGCCGACGGTTCGAATGGCTGGCCGCCTGTCGGTGACCGAAGGAATCGATTCCGATAGATTCACCCGCGGCGGCTCCATCGGTATCGAAGCTGGCGGACCGATCTATCAGGGGGGGCGGCTGCCCTCGCTCGTCCGTCAGGCGATGGCGAACCGCGATGCGTCTCGGGGCGTGTTGCACCAAACCATTGATCAGATCGCGCAAACCGTCGGGGTTGCCTATTCCCAACTGCGCATCGCGCGCGCCAGCCTGGTTTCGACCGACGAGCAGATCCGGGCAGCAACGGTGGCGTTCCGGGGAATCCGCGAAGAGGCGGCCCTGGGTGCGCGCACCACCCTTGACGTGCTGAACGCCGAGCAGGAATTGCTGGACGCACGGTCGGCCCGCATATCGGCTCAGGTCGAAGAGGCGATCGCGGCGTACAGGGTCTTGTCCTCATTGGGGCAGTTGACGGCGGGTGACCTGAACCTGAACGTGCAGCAGTATGATCCGGCGACCTATTACAATCTGGTTAAGGACAGCCCCTCAAGCATCTCAAGACAGGGCGAACAACTGGATCGTGTTCTCAAGGCCCTAGGAAATAACTAAGTTTTTTCCTATCTGTTGTGCGAATTGCTGCCGCGGGTTACGCTATGGGCGAGGTAGCAGTGGTGAACCATGTCTGATCCCGTGACAAACGTGGAAATCGAAGACGTTCTATCGTCGATCCGCAAGCTTGTGGCCGAGGAATCGCGCTCCGCTCCGGCCCCGCGCAAACCTGCGCCTGAGCCAGAGCGTCTGGTTCTGACCCCGGCGCAACGTGTGGACGACCCGGTGCCGGTCAAAGCGCCGGATCCGGTCTTGCTGACGCAACCAGTCGACCCTCCACCGCGCGACACGGTTCTGAACAAGCCGATCGAAGAAATTCCCGGAACAGCGCGGCTTTCCGATTTTGGCGATGTCGAAGGTGCTTTCCCCGACGCCGACGGCGCGAATGACGACCACCTTGGCGTTGCCGAACAGGATGTTTCGGACGACACGCATGCGTATTCCGCAAGACAGTCGGAACTAAGCCGCCTGATCGAAGATGAAGTCTCGGCCGCGTTGACGTCGCCGAACGATGCATTCCAATCACTGTCCGACCGCGCCGCCCTCGTGCATGACGATGACGATACAGCATGGGATGACCTCGGCTTTGGTGACGATCAACTGACGCAGGATTCCGAAAGTGACGAGCAAGCACAGGAATTCGTCTCGGTTGACGAGGCCGAGGAGGTAGCATCAGAAGGCACGGCGGCAACGCTCTCACTCGAAGAGAAGGTTGCCGCCCTGGGGCGGCTGGTCGCGCGCGATACCCAAGAGTTTGAAGAAGACCCGGAAACCTCTGGCAGAACGGAACTGGCAGGGCAGGCGGAGGCGATGAACTGGTCTGAACCGGCCCCGTTTATCGAAGTCCGGGACGATGACAATTCCTTTGAAACGGGCAACGAACGCTCGAACGTCTTGCGCTCCGAGAGTGCATGGCCGGCCCCGGATGCCGACCTGCCAGACAGCGCTGACGAGGAACCCGCTGAGATCAGCGCGCCGCCCGCCGACGATGTGAGTGAAGACCTGGCACTGACAGAAATAGACGAGGCACTTCTGCGCGAAATGGTTGTCGATATCGTTCGCCAAGAGCTTCAGGGCGCATTGGGCGAGCGGATCACCCGCAACGTTCGCAAACTGGTGCGGCGCGAGATCCACCGCATGTTGATCGCTCAGGAGCTTGATTGACAAGCTGCGGCGACCAGCATCCAAGCACGCAAAAGGGCCACTCCAAAACGCAAAGAACGCGCCATAAGACAGGCGCGTTCTTTGCAATTTCAAGGGTTTATTAAGCGGCTTCTGCCTGTAGAGCGGCAGCGTTGCGACGCTCGCTCTCTTCACGCGACAGGGCGACAGAGGTGCGAACACCTTTGCCCACAAATTCCATCAGGCCAGACACAACCCGCTCGTTGGGGTCGATCCCGGCGCAGCTCAGCACCTCGCGGCCGTCACGCGACCGCGCCCAACGGGCGATCTGTTCCGGCCCGTTGCCATATTTCTTGTCATCCGCAATTGCGTCATCCAATGCCGCAAGAACCACAGCCGCAAACAGTTTGCGGGCGCGATTACCTTGCTCAGCGTTGAAGGCGGTACCGTCAACGAAATCCTTCATGATCCGTCCTGTGATTATTGCTCTTGTGTTTCCGGCTTGAGGCTTGTTATGGCGTATTTCAGTCGATTCGGATACCCTATATTCGCATAACATCTATGCGTCTGGCGCATAGCTCTTCGCGATTGCGCCACGATATCTGGTCGTCTGGACAGGCTCTCATCGCCCATATATAGGGTCTGCCAAAGTTCGATCAACCTTTTATCAAAGTTTAGCCATGCCCAAAATCAACGGTAACGAAATTCGCCCCGGAAACGTGCTGGAACATAACGGCGGTCTGTGGGCTGCCGTCAAGGTCGACCATGTCAAGCCCGGCAAGGGCGGGGCCTTTGCCCAGGTCGAGATGAAGAACCTGCGCAACGGGTCCAAACTCAACGAGCGCTTCCGGTCCGCCGACAAGGTCGAGCGCGTGCGCCTTGAGCAGAAGGACATGCAGTTTCTCTACGAGACCGACGGGATGCTGGTGTTCATGGATACCGAAACCTACGATCAGGTTGAACTGCCCGCCGATATCCTGGGTGAACGTCGCCCGTTTCTTCAGGATGGCATGACCATCGTTGTGGAATTTCACGAAGCCGAGGCGTTGAACGCGACACTGCCGCAGAAAGTCACCTGCAAGATCGAGGAAACCGAGCCGGTCGTCAAAGGTCAGACCGCCGCCAACAGCTTCAAGCCGGCGATCCTGGACAACGGCGTCAAGGTCATGGTGCCGCCCTTTGTCGGACAGGACGAATTGATCGTCGTCAACACCGAGACGATGGATTATTCCGAACGCGCCTGATCCGGCGTCAGCTTGGCTCGACGCGCGCCACAGTCGCGTCATCAGCCGTCATGGCACCGCTGGCGCGATCAAAGCGCAAATACGCCAATCCCTTGCCACCTGACTGGCTATAAAGCGTTCCGGCGGGTTTTTCGCCCGCCAGAATCTCGGTTCCGACAGGGACGGGGGCCGAGACCGTCACTTGTGCAAGCCCTTTGCGCAATTCGGTCTTGTGCTTCATACGGGCGGTCACCTCTTGCCCGACATAACAACCTTTGCGGAAATCCACGCCGTTCAGACGTTCGAAATCCATCTCTAGGATAAAGCTGTCGGCGGTCAGTTCCACGTCGCTTTCCGGGATCGCGGCCGCGACCCGCAGAGCCGTCCAGTCAACGTCATCGTCGCCCGCTTGGCCGTCATAACCGCGCCAGCCCAACGATGGGTCGCGCGGATCGGCAAACGCGCCGTCCGGAGCATCGCCAAGTCCGCGCGTGACACGGCGATCCGTCTCCTCGATATCGACGGATGAGCGCAGCTTGTACATCATCAGTGCCTGCTTCAGACCTGGCGCCAGCGGCGTCGCGACATCCAGCAGCACGTCGTCGCCATCCGGGACAAGAAAGAAATCGGCCCGATACTTGCCTTGCGGTGTCAGCATCGCGGCATAGACCAACCCCTGCTCAAGCTTGGCGACATCGTTTGTCACAAGCCCTTGCAAGAAGTCATGTGTGTCAGCGCCGCTCAAGCGGAAGATGGTGCGGTCTGTCATTCTGGCCTCGTGTGACGGGGATCACTCAAGAGGTAACAACCTGTCACCAGGCTACAAGGGCCTGCGTGTCTCAATTCTCTGGACGGTCGCGCTCCAGCGGTTCAAGCGCGCCTTGGCGCGGCGTTCCATCCGGGCGCGACGGCAGGCTGATCGTCTTGCAGGTGTCCGCGTCCACCAGTGTCCAGGCATTGCCCTGATAATCCACCTTCGAGGTGCCTGCCGTGTTCTTTTCCGGCTCGCTCATGCCGTCATTCTGCCCCGCCTTTGCGACGCCATAGCACTTTTCTTTCGCCTGTGCAGAGACCGGCGACGTCTGGAGATACAAGGCGGCGGCAATGATGCCAATCAAGGTTGCGGAATGAGTGATGCGCGACATTTGGACAATCCCAGGGAACAGTCGACAGCGAAATGCCACCGACGGCATATTATCGCCTGTTATCGCGCGCTGCGCCAGTCACACAAGCGTGTGAACGCAACGGGGCCGCTCCTGCAAAAGAACGGCCCCACTGTTCGGGATTTACCCTGATTACCTGATTAGACGAGATCAGGTGGTGTTGCGTCGCGCGCCAGCGATTCAACAATTTCGTCCAGCGAGATCACAGATGTCTGCTTTTCGCCAAGGCGGCGCACGGTCACGGTTTTATCCTCGACCTCGCGGTGGCCGATGGCCAAAATCACCGGCACCTTGCCAAGACTGTGTTCGCGCACCTTGTAGTTGATCTTTTCGTTGCGAATGTCGGCTTCGGCCCGCACGCCCTCGGCCTGAAGCGCGGCAACGACCTCGTGCACATACGCATCCGCTTCCGACACGATAGAGGCCACGACAACCTGACGCGGGGCCAGCCAGAACGGTAGTTTGCCTTCCCAGTTCTCGATCAGGATGCCGATGAAGCGCTCGAAAGAACCCAGACAGGCACGGTGCAGCATGTAGGGGCGATGCCGGTCGCCATCGGCACCGATATAGTTCGCGCCAAGCCGTTCCGGCAGGTTCGGATCGACCTGGAACGTGCCGCATTGCCAGACCCGGCCGATTGCGTCGGTCAGGTAGAAATCGAGCTTCGGGCCGTAGAATGCCCCGTCGCCCGGCTCCAGCACATACTCGCGCCCCACCGCCTTGATCGCGTTCTCCAGCGCGCCTTCTACGTGATCCCAGCTTTCGTCAGAGCCGACGCGCTTTTCGGGGCGAGTGGCGAAACGGATCTCGAAATCGTCAAACCCGAGTTCCTTGTAGACATTGGCAAGGAAGTCGATGAAGCGGGCGCATTCCTCCTGAATCTGGTCCTCGGTGCAGAAGATATGCGCGTCGTCCTGCGTAAAGCCGCGCACGCGCATGATGCCGTGCAGCGCGCCCGACGGCTCGAATCGCGCGCAGGAGCCGAATTCGGCCAGCCGCAGCGGCAGGTCGCGATAGGATTTCAGACCCTGGTTGAACACCTGCACATGGCACGGGCAATTCATCGGCTTGAGCGCGTTGATGCGGGTCTGGTCCTTGTTCTTCGCGCTCGCATCGTCGGTCTCGCCGTCGCGGCTTTCGTCCACCTCGACGATGAACATATGGTGCTGGTATTTCTCCCAATGGCCCGACGCTTCCCACAGCTTTCGGTCCACCACCTGCGGCGTGTTGATCTCTTGATAGCCACCGGCGCGCTGCTTGCGGCGCATGTAGTCCTGAAGCAGCGTGTAGATCGTCCAGCCGTTCGGGTGCCAGAACACCTGACCGGGGGCTTCTTCCTGCATGTGGAACAGGTCCATCTCGCGCCCAAGGCGGCGATGATCGCGCTTTTCCGCTTCTTCGAGGAAGGTCAGGTATTTCTTCAGGTCATCGCGGTTCTTGAACGCCACGCCATAGATCCGTTGCAGCATCGGGCGGGTGTTGTCGCCAAGGAAATAAGCGGCGCTGACGTTCATCAGTTTGAAGGCATCGGCCGGCACCTGTCCGGTATGGGCAAGATGCGGCCCGCGACACAGATCCATCCAATCGCCGTGCCAATACATGCGAATGTCTTCGCCCTCCGGAATCCGGTCGAGGATCTCGACCTTGAAGGGCTCGTTATTGTCGGTGTAGTGCTGGCGCACTTTTTCGCGTGACCAAAGCTCCGTGCGCACGTCGTCGCGCGCGTTGATGATCTCTTTCATCCGCTTTTCGATAGCGCCGAGGTCTTCGGGCGTGAACGGTTCCTTGCGGTCGAAATCGTAAAACCAACCATTGTCGCGCACCGGTCCGATGGTGACTTTGACATCAGGCCAGATTTCCTGCACCGCCCGCGCCATGATATGTGCAAGATCGTGACGGATCAGTTCCAGCGCCGGCTCATCGTCCGACATGGTGTTGATGGCAATCTGCGCATCATGGGCGATCGGCCACTGCAGATCGTGATGCGTGCCATTCACGGTGGCTGAAATTGCCTTCTTGGACAACGATTTGGAAATACTCGCTGCGACATCGGCAGGGGTGACGCCTGCGTCATACTCGCGCGCAGTGCCGTCGGGGAAGGTCAGGGAAATCTGGCTCATGGCCGATGCTCCTCGTCAGTTTGGCGCCCACGGAACGCCCGGTTGCGGGTTATGTGTGATAGACGCGCTTTTGGCAGTGCTGCAAAGCAGCGTCAAGATGCGGTGGCGCGATAGGCTTGGTGTGCTAGGTAAATACCCCGAACCCAATATGCCATTCAGCACAATCGCGCGTTTGCGGAGAGTTGAATCTACCAGCACGGATGCCACAGTCATGACCACTCCCATCCAATCGGCCTATGAAGAGATCACGGGCGCAACCGAGGACGTTCGCGCCCGCGAGGCCCGCAACGGCGTGCGTCACATGCTCAGCCTGTCGATGACCAAGGTGGCAGACGGGTTGATCGACCCCAAGCTGGTGCTGAGCTGGCTTGCCGGAGCACTGGGTGCCCCCGCTGCATTGATCGGGCTGCTGGTTCCCATCCGCGAGGCCGGGGCGCTCTTGCCGCAGATCGTCATGGCGGGATGGGTGGAGTCGATGACGCATCGCAAATGGGCGTGGGTCATGGGATCGTTTGGCCAGGGTGTCGCGGCACTGGCAATCGTGGGTATTGCCCTGACGATGACAGAAGCTGCCGCGGGAGTTGCACTCTGCGCTGCATTGGCGGTGCTGGCCGTGTCGCGGGCGGCCTGTTCGGTCAGTTACAAGGACATTCTGGGCAAGACGGTGCAGAAAACCCGCCGCGGCGCAGTGACGGGTGTTGCTGGCTCTGTCGCGTCCATCGCGGTGCTGGTGTTTGCCGGATTGCTTATCTCCGGTCTCTTGCGCGACGTGCTGCCGGTGGTTGTCGCCATCGGGTTGGCGGCGCTGCTTTGGGTTGGCGCGGCATTGCTGTTTTCGCGGCTCGAAGAAAAGGCGTCTGACGAGACCAGGGATACAACAATTGATTTCACCCCGCTCAAGGAAGACGCGCAGTTTCGGATGTTCATCCTTGTGCGCGGATTACTGACGGTGACCGCACTGGCACCGCCCTATTTCGTCATGCTGGGGGGCGGACAATCGGCGTTGCAGGGGCTGGGAGCCTTGCTTCTGGCCTCGGCTGCGGCGGCGTTTGTCAGTTCCTACATCTGGGGCCGCTTCTCGGACCGCTCCGCGCGCAAGGTGCTTTTTGCATCCGGGCTGATGGCGTCGATATTCGCCGCATTGGCGGTGGCCGCCGAGGTGGTCGGCTGGGCGAAAAGCGTGTGGGTGATTCCTCTCATCCTGTTCTTCTTCATGCTGTCCTATCAGGGCGTGCGTTCGGCGCGCTCGGTCTATCTGGTGGATATGTCGCCCGGAGATGCGCGTTCGTCCTACGCGGCACTGGCCAATACGGCGATCGGCGTGTTGCTGTTGTTGACAGGCGCGCTTGGCGGCGTTCTGGCATTGGTCGGGCCGGTGGCATCGCTCATCGGGTTTGCCGCGTTGTCGCTGGTTGGCGGGCTGCTGGCGCTCAGATTGAACGAGGTCGAACAGGACTGAGCACGCATCGCCTCTTGGGTTTTCGCGTGTGGTGCGTAAAGTCGCGCAAACCAGAACGGAGGCGTGTGTGACAGAATTGACCCATATCGACGGAGCGAACGGCACAAAGCTGGCCTATGTCAAAACGCAAGGACAGGGTCCGTGCATCGTGTTCCTGTCGGGGTTCAAGTCCGACATGGAAGGCACCAAGGCGATCCATCTGGAGGCATGGGCGCGCGATCGGGGTCGCGCATTCTTGCGGTTCGACTATTCCGGACACGGCGCGTCGGGCGGTGCGTTCGAGGATGGCTCGATCGGTGGTTGGGCCGCGGATTCGCAAGCGGTGATCGAGGCGGCGACCGACGGGCCGGTGATCCTCGTGGGCTCGTCGATGGGCGGCTGGATTGCAGCGTTGCTCAGCAAGGTGCTGCCGCAAGTGGTGGGATGTGTCGGCATCGCGGCGGCCCCGGATTTCACCGAAGACGGGTTCTGGGCGAATTTCACCGAAGACCAGCGCCGTGCGGTCATGGACGACGGACAAATCGCCCTGCCGTCGGAATATGACGAACCCTATATCATCACCCGCCGCCTCATCGAAGACGGGCGCGACCGGCTCGTGCTGCGCGCACCATTGCCGATGAGCTTTCCCGTGCGACTGTTGCAGGGCACCGAAGACACCTCCGTGACACGCAAAACGGCGTTGCGTCTGCTCGATCACATCGACGGCCCGGATGTGCGGCTGACCTTCGTGAAAGGCGCAGACCATCGCTTTTCCGACCCCGCCAGCCTCGCTCTGATCGAGTCCGCGATTGTTGACGTGGGCGGGTAGGCGGCTTCTTCCAACGGACCGGGCATGATGGCAAACGGCATGGCTGCTCGCACCGTGTCAGAGTGTTATGCGAGCAGGCGTTAACCAAATCGAAGGAAAAGCAGTGGAAAGAGGGGCAGAGGGCAAATGCTGGTCTGCCGATGTTGCGGGTCGGTCGGACGACTGAAAGGTTGAGCATGAAAGGCTTCGATACCCGCTTCGCGGATTTTCCCGACTATATCCTCGGGACCACGCGGGAGATTTGGGAAAACCGTGGTCTTCGTGCGCGGATGAAGGAGTATTATCATCCCGAAGTGATCGTGAGGATGCCCGGCGGCATATCGTTTGGCGAAAACGCCCTGTCCGCCGCGACGATGTCGGCGCTGACAGAATTTCCGGATCATGTCTTGCTTGGTGAAGACGTGATTTGGTCCGGCTCTCCCGAGGTGGGGATGTTGGCATCACATCGCCAACTGGCCTGCGCAACACATGCACGAGACGGTGCGTTCGGGCCGGCAACGGGGCGCAAGATCGAATATCGCGTGATCGCGGATCGCTATGCGAAGAATAACAGGATCAGCGACGAATGGGTGATCCGCGACAGTGCCGCGATGGTTCACCAGCTTGGGTTTTCCGTCAAGGAATGGGCGCGCGACCGCATCTCCGCTCTTGATCCGGACACCCAACCGTTCCGGCCCGCAATCGACGTCCAGGGCCCCTACACCGGGCGCGGGAACGACAATCAGTGGGGGCACGCATTTGCGGCGCTGTTGGGCCGCATCATGGAGGGCGAAAATTCGGTAATCGCGGATCAATATGATCGCGCTGTTCAGGCCGAATATCCCGGTGGAACCTCGGTTCACGGGATCGCAGAGGTGGACGCATTCTGGCTCGGCCTGCGCGCGGCGTTTCCATCGGCCACCTTTGCAATTCACCACCGGATCGGCATGGACGACGCCAACATGTCACCGCGCGCTGCGATCCGCTGGTCACTCAGCGGCAAACACGACGGCTGGGGCGCCTTTGGAGCACCGACGGGGGCAGAGGTGCATGTGATGGGGATCAGCCATGCCGAATTCGGGCCGCGTGGTTTGCGCCGCGAATGGACCCTCTACGACGCGACCGCGATCTGGATGCAGATCCTGGCACATCAGGGATGACGCCGAACGTCGCAGGAGAAATCAATGCGCGATGCGGCCTTTCTTGTTAGCATGAACGCCCAACGGGGAGAACGATCATGCTGAAAATCACCAAACCTGAACCCAACAGGGTCGATATCGAGCTTTCGGGCAAACTGGACGCGGACACCATGGCGAAAGGGCTGGATGAGCTGCTCGCCCTGTCGCAAGACGTCAACAACGGTGTCATGCTTTATCGCATCACCAGCATCGCAATGCCCGATCTCGGTGCCATAGCCGTCGAGTTGTCCCGCCTGCCAAAGCTGTTCGGATTGCTCAGCCGGTTCGACCGCTGCGCGGTTCTGAGCGATGCGGCCTGGATCCGCACGGCCGCGGAGGTCGAGGGCGCGCTCTTGCCTGGCTTTGAGATCAAGTCGTTCGAATTGGGTCAAGTTGATCGGGCCGAAGCGTGGTTGAAAACGGGAATGGCGTGAGCATCGAGCCGAAAGGTCAGACCGGCTGACCCAATGTTTCGCGCGCGAAACATTGGGTCCGCTTCGATCCTAAATCGGGATCTCGATCACTTCGCGCTCTGTCACGATCAAGTCCAGCTTCTGGTCCGTGGTCTCCAAGGGCAAGTCGCGATCCTCTTGCGCGGCGTAGGCAAACCCGATGGCCAGCATCGGCCTTTCAGCGCGAAGCCGTTCAAGCGTGCGATCATAAAACCCGCCGCCATAACCGAGGCGCCCACCCGTACGGCTGAAGGCGACCAACGGTACGATAACAATCTCGGGCGTCATCAGACGTTCATGCGTTGGCACAGTGGCACCAAACGACCCTGCGACCATCTCGCCGTCCGGTTCCCAGCGGGAGAAAACCAAAGCCTGACCGGGCGCGCGGATCACCGGCACCCCGACCGGCCCGTATGCGGCTGCTTCGGCCATCGCGGGCAGGGGGTCGATCTCGGTGCGAATCGGCATGTAGCCTGCGAGCGGCACGCCGCGATACCCCGCCAGAACCGCGCTCAGATGCGCCGATGCGCCGGAAGGCCGGGCCAAATGTGCCGCTTTGCGACGCGCGAACGCGGCTTTGCGGGCGGCGGCCTTGCGGTCCTGCAACGTCACAAAAGAACGATCACGGCCAACCCGAGGAAGGCAAAGAATCCCACGACATCCGTCACCGTCGTCACGAACGCGCCCGAGGCCAGGGCGGGATCGATGTTCAGCTTTTCAAGAATGATCGGAATGGCCGTGCCTGCCAACCCCGCAACGACAAGGTTGATCACCATCGCCGTGGCGATCACGCCACCCAATGCCAGCGAGCCGAACCAGACATAGCCCACGGCCCCCATGATGACGGCAAACGCCAATCCATTGATAAGGCCCACCAAAACCTCGCGCCGGATCACCCGCCAGACGTTCGATCCGGTGAGATCCTTGGTCGCCAAGGCGCGCACCGCAACGGTCAAGGATTGCGTGCCGGCGTTGCCACCCATCGAGGCGACGATAGGCATCAGCACCGCCAGAGCCACGATCGTGGCGATTGCGTCCTCGAATTGCGAAATCACGAGACTGGCCAGAATGGCTGTCACAAGGTTGACGAACAGCCACGGAAACCGCCGCTTGGTCGTCTCTCTCACCCGGTCGGAAACCGAGCTTTCACTGTCGACCCCGGCCAGACGCAGGATGTCCTCCTCGTGTTCTTCGTCAAGAACCGCCATCGCGTCGTCAATGGTGATGACGCCCACCAGACGGTCATTTTCATCGACAACCGGCGCGGAAATCAGGTGGTATTGATTGAACGCATAGGCCACGTCGCCTTCGTATTGCAGCACCGGAATCGTGTGAAACGTCTCTTCCACGATGGATTTCAGCAACACTTCGCGCCGCGATCCCATCAGCTTGCCCAAGGTGACGTTGCCGACCGGGCGCAGGCGCGGGTCAACCAGGGTCAAGTGATAGAACTGATCCGGCAGATCGTCGGAATTTCGAAGGTAATCAATCGCTTCGCCGACGTTCCAATGCTCGGGGGCCATCACCACTTCGCGCTGCATCAGGCGACCGGCCGAGTATTCGGGGTAGGTCATCGACTGCTCGACCGCGACCCGGTCGCTGTCTTCCAGCGCACCCAGAATGGCGTCCTGTTGCGGCTGGTTCAGATCCTCGAGCAGATCGACGACATCGTCGCTCTCCAACTCGCGAACCGCGTCGGCCAGCACCTCTGGCGACAGCAGACCGATGACCTCTTCGCGGATGGATTCATCGAGTTCTGACAGGATGTCGCCGTCGAATTCCTTGTCGTACAGTTTGATCAGGCGAATCCGGTCGAACGAGTCGACCTGTTCCAGAAGGTCGGCAATGTCCGCCGGATGCATCGGCTCCATCAGATGCACGAGCAGCGCGCGATCCTCCAGGTCCAGCGCCTGCCGGATATGCGCCACCGCCTTGCGATCCAGCTGATAGGCCTCGTCGCTTTCCTGGGTCTCGATGGTCTGGTCTTCGCTCATCCGTCGCCTCGCTTTGTCGCCGTTCCTTTTACGCGTATCTGCGCCAAAGCAACAGGGCACATACATATTTCAGACACGCAGCGTCCGAGCCGTCGTCAAACGCATATGCCACAAAAAAGGCCGCGCGGGGCAATCCCTGCGCGGCCTGATCTTCACTGTCCGTGAAACGTGAAGGCTACTTGATCTTGCCTTCTTTGTATTCGACATGCTTGCGCACGACGGGGTCGTATTTCCGCACCGACATCTTCTCGGTCATCGTACGTGCGTTCTTCTTGGTCACATAGAAATGACCCGTTCCCGCAGTCGAGTTCAGGCGGATTTTGATTGTGGTCGGCTTCGCCATGGGTCGTCTCCTGCACCGGGCAAGGACTGCCCGTAAAATTCCAGTATGAAGGCTGCCTTCTACCCGTGCCGACAGGCGAGTCAACCCTTCAAGCGCCGCTTCTTTGACGAAACGACGAGAAAAAAGCGCGGAGGGCCTGTAAGCCGGATTCTGTCCCGGATGGGTTGCCCCATCCATGGATGACCATTCCTCTGGGACCACCGTCACCGATGGCCTCGTGCTGCCAACCCGGGGATCTGGGCTGAAGCGACCCTGCCGACGCGCGGCGCGATCCCCCTATTCGGCATTGCTCCCGGTGGGGCTTGCCGTGCGGGGGCTGTTGCCAGCCCCCCGGTGGGCTCTTACCCCACCGTTTCACCCTTACCACGGACGAATCCGGGGCGGTCTGTTCTCTGTGGCGCTTTCCGTCAGGTTGCCCTGCCCGGGCGTTACCCGGCACCGTTGCTTCAAGGAGTCCGGACTTTCCTCCCCAAAAGGGGCGGCCATCCAGCCTTCCGCGCAAAGGTCGAGTTAGGCCAAGGCGGGCGGGCGGTCAATGGGGATGGTCAGCACGACCATTTCCGGGGTTAGCGCGGTCTGGCGCGTCGGGATGCCTCCGGCGGAGGTATTTGGGGCCCAAAGAAACCGGGCCGGTGCGTGTGTCGCAGGCGTTTTCTATCGCAGGACATAGGGCTGTTTCAGCCACTTGCGAAGCGCGTCGGTTGTCTCGTCAGGTGCTTCCAAAGTCGGGAGGTGGCCTGCATTGTCCAGCACGACAAGTTCGGCATGAGGAATGAGTTCGGCCATGAAGCTGTGGCGTTTGACCGGGCAAAGGGCATCATGCGCGCCGCACAGGACCAGGGCCGGTTGGCGGATTTTGCGCAATGTGGATTGCTGGTCGCGACGGCGCTGCAAGGCACGCGATTGGTTGACATAGACGTCCGGTCCGAGAGTCAGCGCCATCTCCATCACGGTAAGCAGAACCTGAGGGCGGCGCGGGCCGGGCGCAAGGTAACCCGGTTTCATTTCGTCCCGCATCACCTCCATCAGCTTGCCGGATTTCACCTTGACGATCTGGGGTTCGCGACTGGCCGCCACCGGCGGTGTTTCGGCCAGGCAATTTGTGTCCATCAACGCGATGCGGGTGACACGCTCCGGCGCACGACGCAGGAGTTCCATCGCGACGATGCCGCCCATACTGAGGCCGGCCAGTGCGAATTTCGCGGGCAGCATCGGCAACAGACCGGAGGCGATTTCCTCGATCCTCTGACCGTGGGTGATCGGCGCGATCATTACTGGGTGTGTTGTCGAAAATGCCCTGATCTGCGGCTCGAACAGCCGCGCGTCGCACATCATTCCGGGCAGGAAAACCAGCGGTTCCAACATCGCTTAGCTCTGCCCTTCGGGCGCGTGGCACAGATAGGCGAACGTCTTGATCCGGTTGATCTTGATCGACATGCTGACACACCCGCGCTGGAGAAGTTTGGCGGCACAGTAGCAAATCGCCTGCCGGACGGAAGGGGGTGTCATAAATCCGCCAGCCGCGCCGCAAGCTGGTTTTGCCGCTCAATGACGCGCGGTAGATCAATCGTGGTGACAACCCCGTCTGCAACCACCTGCCGCCCTTCGACAAGCAGATGCTTGACCCGGCTTGGCCCGGCCAGCAACAGCGCCGCAGGATCCCAACTTCCGGCGCTTTCGATGCCCGAGATGTCCCAGATCGCAATATCGGCGCGCTTGCCCACAGCGATCTGGCCGCAATCGGGCCGGCCCAGAACTTCTGCGCCGCCCCGCGTTGCGATGTATAACGCTTCGCGCGCGCTCATCGCGTCAGCGCCGCGCGTCACACGCTGCAACAGCATCGCTTGGCGGGCTTCGGCCGCCAGGTTTCCGGTGTCGTTGCTGGCCGACCCGTCGACGCCCAGACCGACCGGAACACCGGCGTCCCGCATCGCACGCACCGGCGCGATGCCCGACCCGAGGCGGCAGTTCGAACAGGGGCAGTGCGCGACACCTGTTTTGCTGTTGGCAAACAGATCAATCTCCGGCCCGTCGAGTTTGACGCAATGCGCGTGCCAGACATCGGGCCCCGTCCAACCCAGATCTTCGGCGTATTGGCCAGGGCGGCAGCCGAATTTTTCAAGGCTGTAGGCGACGTCTTCGTCGTTTTCCGCCAAATGGGTGTGCAGCATCACACCCTTGTCACGCGCCAACAGCGCGGCGTTGCGCATCAGGTCGCGACTGACCGAGAATGGCGAGCAGGGGGCTACGCCGACCCGCACCATCGCGCCTTCCGACGCATCGTGATGGGCGTCGATGACGCGGATGCAATCTTCCAGAATGGCCGCCTCGGCCTCTACCAGGGAATCCGGCGGGAGTCCTCCATCGCTCTCCCCGATGCTCATCGCGCCGCGCGTCGGGTGGAACCGCACGCCGATCTCGTGCGCTGCCGCAATCGTGTCGTCCAGCCGCGCGCCGTTGGGGTAGAGGTAAAGGTGGTCTGATGACAGCGTACACCCCGAAAGCGCCAGTTCGGCCAACCCGACCTGGGCTGAGGTGAACATCTCTTCCGGGCCGAACCTGGCCCAGATCGGATAAAGTGTCTGAAGCCAGCCGAACAACAACGCGTCCTGTCCGCCGGGCACTGCGCGGGTCAGGGATTGGTAAAGGTGATGGTGCGTGTTCACGAGGCCCGGCGTGACCACGCAACCGGCAGCGTTGATCACGGTATCGGCGTTCTCTGCGCCGTTACTGACCGCTGCGATCACACCGTTTTCGATGAGGATGTCGGTATTGCGCAGTTCCTGCGCGTCGTCGTCCATTGTCAGGGTGATGTCGGCGTTCTTGATCAAGGTTTTCATGGTATTGCCTTCCGCATGTCAGACGTCCTTTTCGGTGCAGTGCAAGGCCGCAACGACAGAAAAGGAGCGGAAGGACTCGACGCGGCACTTGGAATTTAGCGAAATTCGCAACGCCTGTCAGCCCCTGAGAAGACCAAGCGCCTGCGCGTGAAGCGTTTGATTGGCTGCTGCCAGCATTGTGCCGCCCTCATGCGCCGGGCCTCCCTCCCAGTTTGTGACAGTGCCGCCTGCCGCTTGGATCACCGCAATGGGGCCGTGCACGTCATAGGGGTTCAGTCCCGCTTCGATCACCAGATCGATCTGGCCTGCCGCCAGAAGCGCGTAGGCATAGCAGTCGCAGCCGAACCGGGTGAGATTGACGGCGTTCATCACGCGTTCGAACGCTGCGCGCTCGTTTGGCGTGCCGATCTCGGGGAAAGTGGAAAATAGTGTGGCTGCGGCCAGATCGGTCGTTGATCGCGTTGACAGGTGTTCATCGCGTCCCGGTCCGAACCACCGGGCGCGGCCCAAACCGCCCATGAAACGCTCGGAGGTATAGGGCTGGTCGATCATCCCCAGAACAGGCCCGCTGTCGTCGGACAATGCGATCAACACGCCCCATGTGGGCGTGCCGCTGATGAAGGAGCGTGTGCCGTCGATCGGGTCGAGCACCCAGGTCAACCCGCTGGTGCCGGTGATGGCGCCAAATTCTTCGCCAAGTATGCCGTCGCCGGGGCGCAGTTTTGCCAGCACATCGCGCATCGCGGTTTCCGCAGCGCGATCCGCCTTCGTTACCGGATCGAACCCGGATATCTGTTTGTTGTCGGCGATCAGGTTGCGGGACCGGAAATACGGCAGGATTGCATCGCCCGCGACGTCAGCCAGTCGTTCGGCGACCGCCCAAAGTGCAGCTGCCTCGCTATCGTCGAACCGGGTCATGATGCACCTTCCCTTGGCAGCCCGTTCACCGGGCTACCTCAGGTTACGGGTGCACTCAAGCAACGTCAGACAGGACACGCGCCAGTTCGAACAGGCGGCGGCGCTGGTTCTCGGGGATCGAATAATACGACCGGATCAAATCCAGCGCTTCCTTGTCGCCCAGAAGGTCGGCCGGAACCGCCTCGGTGCGGGCCGCAGTGGTGGCTTCGGGTTGCGCGTCTTCGATGCCTTCGAAAAAGAATGCGACAGGCACTTCCAGCGCATCGGCGATATCCCAGAGCCGGGACGCGCTGACGCGGTTCGCGCCGGTTTCGTATTTCTGGATTTGCTGGAACTTGATGCCAACTTTTTCAGCCAGCTGTTGCTGGGTCATGCCGACCAGCCACCGGCGATGCCGGACACGCTTACCTACATGTACGTCAACAGGATGTGCCATAGTGCTCCCTTTCTCAGACGTAATACTCGTCCTTGTACCGGACAGGACCATAGAGACCGTGGCTTAACCGATCCCTAAAGCAAACAACCTATCCGAATGTTCATTGAGAAACGCTATAGCATGACAGGTATCAGGGCAACAATTTTGGCGCGTCTTAACACAAAATGGTTAACAAAATGCAATCACAGGACGAGTTACGAGACGTGAATGCCGGATATTTTGAACTCTTGCGATACTTAACTTTGCGGCATAAGCCATGACGATACAATGAAAATCATAGACAGGTGTTCTGCATGAAAGCCTATCGGGTTCAGACACATGACGCGCATCCCACACTCACTGACATTGCGATGCCTGATCCCGCAGATGGCGAGATTCGCGTAAAAATTCACGCCTGCGGGCTGAATTTTGCCGATCTGCTGATGCTGTCGGGCACGTATCAGGACACGCCTGCGCTGCCATTCACTCTCGGAATGGAGGTGGGGGGAATCGTTGATGCGGTCGGTGAGAGCGTCACGACAGTGACCGTCGGCGACCGGGTGGCGGTGTTCGGCGGGCAGGGCGGTCTGGCGGAATTCGGCTGTTACGATTCGCGCCGCGCGGTGCGCCTGCCGGCTGGAATGTCGATGACGGACGCTGCGGCCTTTCAGATTGCCTATGGCACCAGCCACCTGGCGTTGGACCACCGTGCGCGCCTGCAACCCGGTGAGGTGCTGCTGGTTCTTGGCGCGGCCGGCGGCGTGGGGCTCACGGCGGTCGAAATCGGCAAGTTGATGGGCGCGACGGTTGTCGCCTGCGCGCGCGGTGCGGACAAGTTGGCTGCTGCCAGAAACGCCGGCGCCGATTATCTGATCGACAGCGACACTCAGGATATCCGCACCGAGATGATCCGGCTTGGCGGGGCCGATGTGGTGTATGATCCTGTTGGTGGCGACCAGTTCGAGGCCGCGTTTCGGGCCTGCAACCCGGAGGCGCGGATTTTGCCCATCGGCTTTGCCAGCGGCACGGTTCCGGTGATCAAGTCGAATCATCTGCTGGTCAAGAACCTGTCGGTTCTGGGTGTCTATTGGGGCGGCTATCTGAAGTTCCGGCCAGAGATCGTGACCGAAAGCCTTGCAACGCTTTTGCGCTGGTTTGAAGCAGGCAAGCTGAAACCCCATGTCAGCCATGTGCTGCCATTCGATCAGGTGGCGGACGGTCTGGAGTTGTTGCGCAGCCGAAAATCGACCGGCAAGGTGGTGATCGAGATCGCCGGATGAAAAATGCACCATTTCTCTGATAATTGAAGTAAGGCGTGACAACTGAAGCTTGAAATGTGCCTCGGTTGACACGATATTCGATGAACACGTCCCCGGCTTTGCGGGTGACATTGGAATTTCTTTCGGAGGGATAAATGGCTGAATTTAACACAATCCGGACGTCCGGCGTTGCTGGCGCCCGTGCCGCCCAGATTGATGAGGGTCTGCGCGCGCATATGAATAAGGTGTACAGCACCATGTCGATTGGCATGTTGCTCACCTTTGCTGTCGCTTGGGCCGTCGGCACAAGCCCCCAACTGCTTGCGGTGTTCCGTGATCCTGCCACGTTGCAGCCGAACATCCTTGGCTGGATCGCCATGTTCGCACCTCTCATCATGGTGTTTGCATTCGGTGCAATGATCAACAAACTGTCGGCTGCGGGCGCGCGGACGTTCTTCTATGTGTTCTCGGCCGTCATGGGTTTGAGCCTTGCGTGGATTTTCGTGGCGTTCACCGGCTTTTCGATCGCCCAGATTTTCCTCGTGACGTCGATCGCCTTCGCCGGCCTGTCGCTCTATGGCTACACGACCAAGAAGGACATCTCCGGCTGGGGCGCTTTCCTGATCATGGGTGTGATCGGCCTGATCGTGGCGATGGTGATCAACATCTTCCTCGCATCCCCGGCAATCATGTTCGCGATCTCGATCATCGGCGTGCTGATCTTTGCGGGTCTGACCGCCTATGACACGCAGAACATCAAGAACACGTACCTTCAGCACGCCGCTCATGGCGACAAGGAATGGCTTGAGAAGTCGGGCATCATGGGCGCGCTCAGCCTGTACCTGAACTTCATCAACATGTTCATGTTCCTGCTGCAACTCTTTGGCAATCGCGAATAATTCGCGCTGCAAGGTAAAGCAAAAGGCCGGTCTCGCGACCGGCCTTTTTTGTGTCTGTCAGAAATAAAGCCGCTTACACGCCGATGTCCGGGCCAAGGCACATCATCGGTTCATCGTTCTGCTGCGCCTCGTACAGGGTTGTGGCGTCAGGGTTGTTTTCAAAGATCGCCCGCAAGCCGTCGCTCTCCTTGAAAAATGACCAGCATTGCGGGTTCGGATTGTCTTCGTAGACAAAGCAGATCATGCCGCTGTCTTCGTACCAGATGCCATCCTTGCACTTGCCATCCAGAAACGACCATCGCACGCGTTGGTTATCAAGGTATTCCTCAACGCCATACGCCTCGCCGTTCTGGCCGAAATACAGGGTCTTGCCGGTGACATACGCGTCAAAGTCCTGGCCGTTCAACGGTTCTGCCGCCAAGGCGGGCAGAGCTGTACAGCCAGCGATCAGAGCGGGGATAAGAAACGATCTCATGCTCAAATCGTACCCAATTGAGCGCGCAGGTACAAATGACATCGACATGAGATCTCGGATAATTTTTGCGTAGCGCTCATAGGGGCCGACGCTTGGGCGCAGGCATTGTGTTGACCGTCGTTTTCAGGCTCGTCTTGGCGATGTCGTCGTGCCACCCTGCAGCGAGTCAGGGAAGAGGACGGCGGAATGGGACGCGATGAGCGCAAAGGTGTTTGGAAATCCGGGCGCGGCAAAGGCCGCGTTACCCCGAAGGGACGCCAGTTCACCGATGAGGCTTTGGCCGACGTGCAGGCGCTTCTGGACGGACGGCCGCGCCGCCGCGATCTGCTGATCGAGTTCCTGCACCTTATTCAGGATAAATACGGTCACTTGTCCGCGGCCCATCTTCGCGCGCTGGCGGAAGTGATGCGGCTTTCCATGGCCGAGGTGTACGAGGTCGCGTCATTTTACGCGCATTTCGACATCGTCAAGGAAGGCGAGGTGCCACCGCCCGCATTGACGATCCGGGTGTGCGACAGCCTGTCCTGTGAACTTGCCGGGGCACAGGAGTTGAAATCGGCCCTTGAGGAGGGGCTCGACCCGGCGCGTGTCCGGGTGTTGCGCGCACCCTGCATGGGCCGCTGCGACACTGCGCCGGTGTTGGAACTGGGTCACAATCACATCGACCACGCGACGCCCGCTAAGGTGCAGGCGGCGATTGCTGCCGATGCAACACATGTCGTCTTGCCAGAATATCAGCCGTTGGCCGAATACCGTGCCGCCGGAGGGTATAACGTGCTCGCCGATTTGCGCAAATCCGGAGATTGGGAGGCGGTGCAGGACAAACTGCTTGAGAGCGGCTTGCGCGGACTTGGCGGCGCGGGATTCCCTTCGGGCAAGAAATGGGGCTTCGTGCGCGCCAATCCCGGAACGCGATACCTTGCCGTCAACGGCGATGAGGGGGAGCCGGGTACGTTCAAGGATCGCTACTATCTTGAGCGCGAGCCCCACACATTTCTCGAAGGCATGTTGATCGCCGCTTGGGCGGTCGAGGCCGACACGTGCTTCATCTACATGCGCGACGAATACCCCGCCGTTCTGGAAATCCTGCGCCGTGAGATAGCGGCGCTGGAAGAGGCTGTCATCATCGAACCGGGCTTTGTCGACCTGAGGCGCGGGGCAGGCGCGTATATCTGCGGCGAAGAGAGCGCGATGATCGAATCCATCGAGGGCAAGCGCGGCCTGCCGCGGCATCGCCCGCCCTATGTTGCGCAGGTTGGCATCTTTGATCGCCCGACGCTCGTGCATAACGTCGAAACGCTGCATTGGGTCGCGCGCGTGTGCCGCGAAGGCCCCGAATGCCTGAACGCGCACGAGAAGAACGAGCGCATCGGACTGCGCAGCTATTCGATTTCCGGCCGGGTCGCCAATCCGGGCGTTTACCTGCTGCATGCAGGGTCCACCATCACCGACGCGATTGAAGCCGCCGGTGGCATGGCAGAGGGCCACCGGTTCAAAGCCTACCAGCCGGGTGGCCCGTCATCCGGCCTTCTGCCCGCCAGCATGGACGACATCCCGCTCGACTTCGATACGCTGCAACCCCACGGGTCGTTCATCGGCTCGGCGGCGGTCGTGGTGCTGTCCGATCAAGACAGCGCCCGCGACGCCGCGCTCAATATGCTGCGCTTTTTCGAGGATGAAAGCTGTGGCCAATGCACCCCCTGCCGGGTGGGTTGCGAAAAGGCGGTCAAGCTGATGCAGGCCGACCACTGGAATCAACCTCTGCTCGAGGAACTCTGCACCGCGATGGCGGATGCGTCGATTTGCGGATTGGGGCAGGCGGCGCCGAACCCGATCCGCTTGACGATCAAACACTTTCCGGAAGAACTTTAACCGTTGCGGCGCGGCATGAGCCTTTCATCTTGGCGCGCGAGCCACTAACTCAAGGACATCGGTTTCTTAACGCAAAGGCCGCACAATGTCCTTTTTTGGCAAACTGAAAACCAAACTGTTCAAATCCTCGTCCAAACTGGATGAAGGTCTGGACGCAATTGTTTCGGAGGGGGGCGAAGACACTCCGACATCCGGGGTTCCGCCGACACCGACGCCGAAACCCGATGTCACTCCGCCTCCAGAGACGCCGCCGCCGTCCGAGCCGGACCCGGTTCCCCAACCCCCCGATGCGCCGGTCCAGCCGCCTGCACCCGAAGAAGTGCCGGAACCGGATTTGCCACCGCAGCCGATCCAGCCGCCCAAGCCCGATCTACCACCCCGGCCAAACCCGACCCCAGCCACGCCGCCGCGCGAAGCGCCGCAGCCGTCCGATCCGGTGCCCCAACCACCCTCCGAAGCGCCGCCGGGACCGCCTGTCGAGGTGCCGCCACTATCGACACCTCCGGGCGGTGCGATGGCCTTGACCGATGTGCCGCCCGCGCGGGAAACAATGAAACCGGGGCTTTTGGACCGGCTTCTGAAACGCGAAACGGCCCCCACCGAACTGCGTCGCGAGCTTGATGACGACATGCTCGAACAGCTTGAGGAATTGCTGATCCAGGCCGACATGGGCGTTGACACGGCGCTGCGCGTCACCGCCAACATTGCCGAAGGTCGTTTCGGCAAGAAACTTTCGGCGCGCGAGATCAAGGAACTGCTTGCCGGCGAGGTCGCCCGCATCATGGAGCCGGTCGCGCGTCCGATGCCGCTTTATCCCACCAAGCCACAGGTGGTGCTGGTCGTCGGGGTCAACGGTTCGGGAAAGACCACGACGATCGGCAAGCTTGCCAGCCAATTCCGCGCCGCCGGCAAGTCGGTCATCATCGCCGCCGGCGACACGTTCCGCGCCGCCGCTGTTGAACAATTGCAGGTCTGGGGCGACCGCGCCGGTGTGCCGGTGCTGACTGCTCCCGAAGGATCGGATCCCGCCAGTCTTGCCTTTGATGCCATGACGCAGGCGCAGGCCGAGGGCGCGGATTTGTTGATGATCGACACTGCGGGCCGCTTGCAAAACCGTGCCGACCTGATGGAAGAACTTGCCAAGATCGTGCGCGTGATCCGCAAGAAAGACCCCGACGCGCCACATAACACATTGCTTGTTCTGGACGCCACGACCGGCCAGAACGCGCTGTCCCAAGTCAAGACATTCCAGGAACTCGCCAACGTCTCCGGTCTCGTGATGACGAAACTTGACGGCACCGCCAAAGGCGGCGTTCTGGTCGCGCTTGCCGACAAGTTCGGCCTGCCGATCCACGCCATCGGCATTGGCGAGCAGATCGACGATCTACAGGCATTCGATCCCGAGGAATTTGCGGCAGCCCTGACCGGCACAGCGGCGTGATGCCCTCAACAGGCGACACCCGCCAGCCATGAGCGCCTGGCTTCTTTCCCTTGAAGGCACTCCGCAGGGTCATCAGCTTGCCATGATGCTCGCCCTGTCGGCGGCTGTCTTGCACGCGGTTTTCGGCGCGTTGCAAAAGGGCCGTCACGACCCGTGGCTGTCGCGCGGTGCGATTGATATCAGTTACGGGTTGATGGCCGCTCCCTTCGCATTGTTCGTCGTGCCGTGGCCAGAGCCGCATATGTGGGTGATCTTCGCGGGCGCCTTCGTGATTCATCTGGCCTACAAGCTGCTGCAAGCGCAAGCCTACACCAAAGGTGCCTACACGGTCGTCTATCCGGTGGTGCGCGGCACCGGTCCGCTGTTCGCGGTGATCGGTGCCTACGTGATCTTCAACGAAACATTTACCTGGATTCAGTGGGCTGGACTGGGTGTGCTTTTGATGGGCATCTTCGGCCTTGCGCTTTACAACATGGTGTATCTGACCGCTGCGCGAGAGACCCTGACGTCGGCGCTTGGACTGGCGGTCGCGACCGGGCTGTTCGTGGCGCTTTATACCACCTATGACGCCTACGGTATCCGCGCCACTGCTGATCCGTTCACCTTTCTGGCGTGGTTTTTCATGATCGACGGCTTTGCCATGCCGATTCTGGCTGTCCTGCGCTATCGCTCCATGACCTACAAACCCGCGCTTCCGCCGCTCGCACTGCGCGGCTTTATCGGTGGGCTGATCGCTTTTCTCAGCTTCGGCTCGGTGATGATGGCAACACGGCTCGATCAGGTCGGCGAAGCAGCGGTGCTGCGCGAGACATCCACCGTCTTTGCCGCGATCATCGGCTGGGTGTTCCTGAAGGAAACCGTCGGTCCGCGCAGGATTGCACTCATGGCCCTGATCGCGCTAGGGGCGGTCATCGTGGAAATCGGAGGCTAGGTCTTGGCACAACGAAACATCCCGCAATGGGTCAAATCCGCGCTCGAACTGGGGCCGGTGATCGCGTTCTTCGTGGCCTACCTCTGGGTCAAGGACGAGGTCTTCGTTCTGAACGGCACGGAATATGACGGATTTATCCTTGTCACCGCCGCCTTTATCCCGGTGATCCTTGCGTCCATGGGGCTGCTTTGGTGGCTGACCGGCCATATCAGCCGGATGCAGATCGTCACCGCTGTTCTGGTGGTGGTGTTCGGCGGGCTGACCGTCTGGCTCAATGACGATCGTTTCATCAAGATGAAGCCGACGATGGTGTACCTTCTTCTGGGCGGCGTTCTCGGGATCGGTCTGCTGCGCGGACAGAGCTATCTGCGCGTCGTCATGGGCGAACTGCTCCCGATGGAGCAGGAGGGGTGGATGATCCTGACCAAACGGATGGCGGCGTTCTTCTTTCTTCTCGCGGTGCTGAACGAAGTTGTCTGGCGCACGCAGAGCACTGAAATCTGGGTCTATTTCGAGACCTTTGTCCTGACTGGGGCGCTGTTTTTCTTTTTCATCGCGCAGGCCGGGCTGATCCAGAAATACAGCACCGCCGAGGAAGACTAGCCGCGCCTGTCGAGCTTTGTGCTCAGATGAATGAGGCTCTCGGAGCTTTGCACGCCACGCGCCTCGGCGATGGTATCCAGCGTCCGGTCAAGCTCGTCCGTGCTTTGCGCGCTCAGCTCGACAATCAGATCGACCCGCCCTGAAACGGTGTGCACGCTGCGCACATTGGGCAAGGTCTTGAGCCGTGCCAGAACCTCGGCACCGGTGCGCGGTGCGATCGACACCAGCGCAGTGGCGCGGATGGGCGGCGCGTATGCGCCCCCTTCACGAATGGTGAAACCGGCAATCACGCCGCGCGACACCAGCCTGTCTATGCGCGCCTGAACCGTGGTGCGTGCGACATCGAACCGACGCGCCAGATCGGCGACCGGCGCACGCGCGTTTTCTGCAAGCGCGGCCAGCAATTTACGGTCTGTTTCGTCTAATTGTTCAGTCATTTCGTCATTTCTACGATGAAACATTTGCATTATGACAATTTTGATTGAATGAATCGACATCTTTTTCCTGCACACTGGCAAAACGCCCGGAAACAAGAGGTCAGAATGAGAGCCGTGACACACCCAAGCCATCGCGACAGCGCCGACCATGCGTCTGATATGGATCGCGTGACGAATTTCCTGCGCCGCGACGCGCCCGATCACCCGGTGGTGTTTCTGCGCCCCGACGTGCTGCGCCGTCAGGCCGAAAGGTTCCTCAGCGGATTTCCCGGTTTGGTCAGCTATGCGGTCAAGGCCAACCCCGGAGAGGCCGTTCTGCGTCAACTGGTACGGGCAGGGATCACCTCGTTCGATGTCGCCTCGGTGCAGGAAATGGTGCAGGTCCGGCAGATCGCGCCGAACGCACGGCTGCATTACCACAATCCGGTGCGGTCCAATTGCGAGATTGCGCAGGCCCGGAAACTGGGTGTTGCCTCGTGGTCGGTTGACCGGTTGTCGGAACTCGACAAGCTGAAAGACCTGCCTGAAGGCACTGAAATCGCGGTGCGCCTGTCATTGCCGCGCGCCGGTGGCGCATACGATTTCGGCAGCAAATTCGGGGCCAGCCCGGACATGGCGCAAACTCTTCTGGCTGAAGTTGCGTCGCGCGGACTGCGACCGGCCATGACCTTCCATCCCGGCACCCAATGCAAGGATGCGAGCGCTTGGGGCGACTATATTTCGGCGGTTGCGGAGGTCAGCCGCCGCGCCGGAGTGACGTTGCATGCGCTGAACGTCGGCGGCGGATTCCCGTCGTTGGTGGCGGACGACGACGACACGCTGGATCACATCTTCACCACCATCGACACTGCCATCACTGATGCGTTCGGCGTGAACCGCCCGGCGCTCTGGTGCGAGCCGGGTCGCGCCATGGTGGCGTCCTCGATGTGGCTGGCGCTGCGCGTCAAGGCGCGAAACGATCATGCGCTCACGCTGAATGACGGCCTCTACGGCGCATTGGGTGAATGGCGCGACATGCCGGTGCCGACGCGACTGCACGGCATTTCGTCAGACGGTCACAGGCGCACCGGAGAAATCGAACCCTACACCATCTTCGGCCCCACTTGCGACAGCCTCGATCGGTTGCCCGCTGCTTGGAACTTGCCTGGCGATCTCTGCGAGGACGACTATATTCTGGTCGAAGGCACGGGTGCCTATACCCAAGCCCTGACGACACGGTTCAACGGTTATGGGCTCGAGCGGGAAATTGATCTCGCGACCTGCAATTCTAGCTCTGGACAGGACCGCATGGCGGGTTAGGCTGCGCCTTCATCAAACCGGAGGGCGCGTGGAAAAATTCGGCAAATCGCAATCCGTTGTGCGGGTCGAAGATGTGCGCTTCCTGACCGGACGGGGCCGCTATGTCGATGATATCGCGCCGCCGAACGCGCTTCGCGGTTATGTGTTCCGCTCGATCGTTGCGCACGCGACGGTGGACCGGCTCGACGTGGCCGACGCACGCGAAACGCCGGGTGTTCACCTCTTACTCACGGCCGCAGACCTGACCGATGCCGGCTTTACGCAAGGCATGTGGGGCACAACCGTCACCAACCGCGACGGCACGAAGGGCGCTGCGCCGAAACGGCCGCTGCTGGCCACAGACACCGTGCGCTATGTTGGCGAGCCGCTGGCCTTCATCGTGGCAGACACGCTTGACGCCGCGCGTGACGCGGCCGAGCGGATCGAATTTGAATACACCGAAAAGCCGGTGCATCTTGGGCTGACCACCGGGGGGCAGGACCTGCACTCCGAAGCGCCGCAAAATCTGGCGTTTGATTGGGGCATCGGGGATGAAAATGCCACCGAGGCGGCATTTGACGCGGCGCACCGCATCGTCAGCATGTCGGTCGATGACAATCGCATCATCGTCAATTCGATGGAGCCGCGCGGATGTTTCGCCGAGTTGGAGGGCGACCGTCTGCATCTCGCGCTGAGCGCGCAAGGTGTGTGGGAGCACAAGAAACAGCTTGCCCAGCTTCTGAACCTCGAGCCCGATAGGGTGCGCGTCACCAATCCCGACGTGGGCGGCGGGTTCGGCATGAAGGGCATGGCGCATCCCGAGAACTTTCTGACAGCGATCGCCTGCCGGACGCTGAAGACACCCGTGCGCTGGATGTCCGAACGTAGCGAAGCGATGCTGAGCGACAGCGCGGGACGCGACCTGACCCATCTTGGAGAGTTGGCTTTTGACGCCGATCACCGCATCACGGCGTATCGTGTGCACACCGTTGCCAACATGGGCGCGTATAATTCGCAATTTGCCCAATCAATACAGACCAACCTGTTCGCCAAGGTCTTGATGGGGGTCTACGATGTGCAAACGACATGGCTGCATGTCCAAGGCGTCTATACCAACACCACGCCGGTCGATGCCTATCGCGGGGCAGGGCGGCCCGAGGCGATCTACCTGCTGGAGCGCATGATCGACCGTGCGGCGCGCGAACTGGATGTCGACCCGTGGGAGCTGCGCCGCCGCAATTTCGTCAAACCAGAGCAGTTCCCCTATGTCTCCGCCACGGGCGAGACCTACGACGTGGGCGATTTCGATCGCGTCCTGACACGCGTCGCGGACGTCGCGGACCGCGACGGGTTTGTGTCGCGTCGAGAGACATCTGCAAAACAGGGCAAACTGCGCGGGCTGGGGCTGTGCTACTACATCGAGAGCATTCTTGGCTCGCCAGTCGAGGATGTGAAGGTGACCTTCGACAAGGACGGCGGTGCGTCGATTTTTGTCGGCACCCAGTCCAACGGACAGGGGCATGAAACCGTTCTCACGCAGTTCCTGTCGGATCAGACGGGTATCCCGGCGGATCGCATCCGTTTTGTTCAGGGCGACAGCGATCTCATTCCACGCGGCGGCGGAACGGGAGGATCGCGCTCGGTCACGGTACAGAACACGGCGACCTTGGCGGCGGTCGATCAGATAATCACGCAGTTCACGGCTTTTCTTGCTGACTTTAACAAGCTGGACCCGACCGACATAACATTCGATGATGAGCAGTTCCGGGTCGGCACGTCGAATGTCACGCCGACCATGCTCGACGTCGCCCAGATGGCACGAGAGGCGGGGCGGGACGACTTGCTGAGCTTTGCCGCGACCATCAAGCTGGATGCACGTTCGTTTCCCAATGGTGCGCATGTGGCCGAGATTGAACTGGACCCCGACACCGGCAAGGTTGAAGTCGCGCGCTATAGCGTCGTTGACGATTTCGGTCATCTCATCAATCCGATGCTCGCTGAAGGTCAGGTGCATGGCGGTGTGGTGCAGGGGCTTGGTCAGGCGCTATGCGAACGGGTCGTTCACGACGAAGACGGCCAGTTGCTGACCGCGACCTTCATGGATTATGCCATGCCGCGCGCCGATGATGTGCCTTTGATCGGGTTTGCGACCGAAATGACCCCCTCGATGACGAACCCGATGGGCATGAAAGGGTGTGGCGAGGCTGGCACCGTCGGTGCACTGGCGGCGATCTCGAATGCGGTTCAGGATGCGCTGTGGCCGCTTGGGGTCCGTCAGGCCGACATGCCGTTCACACCACAACGCGTCTGGAGTATGTTGCAGGATGCGACCCGCAAAACTGGGTAGAGTTGTCTTTGACTGGTTCCGCAAGCGTCTCGCTTCGGGCCATTCCAAGGTCGCGGTGCGCAGAGGCCCGCGTGATCATGTCATCATTCTCGATGGCACGATGTCGTCTCTCAACCCCGGGCATGAAACCAATGCAGGATTGCTCTACAGGTTGTTGCAGGAAGTCGGCAGCGATGTGTCGCTTTACTATGAATCCGGGCTGCAATGGACAGACTGGCGCAGCGCGTCCGACATCATGACCGGGCGCGGCATCAATCGGCAGATCAAGCGCGCCTACGGCTTTCTCGCGTCCCGGTATCGCCCCGGTGATCGCATCTTCTTTTTCGGCTATTCGCGCGGGGCTTATGCAGTTCGCTCGCTGGCAGGCGTCATTGACAGCATCGGGCTGCTGCGCAGCGACTGCGCGACCGAGCGCAACATTCGTCAAGCCTATCGCCTTTACAGCGGCGCCCCGAACGGCAAGACCGCAGAGGACTTTGTTCGTCTTTACTGTCACGAGCCGCCGCAGATCGCCGTGGTCGGGGTCTGGGACACGGTCAAGGCGCTGGGCCTCCGGCTGCCGCTCATGTGGCACATCAACGATGCACGCCACGGCTTTCACAGCGACCACCTCGGCGCCTCGATCCAGCACGGCTTTCATGCGCTGGCCTATCACGAACGGCGCCGGGCCTATGAGCCGGTTTTGTGGACGGCAACGCCCGGCTGGAACGGGCAAGTGGAGCAGGTGTGGTTCAAGGGCGTCCACGGCGATATCGGTGGACAGTTGCGGGGCTTTGAAGAGGCCAGGCCGTTGTCAAATATCCCTTTTGTCTGGATGCTCGAACGCGCCGAAGGGGCGGGCTTGCGGTTGCCTGAAAACTGGCAGAACCGCTTTGAACAGGATGTGAATGCGCCGTCTTCGGGAAATTGGCGCGGTTGGGGCGTCCTGTTCTGGAATCGCAGGCAGCGAACGGTGGGCGCCGACCCCAGCGAAAGGCTGCACGAGAGCTTGTTGGAAACCCATCCCGACATCGCGTTGAAGGCGGTTTCATGACTGTGCTAACGCAACTGTGATTCAACGCGCACCGGCAAGGCTTTAATCGCCGGGAAAGATGCCTATCTCTTGATCAGAGCGCGGGTTTGGAACGCCCGCAGTCTCTTCACTGTCCCTCGTTCCACCACTGGCGCCCAAGGTTTCCTTGGGCGCTTTTTCTTTCGGATCGGACACGATAGGCTGATGGCATGACATATACAGATGATTATCTCCGCGATATCCTGAACCGCACCAAGACGATCGCCCTCATCGGCGCGTCGATGAATCCCGAACGCCCGTCAAACTATGTCGGGCGCTATCTGGTCGACCAAGGGTACAGGGTGATTCCGGTAAATCCCGGCCATGCGGGCAAATCGCTTTTCGGCACGCAGGTGGTTGGCACGCTGTCGGAAATAGACGCGCCGGTAGATATGGTCGATATCTTCCGCCGCTCCGAAGCGGTGCCGCCGATCGTGGACGAGGCGCTGGAGGCGTTTCCGGACCTGCAGACGATCTGGATGCAGATCGGCGTGCGCCATCCCGAGGCTGCGGCGAAGGCCGAGGCGAAAGGGGTTGATGTCGTAATGGACCGCTGCCCGAAGGTCGAGATTCCGCGCCTTCTGGGTGCAAGCGCCTGAGCGGGGCAGCGCGTGTTAACCGCGCCCGGCCTTTTCGGCCAGTCCGGATTGCTCTTGCCGCCGCTCCAGTTCCGCCATCACATCCGCCAGCGCCACATCGCGCGATTTGAGCA
This sequence comes from Marivita sp. S2033, assembly GCF_046592965.1. Classification (NCBI taxonomy): domain Bacteria; kingdom Pseudomonadati; phylum Pseudomonadota; class Alphaproteobacteria; order Rhodobacterales; family Roseobacteraceae; genus Marivita; species Marivita sp. S2033. The sequence goes on from NZ_JBISBV010000005.1 coordinate 106,068, forward strand.
TCACCAGCAGGTGAAACAGCACATCCGCCGTTTCCGAGGTCAGCTTGGCACGGTCGCCTTTGACGGCTTCGATGATGGCCTCAATTGCCTCTTCGCCAAATTTTTCGGCGCATTTTTCGGGGCCCTTGGAAAGCAGCTTCGCGGTCCAGCTGGACTCGGGGCTGGCGTTTGCGCGGTTGGCGATGATCTGTTCCAGATCGTGCAGCGTTTTCATAATCTCACCGGAATCCCTGCGGCGGCCATATGCGCCTTGGCCTCGCCGATGGTAAATTCGCCGAAGTGAAAGATCGACGCGGCCAGCACGGCGCTTGCGTGGCCTTCGACAACGCCCTCGACCAGATGATCCAGCGTACCGACGCCTCCGCTCGCGATGACCGGCACGTTCACCGCATCGGCTATGGTGAGGGTCAGCGGCAGGTTGAAACCGGATTTGGTTCCATCGCGGTCCATCGAAGTGAGCAGAATCTCCCCGGCCCCTTTTTCGGTGACGGTGCGGGCAAATTCAACGGCGTCGATGCCGGTGGGTTTGCGCCCGCCATGAGTGAATATCTCCCACTTGCCCGGCGCGACGGTCTTGGCGTCAATCGCCACCACGATGCACTGGCTGCCGAACTGGTCCGCCGCCTGCGCCACCACATCAGGATTGGCAACAGCCGCGGAGTTGAACGACACCTTGTCCGCACCGGCGAGAAGCAAGGCGCGCACATCGGCGACCGTGCGAACGCCGCCGCCGACCGTGAGCGGGATGAAACACTGCTCGGCGGTGCGGGTGACCACATCAAACATGGTGCCGCGGTTTTCGTGGGTGGCATGAATGTCGAGAAAACAGATCTCGTCGGCGCCCGCTGCGTCATAGGCGCGGGCGGCATCGACCGGATCACCGGCATCGCGCAGATCGACGAAATTCACGCCTTTGACCACGCGCCCGTCAGCGACGTCGAGGCAGGGGATGATGCGGGTTTTCAACATGCCCGCTCCTTACGCGCCCGGTCGGGTCCGGGCAAGTCGGGAACGCATGTGCGGTCGGGACGGTTACATTCCCACACCCCAAGCAAGGAGATTGAACATGCGTCTGTTCCCCCTGACCGCCGCCGCGCTGATTGCCGCCAGCCCGGCGCTCGCTGAATTCGAAGAGACCCGCAGTGCCCATTCCGTCGCAACCACGATCGACCGGCTTGAAGAGGCGGTGACTGCCGCCGGAGCGACTGTGTTCGCGCGGGTCAATCACGCCGAAGGCGCGGCCTCGGTCGACATGGACCTACCTGCCGCCGAAGTCCTGATCTTTGGAAACCCAAAACTGGGAACACAGGCGATGCAGGCGGATATCACTGCCGGATTGCTGCTGCCGATGCGTGCGCTCGCCTATGAGGACGCGGACGGTCAGGTCTGGCTGACATGGCAGGAGCCCGAGGACATGTTCGACGATCTCGATATCGACGATGATGCAGACTATCTTGACCAGATGGAAAAGGCGCTGGAAACCCTGGCAGGAAAAGCCACTGGCGATTGATCAGCCGCTGGACAGCGTCGCAAGCGCCTGACGAAGATCGAGCGCGCCATCATACAGCGCACGGCCAGAGATGGCGCCGTTCAGATTCGCTCCGCAATCGCGCAGCGCGATGAGGTCGTCCAGCGAGGACACGCCGCCCGAGGCGATCACCGGAATTGACACCGCGCGCGCCAGATCGGCTGTCGCCTGAACATTCGGCCCCTGCATCGCGCCGTCGCGGTTGATGTCGGTATAGATGATCGCCGCCACACCCGCATCCTCGAAGGAGCGGGCAAGATCTGTCACCATCACGTTTGTCTCTTCCGCCCAACCCTTGGTCGCAACGCGGCCATTGCGCGCGTCGATGCCAACGGCGACCCGACCGGGAAAGGCGCGGGCCGCGTCGCGCACCAGCCCCGGGTTTTCCACCGCCACGGTGCCGAGGATCACCCGCGCAAGACCCTTGTCCAGCCAACGCTCAATCGTTGCCATGTCGCGGATGCCGCCGCCCAACTGGGCCGGAACCCTGGTTTGCGCCAAGATCGAGTCCACGGCCGCGCCATTGACCGGTTCTCCGGCAAAGGCACCGTTCAGATCGACCAGATGAAGCCACTCGCAGCCGGCATCGACAAACTCCATAGCCTGCGCGGCGGGATCATCGTTGAACACGGTCGATTTCTCCATATCGCCCCGCAGAAGGCGCACAGCCTGTCCGTCTTTCAGGTCAATGGCGGGGTACAGGATCATGGCGTTTTCTCCGATGTGAGGCTGGCTGCGCTTTGCCATGACGGGACGATACATGCAACGCGACCCCGCGTCAGGCTTGATCGCACACGGCATTGCGCGTCAGAATTAACGGTATCAAACAGGGAGGAGACCCGACATGAAACTGACAACAATGGTCGCCGGACTGGCCATGATCGCGGGTGCGGCCTGGGCCGATCCGGTCGAGGGCACATGGCAGACCGAGGTGGATGAGGGCAATTACGCCCATGTCCGCATGGTGCCGTGCGGTGACATGATCTGCGGCGTGATCGCGCGCAGCTTCAATGCACAGGGCGAATTCAAGTCGCCCAACACCGGCAAGACATTGGTGATCAACATGGTGCCGCAAGGAAACGGAAAATACGAAGGCAAGGTGTGGCGTCCGTCAAACGACAAGATTTACATGGGCAAGATGCAGGTGAACGGCAATTCGCTTGATCTGTCGGGATGTGTGGCCGGTGGTCTGCTGTGTTCCAAGCAGACGTGGAGCCGGGTGAACTAGCCACCAGGAATACCGTGCGGCAGCGCGATACAGGCTGCCGCAGGGAATATGAGTTTATTTGGCAAGATGAAGCATCAGGGTCGCCAGTTGAGAAAATTGGCGATCATTTGCAGGCCCGTGCCGGCGCTTTTTTCAGGGTGGAATTGAAACCCGATCATCGTATCCCGCGCAACGATTGCGGTGACGTCGCCGCCATAATCCACATGCGCCACGCGTTGCGCCGGATCATCGACGCGCACCTGGTATGAATGCACGAAATACGCATGGGCGCCGGTAGCGATTCCTTCCAGCACCGGATGGGCGGTGTCGATCACCAGATCGTTCCAGCCCATATGCGGGACTTTCAGCGATGCTTGTTTAGGCGCGATGCGTTCCACTTCGCCGTCAATCCAGCCTAACCCGTTGGTCGGCTCATATTCATGGCCAACGCGCGCCATCAGTTGCATGCCAACGCAAATGCCAAGGAAGGGCCGGGCCTTGATCTCGACTGCCTCGACCATGGCGGCAAACGCCCCCGATGCACGCAAGGCCCTGGCGCAGGACGGGAACGCGCCGTCGCCGGGCAGGACGATACGATCGGCGCGCGCGATCACGTCCGGATCAGAGGTCACGACGACAGATCCCGCGCCGGTATCCTGCGCCATCTTCTGAAACGCCTTTTCGGCGGAATGCAGATTGCCGCTTTCGTAATCAATGATGGCCGTCACCATCGCCTAAAGCGCGCCCTTAGTGGACGGGATCGCATCGGATTTGCGCGGATCGACCTCGAGCGCGTCGCGCAGGGCGCGCGCGACGGCCTTGAACGCCGCCTCGGCGATATGGTGGCTGTTGATCCCATGCAGGCAGTCGACATGCAGCGTGACGCCGCCGTGGGTGGACAGCGCCTGAAAGAATTCGCGCACCAGTTCGGTGTCGAACGTGCCGATCTTGCCGGTGGGCAGATCAACGTTCCACACCAGAAACGGCCGCGCTGAAAGATCAAGCGCCGCACGCACCAGCGCGTCGTCCATCGGCAAAAGGCACGCGCCGTAGCGGACGATCCCTTTCTTGTCACCCACTGCCTTTGAGAGCGCCTGACCGAGTGCAATGCCGGTATCCTCGACCGTATGATGGTCGTCGATATGCAGATCGCCGGTGGCGCGGATTGTCATGTCGATCAGCGAGTGGCGCGCCAACTGATCAAGCATGTGATCGAAGAAGCCGACGCCGGTCTGGTTGTCATAGGTTCCGGTGCCGTCGAGATTGATCTCCACGCGGATCTCGGTCTCTGCCGTAGTGCGGGTGACGGTCGCGTTGCGCATTATGCTGTATCCTTGGGCGTATTCACGGCCTTATAGGCCGGCTTTGCCGTTGCGCCAAGCCGCGATGCGCAGGTTGACATCAGGTGACGTTCTGCTGTCGACTCCTTGAAAACCGGACACCGTCATGACCGTTCCCTCAATCGCCGCCGGGCTCGCTTACGGGCTGAGTGTCTTTTTCCTCGGCTTCCTGTTGGGTGTGCTGCGCACGCTCGTGCTGCATCCCGCTATCGGCGAGATCCCGGCTGTCGCGCTTGAGATCCCGGTGATCCTCGCCGCGTCCTGGATGATCTGCGCGACGCTGGTTCGCCGCTTGTCCGTACCTGCGCGCTGGCCCGAGAGGCTGATCATGGGAGGGGTTGCGCTGGCCTGCGTCCTCGCCGGCGAGGTTGCCGTGTCGGTCTGGATGGCGGACCGGACATTGGCAGAGCACGTTGCGCTTTACGCCACGCCAAGATCGGCGCTTGGATTGCTGGCACAAGTGGCCTTTGCGCTGTTTCCGGTGATGCGGCTGTGGCGGAAAAGCGCGATGTCGTGACGAAAAAAAGAACCGATGGAGCGGGCGAGGCGATTCGAACGCCCGACCCTAACCTTGGCAAGGTTATGCTCTACCCCTGAGCTACGCCCGCGCTGCCATCGTTCTGTCCGGATTGGAGCGGGCGAGGCGATTCGAACGCCCGACCCTAACCTTGGCAAGGTTATGCTCTACCCCTGAGCTACGCCCGCGCTGCCAATCTGGTATGGGCGGATTTAGTGGGTGTTGGGGCGGGGTGCAAGAGGAAATTTCTGTCCACTGTTTCTGGATTTCGCGCTAGCGTTATGTCTCTTTGATCCAGGGGAAGATCAGCTATGCCCGACGTCAATCCGGTCCTGTCCGTCACCGTTCGCCGTTTCCGGGCAGATTACAAGACGGACATCGAAACGTCGCTGCACCGTTTGCAGGACGCGGCGGCGCGGCATCGCGGTTATCTGGGTGAGCAGAACAGCCTGTCGCAAAGCGGCGACCTTTGCGAGTTGGTCACGGTATTTGCGTTTGATTCGCGCGTTTCAAGGGAAAGCTGGGAACGCTCGGAAGCACGCGCCGAGACTTTGGCCGAACTCGATAAATTTCCACAGGAAATGACGAAACACACGCAGTTCGATGAACTGGCGGCTCTGATCGAACCCAAATCTAGAGTGTCGAAGATCGAGATCGTGTTGATCCTGATTTTCTGGATCGTTCTCAACAGCACAATTCTCGACTTCATTGCCACGTTTCTGCTGCCGCAGACCATCCCTGCGCTGGTCGAGAAAACCCTGCTGATTGCAGTGAACGTCGCACTCATCAGCTATGTGCTTCTGCCGTGGTCAAGCCGTCTTCTGTCACGGCTCAAGGAGTGGATTCAGCGCAAATAGCCGCCGAACCCGTCCTTTTCCACACGCGGAAATCGATTATTCCAACTCCACCAACAGATCCTTCGCATCAATCTGCGCCGCAGGCGACACATGCACCGCCTTGACCACGGCGTCCTTCTCCGCGTGCAACCCGGTTTCCATCTTCATCGCCTCGATCGTCAGCAGCAGATCGCCCACCTTGACCTTCTGGCCCTGCCGCACCGCAACGCTGGCGACCACTCCGGGCATTGGCGCGCCGATATGGTCCGGATTGCCGGTCTCGGCCTTGGGCCGCGCCGCGGTCGTGGCCTTGATCTTGCGGTTCGCCACCCGGATCGTGCGCGCCTGACCGTTGAGCTCGAAGAACACCTTGACGTCGCCGTCCTCGTTCGTCTCGCCCACGGTTTGCATCTGGATCTCGAGCGTCTTGCCGGGGTCGATCTCGACGCTGATGCCTTCGCCTGGTTCCATGCCGTAAAAGAAGGTTCTGGTCGGCAGGGTGCGCACCGGGCCATAGCTGCGATGGCGGCCCATGTAATCAAGGAACACCTTGGGATACATCAGGTATCCGTTCAAATCCTCGTCGTCGATGCTGCGGCCTTCGAGCTCGGATTTCAAGACGGTGCGTGTTTCGTCAATATTGACGGGCGCCGCATGCTTGCCGGGGCGGTCGGTGAAGGGTTTCTCGGATTTGAGCACCTTCTTCTGAATCGCCTTGGGCCATCCGCCCGGAGGCTGGCCGAGATTGCCGCGCATCATGTCGATGACGCTGTCGGGGAAACTCAGATCGACATCGGGGTCTTCGACTTCGGCGCGGGTCAGCCCCTGACTCACCATCATCAACGCCATGTCGCCCACCACTTTCGAGGACGGCGTGACCTTGACGATATCGCCGAACATGCGGTTCACGTCGGCATAGGTCTGCGCGACCTCGTGCCAGCGCTCCTCAAGACCCAAGGAGCGCGCCTGCGCCTTGAGGTTGGTGAACTGCCCGCCGGGCATCTCGTGCAAGTACACCTCGGAGGCGGGCGCCTGCTGGCCGCTCTCGAACGCCGCGTATTGGCCGCGCACGCCCTCCCAGTAGTTGCTGATTTCGCGGATGGCCGAGACGTCGAGACCGGTGGCGCGCTCGGTGTGCTCCAGCACTTCGACAACCGATCCGAGGGTCGGTTGCGAGGTGTTGCCCGACAGCGCATCCATCGCCGCATCGACCGCGTCCACACCAGCGGCAGAGGCCGCCATGATCGTGGCGATGCCCGCACCTGACGTGTCGTGCGTGTGGAAGTGGACCGGCAGGCCGACCTCTTCTTTCAGCGCCGTGATGAGCGGACCTGCGGCGGCGGGTTTGAGCAAGCCCGCCATGTCCTTCAGGCCGAGAATGTGCGAACCCGCATCGCGCAGCTCCTTGCCCATCTGGACATAGTATTTCAGATCGTATTTGGAGCGGTCCGGGTCGTTGAGATCGCCGGTATAGCAGATCGTGCCTTCAAGAACGCGGCCGGTATCAAGCACCGCATCCATCGCGACGCGCATGTTTTCGACCCAGTTGAGGCTGTCGAACACGCGGAACAGATCAACGCCGGTCTCGGCCGCCTGTTTGACAAAGAACTGCACCACATTGTCGGGGTAATTCGTATATCCCACCCCGTTCGCGCCGCGCAAAAGCATCTGCGTCATCAGGTTCGGCATCGCCGCGCGCAGGTCGCGCAGGCGTTGCCACGGGCATTCCTGCAAAAACCGGTACGCCACATCGAACGTGGCGCCGCCCCAGCACTCGACGCTGAACAGTTGCGGCAGGTTGGCGGCATAGGCGGGCGCGACCTTGATCATGTCGATCGAGCGCATCCGGGTGGCCAGCAAGGACTGGTGCCCGTCGCGCATGGTGGTGTCGGTGATCAGCACCTGTTTTTGCGCTGCCATCCAGTCGGCCACGGCCTGCGGGCCTTCGCGGTCCAGCAGCGTCTTGGTGCCGTCGGGTGGCGTGTCGGTACGCAGTTTCGGCAGGCGCGGGGACTTGAGATCGTCCGCCGGGCGCGGGCGGCCCGCAACCTCGGGATGCCCGTTGACGGTGATGTCGGCGATATAAGTCAGCACCTTGGTCGCGCGGTCGCGGCGCTTGGTGAACTGAAAGAGCTCTGGCGTCTCGTCGATGAACTTGGTGTGGTACTGGTTGTTGAGGAACGTCGGGTGCTTGAGCAGGTTTTCCACGAAGGAGATATTGGTGCTGAGACCGCGAATCCGGAACTCGCGCAGCGCCCGGTCCATCCGCGCGATCGCCTTTTCCGGCGTCTGTGCCCAGGTGGTGACCTTCTCCAGAAGCGAATCGTAAAAGCGCGTGATCACCGCGCCGGAATAGGCCGTGCCGCCATCAAGCCGCACGCCATTTCCGGTGGCGACGCGATAGGCGGCGATGCGGCCATAATCGGGGATGAAATTGTTCTGCGGATCCTCGGTGGTGATCCGCGTCTGCAAGGCGTGGCCGTTCAGGCGGATGTCATACTGGCTGGCCTTGCCGGTGGCCTCGGCCAGCGATTTACCCTCGGCGATCATGATCTGCGCCTGCACAATGTCGATGCCGGTCACCTCCTCGGTGACGGTATGTTCCACCTGCACGCGCGGATTCACCTCGATGAAGTAGAACTTGCCGTCATCCATATCCATCAGGAATTCCACGGTGCCGGCACATTCGTAATTCACATGGGCGCAAAGCTTGCGGCCCAACTCGCAAATCTCCTCGCGCTGCGACTCGGAAAGATAGGGCGCGGGGGCGCGTTCGACGACCTTCTGGTTGCGGCGCTGGACCGAGCAGTCACGCTCGTAAAGGTGATAGATGTTGCCTTGCTTGTCGCCGAGGATCTGCACCTCGACGTGACGGGCGCGGGTGATCATCTTTTCCAGATACCCCTCGCCATTGCCAAACGCCGCTTCGGCCTCGCGCCGCCCTTCAAGCACCTTTTCCTTGAGCTCGTCCGGTCCCTCGATCGGGCGCATCCCGCGTCCACCGCCGCCCCAGCTTGCCTTGAGCATCAGCGGATAGCCGATTTCTTCGGCCTCGCGCGCGATGGCGTCCCAATCGTCGCCCAGAACCTCGGTCGCGGGGATGACCGGCACACCGGCCTCAACCGCCACCTTGCGCGCGCTCGCCTTGTCGCCCAGGGCGCGCATCGTTTCGGCGCGTGGTCCGATGAAGGTGATGCCGTTGGCGACGCAAGCGTCCACCAGATCGGGGTTCTCTGACAGCAGGCCGTAGCCGGGGTGCACCGCATCCGCGCCCGATAGTCTGGCGACGCGGATGATCTCGTCAATCGACAGATACGCAGCGACCGGCCCCAGATCCTCGCCGATCCGGTAGGCCTCGTCCGCCTTGAACCGATGCAGGCCCAGCTTGTCCTCTTCGGCATAGACCGCGACGGTCTTCTTGCCCATCTCGTTGGCCGCGCGCATGATGCGGATGGCGATTTCGCCGCGATTGGCGATGAGGATCTTCTTGAAATCGGGCATGGCGGGGCGTCCTGATATGTTCATGTGTTAGCGGTAACTAGATAGAATCGCGCCCGATCTCAACCGGGCAGGCGCGGAGGCCAAGCCGACGTGGGCGGTGCCCAGCGGGCCTGTCCGCGCAAATCAACAGGGCGGCTCACGCCAAGTTGGCCAAGGTTGGACTCCATGTCCTTGCGCAAAAGGTCCGCCAGATGCGCAGGCCCGTCCTCGCCCAATGCGGCAAGCGCATAATGCCATGCACGGCCCAGCATCACGAAATCCGCGCCAAGCGCGATGGCGCGCAGAATATCAAGCCCGCCTTCGATGCCGCTGTCCAGGATCAGGGGCAGGGAGGTCGCGTCGCGCATCGCGGGCAACACCTCGATCGGGGCAGGGGACGCGTCAAATTGGCGACCGGCGTGATTGGACAGCCAGATCGCATCCACTCCGGCCTTCTCCAAGGGCGCAGCATCGTCGGGGTTCAACACCCCCTTGACGAAAAACGCGCCTTCCCAAGCGTCGCGCAGCCATCGCAGATAGTCCCAATCTGGCGACGTGCGCAGCAGATAGCCTGCATGTTGCGTCGAACTCAGCCCCGTCAGTTGGCCCGCGTAATCGTCGATCAGCCGCATCCGCGGCATCCCGAGTTTCGCCGTGCCCATGGCCCAGACAGGCCGCATCGCCACCTGAGCCAAAAGCCGGGGCGTCAGCCGGGGCGGCGTTGTGAGGCCGGACCGGACCTGACGCTCGCGGCGCGACGGCACCGGCACATCGACGGTCAGAATCAGCGTGGTGAACCCTGCATCGCGCGCACGTTTGAGCATGTTGGTGCGGATGCCCTCATCGCGGGGCGGATACATCTGGAACCAGCCATTGCCGTTCAGATGCGGCGCGACCTCTTCAGGTGTGCGGGTGGCAACTGTCGAGATGGAGTAAGGAATACCCGCCCCGGTTGCCGCTGCGGCCAGCTTGCGTTCCGCATCGGGCCACATCAGCCCCGACATGCCGACCGGGCTGATCCCGAACGGCAATTGATAGCTCTGGCCGCACAACGTGGTGCTCAAATCCGTGGCAATCTCGCCGTGCAGGATCGACGGGGTAAACAACAGATGATCCAAAGCCGCACGATTGCGGCGCAGCGTTGCTTCGGTGCCGGTGGCGCTGTCGAGGTATTCCCAAACGAATTTCGGTATGCGTCGCCTGGCACGGGCCTTGAGGTCACTGATTGCGGGGTATTTGGCGTGGTAATCCATAGATTTGCATTTGTTGTCATGCCGCACGGTTTGTCCAGCACCGGATTTTTGGCAAATCATGCGTGGTTCACGCGGGCAAAATACAGCTTTGGAGATGTGAACATTATCGGAACATCTTTAACTCCGGCGCAAGCGGCGCTATCTTGCCCGCCATGAGCAGCTTCGATGAAATGGACGCGTTCGAGAACGCCAGCCTCTCCGCCCGCGCCATGGCGGCGCGCCCTCAGCCCTATCTGGACGATCTCAACCCCGCGCAGCGGCTGGCGGTGGAGACGATGGATGGCCCCGTCCTGATGCTGGCCGGTGCAGGGACCGGCAAGACCAAGGCGCTGACGACGCGGATCGTGCATCTTTTGAACACCGGGCGCGCCCGTCCGAACGAAATTCTGGCCGTGACTTTCACCAACAAGGCCGCACGCGAGATGAAAGAGCGTGTGGGCCGCCTGCTTGGCGAAACCGTCGAGGGGATGCCGTGGCTCGGCACGTTCCATTCGATCTGCGTGAAGCTCTTGCGCCGCCATGCGGAACTGGCGGGGCTGAAATCGAACTTCACGATTCTGGATACCGACGATCAGTTGCGCCTGCTCAAGCAACTCGTGCGCGCGGCGGGCATCGACGACAAACGCTGGCCGGCGCGGCAGCTTGCCGGGATCATCGACAACTGGAAGAACCGCGCGCTCACGCCGGACAAGGTGCCGGCTGCTGACGCGGGCGCGTATAACCACGAAGGGCCAAAGCTCTACGCGCAATATCAGGCGCGGCTGAAAGAGCTGAACGCGGTGGATTTCGGTGATCTGCTCTTGCACGTCGTGACAATATTTCAGGCGCATCCCGACGTGCTCGAGCAGTACCAGCGCTGGTTCAAATACATTCTCGTCGACGAGTATCAGGACACCAACGTCGCCCAATATCTGTGGCTGCGCCTGCTTGCGCGGGCGCATAAAAACATCTGCTGCGTGGGTGACGATGACCAGTCGATCTATGGTTGGCGCGGCGCGGAAGTGGGCAACATCCTGCGATTCGAAAAGGATTTCGAGGGCGCGCATGTGGTGCGGCTGGAACAGAACTACCGCTCCACCCCGCATATTCTCGCGGCTGCATCCTCTGTGATTTCGGGCAATCAGGGGCGCTTGGGCAAAACGCTCTGGACCGAGGAGCAGGACGGCGAGAAGGTTCGCCTGATCGGCCATTGGGATGGCGAGGAAGAGGCCCGCTGGATCGGTGAAGAGATCGAGGCGATGCAGCGCGGCACCCGAGGGATGTCCGCTTTCGGTCTGGATAACATGGCAATTCTCGTCCGCGCCAGCCACCAGATGCGCGCCTTCGAGGACCGGTTCCTGACCATTGGTCTGCCCTATCGCGTGATCGGTGGGCCGCGCTTTTACGAGCGTTTGGAAATCCGCGACGCGATGGCCTATTTCCGGATCGTCGTCAGCCCCGAGGACGATCTCGCTTTCGAACGGGTGGTCAACACGCCAAAACGCGGCCTTGGCGACAAGGCGCAGCAGACCATACAGACGGTGGCCCGCGCCAATGGCGTCAGTTTGGTCGAGGGTGCGCGGCTGGCCGTCGAACAGGGGCTGATCAAGGGAAAAGGCGCCACCGAACTGCGCCGGTTGGTGGACGATCTGGCACGATGGGGCCGTATGACCGGCGATGTCGAACACGTTGAACTTGCCGGGCAAGTGCTGGACGAAAGCGGCTATACCGCGATGTGGCAGAACGACAAGACCCCCGAAGCGCCGGGGCGGCTGGAAAACCTCAAGGAACTGGTCAAGGCGCTGGAAGAATTCGAGAATCTGCAAGGCTTCCTTGAGCATGTCAGCCTGATCATGGACAACGACAAGGGCGGCGATGGCGAGAAAGTGTCGGTCATGACGCTGCACGCCGCCAAAGGGCTGGAATTTCCCGTGGTGTTCCTGCCGGGCTGGGAAGACGGGTTGTTTCCGTCCCAGCGCAGCATGGATGAGAGTGGGCTGAAAGGCTTGGAAGAGGAACGCCGTCTGGCCTATGTCGGCATCACGCGCGCCGAAGAGGTGTGCACGATCTCGTTCGCCGCCAACCGTCGGGTGTTCGGGCAATGGCAATCGGCCCTGCCGTCGCGCTTTATCGACGAACTGGACGAGACTCATATCGACATACTGACCCCGCCGGGGCTCTATGGTGGTGGTTATGGTGCGGCGGGCATGGCGTCTCCGGTGACGCAAACCATGGCGGGATCGGACCTGCACGAAAAGGCCGCCAGCGCAAATGTCTACAATTCGCCGGGCTGGAAACGGCTTCAGGCACGCTCGGCGCAGCGCCCCGTGTCACAACCAACCGAAGCGCGCCACACGGTGATCGACGCCACTGCCGTGTCGTCTTACGCGATCGGGGAACGGGTGTTTCACCAGAAATTCGGCTACGGCGCCGTGCAGGGCATCGAAGGCGACAAGCTCGAGATCGCGTTCGACAAGGCCGGACTGAAAAAGGTCGTGGCGCGGTTTATCTGTCCGGCAGACGATGTGCCGTTTTAGAGCGCGCTGGAGGCTCTGCCTCCAGACCTCCGAGGTATTTTGTGCCCAAAGAAGCCGGTGCTGCCGTTCTTGACCTGTTTCATACGAGGCGATAAACGAAATTCGTGGCGATTTGTTACCGGATTGCGGGCCACGTTAAACATTCCGCTAAAAGGCCCGCCGAAAGCCCCTTTCGCTTGGCCGAAACGGGGCTTTATTATTGGGCGTGGCCTGAAAGGTGAAACACATGAAAGACAAGAAACCGCGCACCCGACTGGTTCATGGCGGCACAAGGCGCAGCCAGTGGAACGAGGTGAGCGAGGCGATTTTCCTCACCCAGGGGTTTGTCTACGACAGTGCCGAACAAGCCGAACAACGATTTATCAAGTCCGGCCCTGACGAATATATCTATGCGCGCTACGGCAATCCGACCGTTGCGATGTTCGAGGAACGCATGGCGTTGCTGGAGGGGGCCGAAGACGCGTTTGCAACCGCAAGCGGCATGGCGGCGGTCAATGGCGCGCTGGTGTCGATGCTCAGGGCGGGCGATCATCTGGTGTCAGCGCGCGCGTTGTTCGGATCGTGCCTTTACATCGTTGACGAGATCCTGCCGCGGTTCGGTGTTGAGGTGACGCTGGTGGACGGTGCGGATCTGGAGCAATGGCGCGCTGCGGTGCGCCCCGACACCAAGGCGGTGTTCTTTGAGTCCATGTCCAATCCGACACTGGAACTTGTCGATATTGAAGCGGTGTCGAGAATCGCACATGCGCAGGGCGCGCTTGTCGTGGTCGACAACGTGTTTTCCACGCCTGTATTCTCCGACGCCGTGTCGCAAGGCGCGGATGTCCTGATCTATTCCTCGACCAAACATATCGACGGGCAGGGGCGCACCTTGGGTGGGATCATCCTGGGAACGCAGGACCACATCCGCTCGGTGGTTGAGCCCTACATGAAACACACCGGCGGCGCGATGTCTCCGTTTACCGCGTGGGTTCAACTCAAGGGGCTTGAAACGCTCGATCTTCGGGTGCGCGCGCAGGCGCAATCCGCGCAGGCCATCGCCGAGGCGCTGGATGGGCATGGCGCGCTTGAGACCGTGATCTATCCCGGCCTCGCGTCGCATCGCCAGGCAGAACTCGCGCAGCGCCAATTGGGGTCGGGCGGAACCATGTTGGCCATCGAGGTGGCGGGCGGCAAAGAGGGCGCGTTCCGCTTTCTCAATGCGCTCGAGATCATCATCATTTCCAACAATCTCGGGGATGCGAAAAGCATCGTCACACATCCTGCCACCACCACACACCAACGCTTGACGCCGGACCATCGCGCGGCGCTGGGTATCGGTGACGGGCTGGTGCGCCTGTCTGTGGGGATCGAGGATACCGACGATCTGATCGAGGATCTCCTGTCGGCATTGAATGAAGTCGGCTGACGCCACCTGAGCGCCCCGCTTGTCCATTGTGACAGCGTCGAATTGGTGTGGAAAAGCTGCGCTGGCCTCTTATGTTATAAGGCAGGACCAGACGTGAAAGGGGCCTGCGGATGAACATTCAGACGCCCGACATCGAAGACGCTCCCAGCCGCGAGGAGGCCGAAGCCGCCTTGGCGGTGTTGCGGCGATGGGCGTCCGCGGCTTCGCCCGATGATGTTGATCTTCCCGACGCGTCCGCGCTTGGATTGGAGCGTGGGGCCAGCAACCGCTACCCCGACTTCACCCGCGACTATCCCGAGGCGTTTGCAGTTGATGCAGCGTACAAGGCTGGCTTGCCGGATTTGCAGAATGGACCTTCCGCCTCGATCCGGGGCGCGAACCGAGGGATCCAGCATGTCGGCATCTCGAACTTTCGCCTGCCGATCCACTACCACACCCGTGACAATGGCGATTTGACGCTGGAAACAAGCGTGACCGGAACTGTCAGTCTTGAGGCCGACAAGAAGGGCATCAACATGAGCCGCATCATGCGGTCGTTTTATGTGCATGCCGACAAGACCTTCAGCTTTGGCGTGATCGAAGCGGCGCTTGACGATTACAAGAGCGATCTGGAGTCATTTGACGCCCGCATCAACATGCGCCTGTCCTTTCCGATGAAGGTCGACAGCCTGCGATCCGGGTTGTCGGGCTTCCAGTATTACGACATCGCGCTGGAACTGGTGGATTTCGACGGCGTGCGGCGCAGCATCATGCATCTGGATTACGTCTACAGCTCGACCTGCCCGTGCTCGCTCGAACTCAGTGAACATGCGCGGCGGGAGCGGGGGCAATTGGCAACGCCGCATTCGCAGCGCTCGGTCGCGCGGATTTCCGTTGAAGTGAAGGACGGCAAATGCCTCTGGTTCGAAGACCTCATCGACATGTGCCGCGGCGCCGTGCCCACCGAGACGCAAGTGATGGTCAAGCGCGAGGACGAACAGGCGTTTGCGGAACTGAACGCTGCGAACCCGATTTTCGTCGAGGATGCTGCCCGGCTTTTCGCGGAACGCCTGCAAGCCGACCCGCGCGTCGGCGATTACCGTGTTCTGGCCAGCCATCAGGAAAGCCTGCACAGTCACGACGCGGTGTCGGTCCTGACAGAAGGCGATCTCTTTGCCGCCGACAGTCTGGATCCGAAGCTGTTTTCGACGCTGTTCCACGTCGGCTAGATCCATGCGAAAGGCGGCAGGCCTGCGCGATACGCTGAGATTTCGCGTGAGTTTGCGGGTCCGTCGTAGCGAAAAGCAGATCGCACCACACATGATCCCGAACGTGCCGCGGATGCTTGACACCTTGCGGGTACGGGTTCAACGCTAGCGCCATGTTCGACCTGCGCCCCGTAGCATATGTGATCGGCCTGCTTGTGACCGTTCTGGGGGCCACGATGCTGTTGCCGCTTCTGGTCGATCTGGCCGAGGGGCGGGGTGAATGGCATGTCTTCCTTCAAAGCTCGATCCTGACCATGTTTTCAGGGGGATTGATCGCGCTGGCCTGCTCCAACGGGGTGCGCGAAGGGCTTTCGATCCAGCAAACCTTTCTCCTCACCACCGGCGTATGGGTGGCGCTGCCGATCTTCGGGGCGATCCCGTTTGTGCTTGGCGACACCGACGCGCGGTTTGTCGATGCGTTTTTCGAGGCGATGTCGGGCCTGACAACCACCGGATCGACGGTATTGAGCGGTCTTGACGATCTTCCCAAGGGCATCCTGCTCTGGCGCGGCCTGCTGCAATGGCTTGGTGGTATCGGCATCATCGTGGTCGCGATGGTGTTCCTGCCCGAACTGCGTGTCGGGGGTATGCAGATCTTTCGCACCGAGAGCTTTGACACGATGGGCAAGATCCTGCCGCGCGCGACGCAGATCAGCTCGAGTATCTCCACGATTTACCTCTCCCTGACGCTGGCGTGCATCCTGTGCTATGTCTTGACCGGAATGGATGTGTTCGATGCCACGGTCCATGCCATGACCACGGTGTCGACCGGTGGGTTCTCGAACTACGATGCGTCGTTTTCGACCTTCTCGGGACCGGCGGAATGGGTGGCCGTGTTCTTCATGATTTGCGCTGCGCTGCCGTTTGTGCGCTATGTCCAGCTCGTCAACGGAAACAACAACGCGATCCTGCGTGACAGCCAAATCCGCGCGTTCCTCGGCACCATTGCCATTCTGATCGCGGTCGCAGCCTCGGTTCTGATGCTCACGTTTCCACACCATCCAGAGCAGGCATTGCGCGAAGCCGCATTCAACATCACGTCGATCATCACCGGCACCGGATACGCCAGCGCGGATTACATGCTGTGGGGCGCGTTCATGGTATCGGTGTTCTTTTTCACCGGTCTGATCGGCGGCTGTGCGGGGTCGACCTCGTGTTCGATCAAGATATTCCGCTACCAGTTGCTGTTTGCGTCCGTGCGCGCACAGCTGCGCAAGGTGCGGTCGCCTCATGGCATCTTCACACCCCGCTACGAGGGCCGTCCGGTATCCGAGGATGTCCTGAACTCGGTCATCTCGTTTTTCGTGTTTTTTGTCATCACGCTGGGAGTCCTGTCGGTGGGTCTGGGCATGACCGGCCTTGATCTCACGACGTCGGTCTCGGGCGCGGCGACGGCGATCGGCAATATCGGCCCCGGTCTGGGTGACAGGATCGGACCGTCGGGTAATTTCGGCGGCTTGAACGACACGGCAAAGTGGATGCTGTCATTCGGCATGCTGATTGGCCGGCTCGAATTGCTCGCGGTTTATGCCATTTTCACTGTCAACTTCTGGAGAGCGTGATGACCCTTCAACCCCTCGGCGTACAGATTTCGCAGATGCTCAAGGAGCGCGATGTCGACACGATTTTCGGCATTCCCGGCGTTCACAATGTCGAACTGTATCGGGGCATCGAACAAGCGGGCATCACGCATGTTCTGGCCCGGCACGAACAAGGTGCAGGCTTCATGGCCGACGGGTACGCGCGTGCGTCCGGCAAACCCGGCGTTGCCTATGTCATCACCGGGCCGGGCCTGACCAATATCCTGACGCCGCTGGGGCAGGCCTATTCGGATTCCGTTCCGGTTCTGGTGATCTCGTCCTGCCTTGATGAGACCGCTGCAAAGCGTGGACAGTTGCACCAGATGCGCGACCAACGGGCTGCGGCAGACTGCGTTTGTGCATGGTCGCTCGAAGCCCGCTCGCCCGAGGCTGCTTATTCGCTGATTGACCGGGCGTTTGATCAGTTCGCCAGCACACGGGCGCGGCCCTGTCACGTTCAGGTTCCCATAGACACCCTCGGCGCGATGGCCGAGGCCGCTCCGCCTCCGCCGCCACGGCCCGGCTATCCTGCGGCGCGGTTCGCCGATGTCTATGCCGCAGTGGCGGCTGTTCTGGCCGCAAAGAAACCGCTCTTCGTGTTTGGCGGCGGGGCGCGGGCAGCAGCCGATGCGATTCCGGATGTGCTGCGCCAGACCGGTGCGGCGTCGTTCGTGACCTATGCGGGCCGCGGTCTCGTACCCGCTGAAACGCCGCTGCATTTTGGTAGTTATCTGGCCCGTCAGGACAGTGCGGCCATCGCTGCCGAGGCGGATTTGGTCATCGCTGTCGGCACCACCCTGTCCGAAGTTGACCTGTGGCGCCCATCTTTGGGGCATACCGCGCCGATGATCCGTGTCGATATTGACCCCGAGTGCTTTTGCGATCTTGCGGCGCAAGACACGGCCATTCTGGCGGATGCGGGCGAGTTCCTGCGCGCGATGTCGATCGCGATTCCGGCGCGAACCGAGGATCAAGCCGCAAAATGGGACGCCGCGCTCATCAGGCGTCGCCGCGCGACCTGGCGGGCCGAAGTCGATGCAGAGCGCCCCGGAATTGTTGCGATAAGCGACGCTTTGCAGACCGCGCTGCCGGACAACACGATGATCTTCTCCGACATGACCCAGTTTGCCTATGCGTCAAAGGAAATCTGGGACATGGCCCGTCCGGGACATTGGCATCACCCCTTCGGGTTCGGAACGCTGGGCTACGCGCTGCCCGCCGCAATCGGAGGCGCAATGGCCCGCGCGGGCCTGCCCACGGTGGCAATCGCAGGCGATTACGGGGTGCAATACACCATCCAGGAACTCGGCACCGCTGTCGAATTGGGACTGCCGTTGCCCATTCTGGTTTGGGACAACGGAAAGCTTGGCGAGATCGAGGAAAGCATGGTGCGCAGCCAGATCGCACCCAATGCCGTTATTGCCAAAAACCCAGATTTCCTAGCTCTGGCACGCGCTTACGGAGCCGGAGCGGAGCAACCCGAGACATTGGCGGCGCTACAGGATACCGTGCTGGCGGCGCTTGACGCGGACAGCCCAACGGTGATCCGCATGACCTGCGCCCTGGCGGGTTGATCGAGGCGGGTTGACGGGCGGGCCAGTGGCCCACCCGACATCTCATCCCAGTTCCGCCAGTCGGGCCAATGCTTCGTTCAGCTTGGCCTCCTCGTCCTCACGCGCGGCAAGGTTGGCACGGGTTTCGGCAACCACCTCGTCCGGCGCGCTTTCGACGAATTTGGGGTTGTGAAGCCGCCCTTTGAGACCGCCGATTTCCTTGCCCAGCTTCTGCACCGATTTCTCCAGACGGTCCTTTTCGGCGCTCACGTCGATGATATCGGCGAGCGGCAACCCGAAGGTCGCGCCCTCGGCGGGAACCGTCGCGCAGCCTTTGGGGAAGCTGGCAACCTCCTCCAGCGTTTCGATCCGCGCCAGACGCTTGATCAACGTTTCGTTGCGCCCCCAGGCGGCGCGGGCCTGATCGCTCATGTCCTTGACCACCAGCGGCAGTTGTAGCCCCGCCGGTACATGCATTTGTTGGCGTGCGGAGCGGATGGATTCGATCAAAGCGATCACCCAGTTCATCTCCTGATCCGCTTGCGCGTCGATCAGATCGGGCCCGTAATCGGGCCAGTCGGCGTGGATCAGCATGGTGTCGCGCTGGCCGGTTTCGCTCCAGAGCTCCTCGGTGATGAAGGGCATGATCGGGTGTAGCAGGATCAGGCACTGGTCGATCACCCACGCCATGACAGCCTGCGTTTCGGTGCGTTCCGGCGCGGAGTCGTCAAGCAGGGGTTTGGAAAACTCGACATACCAGTCACAGACCTTGCCCCAGACGAACCGATAAAGGGCAGTGGCCGCATCATCAAAGCGATACGCCTGCAATGCGGCGTCCACCTCGGCGCGCACGCGGGCGGTTTCACCGATGATCCAGGTGTTCACGGTCGCCGTTGCCTCTGGCACACCGCTCGGCACCGCGCCGGAAAACGCGCCGTTCATCTCGGCAAAGCGCGCCGCGTTCCAAAGCTTCGTGCCGAAATTGCGATAGCCGGCAATGCGCTGCATGTCGAGCTTGAGCACCCCGCCCAGAGACGCCATCGACGCATTGGTAAAGCGCAGCGCGTCGGCACCGTATTCGTCGATGATTTCAAGCGGATCGACCACGTTGCCAAGGCTCTTGGACATCTTCTTGCCCTTGGCGTCGCGCACCAGCCCGTGCAGGTAGACCTGCCGGAACGGCACCTCGTCCACGACCGCAAGCTGCATCATCATCATCCGCGCGACCCAGAAGAACAGAATATCCTGTCCCGTCACCAGCACGGATGTCGGGAAGTAGCGTTTCAACGCATCTGTCTGCTCTGGCCAGCCCAGCGTTCCGATCGGCCAGAGCCCGGAGGAAAACCATGTGTCCAGCACATCCGGATCTCGCCAGACCGGATACACGAGCTGCGTCGGATCCTGGTTGTTCGCCTCGTATTGCGCCAGACCCTGAGCCAGAACATGTGTCGCGTCCTCGCGATTGTCCACCTCGACCACGCGGGCATGGTTCAAGGGGGTCGGAAGGCCCGACAGCACGTCCCCGAACTTGGCCTGCAACTCTTCGATATCGGCCGCGGCATGATGCCTGTCGGTGCGCCGGCGCAACGCCTGCCCATCCAGCAAGCGTCCCATTTCCACCAGATCGAGCGCTCCGTCGCCTTCGTCGTCGGTAAACCCCTCGCCGGACAGGTCGAACCCGTACCACACCGGAATCTGATGCCCCCACCAAAGCTGGCGCGAGATGCACCAGGGTTCGATATTCTCCAGCCAGTGATAATAGGTCTTTTCGCCCGATTCAGGGATGATCTTGACCTCACCGGACCGCACCGCGTCCAGCGCAGGGCCGACGATCTTTTCGGCATCGACGAACCATTGATCGGTCAGCATCGGCTCGATCACGACCTTCGAGCGGTCACCGAACGGCTGCATGATGGGTTTGGATTCCACCAGCGGCACCAGCGTGTCATCCCGCGCTTCGCCGCCTTCCTCGGGCGCAAGCGGCGTTTGCGGTTTGCCAAGGCGCGGATCGTTCACCGGAACCATCACTGCCAGACCTTCGGCAGTGATTTCCTCAACCACACGCTTGCGCGCCTCGAACCGGTCAAGGCCGCGCAGATGATCGGGCACGAGATTCAGCCTGTCGGCATCGGCCTCGGACAGTTCGGTCTCGCCGCGTGCGACGCCACCTGCGGTGATCGCTTCGGACGTGTAGGGCGCGCCGTCGTCGCGCATGTAGCCGCGTGTATCCATCAGCCGGTAACAGGGAATCCCGTTGCGCTTGGCCACGCCATAGTCATTGAAATCATGCGCGCCGGTGATCTTGACCGCGCCGGAGCCGAAATTCGGATCGGGGTATTCGTCGGTGATGATGGGGATCAGGCGCCGATGTTCCTTCGGTCCAACCGGAATTTCGCACAATTGCCCGACAATCGGCGCATAGCGCGCATCCGACGGATGCACCGCGACCGCGCCGTCACCCAGCATCGTTTCGGGCCGGGTCGTGGCGATCGAGATATAGTCGCGCTCTTCCTCGAACAGCACGTTCCCGTCTTCGTCCTTTTCGACATAAGTATATGTCGCGCCATTGGCGAGCGGATACTTGAAATGCCACATGTGACCGGGCGTTTCGACGTTCTCGACCTCCAGATCGGAGATCGCGGTTTCGAAATGCGGATCCCAGTTCACCAGCCGCTTGCCGCGATAGATCAGTCCCTTGTCATACATATCGACAAAGACCTTGATCACGGCGTCGTGGAAATTCGGGCCGTTCCCCTTGTCCGGATCACCCGTGGCACCGCCCATCGTGAACGCCTCGCGCGACCAGTCACAAGACGCGCCAAGGCGCTTCAGTTGCCCGATGATCGTGCCGCGCGATTTGACCTTCTGATCCCAGACACGGCGCAGAAACGCCTCCCGCCCCATTTCGGCCCGCGTCGGCTCTCCGTTGGCGGCCATTTCGCGTTCGGTCACCATCTGCGTTGCGATACCGGCATGATCGGTGCCCGGCTGCCAGAGCGTGTCGAACCCGCGCATCCGGTGCCAGCGCACGAGGATGTCCTGAAGCGTGTTGTTGAACGCATGGCCCATATGGAGCGAGCCGGTGACGTTGGGTGGCGGGATCATCACGCTGAACGATTCATCGCGCGAGGCGTTGGCGCCTGCCTTGAACGCGCCACTGTCTTCCCACGCCTTGTAGATACGATCCTCGGCCTTGCCTGCGTCGAACTTCTTTTCCATCGCCATCGGTTGCGTCCCGCTGCTTGTGCCGCGCGCTGCGGCAACAGGTGTTCTGTTGCGCATCATCTAGCGAAAGGACGGGGAAAGGAAAAGCCAAGCCGTCGGGAAAACACGGCCCCCGCGCAGCAGATATAAAAAAACGGTGATGCCAAGGGAGGAGAGGCATCACCGTTTCCAGGTATCGGCACCCAGGGAGGAGGAGAGGGCACCGAGCTCGTTCGAGCCGTTAGGCTCTGGATGGGGTGGCGGTGACACGAGGGAGGAGGAAACGTGTCACCGCCGTATTCGGAGCGCCCCAGGGAGGAGGAGAAGGGCGTCCGATCTGTTGGCGGGAGGGGACTTTTTCAGCCCGGTCCTGCCGGTTGTTTCTAGTGTTCGTACGCCGCCTGATAAGCAACGCGTGTCAGCATGGAGCGGTTCAGCCCCAGATCGTCAAGCTCGCGGGTGCTGAGCGCGCTGAGTTCGCGCAGGGTTGTGCGGTACATTTTGCGACGTGCGGCTTTTTCGCGGATGTTCGCGACGAGCGCGGTCAGACGATCCATGAACCCGTTCGACGCAACTTCGGTAAGATTGCTCTGATATGCCATTTTGAATTCTCGGTTTCGTTTATGTTTGTTTCTGTTCGGTTGAGAGGAAGATAGGCAATTGCTGCATATGCACAATACCCTTTCGCTCAATGCTGCTATGCGGCATTTGCATGGGCAAGAGGTTGCTTTTCCTGCGTTCATGCCTAGCGCTAACATTCATGGCGCCCGAGAGTTGCAGTTGACCTCCGGGAATGCCACCTCAGGTAGGTGATAGATAGGAGAGCGGACATGACGGTGACCGTAGATGACGTGCGAAACGCCTTGTCGCAGATTGCAATTCCCGACGGCAAGACATTGATATCCGGCGATTTGGTGCGCGCCATTCAGGTTGACGGCGCGACTGTGCGCTTCGTGATCGAGGCTCCGTCGTCCGAGGTGGCCCGCCACATGGAACCGGTGCGCAAGGCGGCCGAGGCGGCGGTGGCCAGCCTGCCTGGCGTTGACGTGGTGTCGGTTGCATTGACCGCCCATGGCCCTGCGGCCCCGGCGCCGTCCGGCGTCAGGATCGGCGGACATCCGAAGAAACAGACCGGCTCGATCAAGCCGTCCGGTGTGGCACGCATATTGGCGGTGGGCTCGGGCAAGGGCGGTGTCGGCAAATCGACCGTGTCCACGAACCTTGCCGTTGCTCTGGCGCGCGCGGGTCGGCGGGTCGGGCTGCTGGACGCCGACATCTACGGCCCCAGCGTCCCCCGCATGATGGGTGTATCCGAAAGGCCCAAGAGCGAGGACGACACGATCATCCCGTTGCAGGCGCATGGCGTGACGGTGATGTCGATCGGATTGATGTTGCCAGAGGAGAAGGCCGTGATATGGCGCGGCCCGATGTTGATGGGTGCCTTGCAACAGATGTTGTCACAGGTTGCCTGGGGAACGCTGGATGTGTTGATCGTCGATCTTCCGCCCGGCACCGGCGATGTTGCCATGACCTTGTGCCAGAAGGCGCAGGTGACGGGCGCAATCGTGGTGTCCACGCCACAGGACGTGGCTTTGCTCGATGCGCGCAAGGCGCTCGATATGTTCGAGACGTTGAAGACACCGGTGTTGGGCTTGATCGAGAATATGGCGGTGTTCACCTGCCCTCATTGCGGGGGTCAAAGCCACATCTTCGGCGCCGGTGGCGTGGCCGAGGAGGCCGAGCGGCGCGATGTGCCGCTGTTGGCGCAACTGCCGCTCGATCTCGATACGCGCTTGGCCGGAGATGGCGGCGTGCCAGTGGCCGCCGGGGACGGGCCGTTGGCTGACGCCTACGCCGTGCTGGCAGATCGGTTGATCGACGGCGGCATGGCCTAGCGTGTGAAGGACAACGGCAGGTTGAAGCGATAGCTGGCGTCCTTCAGCTCTTTTGGTGCACGGGGCAGGCGGGCGCGGGTCACTGCGGAAATCGCGGCGCGGTCGAGGCGGCTATCGCCTGAGGAACTTATGAGGCGGACGCCCGAGGTCTGGCCCGAGGGGCTGACCGTGATCTGTAGCTTGGCAACACCGCTGGCACGGGTGCCGTTCGGATAGCGCTGCGCGCGCGCGATGGCGGCGCGGATGCCCGCACCCCATTGCGCCTGCGCGGCCGCAATCTCCGCCTTGGATGGGCCCGAGGCTGCGGGAGCCTGGCGCGCCGGTGCGGATTTGGCGACCGGCGTGCCGCCGTTGCCGCGCGCTTTTTGCGCCGGTCGTGGCACGGTTGGTGCAACCCGCGCCCGGCGTGGCTCGGGGCGGAGCGAAGCGACCGGCGCGGTGTCGACGCTTGGCAGGTCTGCTGACGGCGGCGCGATTGGTTGAGCCGGCGCGCCAAATTGCGCCGGGCTGGAACGGTCGGAGGTTTTCGGGCGTGTCACCTTTGGAGTCTTTGGTTCTGTCAAGGCATTCAGTGTGGTCTGAGTGGGCTGCCTGGGTGCGGCTGGCAGGCGCGAGTCCATCGCGGGAAGGGCCGCGTCGGACTCCGGTTGCGGCAACGCTGCGACAGGTGAGCCGGGGGTTGGCGATACCTCCGGCTTTGGTATCTGCGGCGCAGATTGTTCTTGTGGAATTGAGAGCTGCGGCGCGGTGCTGACCTCCGGGGAGCGGTCCCAATCAGCGACCATCGCGGCGAGGGTTGGGGTCACTGCGCTCAGGGTGACGTCAGTCGCGCCGTCGGTTCCGCCACCGCCGCTCTCGCCCAAGGTCAGAGGGGCGAGCGTCAGGGCCGCGACATGCAACGCGCCCGACACCGTCAGAAAAACCGCGACCTCCATCACCCGCATTCAGCCGCCCTCCGTCACCAGTTCGACCTTGGTTGCGCCAAGCGCCGCAAGCTCACCAAGCAGGCGTGCAAGCGTTTGCGCGTTGAGCGCGGCATCGGCTGACAGGCGCAGCGTATCGGTGCGGGCCGCGGCCTGCACCAAGGCGGTGTCGCCGCGCAAGGCTTCGAAGGCAATGTCGCCATCGGCAGAGATGTAAAGCGTGGCGTCACCTGCATCCTCGTCGCCGTCGGCCGTGGGGAGCGTCAGATCGAATGGGGCGGGTGGCACGATCTGCGCTGTCATCAGGAAGAAGATCAACAGCAGGAACACCACGTTGATCATCGGCACCACCGGCTCGCGCGATGCGCGGCGCGGGCGAGGAGATAGGGACAGCAGGCTGGTCATTCCAGCACCGCCAGATTGGACAGTCCCGCAGCGCGCAGATCGCCCATCACATCAAGCAGGCGCTGGACGGACACGGTATTGCCGGCGCGCAGGATGATCATGTCCGTAGGCCGCGCCATCAATGGAGACAGCGCCGCGACCGGATCGTCGCTTGCAATGCCGTTGACGAGCAGACCGTCGGCCTCAACCGTCACCAGCCGGGGCGGCCCGTCATAGGGCGCATCGTTGCCACCGGTAAGGGACAGCGATATCGCCTCGGTTCCGCCGAACCGCGCGGCCAGCATGAAGAACACCAAAAGCAGGAACACCACGTCGATCATCGGCGTCAATCCGATGCGGCGGCGCTGTGGAATGATGCCAAGCTCAAGCATCGCGGCCCCGCTTTGCCGTCAGAACGCGGGTCGCGAGATCTTCGAAATCATGGGCCAGGCGAGTGTTGATACTGTCAAACCAGCTGAGCGCCATCGAAGCCGGGATGGCGACCGCCATGCCGGCGGCGGTGGTCAGCAAGGCCTGCCAGATACCACCGGCAAGCGCCGCCGGATCGGCGCGCGCGCCGCTGTCCTGCAAGGCCTGAAACGCCTCGATCATGCCCAGAACCGTGCCAAGAAGGCCGATCAGCGGCGCAATTGTCGCGATCAAGTCAAGCGCGCGCAAGCCGCTGCCCGCGTCCATCAACGCCCCACGCGCGACGCGCGCTGTCTCGTTGCGGGCGTCCTCGATCTCCTGAAACCGGACCGCGTTCATCGCCGCCTTGACGACGCGGGCGCGCAATCCTTTGCGATGCTGCAATACCTTCAACGCCTTGCCGCGCTGGCCGCTTTGCCACAGCGTCACCGCCTGTTCAGTCGCATCGCGTCGCCATGCCCCCATCCGCGACAAGCGCCACAGCTTCCACAGGATCAGGCCCAGCGTCACCACGCTCAACGTGGCAATCACCCAAAGCGCGGGCCCGCCGCGATTGAGGGCTTCGATTGTCTGGTTCATGTCAACACTCCAAGCGGAATAACGACCGGGCCTTGCGGTGTGGCGAAGATATCGGCCTTGAGGTGGAACACATCGGCAAGGATGCGCGGTGTCAGCACGTCGCGGGGCGCTCCATCGGCAACGATCCGCCCCGACCCGATGATGACAAGCCGGGTGCAATAGCGCGCCGCAAGCGACAGGTCGTGCAACGAGGTCAGCACCGCGCGCCCTTCACCGGCCAGCGATTGAAACACCTGCAACGTCGCGATCTGGGCAGCCGGATCAAGCCCGGCGATCGGTTCGTCCGCCATCAGCAACGGCGTGTCCTGCGCCAATGTGCGGGCAATCAACACACGCGCCTGCTCTCCGCCCGACAATTCGGTGGCCCGGCGCGTCCGAAACGCGGTTAGACCCATGCGCTTCAGAGCGGCGGTTACCGCGTCCTGGTCTGCGCCTGCCAGCCCCGCACCCCGCGCGAGATAGGGCAGGCGGCCCAGAGCGACGACCCGTTCAACGGTCATCGGCCACGCGATTTCGCGCGTCTGCGGCAACCACGCGACACGGGCGGCGCGGTCTCGGGCGCTCAGATCGGCGAGGTTGCTGGTGCCTTCAAAGGGCAACAGACCCAGCGCACCGCGCAACAGCGAGGTTTTGCCCGCGCCGTTCGGGCCGATCAGTCCGACGCATTCGCCCGCGCTAATCGACAGGCTGGCAGTGTCCACCACCGGACATTCGCCGCGCCGCACGGTCAGGTTGCGGAGGCTCAGAAGGGTCATGCGATTTCCCTCCGGGTCTTGTAGATCAGGTGCAAAAACAGCGGCGCGCCGATCAAGGCCATGACGACGCCGAGTTTCAGGTCTCGTTCCGGCAGGATCAGCCGGATGGCAAGGTCGGCCGCCAGAACCATCGCCGCGCCGCCGATTGCCGACGCCCAGAGCAGAGTGGACGGGCGGCCCTGCGCAAAGCGGCGCAGGATGTGGGGTACGACCAGTCCGACAAAGCCAACCGCGCCCGCAACAGCGGTCGCCGCGCCAACGGCGGCGGCGGTCCCGAGCAGCAATTGCAGACGCAACCGCGAGAGCGAGACACCAAGCGCCTGCGCGGCGTCTTCGCCCAGCGTCAGCGCGTCCAGCCCACGCCCCAGCGTGGCAAGCGCCAGCCAGCCCAGTGCCATGATCGGCAGCGCCAACCCCACATGGGTCATTGCGCGATCCGCGACCGATCCCATCATCCAGAAGACGATCTCGGATGCCGCATAAGGGTTGGGTGAGAGATTGAGCGCCAGCGCCGTGAGCGCGCCGGCGAAAGCCGACACCGCAATACCGGCGAGGATCAGCGTCAGCGACGATCCGCGCGGCCCGGCGAGCAGCAGGATGAGTCCGACAGCGGCGGCGGCCAGGACAAGCGCCGAGAGCGGCAATGCCAGCAGGAACGCGCCCGCAAAGCCGGTTTGCAGCGCGATCACCGCGCCAAGCGCCGCAGACCCCGACACCCCGATCAGCCCCGGTTCGGCCAAGGGATTGCGCAAAAACCCCTGCATGGCAGCCCCGGACAGCCCGAGCGACACGCCGACCATCGCCGCCAGCAAGGTGCGCGGCAGGCGGATGTCCTGCATCACCGAGACATAAAGCGGATCGCCCTGGCCCATCAGCGCGGCAAGCCCCGCCGGAACGGGGATCGCAGCATAGCCGACAAACAGCGATGTCATGAACATCGCGGCGAAAAGGGCCATCAGCGCAATAAAGAGTTTCACTCTACGGTCTCCCGCGCGCGGTGCAGTCATCTGTCATTGAGAGCCAAGGCCCCAAGACGGCGAGTTGCCACCACACCGGAGAACCGGCACATCCAACGCACCCCGCGTGGACGTAAGGTGATCTGTCGCGGCAGGTCTCCTGACTTGCGGGTTGTCGCGATGCCTGGGCCTTCCCGGATGTCTCCAGTGGCATGTGCCAGGCACGCTCGCCGCTTACAGTTGCGGGGGCAGTCGTGGGGTCTCACCACGTTCCCTTTTCACCGGGACGTGCCCGGACCGTGACGGATTTGGGGTACCCGTGTCAGCGCTCTGATGCAAGTGCGGTCTGGAGCTAGCGGGCACTGACGGTGGGCTGAACGTTCCCAAACTTGACGGTTATTGACGGCCCGCGGTAACCTCGCGCGGGGTCTTTAATACGGATCCGCGCAGGCTGTCGTTGCTAAAGGCGGGTCGAAATGTCGTTTCAGCTTTCAGGTCAAGGCCCTGAAATTTACGAAAACACCATGGTCCCCTTGTGGTTTGGACGCTGGGCCAGCGCACTGCTTGACTTGGTTGATCTGAAACCGGGAGAGGCTGTTCTGGACGTGGCTTGTGGGACCGGTGTGACGACACGACTGGCGAAACGGGCCGTGGGCAAAAACGGACAGGTCATCGGTCTCGATATCAACTCCGGTATGCTCGAAATGGCAAAGCGGCTTGCGCCCGACGCGGATATTGCCTGGACAGAAAGCGACGTCGTGGGAATCCGTTTGCCATCGCAGAGCGTCACCGCGGTCATTTCGCAGCATGGGTATCACTACTTTCCCGACAAACCCGTTGCTCTGCGAGAATTCTTTCGGCTCCTCAGGCCGTCCGGTCGCCTTGCGATGTCGATATGGGATGGTCACAGTGTCTACACTCAGGCGCTTTGCATCGCGGTTGAGAAACACATTTCATCCGATATTGCAGAAAAACAGCGCAGCCAGAGAGTGACGCCGTCGGATCGCGACTTGATCTCCGACCTTGCGGCAGCCGGGTTCCGCGATGTCGAAGTGCGTCGGCAAGAGCTGATGATCGACGTGCCGCATGCTGAGGAGTTTGTTCCGCTTCACCTTGGTTCCATGCCGATTGCCGATGCCTTTCACGCACTGGACCAGGCAGCGCAGCATGCGTTGATATCAGACGTCAGTGCCGCGCTGAGCGGTTACACGGTCGGTGGGCGCTTGATTTATCCTGACGCCGTGAACGTGGTGCTGGGCGTCAAGTGAGCTGAGGCTCAAGCCCCTCGAACCCTGACGGGTTCTCTGTGGGAAACGATGGGACGGATTAATCCGAAAAGCTGGTTCTACTCGAATCACAGTCCGGATTCGGCGCGAAATTTGAGTGAACCGCGCAGTTTGGCAGGCAATCTTTCTTAGCGAAATCTGATGTTCTTGGTTTGTTTGTTGCTCGTGTGGGAAAACATGGGCAATTATTTTCCATCGCCAAAATTACTATATGTTGTAGGCGATCCGCGCCTTGGTGGCTCATGTGCCACTTTCTGATCGGAATCCGCACTATATGCTGTGTTGCATGTGTGCGATAAACCACATCAAGTGGCGGCTACGGCCAAAAAACAGTTGCGACCCATGATTTCCCATGCCATCCCTAATGGCACGAGATGAGAGCAGGAAAGACAAGGGGAACAAAACAAACCCCGACTTCCTAACAAAAACAAAAAACGAGCAGGTTTCATACAGGCACCCGCTTTCATCTAACACAGAGATCCGGCGCGCGGGCGAGCAGACATCCCCCCAGGTGGCGCGTGCAGTCGGACTTTCCCGGAAACGGGACACGGGCGGCGGGTTGATCAGTGGCAGCAGATCAACCCGCCGTTTCCGTTTCCAGGGATCAGAGAAATTGGAAGGACCGGTCGGACAGTGGCTCGTAAGCTCAGGTTCAGAGGCGAGAGTCATCACAAGGTTGATGGCAAGGGCAGGGTGTCCATCCCGGCCCCGTTCCGCCGTGTGCTGGAGGCGGGCGATCCAGCCTGGACCGAAGGGCTGAACCCCGAACTGGTCGTGGTCTATGGCGATAAGCGCCGCAAATACCTTGAATGCTACACCATGCAGGCCATCGAAGAGGTGGACGAGAAGATCGAATCCCTGCCGCGCGGATCGGTCGAGCGGCGGATGCTGCAACGCCTGTTCAACGGACAATCCCATCCAACAAGCGTCGACGAGACCGGGCGGCTGGTGCTGCCGGCCAAGCTTCGTCAGAAGATCGGACTGACCGGCGAGGCGTTCTTCATCGGTGCCGGCGACACCTTCCAGATTTGGGAGCCGGAAACCTACGAAACCGAAGAACAGGCCGCGACCGACGAATGGCTGGACGAGCTGCCGGACGATGTCGATCCGCTGATCTATCTGGACAGGCAGCCGGGAGAGTAAACCAATGTCCGCTGCCGCTGCCACTCCTCCCAAAGACCCCCATGTTCCTGTCCTGCTTGCGCCGCTCCTGCGGACGGTCGCGCCCGTGTCCGGTGTCTGGATTGACGGCACCTTCGGCGCGGGCGGCTATGCGCGCGGTCTGATCGAGGCGGGCGCGGATAGCGTGATCGGCATCGACCGCGATCCTCTGGCGCAGGAGATGGCAGCGGAGTGGCTGCCACGTTACGACGGGCGCATCACGCTGCACCGTGCGAATTTCGCGGACATGGATCAGATCGCGTCCGACGTGGACGGCGTTGTGCTCGATCTCGGCGTGTCCTCGATGCAGCTTGATCTGGCCGCGCGCGGATTTTCCTTCATGCGCGACGGGCCATTGGACATGCGGATGGGGCAGGATGGCCCCTCGGCGGCGGATATCGTCAATCACGCCGATGAATTCGACATTGCGGACATCCTTTACACCTACGGCGAAGAACGCGCCTCGCGCCGGATCGCCAAGGCCATTGTCGCCGCGCGCAAGGTGGCGCCGATCACCCGGACGCTTGAATTGACCAAGATCGTCGAAAGCTGCCTGCCACGCGCCAAACCCAACCAGTCGCACCCCGCCACGCGCAGTTTTCAGGCGTTGCGCATCGCCGTGAACGATGAATACGGCGCATTGATGCAAGGTCTCATGGCGGCGGAACGGGCGCTGAAACCCGGCGGATTGCTGGCCGTGGTCAGCTTTCATTCGGTCGAGGACCGGATGGTGAAGCGCTTCATGCAGGCTCGTGCGGGCCAGACCGGACGCGCCAACCGCTATGCGCCCGAGATCGACGCGATCACGCCTGCCTTCGAGATCATGACCCGCAAGGCGGTGGGGCCGGACGAGGACGAACTTGACGTCAACCCGAGGGCGCGCTCGGCCAAGCTGCGCGTGGCGCGGCGCACCGATGCCCCGGCGGGTGACATTGATGCGGGACAAATTGCGCTTCCCCAGTTGAAGGAGGATCGGTGATGCGGTCGTTTTTGTACATCGTGACGTTTCTGGCCGTCATTGCGGCCGCCTTTTGGGCCTATCACGAGAACTACAAGACCCAGGCGGCGCTCGGTGAGGCGCAGCAGGTGCGTGGCCAGATCGCCGAGGCGCGTGCGCGACTTGCTGTTCTCAGGGCTGAATGGGCCTACCTGAACCGCCCAGACCGTCTGCGCGATCTGGCAGACGTGAACTTTGACCGTCTTGGCCTGATGCCGTTGCAGCCTGACCAATTTGGCCGGGTGGACCAGATCGCCTACCCGATGCCGCCGCAATTGCCGATCACCGATCCGGTCGATGTGACCAGCGCAGGAGCAAACCCATGATCCGCACGCCGCTTCGCCCGCTTGCCCGCATCCTTGAAGCCCGCAGCAAAGGCGAAAACCCCGACGCCATCGAACGCGAAAACCTGCGCATCCGTCACGAGCAGATGCGCGACAAGGCCAGATCGCGCGCCGAGGGGCGGCTGTTGGTCATGGCGGTGATGTTCTTCTGTGCCTTCGGCGTCGTCGGCGCGCGCATGGGTGTTCTTGCCGCCTCCGAGGCCGAGGAGCCGCGTGCGCAGGCCACCGGCGCGTCGATCATCGCCAGCCGCGCCGATATCGTCGATCGCAAGGGCCGGATCATGGCGACCAACATGGAAACCGTGTCGCTGTATGCCCACCCCCAGCAGATGATCGACCCGGTCGGCGCGGCGGAAAAGCTGGCCGCGATCTTTCCCGATCTCGATCAGGACCGGCTGAAAAAGGACTTTACCGGCAAGCGCAAGTTCATGTGGGTGCGCAAGAAGCTGAGCCCTGAGCAGAAACAACTGGTGCATGATATCGGCGAGCCCGGCCTTCTGTTCGGCCCGCGCGAGATGCGACTCTATCCCAACGGTGCCGTGGCATCGCACATCCTGGGTGGCGCAAGTTTCGGGCGCGAAGGCGTGCATTCGGCTGAAGTGATCGGCACAGCCGGGATCGAGAAGTTCTTTGATTCCGAATTGCGCGACCCCGCCCGCGAAGGCGCGCCGCTGGAACTGTCGCTGGATCTGACCATTCAGGCCGCGACCGAGCGTGTCTTGTTGGGCGGGATGAAACTGCTCAACGCCAAGGGCGCCGCAAGCGTGCTGATGGATGTGCACACTGGCGAAGTGATCGCCATCGCGTCACTGCCCGACTTTGACCCCAACGACCGGCCCCGTCCGCTGACCGAGGGCGACGCGTCCGACAGCCCGTTGTTCAATCGCGCGGTGCAGGGCGTCTACGAGCTTGGCTCGACCTTCAAGATTTTCGCGTCCGCGCAGGCGCTCGAGCTTGGTCTGGTGAACCCGACCACGGTGATCGACACGTCAGGCCCGTTGAAGGTGGGTGGCTTCCGGATCGGTGAATTCAACAACAAGAACTACGGCCCGTTGTCGGTGTCTGACATCATAGTTAAAAGCTCGAACCGGGGCACCGGGCGTCTGGCGCTTGCGATCGGCGCAAAGCGTCAGCAGGAGTTTCTGGACAGCCTCGGGTTCTTCAAACCGGTCCCGTTGCAGATTGTCGAGGCGACCGGCGGGCAGCCGCTGTTGCCCAAACGCTGGACGGATCTGTCGAGCGTGACGATTTCCTACGGCCACGGCCTCAGCTCGAGCCCGCTGCATCTGGCGGCAGGCTATGCGGCGATTGCCAATGGCGGGCATCAGGTCACACCGACGCTGCTCAAGCAAACAGGTCCGAAACTCGGACCGCGCTTGATGTCCGAACGCACCGCGGCGCAATCGCTGGACATGCTGCGCAAGGTCGTCACCGAAGGCACCGCGAGCTTTGGCGAGGTGCCGGGCTATTCGGTGGGTGGCAAGACAGGCACCGCCGACAAGCCCAAGCGGCGCGGCGGCGGGTATTACAAGGACAAGGTGATCAACACCTTCGCATCGGTGTTCCCGACCAACGACCCGAAATATGTGCTGATCGTCACTCTCGACGAACCCGTCGAGACCAGTGGTACGAAGCCCCGGCGCACCGCCGGCTGGACAGCGGTGCCGGTGGCGGCCGAAATGATCAGCCGCATCGCACCGCTTCTGGGCTTGCGTCCAGAGGTCGAAACGCGTCATTTGACGGGCATCATCAACACCTCGAATTGAAAGGCGCCGCCTTTCGCGGGGCATCATAAACAGGGGGTGTGGCATGAGGGCAGACGCCAAAAGCCTGAGCCAGCTTGGTCTCACCGCGCGCGGCGGAGCGGACGTTTTTGTCACCGGTCTGGCGGTGGACAGTCGCGATGTGAAAGACGGTTATCTGTTTGCCGCTTTGCCCGGCACGCGGATGCACGGCGCCGAATTCATCCAGTACGCGCTGCGCATGGGCGCTCGCGCTGTTCTCACCGATATGGACGGCGCGCAGATCGCACAGGACGAACTGGCCGACGCGAACGTTGCCGTCGTGATCGCCGCCGACCCGCGTCAGACACTGGCGTTCACCGCCGCCCTCTGGTTCGAGCGGCAGCCCGACACGATGGTCGCCGTCACCGGCACCAACGGCAAAACCAGCGTTGCCAGTTTCGTGCGCCGCATCTGGCAGTTGCTGGGGCATCCCGCCATCAATCTGGGCACCACCGGCGTCGAGGGTGATTGGCAGGCGCCGCTGGCCCACACCACGCCCGAGCCGATCACCTTGCACCGGGCGCTGGCCGGCGCGTCCGAGGCCGGGGTGGAACATGCCGCGATGGAAGCGTCTTCGCACGGGCTGGCGCAGCGGCGGCTGGACGGGGTGAACCTGCGTGCGGCAGGCTTTACCAACTTCACCCAGGACCATCTCGATTATCACGACAGTTTCGAAGCCTATTTCGACGCCAAGGCGGGGCTGTTCGCTCGGGTGCTGCCCGAGGACGGAATCGCCGTGGTCAACATCGAGGACGCGCGCGGCGTGGACATTCTCGCCATCGCGCGGGCGCGCGGGCAGGAAGTGATGACTGTCGGGCGCGACACTGGTGCCGACATGACCCTTCTGGCGCAGCGCTTTGACGCCACCGGGCAGGATGTGCGAATCAAGTTCGGTGGCGAGACCTTCCAGACCCGTCTGAACCTCATCGGGGGATTTCAGGCTGAAAACGTCATGGTGGCGGCTGGTCTGGCAATTGCCAGTGGCGCGGTGCCGGACCGGGTATTTTCGGTTTTGCCCGAACTGGAAACCGTGCGCGGGCGCATGCAACTCGCCGCGACGCGCACCAATGGCGCTTCGGTCTATGTCGATTACGCCCACACGCCCGACGCGGTCGCGACCGCATGTCAGGCGCTGCGCCCGCATGTCATGGGGCGGCTGGTGGCCATCATTGGCGCAGGCGGCGATCGCGATCCCGGCAAACGCCCCATAATGGGCGCGGCCGCTGCCGAATTCGCCGATCAGGTGATCGTCACCGATGACAACCCGCGCAGCGAAGACCCGGCCGACATCCGCGCCGCCGTCCTCGAAGGCGCGCCCGAGGCTTCCGAGGTCGGCGACCGGGCCGAGGCCATCTTGCGCGGTGTCGATGCGGTCGGGCCGGGCGATGCGTTGCTCATCTGCGGCAAGGGCCACGAGACAGGCCAGATCGTGGGCGACACGGTATATCCGTTTGACGATGCCGAGCAGGCCAGCGTGGCCGTGGCGGCGCTCGACGGGAAGCTGGCATGACGCTCTGGACGGGCGAAGACGCCGCACGCGCCACCGGTGGAACGCTTCGCGGCGACTGGACCGCGACAGGCGTGTCCATCGACACCCGCAGCTTGCAACAGGGAGATCTGTTCATTGCCTTGAAGGCGGCGCGCGACGGGCATGATTTTGTGGCCCAGGCTTTGGACGGGGGCGCGGCGGCGGCACTGGTCAGCCGGGTGCCAAACGACGTGGCGTCAGACGCACCTCTGCTGATCGTGGATGATGTGCAGACCGGGCTTGAAGCCTTGGGCCGAGCGGGACGCGCGCGCAGCAAGGCGCGCGTGATCGGTGTCACCGGGTCGGTGGGAAAAACCTCGACCAAGGAAATGATGCGGACGGTTCTGGGTGCGCACGGTACGGTTCACGCCGCCGAGGCCAGTTACAACAACCATTGGGGCGTGCCGCTGACGCTGGCCCGCATGCCGCGCGACACCGATTTCGCGGTGATCGAGATCGGCATGAACCATCCCGGCGAAATCGCCCCGCTGAGTGCCCTCGCGCGCCCCCACGTGGCCGTCGTGACGATTGTCGCGCCCGCGCATCTGGAAGCGTTCGAGAGCATTGACGGCATCGCGCGCGAGAAAGCGGCGATCTTTGACGGTCTGGAACCGGGCGGCGCTGCGATCTGGAACGGCGACCTGCCAACCAGCCCCATCCTTGAAAAGCGGGCCCGCGCAAGAGCCGCCACCTGCCTGTCGTTCGGCGAAACCGAAGGCTGCGACATGCGCGTGACATCGCTGCGCGACGGGTCTGGATGCAGCGTGGTGCAGGCGATCCATGACGGCGAAGAGCTGCTTTACAAGATCGCCGCGCCGGGACGGCATTTCGCGATCAACGGCGCTGGCGTTCTGGCCATGTGCGAGGTGCTGAAGCTGGACCGCGCCCTGTCACTCGCCGCCATCGGGCGCTGGCAGCCCGGTGCCGGGCGCGGGGCGTACCTGACCGTATCGCTCGACGTGGCAGACCCGACCGCGACGCTTGCGCTCTTTGACGATGCCTATAACGCCAACCCCGCCTCGGTTGCGGCGTCACTGGCGGTGTTGGCCGCGGCATCCGTGCAGCACGATATCGGCCGGGTCAGCAAGGGACGGCGAATCGCTGTGCTGGGCGACATGAAGGAACTGGGCCCCACAGGCCCGCAACTGCACGCCGCACTGGCCGAACTGGAGGCCACGAAAACGCTGGATCTGGTGCATTGCGTCGGACCGCTGATGCGCCATCTGCACGAGGCACTGCCCGAGGAAAAACGCGGGATGTGGTTTGAAACGTCCGACGAAATGGCGCTGCGCCTGCCGCGCCGGCTCGATGCGGGCGATGTGGTGATGGTCAAGGGCTCGCTGTCGATGGGACTCGCGCGCGTGGTTGACGCCATTCGCAATATGAGCGAAGGCAGCGGCCCGCACGGCGCGGGCGAGGGATAAAGGGACTATGTTGTATTGGTTGACCGCGCTGTCGGACGGGGGCGATGTTTTTAACCTCTTTCGCTACATCACCTTCCGCGCGGGGGGCGCTTTCCTGACGGCGCTGCTGTTCGGCTTTATCTTTGGCCGTCCGCTGATCAACGTCTTGCGCAAGCGTCAGGGCAAGGGCCAGCCGATCCGCACCGACGGGCCAGAGGGTCATTTTGCCAAGGCCGGAACGCCCACGATGGGCGGGCTCTTGATCGTCGGGGCGTTGCTGACATCAACGGTACTCTGGGCGCGGCTGGACAATCCGTTCGTCCTGATGGTGCTCTTTGTCACCATGAGCTTTGCCCTGATCGGATTTGCCGACGACTACGCCAAGGTGAAAAAGCAAAACACCGAAGGTGTGTCCGGCAAATTGCGCTTGTTGCTGGGTTTCCTGATCGCCGGGATCGCCGCGTACTGGGCTGCGCAATATCACCCCGCCGAATTGACCAATCGTCTGGCGTTTCCGGTGTTCAAGGACACGTTGCTGAACCTGGGCGTGTTCTTCGTGCCATTTTCGGTGATCGTGATCGTCGGCGCGGCGAATGCGGTGAACCTGACCGATGGGTTGGACGGCCTTGCGATCATGCCGGTGATGATCGCGGCGGGCACGCTTGGCGTGATCGCCTATGCCGTGGGCCGGGTCGACTTTACCGAATATCTTGACGTGCACTACGTTCCCGGCACCGGCGAGATCCTGATCTTTACCGCGGGCATTTTCGGCGGCGGGCTGGGTTTCCTGTGGTACAACGCTCCGCCTGCAGCGGTGTTCATGGGCGACACCGGATCATTGGCCCTTGGCGGCGCTTTGGGAGCCATTGCGGTGGCCACCAAGCACGAGATCGTTCTGGCGATCGTCGGCGGCTTGTTCGTGGTCGAGGCGCTGTCGGTCATCATTCAGGTGTTTTATTTCAAACGCACCGGCAAGCGCGTGTTCCTGATGGCTCCGATCCATCACCATTACGAGAAAAAGGGCTGGGCCGAGCCGCAGATCGTGATCCGGTTCTGGATCATTTCGCTCATCCTGGCGCTGATTGGTCTGGCGACATTGAAAGTCCGGTAAACGCGCCTCACTCGCGGAACCGGTTTTTGCATATTCACAGCAAACTGCGCCGTCCAGTTGCGCGCAATTTCGCCGCGCTGTAGGGAGGTGCGCAGATCAAGGGACGCAACCGATGACACACATCGCGCATATTCAACTGGATGACGGCAACCTGCCGCCGCCAACCCCGGAAATCGAACAGGAACGCCGAGTCGCGATGTTCGACCTGATGGAGCACAACACGTTCGAACTGCCGCAACGCGACGGGCGCGAGGCGCCGTCGGGGCCGTATAATGTCGGCCTCTCCATTCGCGACAAGCGTCTGGTGTTCGACGTGACCACCGAAGCGCATGAAAAAGCGGCGGAATTTCACCTGTCGCTCACGCCGTTTCGGCAGGTGGTAAAAGATTACTTCCAGATCTGCAAATCCTACTTCGACGCCGTCAAGACGCTGCCGCCCAGCCAGATCGAGACCATCGACATGGCCCGCAGGGGCATCCACGACGAAGGCGCGCGCATCCTGAAAGAGCGGCTTGAGGGCAAGGTTGCGATCGATGAGGATACGTCGCGTCGGCTTTTCACGTTGGTGTGCGTGCTGCATTTCGGGGGCTGAGCGTGGCATCACTGCCGCAATCTGTCCTGTTTTGCTGCGACCACAACGCTGTTCGCTCTCCAATGGCCGAAGGGATCATGAAAAAGCTCTATGGCTTTGATACCTATGTACAATCCGTCGGTGTCGTGAGCGATCTGGAAATCGACGGTTTTGCGATTGCGGTGTGCAAGGAAATCGGCGTCGAGATGAGCCGTCATCGCGCGCGCAGCTTCGATGAGTTGGAGCAGTATGGCGAGGCGCTGTCGGGATTTGACCTGATCGTCGCACTGTCTCCGGCATCGCAGCGTCGGGCACTCGATCTGACTCGCCTGTTTCATCTGACGGTCGAATACTGGCCGATCATGGACCCCACCGGTCTGGGTGAGACTCGGGAACAGAAGCTTAACGCATATCGCCAGACCCGCGATCAGCTCGTGGATCGCATGACGCAAAAATGGCAGGGCAGTCTATAATCCGCGTAACCTGAGCGCATGAGGAGATCGACCAATGAAGATCGCGACGGCCGCCTATCCGATGGATTTTCTCGAGTCCATGAGGGCTTACGAGTCAAAGCTGAGGCATTGGGTTGACGACGCAGCGGGCAACGGGGCCGACCTTCTGGTCTTTCCCGAATACGGCGCGATGGAGTTGGCCACATTGTCAGGACGCGATGTTGCGCTTGATCTCGAGGCGTCGTTGCACGCGGTGTCCGATGTTCTGCCCGAGGTCGATGCATTGCATACGCAATTGGCGCAGGAGTTCGGCGTTTACATCCTCGCGGCCTCCGCTCCGGTGTTTGACGCATCACTTGGCGCGCGACCGGTGAATCGGGCCCGGTTTTTCGCACCAGACGGCGATATGGGCCATCAGGACAAACAGATCATGACACGGTTCGAGCGCGAGGAGTGGGGCGTTGTCGGCGGCGGCCCGCTCACGCTGTTTGAAACGCGCTTTGGCAGGATCGGGATTCTCATCTGCTATGACAGCGAGTTTCCACTGCTGGGCCGCGCCTTGGCCGAAGCGGATCTGATAATGGTGCCATCCTGCACCGAGGCGCTTGCCGGCTATTCCCGAGTGCGGATTGGCGCAATGGCGCGCGCCTTGGAAAATCAATGCGTTACGGTCATGTCTTCAACCGTTGGCGCAAATGACTGGTCGCACTCGGTCGAAGAGAATACAGGCATGGGCGGCATCTTTGGCCCGCCCGACACCGGTTTCCCGCCGACAGGCGTGATCGCGGAGGGGCACCTGAACACCCCCGGCTGGACCTACGGCGAGGTCCACCTTGAGCGGATCGCACATGTCCGCACCGATGGCGTTGTCCTCAATCGCAGCCATTGGGGGGAGCAGTCGGGACGTGACGTGATTGCCGCAGCGCGGAAACTCGGCTGAATAGCCCTTGATAATCTGACGATTTGTGCCCATTTAATAGCGCGTCCCGCTTTATGGCGGGGATGTTTACGAAGGAGAGACTATGGCCAAGGAAGATACGCTCGAATTTCCCGGTGTCGTTAAGGAACTCCTGCCTAACGCGACGTTTCGGGTCGAGCTTGAGAACGGCCATGAGATCATCGCGCACACGGCAGGCAAGATGCGCAAAAACCGTATCCGGGTTCTGACCGGCGACAAGGTTCAGGTGGAAATGACACCTTACGATCTGACCAAGGGTCGGATCAACTACCGCTTCAAGTAAGCGCGATGCCTGCATCCCGCACTGCGGCCCCCGGCTATCGGGCAGGATGCGGTTTACCATGACAACGCGCCTGATTCTCGGCTCCGGCAGCCCGCGCAGACGCGAGCTTCTGGCGCAGATCGGTGTAACGGCGGACGACATCCGCCCGCCCGACATCAACGAAGATCCCCAGCCCGGCGAATTGCCGCGCCCCTATTGCGTGCGTCTGGCGCGCGAAAAGGCGTGGGCGGTTCAGGCCGGTGACACCGACATCGTCCTTTCGGCCGACACCACTGTTGCCCTGGGCCGCCGCATTCTGGGCAAACCCGCCACCGCTGCCGAGGCGGCGACGTTTCTCTATGCCTTGTCGGGCCGGCGGCACCGGGTCGTGACGGCAGTGGCCGTGCGGCGCGGCGATCGCATCTGGGAGCGCGACGTGGTCACGCAGGTCAAGATGAAGGCACTCAGCGACATCGAGGTGAACGCCTATCTCGCCAGCGAGGATTGGCGCGGCAAGGCGGGCGGCTACGCGATTCAGGGACCGGCCGGCGCATTCGTGCCATGGATCAACGGCAGCTTCAGCGCCGTCGTCGGCCTGCCGCTGGCGGAAACGGCAACGCTCTTGCTGGCCGCCGGGTATCCACTTTACGGGAGGGGCGCATGAAGGGACGAGTGATTGCACTCGATCACGTCGCGGGCCGCGAGGCGGCGGCGCTGATGGTGGACGGGCGGGTCGAGGATCTGTTTCTGGCCACCGATCTGCCCGCTCCGGGCACCATTTACCGCGCTATTGTCGAACGACCGATGAAGGGTCAAGGCGGCATGTTCTTGCGCACGCCTGACGGCTCGGCCTTCGTGCGTCAGGTCAAGGGTCTGTCGCCGGGTCAGGCGCTGGTCGTGCAGGTCACCGGCTATGCCGAGCCGGGCAAGGCGATCCCGGTCACGGCAAAGGTTTTGTTCAAAAGCCGGTATGCCATCGTCACGCCCGATGCGCCGGGACTGAACGTGTCGCGGCGGATCAAGGACGAAGATGCGCGCGAGGCGCTGTTGGAAATTGCGCATGAGGTGATGGATGCAGACGGGTTCGGCCTGATCCTGCGCTCCTCCTGCGAGGGTGCCGACACGGACGAAATCGCAGAGGACATCGCCGCGATGCTCGATCAGGCAACGCAGATCGCGGGCGACACCGCTGGCGACGCGGAAATCCTGATGCAGGGCGACGGACCGCATCTGATGGCCTGGCGCGAATGGACCGACCGAGCCGAGATCGACAATGCCGATGGCAGTTTCGAGCGGCACGGCGTCCTCGATGTGCTCGACGGATTGATGCAGCGCGACGTGGCGCTGGATGGGCAGGCGTCCATGGCGATCGAGCCGACACGGGCTCTCGTCGCGGTTGATGTGAACACCGGCGGCGATACCAGCCCGGCGGCAGGGCTCAAGGCCAATCTGGCAGCGGTCAAGGATTTGCCACGCCAGTTGCGTCTGCGCGGCTTGGGCGGGCAGGTGGTCATCGACACGGCTCCGACCGCCAAGAAAGACCGCAGACAGATCGAAAGCGCCTTGCGTGCAGCCCTCAAGCGCGACAGTGTCGAGACGGTGTTCGTCGGCTGGACGCCGCTCGGGCATATCGAATTGCAGCGCAAGCGCGATCGCTTGCCGTTGGCCGGG
Source organism: Marivita sp. S2033 (assembly GCF_046592965.1). Classification (NCBI taxonomy): domain Bacteria; kingdom Pseudomonadati; phylum Pseudomonadota; class Alphaproteobacteria; order Rhodobacterales; family Roseobacteraceae; genus Marivita; species Marivita sp. S2033. The sequence continues at coordinate 147,186 of NZ_JBISBV010000005.1, forward strand.
AGTTTGACATGAGCTGTCCGATTTGTGGCAAGGAAACCAAACCGGAGCTGCGCCCGTTCTGCTCCAAGCGCTGCGCGGATGTCGATCTGGGCCGTTGGCTGTCGGGAAGCTATGCCGTCCCGTCCGAAGATCCTGACGACATCGAGGCGGCGCTGGAAGCCAGCGAACGGGCCGACACGCCCGACGACAAGCTGCACTAAGGCTTGCCTCGCGCGGTGAACGCGCGCTACGTCTGAGACATGCACGGCTCCCCTTCACCGACGTTCACGCCTGTGATCCGCTCCGCCGGTCTGAGCGGGGCTTTGGTGACGTTTGGCGACGCGTTAAGCGAACCTGCCAATCGGGCCGCGCTGGCGTTTGCAGCGGCGCTGGAGGCGGCCGGAATCGATGGGGTCGAGGAATGCGCCCCCTCGCTGGTGTCGGTTTTCGTGCGCTTCGATCCGCTGCATCTCGGTTTTGACCGGCTGGCGGAACTTATGTCTCGATTGCTCGCGCAGCAGGATTGGCACGCCGCCCCCTTGCCAGATGGCCGGCGCTTGATTCGGGTGCCAACGGTCTATGGCACCGAGCTTGCGCCGCAACTGGAAGAGGCGGCACAGGCGGCTGGCATGGACATTGACGCGGCGGTCAAATCGCTGTCGACCGCCCGCGTGCGCGTCCAAACCATCGGCTTCGCACCCGGCCAGCCCTATCTCGGGCTGTTGCCGGACGCATGGGACATTCCACGCCAGACAACGCTGACACGCGCCGTGCCGGAGGGCGCGCTGGTGGTGGCGATCCGGCAGTTGGTGCTGTTCTCGGTATCCAGCCCGACGGGCTGGCGGCATGTCGGACAAACCGCGCTCCGACTGTTTCGCCCCGAAAGCGACACGCCGTTTTTCCTGCGCCCCGGAGATGAAGTCATCTTTGAACCTGTCACACGCGAGACATTCGAGCGGCTGAAATCCGATCCCGATGGCGGCGCCAGAATCGAGCCGATATCATGAACGCAGCCCTGCATGTGCACCGCATCACGCCCGGCGCAACGGTTCAGGATGCCGGACGGACCGGGTATCTGGCGTTCGGCCTGTCACGCGGCGGCGCGGCGGACGTGCTTGCCCTGGCCGAGGGGGCCGCCTTGCTGCGTCAAAGCCGCAAATGTGCCGCGCTTGAATTGCCGGGGTCGGGTGGCTTGTTCGAGGCCACCACAGCAACGCGCATCGCCCTGACCGGGGCACCGATGCGCGCCACGCTCGATGGTGAGCCACTGGCGTGGAACGCCTCGCACCTGCTTTCGCAAGGCGCGCGGCTCGACATCGGCGGGGCGATCGAGGGGCAGTACGGGTATCTGCACGTGGGTGGCGGGATTGACCTGCCGTGTGTTATGAACGCCCGCTCGGCACATCTGGCCGCCGGAATTGGCGCGCAGGTCAAGGTGGGTGACGTGCTCCCCGTTGGTGCGGATCAACGCGGCGAAACCGGGTTGAAACTGCCACAAGACAGCCGGTTTTCCGGCGGGGCGTTGCGGTTGGTCGAGAGTTTCCAGACAGCGCTGTTTGATGCTGAAACGCGGGCACGATTTAGCCAGACCGAGTTCCACCGCGATGCGCGCGCGAACCGCATGGGAGTCCGACTGACCTTTGAAGGACAAGGTTTTGCACCACAGGGCGGGCTGAACATCTTGTCCGAGACGATTGTGCCGGGGGACATCCAGATCACTGGCGATGGCACGCCGTTCCTGCTTTTGGGCGAAAGCCAGACAACCGGCGGCTATCCCCGCATCGGCACGGTGATACCGGCCGATCTGCCGCGCGCCGCGCAAACGCCAGCGGGCAAGACGGTGACGTTCTCCTTCATCTCGCGGAGCGCGGCGTTGCAGGCAGAGCAGACGTTCCGCACGCACCTGGCCCAGCTTGAGAAATCATGCGAACCGCTGGTGCGTGACCCGGCGCAGATCCGGGATTTACTGTCTTATCAACTTATCAGCGGCGCGACGTCCGGACGTGCAGAATAAAGGTTTGCAATGAATATGGTACATGTCGATCTTAACGCAGATATGGGGGAGAGTTTCGGCCCCTGGCCAATGGGGTCTGACGCGGCATTGCTCGAGGTGGTCACGTCCGCCAACGTCGCTTGCGGCTTCCACGCCGGCGACCCTGATGTGATGGCGCGGACAATGGCGCTGGCGGTGCAGCACGACGTGGGCATCGGGGCGCATCCGGGCTTTGCCGACCTTCAGGGCTTTGGACGTCGCCGCATGACGCTCAGCCATGACAGCCTGCGCAACCTGGTGCGCTACCAATTGGGCGCGGCTCAGGCGATGGCGCGCTCTGTCGGGGGCGAGGTTCGACATCTGAAACTGCACGGTGCGCTGTCGAACATGGCGTCCGAAGATTTGACACTGGCGACCGCCTGTTACGACGCCGCCCTGTCGGTCGATCCCGATATCATCATCATGGTCCTGGCCGCGACCCGCCAGCAAGCGGCGGTCGAGTCGCTGGGGTGCAACTGGGCGGGCGAGATCTTCGCCGACCGCGCTTACAACGATGACGCCACCTTGGTGGACCGCAGCCTGTCTGGCGCGGTCATCCACGATCCTGACGAAGCGGCGAGGCGGATGGTCGAGATGGTCAAGGCGGGCGCCATCATCACCCGGAGCGGCGCACATATTCCGGCGGCGGTGGACACGATCTGCCTGCACGGCGACGGCGCAACCGCCGTACAGATCGCCCGTACGGTCCGTACGGCTCTGGCGGACGCGGGCGTGACGCTTAAACGTTTTAAGGGTCGTCAGGGCGCGATCAGCAACGCCTGAACATCCGCCACATTGGTGCCCGTCGCTGCGGTCATCAAGAGGTCTCCGGCCGCCGAAAGGGCGGCATAGCTGTCGTTATTGGCCAGCAACGCAGCCGCATCGACACCCGCGGCCTTCATGCGCGCCACCGTGCTTGCATCGACGAGGCCACCGGCAGCGTCTGTCGGCCCGTCGCGCCCGTCGGTGCCACCCGACAGAAACACCCAAGGCGCTCTGATATCTTTGGCCCCCAGTGCCACTCGCAAGGCCAGTTCCTGATTGCGCCCACCCCGCCCGTCGCCGCGCAAGGTGACGGTGGTTTCGCCGCCATAGAGCAGAGCGCTTGGCTCGGATTGGCGGGTCAGATCGCCCAAAATAAGTGCGGTGGCCTCGGCAACGTCTCCGGTCAGTGCGTCATTGACCAGTCTGGGCTTCAACCCAAGCTGGCGCGCCCGGTCGGCCATCGCGTCAAGAGACAAGCGGTTCGAGCCCACGAGCGTGTTGGTTGCTTCGGGCAGCGACACAGGGGGGATGCCTTGCGCGCGTTCCAGATGCGCCCGGATGGATGCCGGGACAGCGTCCCAGATATCAGCGGCGCGCAAGATGGCGATGGCGTCGGATGCTGTGCCGATGGGGCTGACGGTGGGGCCAGACGCGATTGCACGCAGGTCATCGCCGATCACGTCGGACAAAATATACGCATAGACCTTCGCTGGCGCCGCGAGACGTAAGAAACCTCCGCCTTTCAACAGGCTGACCTGTTGGCGCACCAGGTTCATCTGAACGATATCAAGCCCTGCCGCCAGCAAGGCATCGTTGAGCCGCGCCTTGTCGGCAAGGCTCACACCGGAAGGCGGAGCGGGCAACAAGGCCGATCCGCCGCCAGAGATCAGCGCGACGACGCGGTCTCTCTCGGTCGCGCTGGCAAGCACGTCCATGACCCGCGTGGCGGCCCGAGCCCCGGCTGCATCAGGCACTGGATGGCCCGCGTGCACTATCTCGCCCGTCTCTAGAATTGCTGGATTACCGTGATGGGTGACGGCCAGAGCGGTGTCAGCGTCGGGCAAGGCGATCAGTGCTTCGCGCAACATCGCGGGGGCGGCTTTGCCGATGGCGATCAGGTGTGTCTTTCCATGCGCCGTCGTTGGCGGCAGCGGCGCTTGAGAGAGCCCGCGCCGGACGGCCTTGGCCGGATCTGCCGCAATGACGGCGGCGTCAAACAGAAGGCGGGCTTTGGTGCGAAGATCGTCGGTCATGTGCCGATTAGGACGGCTCCGCGCCGCCGAAGTCAAATTGATGTCAAAATGAAGTAAGTGGTGGGCGACCCAGGAATCGAACCTGGCGTGCGTCTCCGCGAGGGAGTTACAGTCCCCTGCCACACCTTGCGGCCTGTCGCCCACTGCGTCAGAGGCCCGGCCTCTGGCGTGAGCGGGTGATTACAATTGCCCCCTTGCGGCGTCAACCGGAAAATCCCATCAAGCGGCAGGTGCGTTTTGTGCCGTGAAAACCGGAGAGCGTGCATGGTCAAGAAACCGAAATGGGTGGTCGCGAAAGAACAGTCCAAACGGGCGGCGGCCGCAGAGACGGTGTGGCTCTTCGGGCTGCACGCGGTCCGCGATGCCTTGGTCAACCCCAATCGCGAGCGGTTGCGGCTGGTGGTGACGCGCAATGCGATGGACAAGCTGGCGGATGCGATTGCACAAGCCGGGATCGAGCCCGAGATGAGTGATCCGCGCAAGTTTGATGCGCCGATTGATCCGCAATCGGTGCATCAGGGCGCGGCGCTGGAGGTCAAGCCGCTGAACTGGGGGCGGCTGGAAGATGTGGCGTTGGGAGACAGCGCCAGTGATGGTCCGCCGCGCGTCGTGCTGTTGGATCGTGTGACCGACCCGCACAATGTTGGGGCGATTCTACGCTCGGCAGAAGTGTTCGGAGCATCGGCCGTCGTCGGGACTTTGCATCATTCGGCGCCGGAAACCGGCGCATTGGCGAAAACCGCATCGGGCGCGCTGGAACGTCAGCCCTATCTGCGCGAACGCAACCTCGCGGATGCAATGGAGCGTTTGCGGGCGATGGGGTACATGATCTACGGACTTGACGGTGAGGCGGAGCAAACGCTGGAAGATGCGATTGCGCCGGTGCGTGACAGGCCGATCGCGCTGGTGTTGGGGGCCGAGGGGCCGGGGCTGCGGCCCAAGACGAAGGACACCTGCGACGGGTTGGTCAAGATCCCGTTTTCACGGGAGTTCGGGTCGTTGAACGTGTCGAATGCGGCGGCAGTGGCGCTTTACGCCGCACGGGCCTGATCTTGTCGCGCGGCGTGCGCGACCCAATATTGCGACCCAAAGGAGACGCCATGCCCCAAGGGACGAAGATTGCCACCTGCTGCTATTGCGGCACGCGCGCCGCATTGGTTTTGCGCGGCCGAGACCGTCACGAGCTTAGCTGCGCCGCCTGCGGCGCACCGTTGCACAACATGAAGATGCTACGCATGGATGCGGTCGAGAGGCCGGTGTCGAGCGAGCGTCACGCTCCGAACCGTCCGGTGAAGCGCGGCACCGACCGCGCGGCGTCCGTGCCAAGTTGGGAGCGGTCGATGCGCAAGCCGACTGGCAAGAAGAAGAAAAAGCGCAAAACCCTGACGCGCCGGCTTTTCGAGGAAGCGTTCGACGTTCTGGAAGACATTTTCGATTGAGGGCAGGGGCGCTGCCCCTCTTGGCCTTCGGCCAATTCACCCCGAGGTATTTTGAGCCCAAAGAAGCCCACCGGGCGCGCGCGGCGCGTGACGTTCCACTGGTCAAGCGGAGCGCCGTGATTTATGGGCCTGAGTGACAGGAAAGAGGTGCGCGTGATGAGCTTTGAAAAACCCGGTGTGGTCGAGGAAAACTGGAAGGACGCGATTTCTTCGGTGGAAGAGATCATTGAAGACGCACGCAATGGCAAGATGTTTATCCTGGTGGATCACGAAGACCGCGAGAACGAGGGCGATCTGGTGATCCCGGCGCAATGGGCGACACCGGATGCCATCAACTTCATGGCGATGCACGGGCGCGGTTTGATTTGTCTGGCGATGACTTCGCGGCGGATCGAAGAGCTTGGGCTCCAGTTGATGTCGACCAACAATTCCAGCCGCCACGAGACCGCGTTTACCATCTCCATCGAGGCGCGCGAGGGTGTGACGACGGGCATTTCCGCCGCCGACCGGGCGCGTACCGTTTCGGTGGCGATCGACGGCACCAAGAGCGCGCAGGACATCGCGACACCGGGCCATGTGTTTCCCTTGCGCGCCAAGGAGGGTGGCGTTCTGGTGCGTGCGGGCCATACGGAGGCGGCGGTGGATGTGAGCCGTCTGGCCGGGCTGAACCCTGCGGGCGTGATCTGCGAGATCATGAACGAGGACGGCACCATGTCGCGCCTGCCCGAACTGGTGGCATTTGCGCAGCGGCACGGGCTCAAGATCGGCACGATCAGCGATCTGATCGCCTATCGTCGCCGCAACGACAATCTGGTGCGCGTGCGCACCGAGGACGTGATCCAGTCGGAATTCGGCGGCGAATGGAAGATGCGGATCTATACCGACGAAACTCACGGCGACGAGCATATCGTGTTGAGCAAGGGCGATTTGTCGGGCGATGATCCGGTTCTGGTGCGGATGCACGCGATGGACCCGATGCTGGATGTTGTCGGCACCGGCCCCAAGGGGCGCGCCGATGAATTCAAGCACGCGATGGAAGCGGTGGCGTCTGAAGGGCGTGGCGTCGTCGTACTCTTGCGCGACACGTCGATGAAGCTCGAGGCGATCGAGGGTGTGTCACCCAAGACGTTGCGGCAATACGGATTGGGGGCGCAGATCCTGTCGTCGCTGGGGCTGTCCAAGCTCGTGCTGCTGACGAATTCGCCGACGCCCAAGGTCGTCGGACTGGAAGCCTACGGACTGGAAATTGTCGGCACGCGCAAGATTTCGGAGTTGGGATGATGGCGGCATCTGTTGAGCATTATGTCTTGGAGCGCCCGGACTTCGACCGTCCGGTCAAACTGCTGATCGTGGTGGCGCCCTATTACAAGGAGATCGCCGACCAGATGATCGAAGGCGCGAAGGCCGAGATCGAGGCCTGCGGCGGAACCCACGAGTTGATCGAGGTTCCCGGCGCGCTCGAAGTGCCGACCGCCATCGGCATTGCAGAGCGGTTGACGAATTTTGACGGCTATGTCGCTTTGGGTTGCGTCATTCGCGGTGAGACGACGCATTACGAAACCGTGTGCAATGACAGTTCGCGTGGCATCACGTTGCTGGGCTTGCAGGGTTTATGCATCGGCAACGGCATCCTGACGGTCGAGACGATGGCGCAGGCGCAGGTGCGCGCCGAAGTGGCGGGGCAGAACAAGGGCGGCGGGGCCGCCGCGGCAGCCTTGCACCTGATTGCGCTCGCCCGTAAGTGGGGCGGGCAACGCAAGGGCGTTGGGTTTGTCCCGCAGCGGGATGAATACCAGATCGCCGGCACTCCGAAGGACCCGAACATCGCATGACCTCTGCTGCCAAGCCAACCAAGGTGGACCAAAAACGCCAGATGCGCTCTGCGTCGCGGCTTTATGCCGTTCAGGCGTTGTTCCAGACCGAACAGTCGGGACAAGCGGTCGACAAGGTCGCGGCGGAATTTCTGGATCACCGTTTCGGGCTGGCGCAGGTCGAGGGGATCGAGATGGTCGAGGGCAATGTCGATCTGTTCCGACGCATTGTCGACGAGGCGGTGAACTGGCAGGCCAAGATCGACCAGATGACGGATCGCGGGTTGGTTGCGAAATGGCCTATCGCGCGGATCGATCCGACGTTGCGTGCCTTGTTCCGCGCAGCCGGCGCGGAACTGGTGAGCACCGAGACGCCACCCAAGGTGGTGATCAACGAATATGTCGATATCGCGCGGGCCTTTTTCCCCGAGGGAAAAGAGGCGAAATTCGTCAACGCCGTGCTGGATCATATGGCGCGTGAGGCACGACCCGAGGCGTTTTGAGGCATTGGATCGCCGACACTCAGTTGCTATGTTGTCGTTGTGCGCATCCGCGCTAGGTTAAGCACCAGCGCAAAGGGGAAAGCCATGCCGCAGTTGATCAAGGTCTACATCCGCCAATGTCTCGTGGGATTTGCCCTGTCTGCGGTCTTTGTCGGCACGTTGCTGTATTTTGATGTCGTGAATCTCTGGCATCTGGTGACACATACCGACGGCGGGTATCTGGCTGTCGTTCTGCTCTGGATATTCAACGGAATCGTTTTTGGCGGGGTGCAGTTCGGCATCACAATCATGTCACTGAAATCTGATGATGACGACGATGACACTCATCGCGGCAGACCGATCGGCTTGACTCCGATCAGGGTCGAAGCGGCCGCATCGCGCAAGCCGCATCACGGTATGTCGAAGAGATAAGCGGCGGGAACCACGCAAACCGTGCGGTTCTCTCATTCCCGAGGACCTGTATGTACAGGTGGGCGTCAGGTAACCGGACCAGGGCCCGGACAGAGCCAACTCCCTCGGAATTGCTTAAGGCCACCGGAATGCAACCAATCACGAGAAGGGCAGAACCCGCCGTTGATTGAGATAGGGCTGCAATCGGATCAGGACAAGGGGCATCGGACCTTCGCGGTCTGATTTGATCAAAGAAAGCGTATGTGACCCCTCGTGTTGCCCGAGAGCGAAACGCAATGATGATGGACAGGCCAGTGACGGGCTTGAGCTTGGCCTTGCATTTGTTCACGCAATGTTCATATTTTGGAACATGTCAATCGCTCCCAATCCTCTGCGCGACGATATCACATCATTCCAGCCCGGCCAGCTTCTGGCGCGTGGCGTGTGCCGTCACCTTGCCACTCGCGGATTTTCCGTGATCGAGGAATTTTCACCGGATCGTGGATTGCGTGTGGACGTCATGGCGCTCGGCCCCAAGGGCGAGATCTGGGTGGTAGAGTGCAAATCCTCGCGCGCGGATTTTCAGTGTGATCACAAATGGCAAGGGTATCTTGAGTGGTGCGACCGCTACTTCTGGGCGGTCGATATCGAGTTTCCCACCGATCTTTTGCCGTTGGAAACCGGATTGATTATTGCCGATGCCTATGATGGAGAAATCTTGCGCATGGCACCCGAAAACAAGTTGGCCGCCGCGCGACGCAACAAGTTGATCCGAAAATTCGCCGGCCACGCAGCGCGACGCCTTCAGGCGTTGCGCGATCCAGACGCGGGATTGTCGGGATGGGCCTGACCGCGTATCAGGCTTTCAGCTTGCGCGCGCCCTGAGCCGCAAGACGGATCTCCTCGGCAATCTCGTCAGCCTCATCGGGGGAAAAATCCATCGGAATTTCTGTTCCGTCAGCCAGGATGAACAGTCGGACCATTCCCTGATCGGTCGGCCCGATTTGCAGGTTCGCTTCGATATCGCGTTCGGTGTTGATGCCCATGACGTGCCTCTGATGTTCGCTTCAGGTCAGACGCAGTATCGTCAGGAGCAGTGGTTTGCAAGCTTGGCTGTCGCTCTCAGCCTATTTGCCCCGCGCCGCGAGAACCTGTCCGGGTTGCGGCCAAAGGGTGACTTTCGGTCTTGCATTGACCCGAATAGAGCGTTATTTCGCCACCGAGTGCCGGCATAGCTCAGTTGGTTAGAGCGCTTGATTGTGGATCAAGAGGTCCCCCGTTCGAGCCGGGGTGCTGGTACCATACTCACTCAACATCGATCTGGATTGTTTGCAGCAGACGACCGTTGTCGCGGGCAAAGATCAGGATTTGGTCGCCCTCTGTCACGACCGCGTACCAGTTGCGCGCCTGCGTGAAAGCGGTGGCTGTCGTGCCATCGGGCAGGGCGATGCTATCGGGCAACGGGGCGGCGGATTGATTGTAACGGATGACAATCAGGCTGGTGATGAGTATGACCCCGGCGATCATCGTGACGGTCAGCACCGTCACCAGGCGGCGCAGAAAGCGCAAGCTGGCCGGTTCGGTGATCTGATCTTCGGGAGCGTTTTCCATGTCTGAGTCCATCTTGCGGGTCATCATCGGCGCATCGCCGCCGCCGCGCCTTGATAAGGCGTTGGCGCGCGACGTGCCAGAGGATGCCGCGTTGTCGCGCACACGGCTGACGAAATTGATCGAAACCGGCTCGGTGCAACGGGCCGGGGTGGTCTTGAGCGACCCCAAGGCGCGTGTGGCCGAAGGGGACAAGATCGACATCTCCGTGCCAGCGGTGATCGAGAGCCACATTCTGCCGGAAGACCTGCCGCTCGACATCCGGTTCGAGGATGACGACCTGATCGTCGTGATGAAACCGGCTGGGATGGTTGTGCATCCGGCTCCCGGCACTCCGTCGGGAACCTTGGTAAACGCATTGCTGCATCATTTTGATGGCAACCTGTCCGGGGTTGGTGGCGTGGGGCGGCCCGGAATCGTACATCGCATCGACAAGGATACGAGCGGGCTTTTGGTGGTTGCGAAATCTGACAGGGCGCATCACGGGTTGGCGGATCAATTTGCCGCCCACACGGTTGAGCGCGCCTATCTTGCGCTGGTGCACGGGCATCCCGATCCGGGCGACCCACGCTTGCGCGGTGTGCGGGGTGTGTCGATCGAACCTGGTGCGGTGATCCGGATCACCAGCGATCTGGCGCGGCACAAGACGGACCGGCAGAAGCAGGCGGTTTATTTCGGACATGGTAAACATGCGATCACCCGCGCCCGCGTGCTCGAAACGTTTGGAACACCTCCGCAAATTTCTCTGGTGGAATGCCGGCTGGAGACCGGGCGCACACACCAGATCAGGGTGCACATGGCCCATGCGGGACACGGGCTTGTCGGTGACCCGGTCTATGGCGGGCGGCGCAAGGTTGCCAAAGCTGCGCTGTCCGACCGTGCGATGGATGCGGTCATGCGGTTCGATCGTCAGGCGTTGCATGCCGCGATCCTCGGATTTGACCACCCGGTGACCGGGGAAACCATTCGGCTGGATGCAGCGTTACCTTCAGACATGACGATGCTGATCCAAGCGTTGGCTGGCTGAAACAAACGTCCCATGTGCGTGAGCGCACGGACCTTTGTGTTACGTTGCGCGGTTCGTGCGTTACTATGGAGTCGAGCAAGGCGGATTTGCCTTGAAACACGGCCTTGGCATTCCCAGATAGAATGTTAAGGCAATAAACATTGAGGGACATGGGTATGGCCAATTTTGCAAATCTCCCGGCCCCGTCGCCGGAAGCCGGTCTGAGCCGGTATCTTCAGGAAATACGGAAGTTTCCGCTTTTGGAGCCTGAAGAAGAATACATGCTTGCCAAACGCTGGGTTGAGCAGGAAGACACCGAGGCTGCGCATCGGATGGTGACGAGCCATCTGCGGCTGGCGGCCAAGATCGCCATGGGCTACCGCGGATATGGTTTGCCGCAAGCCGAAGTCATTTCGGAGGCGAATGTCGGCCTGATGCAAGCGGTCAAGCGCTTTGACCCTGAAAAGGGGTTCCGCCTTGCGACCTACGCGATGTGGTGGATCCGCGCCTCCATTCAGGAATACATTCTGCGCTCGTGGTCGCTCGTCAAGATGGGGACGACATCGGCGCAAAAGAAGCTGTTTTTCAATCTGCGCAAGGCGAAATCTCGCATCGGCGCGCTGGAGGACGGCGACCTGCGACCCGAACATGTGCAAAAGATCGCGCATGATCTGGGGGTCAAGGAAGACGAGGTCATCTCGATGAACCGCCGCTTGTCGGGCGGTGATGCGTCTTTGAACGCAACCGTCGGCTCCGAGGGCGAAGGCACCATGCAATGGCAGGACTGGCTTGAGGACGAGAGCGCTGATCAGGCCGGTGACTATGAAGAAAAAGACGAGTTGGACACGCGCCGCGCAATGCTGAGCGAAGCGATGGAAGTGTTGAACGATCGCGAGAGAGACATCCTGACACAACGCAGGTTGTCGGAAAAGGCCGTGACGTTGGAAGAGCTTTCGGGACAGTACGATGTCAGCCGTGAACGCATTCGGCAGATCGAAGTGCGAGCGTTTGAAAAGTTGCAAAAGCGGATGCGTGAGCTTGCAAAAGAGCAGGGCCTCGTCGTCGCCTAATGCTGACTTGGTCAAAACCGAGTGATGCCGGATGTGATCGTGCCGAGGATCGTACTTGCCGGTGAGCTGCCGCTCTCCGGCAAGGTTGCAAACAGCAAGAAGCGGTTTCTTAGCGAATTGAGGGTGTCCGGGGCGGTGAAATCTGCCAGTCGGTCTGTCCCGAACTGTCGCGCCGCGCGCGCTTTGATGTCCGCGAGTTGCCGGTCGATATCTTGCTGATTGAAGCTATCGGGCGTGTTGAGCGCGGTTTCAAAGACTTTCCGCAACGGGTTGGACGCGAGAACCGCGAACCACTGCGCGTCATTGGACCGCTTCGGCCCAAGAACCTGCGTCAGATCGCGGTTCAAGCTCAACGCCAGCCGCATATTCGGATCGCTCTCTCCAACCTGAATTTCGAATTGCCGCTCGATATAGGTTTGGATGATGGCGTCAGTGAATCCGGGTGGATATGTGCGGCCTGTGCTGGATGTTTCGAGGTTCAACGCGGCGACAAATGGTTTCAGACGCGGATCGGGAAGGACGTTGAGAAGGGAGGTCGGATTGTTCGGGTCGGACGTCAACAACCGGTTTGCAAACGCCGCGCTATCGCTGCGCAGGGGGAGGTCGAAGATGTCGAACACGGCCAACATCAGCCGAGCGTCCTTGAAGAAATCTTCGGCAGTTTCAATTTGAGCAGGTCGGGACGACACCGTTTCGACGAAGGTTTCGAGCTTGCTTTCGAAAGCTGGGTCACTGCTTTGGGCGCGTTCTGCAAAGCCGAAGACATCGGCCCAGGCAGCGTAGCGGGGATCGTCAAGAGTGTTGGCGAAGGACGCCGGGTCGCTCAAATCGGAGTCCAGCACCGACCGCAAGAAAACCGTGCGCCCGCTGTCGCCATCGAGCCCGAAAAACCGCAAGGATGCGGTGAGAGCGTCGTCATTTCCCAACAAGTCGTCGGCGACGATCAGATCACCGGCAATCTCCAAGAAACGCTCGGCGAACCCGTAGATGCTATTTTCGGCGGCGCGCTTTTCGCTGAGCGCGAATGTCTTGGCCAACTCGCCGTAACGCGGATCCGACAACTCATTGGCGAACGATTCGGGATCTGATGCATCGGATTCAAGGACGCGTTGAAGGAAGAAGAGGTTGCCAATGTCACGCTCCAGGCCAAAGCGTTCAAGGGTTGCGCGCAGCAATGGCGTGTTTGTCAGCAGATCATCAGCCGTTTCAAGTTTGGCCAGTTGCGTTCGGATCGTATCTTCCGGCGTACCACCTGGTGATTTGGCGGAGTCGCCGAAGAAATTGAAGGTTTCGGCAAGTTCCCGATATCTTTTGTCGGCCAGTTTATTGGCCAGAGATTGATCATCACTAAGATCGGACGTCAGGATTTTTTCAAGAAATGCGCGATTGTTGATGTCTTCATCAAGACCGAAGGCACCCAGAGCAACGCTGAGCAATGCACGGTCATCCAGAAGCTGATCGGCGGTTTGCAGGTTTTCGAGCCGCGCTTTCGCAGCGTCGGTGTTGCGCACGATCTGCGGCGTTTGCGCCAGCAACGCTTGTTGCGCGCTGCGCGTCCGCGTGAGAAAGGCGTATCCGCCAAGACCCGAGCCTATAACTGTCGGTGAAAACGTCATCCGCGCGCCTTTTCCTTGCATCGGGTTCAATCGACACAATGGCGTCTCAAACGTTAATGATTGATCTACAGCCGCCGTAAGTATTTCAGGGAAATTACATCAAATCAGAAAGATTAAGGGCCGATCCTGTGACCGGCCCAATCTTTCAAGCAACGTTGATGTTCGCCGCGCTTTGTTTCGCAACCTTGGATTTGGGAGCATCCGCCGCATTGCTGTCGATGAAATCGAGCACCATCGGACGGATATTGTTGCGCCAGCTTTTGCCCGCGAAGATGCCATAGTGTCCGGCACCGGGTTCGACATGGCTTGCCTTTTTCTCGTCCGGCAGGCTGGTGCAGAGGTCGAGTGCTGCAATACACTGGCCCGGAGCGGAGATATCGTCGTTTGCACCTTCCACTGTCTTCACGGCGACGCGGGTGATTGCGCCCATATCAACCTGATGACCGGCAACGACAAATTCGTTCAGAGCGATTTCGCGGCGTTTGAAAATGCGGTTCACGGTAGACAGGTAGAATTCGGCAGGCATGTCCATGACAGCCAGATATTCGTCATAGAACCGGTTGTGCGGGTCGTGATCCGACGCTTCGTCACGCATCACGTTCTGGATCTGGTTGGTGAAAGCACTGGAGTGGCGATCGCTGTTCATCGAGATGAAGGATGCCAATTGCAAGAGACCGGGATAGACCATGCGGCCGACGCCCGGGTATTTAAAACCGACGCGCTGGATCATCGTCTCTTCAAGCTGTCCCATCGTGACGCGGCGACCGAAATCCGTCACGTCCGTCGGTGTCGCGTCCGGATCGACAGGGCCACCGATGAGCGTCAGGGTGCGCGGCTGTGCATCCGGGTCAAGCTCCGCCAGGTAGGCTGTGGCGGCAAGCGTCAGCGGCACGGGCTGGCAGATGGCGACGACGTTGGTGTCGGGCCCCATCTCGCGCATGAATTCCATGAGGTATAGAGTGTAATCTTCAACATCGAATTTTCCCGCGCTGACGGGGATGTCGCGGGCATTGTGCCAGTCCGTCACGTAGACTTCGCAATTGACGATCAGGGATTTCACGGTCGAGCGCAGCAAGGTAGCGTAGTGTCCGGACATGGGAGCCACCAGCAGAATCTTGCGCTTTTGCTCCTCACGACCAGGGATATGGAAATGGATCAAATCGCCAAACGGCTTTTCGACAACTTTCCGGATTTCGACGAGGTGATCGCGGTCATCATGGGTAAATGTGCGAATCCCCCAGTCGGGTTTGACAACCATTCTTTCGAACGTGCGTTCGGTCACTTCACCCCACGCGGCCATCCACTGCATGCCGGGGTTGGGCATCATTGCCCATGCAGGGTAGGAAGCCATTGTCCGAGCGGTTGCGCCAAGCCATTGATAAGTATTACGAAAGGTCTCCATGAGATCATATGTCACCATGTAGCGCATTTGGGCGTCTCCTAAATTGCAGCCCACGAATCGAGCCAATTAGTCGCTTTGCCTCCCCGCGCCCGCGACGTTATTCTGCATGGCAGCATAGATAGGGGGGATTAAACGACATGACAACAACCGACGTTGCAACGCCAGAAATGAGCGCAGAACTTGAGGCAAATTTGCAGAAAATCGAGGCTCTGACGCAACGCCTCATGTCCGCGATTTCGAGCAAGAAACAGATCAACCCCGCGCTGCATGGCCCCGATTCGGCGTTGTATGGCAAGGCGATGCAGGCCTATTGGCAGGAATGGCTGCAAAACCCGGCCAAGATCATCGAGCATCAGATCGAGTTCTGGGGCAAGTCGGTCACCCATTATGTCGAGGCGCAACAGGCTTTGGCCAAAGGCAAGTTGCAGCCCCCCGAAAACCCCGGACCGCAAGACAGGCGTTTCAAGAACCCTCTCTGGGACGAGCATCCGTATTTCAACTTCATCAAGCAGCAATATCTGATCAACGCCGACGCGATTCGCAGTTCGGTCGAGAAAATCGAGGATCTCGACGCGACCGAGAAGAAGCGTTTGCGCTACTTCGCCCAGCAGATCGTCGATATGTTTGCCCCGACCAATTTCCTGGCAACCAACCCCGACGCCTTGCAGAAAGCTCTTGAAACCGAAGGCGAGAGCCTCGTCAAAGGGCTCGAGAACCTTGTTGCGGATCTCGAGGCGAACAACGGTGAACTCGTGGTCCGCCTGGCGGATGAAAGCGCGTTCGAGATCGGGACGAATATCGCCACCGCCGAAGGCGATGTCGTCTATCGCAACGACATGATGGAGGTGATCCAGTACAAACCCACCACCGAAAAGGTGCGCGAGACGCCGATCGTGCTGTTTCCGCCGTGGATCAACAAATTCTACATTCTGGATCTGAAGCCCGAGAACTCGTTTATCCGCTGGGTTGTGGATCAGGGCTATACCCTGTTCGTTGTGAGCTGGATCAATCCCGATGAGAGCTACAGCGATGTGGGGCTCGAATCCTATATCGAGGACGGCTATCTGCGGGCGATCGAAGAAGTGAAGTCCATCTGCGATGTCGAGAAGGTCAACGCCATCGGTTATTGCATCGCCGGGACAACGCTCAATCTGACGCTCTCGCTCATGAAGCAGAAAGGCGACAAGTCGATCAAATCGGCGACATTCTTTACCACGCTCACCGATTTCTCCGATCAGGGAGAGTTCACGCCGTTCCTGCAGGATGATTTCATCGACGGGATCGAGGCAGAGATCGGCGAGACGGGAATCCTCAAGTCCTTCATCATGGCGCGCACGTTCAGCTATCTGCGCTCGAATGACCTCGTCTATGGACCTGCGATCAAAAGCTACATGATGGGGGAAACTCCACCCGCGTTCGATCTTTTGTACTGGAACGGGGATGGCGCGAACCTTCCGGGCAAAATGGCGATCCAGTATCTGCGACGCCTGTGTCAGGACAATCAATTTGCCGAAGGCGGGTTCGACCTGATGGGCCACACGCTCGATCTGAAGGATGTCGACGTGCCGATTTGTGCAATCGCCTGCGAGACCGATCACATCGCGGCATGGAAGGATTGCTATCGCGGCGTGCAGAAGGCGGGATCAAACTCAAAGCAGTTTATCTTGTCCGAGTCGGGCCACATCGCGGGGATCGTCAATCCGCCGACCAAGAAAAAATACGGTCATTATACCAACGACGACACCTCGCTGGCCGCGGATGACTGGCTTTCAAGCGCCGATTACACCGAAGGCTCATGGTGGCCGCGCTGGGAGTCCTGGATTGCCAAACGGTCAGGAAAGTGGGTCAAGGCACGGGAAACCGGGGATAAATCGCATCCATCACTTGGTCCGGCGCCCGGAACCTATGTTTCCGTAAAGGCCTCGGCCTGATCTTCCGGTAAAAATTTGCTGCAGTGCAGAAAAAAGACTTGAAATGCCGCACTGCAGCATGTAAATACTCCTCATCTGCAAGACACAGCGGGGTGGGCCCGCAAAGCAGGAAAGGATTTTTACAATGGCTAAGACAAACGACATGACCGCGACCCTGAAAGAGATGATGGGTTCCTTCCCGGTTGACACGAAGTCGATGGAAGACGCATTCAAAACAACGGCAACTCTGAACGAGAAGCTGTCGAACGTGGCTCTGGAAGCTGCTGAGAAATCGTCCGAGATTTCCTCCAAGTGGACAAAAGACACGCTGAACAAGATCGCCGACATGAACAAGGCAAAAGCAGAGCCGGCCGATTACGCAAAGGCGATCACCGATTTCGCTTCTGCCCAGGCTGAAGTTGCTGCCGAGAACATGGCCGCTTTCGCTGAGATCGCGAAAAAAGTCCAGATGGACACAGTTGAGCTGATGATGGCTGCTGGCAAAGACCTCTCCGAGGACGCGACTGCCGCTGTCAAGAAAGCAACTGCCGACGCGACAACAGCTGCCAAAAAAGCGACTGCAACTGCAAAGTAAGTCGTAATAGTTTAGCGTTCTCTCCTCCCAATCAGGAACGCTATTCTTGGGCCGGATCCGCAAGGGTCCGGCCCTTTTTCGTGCGGTAAGGGCTGGCGCTGCGATCACGTTCCATGAACGCTTTCATTTTGCGCGACATGGGCTTAAGCTGCATTGCAGCAAAGTCATCCCCAAGGAGGCCAGTGTGGCCGAAGAACCAAAACCGCTCCTGATCAAGCGCTACGCGAGCCGGCGGCTCTACAACACCGAAACATCCGATTATGTGACCTTGGAGGATATCGCCCGTTTCATCCGCACTGGGCGGGAAGTTCAGATCGTGGACCTCAAATCGGGGGATGATCTGACACGCCAGTATCTCCTCCAGATCATCGCCGAACATGAAAGCCGCGGTGAAAGCGTCCTGCCCACAAATGTGCTGAACGATCTGGTGCGCAGTTATACTTCGTCGGCCACCAGTGCCGTGCCACAATTCCTTGCCGCCAGTTTCGAGATGTTCCGCGACAGCCAGTCCAAGTGGATGGAGAAAATGAACAAGGCCAACCCGATGACGGGGATGCCGGGGTTCGACGCGCTTCAGGCGCAACAGGACGCGTTTCTCAAAGCGATGACCGGGGGCATTGCGCCGCCGTTTCCAACGTCCGACGCCCCCGATGCCGACGCCGATCCGCAAGACAGCGACGATCTCGATGCGATAAAAGCTCAGCTGGCCGAATTGCAGAGCAAGCTCTCAAAGCTCGACAAGTAAGCTAGACCCCCAAGCGGTCGCGCATCGCGTACCAAGACATCGCCAACGTCAGCAGTGGTGTGCGGAACATGCCACCACCGGGGAAAGCGGAATGTGGAATATCGTTGAACGCCGCAAACCCTTCCGACGGGCCGCGCGTGGCTTCGGCCAGGAGCTTGCCCGCTTGTACCGCGTTTCCGACGCCGTGTCCTGAATAGCCCGAGGCCGACCACACGTTGGGCCGCACCCGCGCCAGATATGGCATCCGCTTCATCGTGATCGCCAGCGTGCCACCCCACGCGTAGTCGATCTTGACGTCTCGCAGATGGGGGAAAACGGTTGTCATCGGCTTGCGAACAAGGGCTGCGATATCGGATGGAAACCGATAGCCATAACTCTCACCGCCACCGAAAAGCAGGCGCTTGTCATGGCTCAGGCGAAAGTAATTCACCACAAATCGCGAATCCGCGACCGCGACATCTCGGCTCAGAACCTTTGACGCGTCCTCTCCCAATGGCTCTGTGGCGACGACATAGTTGTTGATCGGCATGACACGCGACGTGACGGTGCGATCCAGCCCGCCCAGATAACCATTGCCTGCCAGGATGACCTGATCGGCGATGACATGACCGGCGTCGGTGCGCACGGTTGCCTTGTCGCCATGCGCGATGTGATGCACATGACTGCGTTCATGGATGCGGACCCCGGCCTTCTCCGCCGCCTCGGCCAGCCCCAGGGCAAGGCGCAAGGGATGCAGATGTCCGGCCCCCATATCGAGGATTCCGCCCTTATAGTCGGGTGACGGGCACAGCGCGTGAAACGCTGTTTCGTCCAATGACTCTATCTCGCAATAGCCATAGCGCCGGGCCAGATGGGCGGCGTATTCGTGCAGATCGCGCACGTCCGATATGCTTGATCCCGACCAGGCCAAGCCGTCTTGCAGATAGCAGTCGATCCCATGCCGCGCGATCAATTCGCGCACCAGCGCCTTTGCATCCTCGCCAAGATCCCAAAGACGGCGCGCGGATGTCGATCCCAACATCTTTTCCAGCGCGATCTGATCCTGCCGCTGCCCGGACCCCAGTTGCCCGCCATTGCGACCAGACGCCCCGAATCCGACGCGGTGAGCCTCAAGCAGAACCACATCCGCGCCCATTTCCGCCAGATGCAGCGCCGCCGACAAACCG
Organism: Marivita sp. S2033; assembly: GCF_046592965.1. Lineage (NCBI taxonomy): Bacteria > Pseudomonadati > Pseudomonadota > Alphaproteobacteria > Rhodobacterales > Roseobacteraceae > Marivita > Marivita sp. S2033. Next base: position 166,476 of record NZ_JBISBV010000005.1, read on the forward strand.
GTATAGCCCGCGCCGATGACACAGACATCCGCCGTGGTCGCGCCCTCGAGCGGTGCGAACGGCGCCAGGGGTTCAGTGGTCGCGGCGTACCAGCTTTGCGGATACGTGCCCCGTTTATCGTTGCTGAAGAGCAGGTTCAATTCTCGGCTCCTGTTTTCATCTTGCCGGATAAACTCCGGGGGTTTGGGGGCTGGCCCCAAAAGGCTGACTTGGTCTAGACGTTCAGCAAAAGATGTTCGCGCTCCCACGGGCTGATGACTTGCAGGAATTCCTCGTATTCCGCGCGCTTGACAATGGAATAGACGCGGCAGAATTCCGGGCCAAGAACTTCGTGCAGCGCGCTCGCCTCGTCGAAAAGATCAAGCGCGTCACCCAGAACCTGGGGTATGTCGCCGTCGCCCTCATAGGCATCGCCCTTGAACTGTTTTGAGGGCCATTGCTCGTTCATCAACCCCAGATACCCGCAGGCCAGAGACACCGCGATCCCGAGATACGGATTGCAATCCATTCCCGCCAGACGGTTTTCCACCCGGCGGCTTTCGGGGCCGGACAAGGGGATGCGGATGCCGGTGGTGCGGTTGTCGCGCCCCCATTCGAGGTTGATCGGCGCGGCGTTGTCCTTGACGTAACGGCGATAGCTGTTGACGTAGGGCGCAAGCACCGCGATCGCTGCCGGCAGGTGGGTTTGCAAACCGCCGATAAAGTGGAAAAACGCATCCGTTTCGCCGCCCTGCGGGCCGCTGAAGATGTTGCGGCCGGTCTCGATGTCCATGATCGACTGGTGAATGTGCATGGCACTTCCGGGCTCGTTCTCGATCGGCTTGGCCATGAAGGTGGCGAAACAATCGTGGCGCAATGCGGCCTCGCGGATCAACCGTTTGAAATAGAACACCTCGTCGGCAAGTTTGATCGGGTCGCCGTGCTGCAGGTTGATCTCAAGCTGTCCGGCTCCGCCTTCCTGCGTGATGCCGTCGATCTCGAATCCCTGCGCTTCGGCAAAGTCGTAGATATCATCAATGACAGGACCGAATTCATCGACGGCGGTCATCGAATAGGCTTGTCGCGCGGCGGCGGGGCGGCCCGAACGGCCCATCATCGGCTCGATGGGCTTGGCCGGATCGAGGTTCCGCGCGGTCAGGAAAAACTCCATCTCCGGCGCGACGATCGGCTCCCATCCCTGATCACGGTAAAGCTGGACCACCCGTTTGAGCACATTGCGCGGCGCGTACGGAACCGGGCGGCCCTTGCGGTCATAGGCGTCGTGGATCACCTGCAAGGTCCAGTCGCCTGTCCAGGGCGCCGCAGTGGCGGTGCTCATGTCGGGCTTGAGGATCATGTCGCGTTCGATGAAGCCGCCATCCTTTTCGTCCGCGGCTTCACCCCAATCGCCGGTGATGGTCTGGAAGAAGATCGAATCCGGCAGGTGAAAATACTCCTGACGTGCGAATTTCGACGCGGGAACCGCCTTGCCGCGGGCGATGCCGGGCAAATCGGCGATGATGCATTCGACCTCGTCCAGACGCTTGCCCTCAAGATACAGCGCTGCCGGTTCGGGCAATGTGGCGGTCCATTCGGTCATGACAGGCGTCCTTCGCGGAAAAATGTGGCGAACTGTTCGGCCATGCGTTCACTGTCGAGTGGCCGGCCCATGCGCGCCGAGGCCTCGTTCAACAGCGGATCGGGAACAAGCCCCTTGCCGCGCGTCTCGATCAGGCCTTGAATGAAGTCGTCGCCGTATTCAGGGTGCGGCTGTACGGTATAGGCCTTGCCCGGATAAAGCAGAGCCGCGTTGGCGCAATAGTTGCTGGTGGCGACGACCTGGGCGCCTTCGGGCGCGGTGATGACCTGATCCTGATGCCACGCGTTGATCGTCATGGTTTCGTCACCGAAGGTATAGTCGTGCTGGCCCACGACCCAGCCGCCCTCGAATTTATTGACCTTGCCACCCAAGGCCTGCGCAATGATCTGGTGGCCGAAACAGACGCCGACCAGCGGGCGACCGGCGTCGATGATGTCGCGGATCAGCTGTTCCAGCGGCGGTATCCAGTCGTGATCCTCATAAGCGCCGTGCCGCGATCCGGTGATCAACCAACCATCGGCATCTTCGGGCCCGTCCGGAAATTCATTGGTGACGACCGACCAGCTTTGAAAGTCAAAGCCCTGACCGTCGAGCAGCCGTTCAAAGAACTCCGGGTATTCGCCGAAGGTCCCTTTCAACTCGTCAGGGGCCAGCCCGGTTTGCAATATTCCGATTTTCATGAAGCACCGATATTTGATTGGTTTGATCATGCTACGCCGCCCACTCGAAGCGGGCAAGGCGACGCTCAGACCGTGTCGAGATAGATTTCCACGCGCTCGGCCGGCGTCAGGTCTTCCATGTAGCGGATTTCCTGTTTCTTGGTGAGAACGAGGTTGCGGATCAACTCGGCCGGAAAGATGCGTGGCATGATCGTGCTCTGCTCAAACGCGGCCACGGCTGTGGGCCAGTCGCCCGGAATTTGCGGCAGATCGAGCGCATAGGCATTGCCGCGCACCGGTTCGGGCGGTTCGACCGCGTCTTCGATGCCGACCATTGCCGCACCCAGAATGGCGGCAAGCGTCAGATAGGGGTTCACATCTCCACCCGCGACGCGGTGTTCGATCCGGCGCGCCGCCGGACTTCCCGATGGCACGCGAATGGCCGTGGTGCGATTCTCGTAAGCCCATGCAATGCCGGTCGGCGCATGTGCTTCGGGCACCAGCCGTTCATAGCTGTTCAGATGGGGGGCAAACAGCAGAGTGCTGTCATGCATCGCGCTCAGGCAACCCGCGATGGCATGGCGCAACATGTCGGTGCCCTTGTCGCCACCATCGTCAAAGACATTGTTGCCGTCCTCGTCCAGAACCGAGAAATGCGTGTGCATGCCCGAGCCGGAATAGTCGGGGTAGGGCTTGGCCATGAAGGACGCCGCAAAACCGTGGCGGCGCGCCAACCCCTTGACCAGCATCTTGAAAAGCCACGCATCGTCAGCGGCGCGCAGGGCGTCGTCGCAATGCATCATGTTCATCTCGAATTGGCCCAGACCGGCCTCGGAAATGACCGTGTCGGCCGGAATGTCCATGGCCTCGCAGGCGTCGTAGAGATCGGTAAAGAACCGGTCGAACTGGTCGATCAAACGCACCGACAGGATCTCGCCCGCCTTGCGCCGCTTGCCGGATCGGGGCGACGCGGGCACCTGAAGGTTGCGGGTGCTGTCGTCGATCAGGAAGAATTCCAACTCCATCGCCACCACCGGCGTCAGGCCGCGCGCCTTGTAACGTTGCACAACATCGTTGAGCGCATGGCGCGGATCGCCCTCATAGGGTTTGCCGTTGTCGCGGTACATCCACAGCGGCAACAGCGCGCTTGGCGCTTCGAGCCACGGCATCGGCACAAAGCCCCGTTCGGTGGCGCGCAGCACGCCGTCGGCATCGCCGGCATCGAACACCAGCGGGCTGTCGTCGATGTCTTCGCCCCAGATATCAAGGTTGAGGACCGAGAGCGGAAAGCGGGTTCCGCCCTCGACCGCCTTGTCGGCGAAACGAGTCGGGATCCGCTTGCCGCGCGCCTGACCGTTGAGATCGGAGGCGGCCACGCGGATGGTCCGCACTTGCGGGTTTTTTCGAAGCCAGTTTCGGATTTGCGCGTCCATCGGGGTCACTATGCCAGAATTTGATCAAATTCAGAGATAGTCGGGACGACCCCGATTTAGCAAGGAAAATTCAACGGATCAGGTTGAGTTTCAGCCTCATCCGGCCCCGCACATCGCTTGGCAAATGCCGGTTCAGGCGGCGATTTATCAATCCGAAGATGCTGATGATGACCAGCGTCAGAAGGATGAAATAGAAGGCAAGGATGGGGTAGGGGATGAATGGGTTGAACGTCTTGTCGGCAAAGTAATTGGCATAATAAAGCGCGTCGCCACGTTGCTGCCAGGCGGGAAACCCCGAAAAGTAAACCAGCGTCGTGGCGTGAAACAGGAAGATCGCCTCGTTCGTATAGGCCGGCCAGGCGAGCCGCAACATGGTGGGCCACGTGATCCGCCGGAATCGCGTCCAGCCGGACATGCCATAGGCATCCGCGGCGTCGATATCGCCCTTGGGCACCGATTGCAGCGCGCCATAGAAAATCTCGCCCGAATAGGCGGCTGTGTTGAAAAACAGAACAACCAGCGCGCCGAGCCAGGCGGATGTGAACGGATCAAAGACCGACGAGACAGGCTTGAGCGCGACGAACAGGAAATAGGCAAAGAAGAACTGGATGAACAGCGGTGAGCCGCGAAACAGGAAGATGAACCACGCGCTTGCCTTGCGGATCACCGCGTTGCGTGACGCCTTGCCCAAGGCGACTGCGGTTGCCAGAAAAAACCCAGCAGTCAGGGACAGGACGCCGAAATAGATGTTCCAGATCATCCCCGAGCCGATCAGCGTGAATTGCTGGCAGGTCGTGAAATTGTCACGTGGCAGCAACCGCTCGCCAATCCCGACCGAGCGCAGCGCGTAATCTGCGATGGTCTCCCAGCAACTCATGCCGCTTTCCTTTGCGCGTCACCGCCCAGCGTTGCCTGACCCCGCGTGAGCCGCGTCATGAGTTTGTCCAGAATAACCTCGGACAGCCGCGTGAACGCCAGATAGAACACCAGCAGCGCAAGAAAGTACCACACGCGCCAGTCGCCATGCGGATAATCGGTGAATCGGGGTGTCTTGGAGCCACCCAGTTCGCGCGCCCAATACACGATGTCCTCGACCCCGAGCAGGAACAGCAAAGGCGTCGCCTTGATCAGAACCAACCAGAGGTTCGACAGGCCGGGCAGCGCAAACACCCACATCTGCGGCACGAGAATGCGCCAATAGACCTGCCTGCGATTCATGCCGTAAGCCTCGGCGGTTTCAAGCTGTGCGCGGGGCACTGCGCGCATCGCGCCGTAGAGTACATTCGCCGCAAACGCCCCGAACACGATGGAGAACGTCAGGACCGCCAATAAAAAACCGTAGGTTTCGTGGATCCATTGCGGCGCATTGCCCATCGGCAGCTTCGCGATATCGCAGACGACAAAGTCGTTTCCCTGCCAGATGTCGTCTTCCCAATCGGGGCATTTGATCTCGTGGCGGATCCATTCGAAGAGGATGTCGAGCGCCAGAACGAAGAACAGGAAAAACGCGATGTCGGGCACACCGCGCACGATCGCGATATAGGTCTTGCCCAGCCACCGGATCGGCGCAATGCGCGAACGGGCCATAGATGCGCCGCCGAACCCGAAGGCCAAGGCCGTCGGGGCGGTGATCGCGAGCAGCAACAGCACGGTGCCGAACGACCAGTAAAACCCCATGTGTTTGCCGGTCGTGAGATAACACGCCATCCAGCGGAAGGTGTCGAGCGTGTCCGGGTCTGTGCAAAAGCTGAAAATGGCGCGCCTCTGGTCGGCTTGGGAAAATCGAGTATTTCGAAAGAGAAGAAGGGGGCAGGTGGGCTGCCCCCTTCGCGGCTCTTAGAAGGTTGCCGAACCCGGAAGCCATTTCTTGATGAGCTCGTTCAGCGTGCCGTCTTCCTTCATGCTCTCGATGGCCGCTGTGAACTTCTCGCGCAGCTCGGTGTCGCTCTCGCGCACACCCATGCCGATGCCCCCGCCGAGCAAGACGTCTTCGCCCACAAGCGACACGTCCGCATTCTCTTCGGCGATGGGTTCAAGATAGGCCTTGTCGGCCAGAACCGCGTCCGCCTCTCCGGCGCGCACGGCGGCCACGGTTTCATCCGGCGTCGCGAATTCGACCAGCGTGGCCCCGGAAGAGGCCACGTGAGAGGCCTGGATCGTGCCGGCCTGCGCCGCGATCACGCCATTGGTCAGATCGACGTCGGCGCCATCGAGGGCAAGGTAGGAAGACGGGTCGGGTTGTGTGTAGTTGGCCGTGAAATCAATGACTTCATCACGCTCTTCGGTGATCGACATGCCGGCGATGATGGTGTCGTAGTTGCCGGCGACGAGGTTGGGGATGATGCTGTCCCACTCGTTCGTGACCCATTCGCAGGTCAGTTCGGCACGTTTGCAAAGCTCGTCGCCCAATTCGCGCTCGAACCCGTCCACTTCGCCGGCATCGTTGAGGAAATTGTACGGAGGGTACGCGCCTTCGGTGCCCAGACGTACGACCGAGTGGCTTTCGGCAAAAGCGATTGTCGCGGTGAACGCCAGTGCGGCGGTGCCGAGAAGGATGGATTTCATGTTGGATACTCCCTGTTTTAGTGTGGTTGGTCGGCCATCGTGGAGGACAGAAACCCCCTGAGCCGCTCTGATTTGGGCGCGCCGAAAAGGGATTCGGGCGGGCCTTCTTCTTCGATCAGGCCCTGGTGCAGAAACACCACGTGATCGCTCACGTCGCGGGCCATTTTCATGTCATGGGTGACGATCAGCATCGTGCGCCCCTCGGCGGCCAGATCGCGGATCACCTTGACGACTTCCTGTTCCAGCTCCGGGTCAAGCGCCGAGGTCGGTTCGTCAAACAACAGCGCCTCGGGCTCCATGCAAAGCGCCCGCGCGATCGCGGCGCGCTGTTGCTGTCCGCCGGACAGCTGCGCCGGGTAGGCATCGCATTTGTCGCCGATCCCCACCTTGTCGAGATACTCACGCGCCGCGTTATCCACCTCGGCCCGCTCACGCCCCAGCACCGTCACGGGTGCTTCCATCACGTTTTGCAGAATGGTCATGTGGGACCACAGGTTGAACTGCTGGAACACCATGCTGAGGTTGGTTCGGATGCGCAGCACCTGTTTCGGATCTGCCGGGTGACGATTGAGGCCGCTGCCCCTCCACGTCACCGCCTCGCCCTTGAACAGAATATCGCCCTGCTGGCTGTCCTCGAGCAAGTTGGCGCAGCGCAACAGCGTGGATTTGCCCGACCCGGATGATCCGATCAGCGACACCACGTCTCCGCGCCGGGCAAGGATGTCGACGCCCTTGATGACTTCGAGGTCACCATACTGCTTGTGCAGGTTGCGAATTTCAAGGACGGGGGTGTCTGTCACGGGCCAGTCTAGTTGATTTTACCAAGGTCGAAGCGAAACATGACGGCAAAACGCCCTGTTATGCAACGTTCAAATCACGAAAGCCGTGGGTTTCGGGTTCGATGACCTTGCGTCAATCGCTGGCCTGACAATCGGTTCCGAGCCGCTTCAATCCGCTCTGTCGACCCTTTGGCGGGCCAGTGCGCTGTCGCGATCATTGATCCCCAACAGCTTGGAGACCAGTCGCAGCACGGCATCTTCCTCCGGTTCGCGGCTGCCATCTGCCAGTGCGACCTGCCAAAGCGCCTCGATCACCGCGATCCGATCCTCGAACGGAACCGCATCCTTGATGGCCGAGGTAAAACGCACCGTGTCCGGCGCCTCGGCCTCGAGCAACTCGGCCTCGCTGCGCAGTTTCGTGGCTTCGAAGGGCGACAGTGAATATCGCGATGCGGCAATCTTGTCGATCCGCGCCTTCTCGGCATCGTCGTAAACGCCATCGGTGCGCGCGACGCGGACCAAGAGCGCGGTGAGGGCAAGACGCGCGTCCGTGGCGGGCAACGGCGCGGGATCGGACTCGGTGAGCCGCTTGAGGAAATCTGCAAACATGAGGAGTGATATATGGCCTGCAAACGGTTTCGCCAATGGCAAACTCATCCTGCCAGATCTTCCACCTCGTAAAGAATATCGTCAATCGCGATGCCGCCGGGGTCGGTGTTCTCGATCGTGACGGCGGCCACACCGTATCCGCTGCGCCAGGCGAGGGACATCACGCCCCGATCCAGGGGCAGGACAAACCGTGCAATGATCCGGGCGCGCACATCGTAAAACGCGACCTGCGCGGCGCGCGGCATCGGGCGCTGGCCAAGCGGATCGGGGTATTCGGCGTGAAGGCGAAGGCCGAATGCGAATTGCGGATCATCAAAGGTGAACGCGACACTGCCTTCGCCGCGACCCTCGGCACTGGCATACCCGGCGGGACCGATGGGGAACAGCGCGTTCGAGCCAAAGCCGTCGTGATAGGCAATCGTGAAACTCTGACCGGGTTCGCCCGGCACGACCCTTGGCGGCGCGCCCGGCACACCTGTCAGCGTGTCAAAGCGGCCATGCTCGGTTTCGCTCTCGCGCACGTCCTGTCCCAACAGCTTTTCGCCAATCGACAGCCCCGGCGCGCGCCAATGCTGATCGAAGTTGATGCCCGGCTCCGAGACTGTGGGCAGCGCATCGAAGGTCTCGATCCGGTGCGGCTGACCGCGCAATGTATCATAGGGAACCTTGCGCAACTCGCTCGCACTTCCAGCGGCAGGCAGAGCCAGCAGGAATACCAGCGCGCGCATCATGGCGCGTTGAAAACGCGGGACAGGGTTTTCAACGCGGCCTGCATGGCGAAGGGAGGGTTCACGATGAACAATCCCGATCCGAGCATCCTGTGGCCTGCGCGCGCTGGCGGAAAGCGGACCTCATGCGTCAGCGCGTCGGGATGGCCCGATTTCAGCGCTTTCAGCATCGGCGCATGGCTGGCCGAACTGAGAATCGGATACCAGATCATCACCACGCCGACATTCCATTTCCGCGTGATCCCGCCCAGCCATTTGGGCAATTGATCGTACTCGGACTTCACCTCGTAGGAGGGATCAACCAGCATCAGACCGCGCCTTGGATCGGGCGGGCACAGGCTCTGGGCGAGGGCGAGACCGTCCTGCTTGTAAACGCTCACGCGCGGATCGCGCAGGTTCGTGCGCAACGCCTGAAATTCCTGGGGGTGAAGCTCTGCAAGGTGGATCTTGTCGCTCTCGCGCAGCAGGTGTTGGGCAATGGCGGGAGAGCCGGGATACTGCGTCCCGGGCATCGCGGCGAGGGCGCGGCGATAGGGATGATCGGGCGGAAATGCGGCCTTCAGAAGGGCAATGCCCTGCGCCGCTTCGCCGGTTTTCAACGCTTCGGGCGCGGCCAGATCGTAAAGCCCACGCCCGGCATGCGTCTCGATATAGGTGAGCGGTTTTGGCTTGACCGTCAGATAATCGAGAGCCACCGCAAGTGCGGCGTGCTTGTGAACATCGGCGGCATTTCCGGCGTGATAGAGATGTTGGTATGACAGCATGGCGCGAGGGTATCGGAGAACCTAAGGGGAGGGTAGGGGTCTCAAAGTCAACGTTTTGCTTGTTGGAGAAACTGGAAATGATGCCAGTTAACGCCAAGGGCCACATACCAAGAAGCTTGACGAAAGCCTCTTAGTGATAATGATTAATAATTGGTTAACGAGGATCGAAGTTATGAGAGTTTTACTTTTGGTGAGCGGCATTGTTTTTGGAACTACAGGAATGGGTGCAGGCGCCGCTCAAATTTCCGGATCGTGGATTGAGTCGCATATCCAAGACACAACGTCCCACGGTGGGGGGTGCCGTAAAAGTTCACCGCCGGGCAAATGTTGTCACATGCAGACCAGCACCGGCACAGTGCATTGCCATTGACCCCTTAGCGTTTAAGTGCAGACGAGTTGACAAACCTGTGAAATCTAAGTCGCGTAAATAGCGGCGATGGCGCCGCTATTCCTTACACCAACCTACTCACATCCTTCGCCGCCCGTACAAAATCCTTGAACAACGGATGCGGATCGAACGGTTTTGACTTCAGCTCCGGGTGGAACTGAACCCCGATGAACCACGGGTGGTCGGGCCACTCGATGATCTCGGGGAGGCGGCCGTCGGGGCTCATGCCGGAGAAGCGCAGGCCGGCTTTTTCAAGCGCGTCCTTGTACTTGATATCGACTTCGTAGCGATGGCGGTGACGCTCATCGATGGTGGTGGTGCCGTAGATGCCTGCGACGCGGCTGCCTTCGCTCAGAACCGCGTCGTAGGAGCCAAGGCGCATGGTGCCGCCCTTGTCATCCAGAACCGAGCGGTTGACCTTTTCATTGCCCTGCACCCATTCCTTGAGGTGATAGACAACGGGCGTGAACCGCTTTTTACCGGCCTCGTGGTCGAATTCCTCGGATCCGGCATCGGGCAGTTTGGCGACGTTGCGCGCCGCTTCGATCACCGCCATCTGCATCCCCAGACAAATGCCCAAATACGGCACATTGTTTTCGCGCGCAAATTGCGCGGCCTTGATCTTGCCTTCGGTGCCGCGTTCGCCGAACCCGCCGGGCACCACGATGGCGTGGTAGCCTTGCAGGTGCTGGCCGGGGTCTTCGCGCTCGAAGATCTCGGCATCGACCCACTTGACGTTGACCTTGACGCGGTTCGCCATACCGCCGTGGGTCAGCGCTTCGGCAATCGACTTATAGGCGTCTTCGAGCTGGGTGTATTTCCCGACGATCGCCACTGTCACGTCGCCCTCGGGATTGTGGATGCGGTCGGCCACGTCATCCCACTTGGCGAGGTTCGGCTTGGGGGCGGGGGTGATCTGGAAGGCATCAAGCACGGCCTGATCCAAGCCTTCGCGGTGATACACCAGCGGCGCTTCGTAGATCGAGTTCAGATCCTGCGCGGCAATCACGCTATCGGCGCGCACGTTGCAGAACAGCGCCAGTTTCTCGCGCTCTTTCTTCGGGATCGGGCCTTCGGAGCGGCAGACGAGGATGTCGGGGGCGAGACCGATGGAGCGCAATTCCTTGACCGAGTGCTGCGTCGGTTTGGTTTTCAACTCGCCCGATGCCTTGATGAACGGCAACAGCGTAAGGTGCATGAAGATGCACTGCCCGCGCGGCTTGTCTTGCGAAAACTGGCGGATCGCCTCGAAGAAGGGCAGACCCTCGATATCGCCCACCGTGCCGCCGATTTCACACAGCATGAAATCAACCTCGTCTTCGCCGATCGAGATGAAATCCTTGATTTCATCGGTGACGTGCGGGATCACCTGAATGGTCTTGCCAAGATAATCGCCGCGCCGCTCTTTTTCGAGCACGTTCATATAGATACGGCCCGACGAGATGCTATCGGTCTTGCGAGCCGGCACGCCGGTGAAGCGTTCGTAATGGCCGAGATCCAGATCGGTTTCGGCGCCGTCGTCAGTGACAAACACCTCGCCATGCTCGAACGGCGACATGGTGCCGGGATCGACGTTCAGATAGGGGTCGAGCTTGCGCAGACGCACCGAAAAGCCACGCGCTTGCAACAGCGCGCCAAGGGCGGCAGAGGCCAGACCTTTGCCAAGAGAGGACACCACGCCGCCCGTGATGAAGATAAAGCGTGCCATAGGGTGAACTCTCCCGCGATATGTCTGCAAATCAGGCGAACCGCGCGGCGTAAACTGCGCAGTATCACGGGATTTGACCGGTAAGGGATTCGGATGCAAAAGGCAAGCCGCGCCCCAGATGATGTTGGGTGTGATTTAAGCGCCTCAAGGGATTGTAGCCCCCAAGGCTTCGTTCTTTCAAGAAAAGCGCAGCAGTTTGAACAACCGCACCTGAGCCGGCTGATTTGCCTCAGTCCGCGCTGGGCACGAGCGGCATGTTGGGATCAATCGAGCTTGGCGGAGGCAAGAGACCGTCTGTGTCGATCTCGTCGCTGCTTTCCTCGGTCGCGCTGCCGCTACTGGGGCTGAGACGATCCATGATCGAGGACCCGGACGCGTTCTGCGCCGCAATCACCGTGAGCGCGATGGACGTGCAAATGAACGCTATCGCCAGAATCCAGGTCAGCTTGCCAAGCCCGGTCGACTTGCTGCGCGCGCTGACAGAGCCGCCGCCACCGCCGCCCATCGCCCCAAGACCACCACCGTCAGAGCGCTGGAGCAGCACGACGCCGATCAGCGAAAGCGCGAGGAGAAGGTGGATGATGAGAACGACGTTTTCCATGACTGTCCCGGATGCCTTGGTTCAATGGGGGCTATCTAGGGACATTGGGCGCGCCGCGCAACCCGTGATGCGGTGGCTGATCGCGGTGTCATTCGTCAACGTCATCGACATCCGCCTGTCCCGACAGCTTGCGCCGCACGATGGACCAGCTGAGACCGATTCCCAGTACGGTGGCGAGCGCCATGATGCCGATCCAGACGCTGAGGTCGCGGTTTTGCAAATCGAGCAGTCCGATATCGAACAACACCCAGAGCAGCGCACCCACCAGCGCCAGAACCAACACCATGCCAAGCGCCCCGATCGAGCGCAGCGTGGCGCGCAGGTAGACGACATATGCGACCAGCAGGATCAAACCGGCGAGCACCGTCACAGAGAGACGCTCTTGCCCATCCGTCATCGCCCAACGGGTGAAATTGTAAGGCGTCGGGTTATAGGTCGCCGCAATGAGGGCAAAGGCAAACAGCCAGCGAAGCAGAAATCCCATGAGATGTGGCCCTTGTTGTCGTACCGGTGTCGCTCCGGCCGGCAGATGGCCCGAATGGCGCGCATCTGTCCAGAGGGCGCGTCACTTAAGAGGTTTCGCCTGTTGCCTTCGGGCGTTATACGGGCGCGGGTTTGCATATCGAAATTCAGGACAAAGGTCTCCAACATGGCGAATGTAGTGGTCGTGGGCGCGCAGTGGGGCGACGAGGGCAAGGGCAAGATCGTGGACTGGCTGTCGGAGCGTGCCGATGTGATCTGCCGCTTTCAGGGTGGCCACAACGCGGGCCATACGCTGGTCATTGACGGCAAGGTCTACAAGCTGCACGCGCTGCCATCCGGCGTGGTGCGCGGTGGCAAGCTGTCGGTCATTGGCAACGGTGTTGTGCTCGACCCGTGGCACCTGATGCGCGAGATCGCCACCATCCGCGAACAGGGTGTCGAGATCACGCCCGAGACTTTGATGATTGCCGAGAACACACCGCTGATCCTGCCGATTCACGGCGAACTGGACCGTGCACGCGAAGAGGCCGCGAGCAAGGGCACCAAGATCGGCACCACCGGGCGCGGCATCGGGCCGGCCTATGAGGACAAGGTGGGCCGGCGGTCGGTCCGGGTGGCCGATCTGGCCGATCGGGCGACGCTCGAAGCTCGTGTGGACCGCGCGTTGCAGCACCATGATCCATTGCGCAAAGGGCTGGGGTTCGAACCGGTTGACCGCGACGGGCTGCTGGCGCAACTGACCGAGATCGCGGAGCATATCCTGCCCTTCGCGGCACCTGTCTGGAAGGTGCTGAACGAAAAACGCAAAGCTGGCAAGCGCATCCTGTTCGAGGGCGCGCAAGGCGCGTTGCTCGATATTGATTTCGGCACCTACCCGTTCGTGACATCGTCCAACGTGATCGCCGGTCAGGCCGCCACCGGCGTGGGTCTTGGGCCCGGAGCGATTGAATATGTCCTGGGCATCGTCAAAGCCTACACCACGCGAGTGGGTGAGGGGCCGTTTCCCACCGAACTGGACGACGAGGATGGTCAAAGGCTGGGCGAGCGGGGCCATGAGTTCGGCACCACCACCGGGCGCAAGCGGCGCTGCGGCTGGTTCGATGCCTGCCTCGTGCGCCAGACCTGCGCCACCTCGGGCGTCAATGGCATCTCGCTGACCAAGCTCGATGTGCTTGACGGGTTCGAAACGCTGAAAATTTGTGTTGCCTACGATCTCGATGGCACGCGGCTGGATTATCTGCCGACTGCGGCCGATCAACAGGCGCGCTGCACGCCGATCTACGAGGAAATGCCCGGCTGGAGCCAGTCCACCGAAGGCGCGCGCTCCTGGGCGGAGTTGCCCGCCGAAGCGATCAAATACGTGCGCCGGGTCGAGGAATTGATCGACTGTCCGGTCGCGCTACTCTCCACCTCACCGGAACGGGACGACACGATCCTCGTCACCGATCCCTTCGCAGATTGAACTGGAAAGGGTGGATATGGCATTGAGTTACAAGGCGCGCAGACGGTGGTCTCTTGTGATCCTGCTTGTCGGCCTGCCGCTCTATGTGATTGCCTGCGTGACGGTGCTCAACTGGCTTGACCGCCCCCCGTTCTGGCTGGAGCTTGTGGTTTACGTCGCGCTCGGGGTCGTCTGGGCGCTGCCGTTCAAATTTGTCTTCAAGGGGATCGGACAGCCCGATCCAGACGCCGAGGAATAGGACACGCTCTGACAGTTTCGGAGCGGTCAGAACTCCTTGCGCATCAAGAGCCGGTCGACGGAAAACGCGCCACCGCCAAAGGCTGCGATCAGGGCCGCACCCGCCGTCCAGAACAAGGAAGTCCATTCGGCCTTGAGTTGCACACCGGTCGGCCCTGCCAAAAACGCCGCGCCACCATCTGTCAGCAAACGCCTCTGACCGGCGGGCGTCAGCAAGTCCTTATTCTCATTCAGATACGCGATACCCTCTTGTGTGAGAAATGCGTCGCCATACGGGTGCGTGACGTGAAACCAATACGTTGTCAGCAATACCAGCGCGCTTGCCAGAGCTGCCGGACGCGTCAGAAAACCGATGACGATCAGCAAGCCGCCAAAGAAGTTCACAAACGCGAGCAATGGCGAGAAGAACCAGCCCGGTGCAAAGCCGATCATTTCGACAAACCCGGCTTGCGCCATCGGACGCTGAATCTTCTGCCATCCTTCCAGCATGAACAAACCGCCGATGATGATACGGAACGCAAGCCATCCTACGGGCTGGGCGAAGCTGGCGTAGAAGCTGGAAAGGAAGGGTAGAAACAGACGTTCGCGCGGCGTTTCGAAATAGTCTGGCATGGTGTTTCCTCCCCTGTATGATTGTGATCAGGCAACGAGACGGGTTCATGATGACATGAGACTTGGCTATGCCCTATGTGGCATGTTCGCGCCAACTCAAGCGCTTTCACGGGGCTGGCCTTCAGGGCCGGCGATAGGGACAGCGAAAAAAAAGGGGCCGGCTGGCCCCTTTTCCTCATCTTTTCCCGGTCGTTTTTATCCGGCGGCGCGGGAACTCGGCTTGAAGCCGATACTGTCGGAGGCAGTGAACCGTCCGCCCCCTTTCTTTTCGATTTTGCCGTCGCGCAGCAATTGGCCAAAGCTGCGCAAGCGTTCTTCCCGGGAACTGGCTTCGCCTTCGGCCTGAAGCAGTTTGGTCATCAGTTGAGGGCGCGAGAATTGATCGCGGCCTTCGACGAACGACATGTACGAGGCCGCGGCTTCGAGCAGTTCGGGCAATGTATGTGCACCCGCTCCTTCTGCGAATTCGGCAAAGCCTGCGTCATCCGAAATATCCATTCCCTCCGAAGGCTCCATTGCGTCGGCACTGCGCAACACGCGGCGCGGACGGACCGGGGTCACGCCATATGTCGCCGTTTCGACGTCCACGCGCTGCTCGGCCACCAGTTTGAGCGGTGCAGGGCGGACCGGCGCCGGGCGTTCGGAGCGTGCCTGTGCGACCGTGGGGCGGCGTGGGCGAACCGCGTCGGCCAAATCCTCGCGGTAGGGCTCTTCCTCGTCCTTGACCTTCTTGCCCCGACCCAGCAGCCGGTCGGCCTTGGTCGCGGCGACGGCGGCGCGCAGATGCGCAATGGCGCTGCGCCGGCGATTGCCTTCGGGTTCGTCCATTTCGGTTTCGGCCTGGTCGATCAAGCGATCAACGGAGGTGTCGTCTTCTTCGATCGGGGTGTCGGTCAACATCGCGCGACCGGGGCTGGTCATCTTGACCGCCTTGCGGATATTGGCGTCGGCCTCGTCTTCAAGGTCGTCCAGATCATCGTTCTCGAACTCTGACGTATCGGCACGGGTATCGTCGTCCTCGTCGAAGTTCCAGTCGTCGTCCTCGTCAATCTCGGCCTGCAACTCCGCGAGTTCACGCGCCAGTTCCGCTTCCTGCTCGGCCGAGAGGGTACTGTCCTGCGCACCGGACACGGACGGGGCTTCAGACGCCGTTTCGGTGTCGTCATCTTCGTCATCGTATTCTTCGATCGTCCCGGCGGCGAGGGCGGCGTCCACATCGCTGCGCTTGGCCTTGCTGACACGCGCGACGAGAGGGCTGGTGTCGTCTTCGGAGGAGTCCGGAGTTTCCGGCTCTTCGGTTTCCAAAGTCTCGGGCTCTTCGGTGTCAGGAATGCTCTGCTCGGACGCAGCGGCGGCCTGCGCTTCGAGTTCTGCAATCTTGGCGCGCAGAACCTCTATCTCGGCTTGCGTATCCTCGGCCTGACTATCCGGGGCCACGTCGCCAGAGGCATCCGCTTCGTCGTCGTCATATGCCACGTCGGGCAGGATTTGGTCCTCGTCGCTGTCTTCCTCTTCAATCCGGTCGTTCACCAGCGCAGCGATGGTGTCGGTGAAAAGGTTGTCGCCGGTGTCGTCGAGCTCTGCGACCGGTGATTCCTGGTCCTCGGTGGTGTCGTCTTCCGGATCAAAGCCGGGAAGATCGCGCTCCATCTCGATGGCGTCGTTTTCCGCATTGCCATCGCCGTCCGGGCCGGACATGGCATGTTCGTCTTCGGTGTATTCCGGCTCTTCCTGCGAGCGGGACGCGACAACCGCGCGGATGCGTTGCAACTTGTCAGCCACGCTATCAGCGGCGATGGGTGTGGGAGCGGTGTCGTCCAGCAGTTCGGCGTCGGCCTTTCGCGCCATCGCGGTCTGTGCGGCGATGAGATCGTCCAGGCTCAATTCTTCGGGAAGGTCCTCTTGCGACGTCAGCATCGGCGCGTCCAGATCAACATCGTCAGACTCGTCGGTAATGTCGAGGCTGGAGAGGTCGATCTCCGTGTCTTCGAGTTCGGCACCGTCAAGATCGGCACCGTCAGGCTCGGAATCATCCAGCGATAGGGCGACGATGTTTTCCTCAGCGGCTATGTCGTCATCCGCTGTCGGCGCGTCCTCAGTCTCCATGTCCAACCCGGATGTGTTCGCGACAGCCGAAGCAATGGCAGTCGCTCCGGCTGTCGCGTCCACGGTGCTTGCATCCGATGACTGCTCCGGCGCGACATCCCCATGCGGCGGCTCGGCGTCGTCCGTCGGGCGCAAAACCAGACTTCCCTTTTCAAACCGGGCCTCGACCCGGCGTTCGATCTCGCGCTCGGCAATCCGGGCGAGCATTTCGGCGTCAGGGGTTGGCGGTTCGGCCCCGAAATACCGGTCGTCCTGTGCCAGATCGCGAAAATACTCCGCAATCGCCTTCATGGTGTCGAACGAGCGATCAAACCCTTCGAGCGTACATGAAAATGTGCCATAGGATACCGTAAGTATCTTGTTGGAACTGATCATAACAACACCCGCTTTCCAAAACTCTGCGACCGTCTTGCTAGCACGTTTACCAAGACCAAAGCGTATCGAATCTGTGCCTTTGACGGTATCATTTCATGGCCTGATTGTGGTTTGTTTCGCAATTCGCCATTAATCGGCCATGAATGACGCGATTGTTTTCTCGAACACGCCTGTTTTACTGGTTGGTGGCGCGGTTGGCGACAATGCCCAGCTTTGCGCGATATTGAACGACGTGGACTGCGTGGTCGCTGCCGATAGCGGCGCTGACTGGTTGCGCGCCGCTGGGCGATTGCCGGACGCTTTAATTGGCGACCTGGATTCGGTGTCCGACGCCACGCGCAACGCCATCGCCTCTGATCGCGTGCACCGTATCGAAGAACAGGACAGCACCGATTTCGACAAAGCCTTGCGCTCGATTGACGCCCCCCTGGTGATCGGTATCGGATTCCTCGGCGGGCAGGTGGATCACTTGCTGGCGGCGATGACGGTTCTGGCGCGCCACCACCACCGCGCCGTTGTTCTGGTTGGCGCACAGGACGTGGTCGCACATCTGCCGCCGAAGCTCGACCTGCCGCTGAGGTCGGGCACCCGCGTGTCGCTTTATCCCATGCGTGCAGTGCAAGGCACCTCGACCGGGCTGCGCTGGCCCATTGACGGATTGACCATGTCGCCCGTCACGCGAACGGGTACGTCGAACGAGGCAGAAGGCGCCGTGCGCCTGACGATGCGCGATCCGGGGATGCTGATTATTCTGCCGGTGTCCCAGCGGGTGTTGTTGCAAGAGGCTCTGGCACGCTGCGGCGGCTGGTGGCCTGTTCCTTGAAGACGATATAAAGGCCCGACGCGATGGTGACAGTGATGCCAATCGTTGCCAGTCCGTTGGGCAGATCGCCGAATACCGCAAAGCCGACGACCGTCGCGACCGGAATTTCGAGGTATTGCATCGGCGCCAGCGTCGCCGATGGCGCATAGCGCAACGACCATGTCATCAACAGATGCGCGAGCGTGCCGGAGAGGCCGATCGCCACAAGAAGAAGCCAGGCCGCAGCCCCCACGCCTGTATTCCATTCCAGCAGCGGCAGCGCTGTGGTGGGCAGGAAAAACATCGCCGGTGTCAGGATTGCGATGGCCATGACGCCAGAGACCGCCTGAAGCCCGATGGGATCGGTCTCCTTGGCGATCCGACGCGTCACCAGCATGAAGAACGAGAAATTCAACGCGACCCCCAACGGCAGGAGAGCGGGCCAGCCGACTTGCTGGAACGAGGGCTGCACCACCAGCAGCGTGCCCGCAAAGCCGACCGCACAGGCAACCAGTCGCTGCGTGCCAACCACCTCTCCGAGAACGTAATGGCCAAGGAGGAGCATCATGAAGGGCATGACAAAAGCGATCGCGACGGCATCGGCCAAGGGAAGATAAATAAGCGCCGTGACCATCATGCCGATCCCGGCCATGTGCATGATCGTGCGCAGGAAGGTCAGGGACAGCACCCGTCCCGACATGCGCCAGGCGCGGCCTGTCATGGCGATAATCGGGATCAGGACAACCGCCTGCACGCCGAAGCGCACGAACAACAACTGCCCGAGTGACACCTGTTCCGACAGGATTTTGGCCAACGCATCACCGACGGGGGCTGCGATGCAGAAACCGAGCATCAACAGGATGCCTAGGATGGGGCGGTCTTCGGTCATTGCGAAACGCTACCCTTGGTTGTGTCAGCCTGTCAACGCTCTCCTTTGTGCAAATTTAACGGATGATCCCGGCGTTGAAAATGTCTGTGATTTTCGGCGCTTTCAGCAATTCGGGACGTTGACGGCCAACCCGCCCAGCGACGTTTCCTTGTATCTTTCGTGCATGTCCATACCGGTCTGACGCATGGTTTCGATCGCCGAATCGAGCGGCACAAAATGCGAGCCATCGCCCCGCAGCGCGAGGCTGGCGGCCGAAACGGCCTTGATCGCACCCAGCCCGTTGCGCTCGATGCAGGGCACCTGAACCAAGCCCTTGACCGGATCGCAGGTCATCCCGAGGTGGTGTTCAAGCGCGATTTCCGCCGCGTTTTCAATTTGTTCCGGCGTTCCGCCCATGACGGCGCAAATACCTGCCGCGGCCATCGCGCTGGCGCTGCCGACTTCGGCCTGGCAGCCGGCCTCGGCACCGCTGATGGATGCGTTGAATTTCACCAGCCCGCCAATCGCCGCGGCTGTCAGCAGGAATTCGGGGATCCGCGCCTTGGTCGCGCCCGGAACGTGGTCGAGCCAGTAGCGGATCGTCGCCGGAACAACTCCAGCGGCTCCGTTTGTTGGCGCAGTCACCACCTGGCCTCCGGCCGCATTCTCCTCGTTGACGGCCATTGCATAGACACTCATCCAGTCATTGATCGTGTGAGGCGGGCTTTGGTTCAGGCCGCGTTCGGCCAGCAGCTTGTCGTGAATTCCTTTGGCCCGACGTTTCACCGACAGGCCGCCGGGCAGGATGCCACCGGTCTCGAGCCCTCGGTCGATGCATTCGTTCATCACCGTCCACAATCGCTGGATGCCGTCGTCGAGAGCCGATGCATTGCGCCGCGACAACTCGTTTGCGCGTTTCATCCCGGCAATCGTCAGGCCCGACTCCGACGCCATCCGCAGCATGTCGGCTGCCGACTTGAACGGATAGGGCACCGGCGGGCCATCGTCGGTGTCCTTGCCGGCGGCCAGTTCCGCCTCGGTCATCACAAAGCCGCCGCCGATGGAGAAATAGGTTTCCTGCGCGATCACGTCGCCCTGCTTGTCGGTCGCGCGCAAGATCATTGCGTTGGCATGGCCGGGCAGATTGGGGCCGAAATCGAAACGCAGGTCAGTTTCGGGATCAAATCCAAGCGGGTCGAGCCCGTCGGGATGGATGGATCTCGTCTCCCTGATGCGCGCCAGCGTCGCTTCGGCGTGGGCATGGTCATAGGTTTCGGGAACAAAGCCGGCCAGCCCGAGAATGGTGGCCCGATCCGTGGCGTGCCCGACGCCGGTAAAAGCCAGCGATCCATGCAGTGTCGCATTGACGCCGGACGCGCTGAACGGGGCGGCGCGCAAACGGTCCAGAAACCGTGCCGCAGCAACCATCGGGCCCATCGTGTGCGACGACGACGGGCCGATGCCCACTTTGAACATATCGAAAACAGACAGAAACATCGGTGATCCGTACTCCTTATCGGATTGCATAGAGCAGGTCTTGGGTGGGTTTGGCTAGACCATGTCGGGTTGGAGGGCGCGTCGGACAGAATAAGGGTCAGTTTAACGGAGTGTTTACCGATCTCTGGTCAGGATGGGGCAATGTTACTTGCCTTGGGGGCGATCATGACGACCAATACCGACATCCTGGCGTGGCTTGCCGCCGCGCTGACAGTTCTCGCCTGGGCTGTCCTGCCACAGCTTGCTTTTGCCAAACCGGTGATGTGGCCTGACGTGCCGCCGGTGGTGACGACCATTCTTCCGCCTCAGGGCGCGCCTGTCGAGGGGGACAAGCGTCCTGGGACTGTCGCGGCACCGCGCGCACCGGTCGCACCTCCGTAGAAGCCGCCTGTCAATGGCGGTCCGCCTTAGCCGCGCGTCTTTTGCAATTCGGTCTCGCCCCTTGCGTCACGAGCGCCTATAAGACGGCCAGAACTGCCCAAGGAGCTGTCCCATGACCGGAGAACTGTCGCCCATCGACAAGGCCAAGTATGTCGCCGCGAAACGTGCCGCCGACCTGGTCGAGGACGGAATGCGCGTTGGATTGGGCACCGGCTCGACAGCGGCCTGGCTGGTGCGCCATCTGGGCGAGAGGGTGCGCGATGACGGCTTGCGCATCAAGGGAGTGCCGACCTCGACGCGCACTGCGGAATTGGCGCGCGATGTCGGGATCGAGGTTATCACTCTGGACGAAGCGAAAACGTTGAACCTGACCATCGACGGCGCGGATGAATTCGACGCCAATCTGAACCTGATCAAAGGCGGTGGCGGCGCGTTGTTGCAGGAAAAAATCGTCGCGGCCGCCAGTGAAGAGGTGGTGATCATCGCCGACGCTGCAAAGGAAGTGGGCACGCTCGGAGCGTTTCCGCTCCCGATCGAGGTGATCCCGTTCGGTTGGACCACGACACAGATGCTGGTGGAAGAACTTTTGGTGTCAGCGGATGTGATGGGCCGCAAGATCACGTTGCGCATGAACGGTGACAAACCCTTCCGAACCGACGAGGGCAATCACATTCTCGATCTGCATCTGAGCCGAATCGGCAACGCCCGACAACTCGCGATGGCGCTCAATCAAATGCCGGGCGTGGTCGAGAACGGTCTGTTCATCGACCTGTGCGACAAGGTGATCATCGGCTACGGCGATGGCCGGGTCGAAATGCGCGACATCAACGAAGGCACTGTCAGCGAGGACCGGATCAACCTTGTCGAGGGCGACAATCTATTCTCGGACCTTGGCGATTGAACATCGCTCACCTGCTCGATTTGGCTGGCACTCCGGCGGCTCACGAGCCTTTGGCGCGGATTCTCTGCCCTCTCCGTCTGGCCTTCCAGGGTTGCCTGTGAAATAGCTCTGCGCGACGATCTAAGGAGCAGACCATGAGCGAGTTCGACTATGATCTTTTTGTCATAGGGGGCGGATCGGGTGGCGTTCGTGCGGCCCGCGTCGCGGCAGGCGAGGCAGGCGCCAAGGTCGCGTTGGCCGAGGAAGACCGGTACGGCGGCACCTGCGTGATCCGGGGATGCGTCCCCAAGAAGCTTATGGTGTTTGCCAGCGGTTATAGCGAAATGGCCAACGAGGCCGCGAGCTATGGCTGGAACATGACAGCCGGACAATTCGACTGGCCCGCTTTTTCCAAACGCCTCAACGCCGAGCTGGACCGGCTCGAAGGGGTTTATCGCAAGCTGCTGTCCGGGTCCGGTGTCACCACCTATGATGCCCGCGCGCGCCTGAAAGATCCCCACACGGTCACGCTCTCGACGGGTGAGACGGTGACGGCCAAGCACATTCTGATCGCAACTGGCGGCCGGCCGATGCGACCCGAAATGGACAATGCGGATCTGGGCATCGTATCAGACGACATCTTTCATCTGAAGGAATTGCCCAAGTCGATCCTGATCGTTGGCGGCGGATATATCGCCTGTGAATTTGCGTGTATTCTTAACGGTCTGGGCGTCGAGGTGACGCAGTATTACCGGGGCGCGCAAATTCTGCGCGGCTTTGATGAGGAAGCACGCGGTCTGATCGCGAATTCCATGTGCGAAAACGGCATCGACCTGCACACCGGCACGAACATCGTCGAAATGCACCGTGTTGCCGACGTCATGGGCGACGACATGGGCGGCCCTGTCGAGGACGTCCAATATGGTGGCACGACCAGGGACACCGCTGGTGGCGGGCCGGTTCGGGTCAAGGCAACCAACGGCACGGTCACCGATTTTGACGTGGTGATGTTTGCCACAGGCCGCAAACCCAACTCTGATGATCTGGGTCTTGAATCGCTTGGGGTATCTCTGGGGCGTGCGGGGCAGATCGAAGTTGACGAATATAGCCAGACCGGCGTGCCCTCGATTTATGCCATCGGCGATGTCACCGACCGCGTGAACCTGACGCCAGTCGCGATCCGCGAAGGCATGGCGTTTGTTGAAACGGTCTTCCACGGCAACCCGACGCCGATTGATCACACGCTGATTCCGTCGGCGGTGTTTACGCAGCCCGAATTCGGCACCGTGGGTCTGAGCGAGGAAGCTGCACGCGATCAGGAGCCGATTGAGGTGTACTGCACGTCGTTTCGCCCGATGCAGACGGCATTTGCCGAAAAGCCGGATCGCGTTTTGATGAAACTGGTGGTCAGCGTGGAAACCCGCAAGGTTCTGGGCTGCCACATCGTCGCTCCGAACGCAGGTGAAATGATCCAGATGGCGGGAATTGCGGTAAAGATGGGGGCGACCAAGGAGGATTTCGACCGCACGGTCGCCGTTCACCCGACCATGTCGGAAGAGATAGTGACGATGCGCAAACCAACGCGCACAGCTTGAATTTCCGACAATTACACACAGCTTAGAGATTGAAACACACCAAAGATGACTTCCGAGAGGGGAAAAGACCAGATGGCAGGCAACAGTGGCGGCCCGTGGGGCGGCGGCGGCAGAGGTGGTGATGACCGTGGGGACGATCGTCCGCGTGGTGGCGGCGGTCGACGCCCCGAAGACAACCAGCCGCAGATCCCGGAAATCGACGAACTGATGAAAAAGGGCCAGGAGCGTCTCCGGGTTCTCATGGGCGGTCGCGGTGGCACCGGCGGCCCCAACGGGTCTGGCGGAGGCGGCGGCGGCGGGTTCAAGCTGACGCGCGGCACGATCGGCATCGCCGTTCTGCTGGCCGTGGCGCTTTGGGCCTTTTCGAGCTTTTACACGGTGCGCCCCGAAGAACAGTCGGTCGAACTGTTCCTTGGCGAATTTTCCTCCACCGGCAATCCGGGTCTGAACTTCGCACCCTGGCCGTTCGTGACCGCCGAAGTGGTCAACGTCACGTCCGAGCGGACCGAGAACATCGGCAGTCGCGGCAGCGCTGGCGGTGATGGCCTGATGCTCACGACGGACGCCAATATTGTCGACATCGATTTCCAGGTGGTCTGGAACATCAGCGATCCGGCCAAGCTGCTGTTCAATCTGCGCGACCCGCAGGTCACGGTGCAGGCGGTCTCGGAGGCTGTGATGCGCGAGATCATCGCGGCCACCAACCTTGCACCGATCCTCAACCGCGATCGCGGCCTGATCGCCGACACCGCGCGCGAGAATATTCAGGCGACGCTTGACGAATATGAAAGCGGAATCAGCATTGTGCGGGTCAACCTCGACACTGCGGACCCGCCCAGCGAAGTGATCGACGCGTTCCGCGAAGTTCAGGCCGCCGAGCAGGAACGTGACCGGTTGCAGCGTCAGGCCGACGCCTATGCAAACCGCGTTCTCGCCGAGGCGCGTGGTTCGGGTGCTCAGATTCTCGAGGAGGCCGAAGCGTATCGAGCGCAGGTCGTCAACGAAGCCATCGGTGAAGCCAGCCGCTTTATCGCCGTATCACAGGAATTCAACGAGGCACCCGAAGTCACGCAGCGCCGCCTCTACCTTGAAACAATCGAACGGACATTGGGTGACATGGACAAGATCCTGCTAGACGAGACGAGCGGAGACGCATCCGGGCAGGGTGTCTTGCCCTACCTGCCGCTCAACGAATTGCGCCGGTCCGGTCAGACCGAAACAGGAGGGTCGAACTGATGCGTAAAGCTGCTTTTCTTTTGCCGGTCGGCGTTCTTGCACTCGTGGGCTTTCTGTCGTCGATCTATATCGTTGATGAACGCGAAAACGCCCTCGTGCTGCAATTTGGCCAGATCAAGCAGGTCGTCGATGAACCCGGCTTGGGGTTCAAACTTCCGATCATTCAAGAGGTTGTGCGCTACGATTCCCGTATTCTGTCGCTCGACACCGACGCGATCGAGGTCACACCATCCGATGACCGCCGTTTGGTGGTCGATGCCTTCACCCGCTACCGGATCGCCGATGTCGTGCAGTTCCGTCAGGCGGTTGGCGTGGGGGGTATCCGGGTTGCCGAAGACCGCCTGTCATCGGTCCTGAACGCCCAGATCCGCGAAGTTCTGGGTGCCGATCAGGTGACATCCGACACGATCCTGTCGCCTGAGCGTCGTGATCTGGCATTGCGTATCCGTGCGCAGGCCCGCACCAGTGCGGCCGGTCTCGGTCTTGAGATCGTGGACGTTCGCTTGAAGCAGACCAACCTACCGCAACAGAACCTCGATGCGACCTTTGCACGGATGCGGGCCGAGCGTGAGCGCGAGGCTGCGGACGAGATCGCCCGCGGTAACGAAGCGGCGCAACGTGTGCGCGCGGCGGCGGACAGAACCGTGGTGGAAACTGTCTCGAGCGCCGAGCGCGAGGCTGAGATCGCCCGCGGTGAGGCGGATGCGGAACGCAACCGGATCTATGCGCAGGCCTTTGGGAACAATCCCGAGTTCTTCGCCTTCTACCGGTCGCTCTCTGCGATGGAAAAGTCGCTGAACAAGGACAATTCAACCTTGGTCTTCTCACCCGAGAGCGGCTTCCTGGGTCAGATGTTCGACGTGATCCGTGCCGATGGTTTAGGCAAGGTCGCTGTCGAGGATTTCGATATCGAGCAGCTGCGCGAAATGGCGCCGGAAAGCGAGATTTCCCCCGACCTGCCCGAAGCTGAACGCAGGCTTCTCGAAGAGCAGCAGGAAGAGCAGAACGCGCCGTCGAATGAGGACGCGACCAATTGATCGAAACGATCCTTTCCGGACTCGCACTTGTTCTGATCATCGAGGGGCTGGCCTATGCGCTGGCCCCTTCGCTTGTGGAGCGTATGCTGGCTTCGGTGCGGGACATGCCGATTGATATGCGACGTCTCGTCGGAATCAGCGCAATCGCCGCCGGAATCGCGATCTTGTGGGTGCTGCGGCTGTTTTGACCCCGCGTGACATGGCGTGGAAATTCACGATCAACTCACATCCGCTTGAACTGTGACATTCTTAATTGCGTGTTGCGTCAGCGCACCTACATTGGGCGCATCAAAACGCAGGTGATGGGCCAGACCCGTCACCAATGACGAAGGAGCTTCCCTTGACCACACAGGCAACAACATTCGAACGGGACCGGACGACGCCGCTGCGCATGTTCTGGCTGGCCTCGCTTTCGATGATACTTATCATGGCGCAATCGCTGAGCGCCCAGTCGCAGGAGAGCTTTGCCGATCTTGCGGACAAGATCAGCCCGGCGGTTGTCAACATCACCACCTCGACCACGGTTGCAGGGCGCACCGGCCCGCAAGGCATCGTCCCGCCCGGATCGCCGTTCGAGGATTTCTTCCGTGAATTCCAGGACCGTGGTGGCCAGGGCGACCGGCCGCGCCGGTCCTCAGCGCTGGGTTCGGGCTTTGTCATCTCTGAAGACGGCTATGTTGTCACCAACAACCACGTCATCGAAGGCGCCGATGAAATCCTCATCGAGTTTTTCGGCGGGTTCGAACTGCCCGCGACCATCATCGGCACCGACCCCAACACCGACATCGCACTGCTCAAGGTCGAAAGCGAAGAGCCGCTGGGCTTTGTCAACTTCGGCGACAGCGACACCGCGCGTGTTGGCGATTGGGTTATGGCGATGGGCAACCCGCTGGGGCAGGGCTTTTCCGTCTCGGCCGGCATCGTGTCCGCCCGTAACCGCGCGCTGAGCGGCACCTATGACGACTACATCCAGACCGATGCCGCCATCAACCGGGGGAACTCCGGTGGCCCGTTGTTCAACATGGATGGCGACGTGATCGGCGTGAACACCGCGATCCTGTCGCCCAATGGCGGCTCGATCGGGATCGGGTTCTCGATGGCATCGAACGTGGTGACGCGGGTGATCGACCAGCTCAAGGAATTCGGCGAAACCCGCCGCGGCTGGCTGGGCGTGCGCATTCAGGACGTGACCGACGATGTGGCCGACGCGCTGGGGCTTGAAGCCGCCAAGGGCGCTTTGGTGTCCGACGTTCCCGAAGGTCCGGCGATGGAAGCGGGTCTCGAAGCGGGCGATGTCATTCTCAGCTTTGATGGTGTGGATGTAGAGGATACGCGCGGCTTGGTCCGTCAGGTTGGCAACACCGCCGTCGGCAAGGCCGTGCGCGTCGTGATCAACCGCAATGGTGAGACGCAGACACTTCTTGTGACGCTCGGTCGCCGCGAAGAGGCCGAAGCCGTTCCGGCAGCACAGACCTTGGACGAGGATGGCGCGTCTTCGAGCATGGACCTGATGGGCCTCACGCTCAGCCCGCTCAACGCGGAGATCCGCGAGCAACTGGAGCTGCCAGACAGCGCCAAGGGGCTGGCGGTCATGGATGTCGATCAAACGTCTGAAGCCTTTGAAAAAGGTCTGCGTGCCGGTGATGTCATCACCGAAGCCGGTCAGGCTCAGGTTCTGGCATTCGGCGATCTGGAAGACCGGATCGATGAGGCGCGCGAGGCGGGCCGCAAGTCGATCTTGCTGCTGGTACGCCGGGGTGGCGATCCGCGGTTCGTGGCCCTGTCCATCACCGAAACCGAGTAAGCAGCGGTTTCACTGACATGACAAAGGGGCGTCCTGCCGGACGCCCCTTTTTTCGTGTGCCAGCACCGATCAGGAATTGGCGTATCCCAGCCGCTGCAACGCGGTTTTGATCTCGTCCAGAATGGCCGGATCGTCAATCGTCGCAGGCGGCTTGAACTGCTCGCTATCCGCGATCTTGACCATCGTCGCCCGCAGGATCTTGCCCGAACGGGTCTTGGGCAGACGATCCACAACCGCGCACAGCTTGAAAGCGGCCACGGGTCCGATCTTTTCGCGCACCAGCGTCACACATTCCTTGACGATGTCTTCATGCGTGCGGGTGACACCGGACGTCAGGCAGACAAACCCCATCGGCAGCTGACCTTTCAACTGGTCGCTCACGCCGATGACGGCACATTCGGCCACATCCGGATGTCCGGCCAACACCTCTTCCATGCCGCCGGTCGACAGGCGGTGGCCGGCGACGTTGATCACGTCATCGGTGCGCGCCATGATGTAAAGGTATCCGTCCTCGTCCATCATGCCTGCGTCCCCGGTTTCGTAATAGCCGGGAAAGTGCGACAGGTATGATTTCCGAAACCGCTCCTCGGCACTCCACAGGTTCGGCAAGGCGCCGGGTGGCAAAGGCAGTTTGATCGCGATCGCACCCAATTCGCCCGCCTTCACAGGATGGCCCGCCTCGTCGAGGATATGCACGTCATAGCCGGGCATCGGCACCGCCGGTGATCCAATCTTCACCGGGAGTTTTTCGATCCCGACCGGATAGCCTGCGATGGTCCAGCCGGTTTCGGTTTGCCACCAATGATCGTAAACCGGCTTGCCGCTGACCTTCATCGCCCATTCAATCGTGTCGGGATCGGCGCGCTCGCCCGCGAGGTAGATCGCATTGAGGCTTGAGATGTCGTATTTCTTGACGAACTCGCCTTTCGGATCATCGCGCTTGACGGCACGGAATGCTGTGGGCGCTGTAAAGAAGCTGCGCACCTTGTGATCGGCGATCACCCGCCAGAATGTGCCGGCATCCGGTGTGCCCACGGGCTTGCCCTCGAACACGATGGTGGTGTTGCCGTGGATCAGGGGCGCATAGCAGATATAGCTGTGCCCGACGACCCAACCCACATCCGACGCCGCCCAGAACACATCGCCCGGATCGACATTGTAGATGTTTTTCATCGACCAGTTGAGCGCAACCAGATGGCCACCGGTGTGGCGGATCACCCCCTTGGGCGCGCCGGTGGTGCCGGAAGTGTAGAGGATATAGGCCGGATGGTTGCCCTCGACCGGCACGCAATCCGCTGGTTCCACGCCGTACTGAAAGCCGTGCCAATCGACATCGCGGCCTTCTTCGAGGCGCGCAACCTCCTGTTCGCGCTGAAAGATGACGCAGAAGTCGGGTTTGTGGGTGGAGCGATCAATCGCGCCATCCAGCAGCGGCTTGTAATGCACCACGCGTCCCGGCTCGACACCGCAGGAGGCGGCGATGATCGCCTTGGGCGTGGCGTCGTCGATCCGCACCGCGAGTTCGTTTGACGCAAAGCCGCCGAACACCACTGAATGGATCGCGCCGAGACGTGCACAGGCCAGCATCGCCTCCAGCGCCTCCGGCACCATTGGCATATAGATGATGACGCGGTCGCCTTTCTCGATACCCTTGGCGCGCAGCGCGCCCGCCAGCCGCGCCACGCGGTTGCGCAGTTCGGCATAGGTGATCTTGTGCAATGTGCCGGTGATCGGGCTGTCGTGGATGATGGCCACCTGTCCGCCGCGCCCGGCCTCGACATGGCGGTCAACGGCGTTCCAGCAGGTGTTGGTCAGACCGTCCGCAAACCATTCATAAAGATCGTCCCCGGCCTTGGTCAGTGCCTGCGTCGGCGCGCGATTCCACTCAATCGCCTGCGCCTGCTCCATCCAGAACCCCTCCGGGTCGGCTTTCCAGCGTTCATAGACCTCTTTGTAGCCCATCCCGATCTCCTCCGTTTGACATTTGTGATTTGCCTAGGGCGCTGGCGTCGACGCGGCAAGTCTCTGGCGCGGACGCGCGGCAGATGGCCGCAAAAACTTTGCAGACGAGGCGGTATCGACCTGCAAAGTTTTGCAAACTGCCTTCATTCATGCAAATGGTGGCGTCGCGAAGTGTAAATTTGCAAACTTGCAAACTCATCGGTGCAAACCGTCCGACTCACTTTGCCCGCGACTCCGCTACAACTGATCGCGCGGCGTCGCGAGCAAACCCAGCGTGCGCGCCGACTGGATCGAAAGCAATCCGCTGGGCAGGCGGCTGGCGCTTTGATACCGGCGCACGGCAAGCCGCGTGGGCACGTCCATCGTGCCGGTGATCGCGCCCCGGTACAGCCCTCGCGCCTCAAGCGCGCGTTGAAGCGTTGAGACGAGTTCGGGGGTCAGCGCATCGGGGCAGGGCGTCTCGAAGATCAGTTCCTGACGTTCGCGCACGATCACCTGCGCGATCTCGGTGCGATAGCGCGCCGGGTTGATCACTTGCCCGTCCGGCGTGGTCTGAACCGGGGCAACCTCGATCTGGCGGGTCACGGTTTCGATCTCGGCAGGCGCCACATCGCGCACCCAGCAGCTCTCGGGGCTGACGCCCGCTGGCGGCGCAATCCGGGCAGAGGTGAAATCGGGCACGGCGTTGCGGGTCGCGTCTCCATAGGAACCGCCACAGCCCGACAGAGCGGCCAAGGCCACGGCCCACATAGCCCGGATCACTGACGGGAGAGGGGTCACGAGAATTGTGCGCCTGTTGCCTGTTGCTGCTCGGGCGCAGTCTAGCCTGTTTGCGTCACTGGCGAAAGCGCCTCTGGCCCGGTGGCCAAAAGACGATCCAGCATGGCAGAAATATCCTCGATCTCTTCGGCGATGACGTGAATCACATCACCTTCGCTTTGCACCCGTCCGATCACCCGCAGCATCCGCCCGGCAATTACCGCGCGACGGAAGCGTTCATACATCTTGCGCCAGACAATGACGTTCACCGTGCCGGTCTCGTCCTCCAGAGTGAGAAAGATGACCCCTTTGGCAGTGCCGGGGCGCTGTCGCAGGATCACCAGCCCGGCCACCGCGATCCGCGCGCCATTGGGCGGCAGGCGCAGTTGGGATGCGGTGAGACACGAGGGCGGGCGGGGCCAGTTACGGTGTTCGCCGGCGGCGGGGATGGGAAGAACCTGCATGAGAACAAATATAGAACACGCACCGTTCAGCGCAAGCGTCATGCACCTCCTGCCGCCTCCGCGCAGGTCACAAAACGTGACCAACCGCTCCGCCGGTCCAGAAAGGGGTTGGCAGACCGGCGTGGCCCGGATTAGGTATACCCGCGATCAGGATACGGAGAGCGCTGGAATGGCAAAGATCACTTATATCGAGCATGGCGGCACCGAGCATGTCGTCGACGTGGCCAACGGTCTGACCGTGATGGAAGGCGCGCGCGACAACAACATCCCCGGCATCGAAGCCGATTGCGGTGGCGCCTGCGCCTGTTCGACCTGTCATGTCTACGTGCACCCCGACTGGGTGGAAAAGCTGCCCGCCCGCGATGACATGGAAGAAGACATGCTCGATTTCGCGTTCGAGCCTGACCCGGTGCGCTCGCGCCTGACCTGTCAGCTCAAGGTGTCCGACGCGCTTGACGGTCTGGTCGTGCAAATGCCTGAAAAACAGATCTGAGACAGACCAATGACAGCTTCAGCCCGGTTTCTTTGGGCCTGAAATACCTCGGGGGGCTTGGGGGGCTGGCCCCCCAAACAACCGCCTAAAGCTGCGCCATGACCTCGTCGGAGGCCTCGAAATTGGTCGTCACGCGCTGCACGTCGTCATCGTCTTCCAGCGCATCCACCAGCCGCATCAGCGACGTCAAGCCATCCAGATCAAGCTCCGTAGTCGTCGTCGGGCGCCAGACCAGCTTGGTCGAATCGGATTCACCGAGCTCGGCTTCCAGCGCGGTGGCCACGTCGTTCAGATCGGTATCCGCGCACCAGATCACATGACCGTCCTCGGTGGATTCCACATCCTCGGCGCCGGCTTCGATCGCCGCCATCATCACCGTGTCGGCATCGCCCACCTCTGCCGGATAGGTCACTTCGCCCTTGCGGTCGAACATGAAGCCCACCGATCCGGTTTCACCCAGATTGCCACCGTTCTTGGTGAACGTGGAGCGCACGGTCGAAGCCGTACGGTTGCGGTTGTCGGTCATCGCCTCGACAATCACCGCAACGCCGTTCGGGCCGTACCCCTCATAGCGGATTTCCTCGTAATCCTCACCCTCGCCACCGGACGCTTTCTTGATCGCGCGTTCGATGTTGTCCTTGGGCATGGATTGCGATTTGGCTTCCTTGATCGCCAGCCGCAGACGCGGGTTCTTGTCCGGGTCGGGATCGCCCATCTTGGCTGCAACGGTGATTTCCTTGGAGAATTTGGAAAACAGCTTGGCGCGCATCTTGTCCTGACGGCCCTTGCGGTGTTGGATGTTTGCCCATTTGGAATGGCCGGCCATGATGATCCTTTTTCTGAATGTCGTTTGATGGAGATATGGACGTGTCTTTACCGCACAAGGCGGGGCGGGAACAAGTGGGCGCGTTTTGCGCCTTGCACGACGGGGGCGGTTGGGTATGACGGTTGCCATGAAACGGTTCCTGCTTTTGCAACTGCGCCCCGAGGCGGATGCCAGCGATGGCGAATACGCGGCCTTTCTGGCCAAGGGCGGTTTGACGGACGCCGAGGTTCACCGTGTCTGTCTGGACCGCGAGCCGTTGCCGGAAGATCTTGCGCTTGGCGATTATGCCGGAGTGATCGTCGGCGGCGGGCCGGGCTGCGTCTCGGACGCACCGGACAGCAAAGATGCGACCGAGGCAAAGATCGAGGCGGAAATCCTGTCGCTGATGCCGCAGATCACCGAACAGGACGTGCCGTTCATGGGGTGTTGCTATGGCATCGGTATTCTCGGCCATCATCTTGGTGCCGAGGTTTCAAAGCGCCGCTACGGTGAGCCGGTCGGGCCGGTGTCCTGTCGGGTGACGGATGCCGGTGCGGATGATCCCCTGGTGGCGGGATTGCCGGGACGGTTCGATGCCTTTGTCGGACACAAGGAAGCGGTGCAGACCTTGCCCGAGGGATGCGTGCACTTGCTGGCGTCCGATCCGTGCCCGTATCAGATGATCCGCTATGGACAGAACGTCTATGCCACGCAGTTTCATCCCGAAGCGGATGGCGACGTGTTCGAGGATCGCATCAGGATCTACCGTCACCGCGGGTATTTCGACCCCGAAACCGCCGACGACCTGATCGCCATGTGCCAGGCGAGCGATGTGACCGTGCCTCAGCAAATCTTGCACCGCTTCGTCGCGCGGTATTCGGGCCGGTAACGCGGCGGTGACACCACTTCACTGACCGGCGCTGGAGACCTAGAGCGGCCAGATCATCGGAATGAGGGCGGACGCAAGTATGCCGACACTCAGGTTGAGCGGCACGCCGACCTTCAGAAAATCCGAGAAGCTGTAACCGCCGGGGCCGTAGACCAGCGTGTTGGTCTGGTATCCGATGGGCGTGGCAAAGGCGCAGGACGCCGCCACCATGACCGCCACGACAAGCGGGCGCGGATCGAACCCCATCGTCTGTGCCAGTCCGATGGCAATCGGAGTTACCACCACCGCCACCGCGTTGTTGCTGACCAGTTCCGTCAGCACGCTGGTCAGCAGATAGATCGCCCACACAATGGCCCAGGGCGGCAGGTCGGTCAGGATGGGTGCCAGCGACTCCACGATCAGGGTGACCGCTCCCGACGCTTCCAGCGCCGCCCCGATGGCGAGCATGGCGAAGATAAGCGCCAGCAATTGCCCTTCGACAAAGGAAAACGCCTCTTCCGAATCGACACATTTCGTCAGAAGCACAATCGCCACCGCGATGATCGCGAGGGAAAGTATGGGCGCGACGCCAAGGGCCGCGAGTATCACCAACCCTGCCAACGCAGCAATCGCCACGGGCGCGTGACTGCGCCGGTAGGCGCGTGCAGACGGCCGGCCGACATCCACCAGATTGAGTTCGTCGGCCATGCGCTGAATATCCTCCGGCGCGCCTTCGAGCAGCAGCGTGTCGCCGACGCGCACCACCAGATCGTCAAGCTGGCGTCCGATGTTCTGGTTCCGCCGGTGGACCGCGAGTGGATAGACGCCATAGCGGCGACGCAAACGCATCGCGCCCAGCCGGCGTCCGATCATTTTGCAGACCGGCGTGATCAGCACTTCGACCGTTGTCGTCTCGACCGCCGACAACTGGTCCACGCGGCGCAGTTCGCGATTGTTCTGCAAGCTCAGGAGTTCGGAGATTTGCGTGCGCAGGACCACCCGGTCGCCCACTTGCAGGGTCACCCCTTCGAGGTTGCGCCGAAGCGACGCATCGCCCCGGATCACGTCGATCAACCGCACGCCCTCGCGTTTGAAAAGCTGGACGCTCAGAACCTCTCGGCCGATCAGGTTGCTGTCGGGCGGGATCACGGCTTCGGTAAAAAACTTCATCTTGGAGCGATCCGACAGCATGGCCGCCATGCTTGTGCGTTCGGGCAGCAGATACCGGCCAAAGGCCCACAGGTAGAACATGCCCCACGCGATCAGCACCACGGCCAGCGGCGTCACCTCGAAGATGGTGAAGGGCGCAAGACCCTTGGAGCGCGCAACCCCGTCGACAAGCAGGTTGGTGGACGTGCCGATCAGTGTCAGCGTGCCACCAAGGATCGCGGCATAGCTGAGCGGGATCAGCAGCTTGGACGGCGACACGCCCAGGGTTTTGGAGAGTTGCACGAAGAGAGGCAGCATCACCACGACCACCGGCGTGTTGTTCATGAACGCCGATGCGAGGATCACGACGCCCAGAATACCCCCCATGGCACGCTTGGGGCTTCTTTCGGCGGCTTTCTGAGCCTTTGTGGTAAACGCCTCCAAGGCGCCGGTGCGCACCAGAGCGCCCATCACCAGAAACATCGCCGCGATCGTCCAGGGGGCCGGGTTGGACAGGACCGCCAAGCCGTCCTTGTAGGGCAATACCCCCGTGGCCAACAAGAAACCGACGCCGCCGATCGCCACCACTTCGGTTGGGTAGGTTTCGCGTACGAACAGGATAAACATCACGACAACCGTGCCCAGCGCGATAGACGCGTTGGCCGTCTGGCCGAGGTCGAGATACGTGTTCAGCACGGAAGCGTCATCCTCATCGCTGGAGCGTCACTGTGACCGTCTTGGCAGGGGGGCACAACCGGCCATCGCAAGCACGTGGCTCTAGGGGCCGCTGGATTGCAACCGCCCGCCATCGCGGATCATGTGGATCGCAGTGGCGCGGCCGGTCCTGTCGTCGGTCTCGACCAGCACACCCGACAATGTGGCTTCTTCAAGCGCGGGTTGGAAACGGTTCTTGCCCATGCCGGTGACGAACCGTCGCATAGGTTCGGTTTTTTCCATGCCGATCACCGAGTTGTAATCGCCGCACATGCCCGCATCGGTCAGATAGCCGGTACCACCGGGAAGGATCTGAGCATCACCGGTCGGAATGTGGGTGTGGGTGCCCACAACCAAACTGGCACGGCCGTCGCAATAATGGCCCATGCCCATTTTTTCGGATGTCGCTTCGCAATGAATATCGACAAGGATCATCTGCGCCTGACCGCCCAACGGATGGGCGCGCAGAACAGCGTCAACGGCCGAGAACGGATCATCGAAGGGGCGTTTCATGAACACCTGCCCGAGCGCCTGAAGCACAAGGATCTTGCGCCCCCGCGCATCGGTGAACAGACGATGTCCGCGCCCCGGCGCCTG
Organism: Marivita sp. S2033; assembly: GCF_046592965.1. NCBI lineage: Bacteria > Pseudomonadati > Pseudomonadota > Alphaproteobacteria > Rhodobacterales > Roseobacteraceae > Marivita > Marivita sp. S2033. The sequence goes on from NZ_JBISBV010000005.1 coordinate 201,475, forward strand.
CTTGGCATAGTTCAGCGGCCGCAGGATGCGCGGTTCGCTGTCGATGAAGCTCAGCATGTCTTTCTGGTCGAACGCATGATCGCCAAGCGTCAGGCAATCGACCCCTGCGTCGAGCAGTGCCTTGGCGTGCGGTCCCGACAGGCCGACGCCGCTCGAGGCGTTTTCTCCGTTCACCACGCAGAAATCCACACCAAGCCGCGCGCGCAGCGGTCCCAGACGGTCCCGGATCGCTGTGCGGCCCGCGCGGCCCATGATGTCGCCTAAAAAGAGTGTTCTCATGGGCCTAGGGATTAAAAGCCAATCGAGCGAAAGCAAAGAGCGAAAATCGACCCTGCGCGCCCAAACCGCTTGCACGCGGCTTGATCCCGATCAGAACAGCGATCCCTGTTCGGGCGGTTTTCGCTTTGTCCTGATGCCGGGTTTGGCCGCACCGGCGCCGACAACCAGCCACCCATCGGCAAATTCGATCTCCAGCACGCTGGCGTCCTTGGCCGCGGCCTGAGTTGTCACGACCTCGCCGTCGCCGCGCACCACGGCATAGCCGCGCTTGAGCGTTTCGCGGTAGCCCAAGGTTTCGCGCAACCGCTCCAGCCCCTCAAGGCGAATGGTCCAGCCTCTGATCTGGCTCTGGCCTGCCGCCGACAGCCTGCGTGTCACGGCATCGAGACGGTCGCGTTTGTTGGCAAGATCGCGTTCGATGGGCTTTAGCGTCAACCGATCCGCCCGTCGCGCCAGTGCCTCGCGTTTCGTGTCGACCACGCGGCACAATCCGGGGGAAAGGCGCGAGCCCGTGTCCTGGAAGCGACGTCGTTGCTCGGCCAGGGCGCGTTGCAACAGCGAAGGGCGCAGGGACGCAGAGGCTTCGATCAACCGTCCGCGCCGCAGATCGACAGAGCGGATCAATCCGCGCGGCAACCTGTCCGCCACGAGATCCAGCCGTTGTGTGGGGCCTGACAGCAGTGCGTCGGGGCGGGGCAGCGCGCGCGCAAGGTCGCGGAGACGCTGGCTGCGCGTTTCCATCCGTTGCGACATGGCGCGCGACATGCGGGCTTGGCTGTCACCCACCCATCCCAGCAATTCAAGCCGCACGGGCACCGCAATTTCGGCTGCCGCCGTAGGTGTCGGCGCCCGCTGGTCAGAGACATAGTCGATCAGCGTCGTGTCGGTCTCGTGGCCCACCGCCGAGATCAGCGGGATCTGTGATGCCACAACGGCGCGGGCGACGATTTCCTCGTTGAACCCCCACAGATCCTCGATGCTGCCACCACCGCGCGCCACGATCAGCAGATCCGGGCGCGGCAACGCCCCGCCGGGTGACAGCGCGTTGAAACCGGCGATTGCGCGCGCCACTTCCGCTGCGCAACTCGCGCCCTGCACGGCAACGGGCCAGATCAGCACCTTGCGAGGGAACCGGTCGCGCAACCGGTGCAGGATGTCGCGGATCACCGCGCCCGAGGGTGACGTGATGACGCCGATCACATCCGGCAGGTATGGCAACGGCCGTTTGCGTGCAGGATCGAACAAGCCTTCGGCGGCCAGTGCCTTCTTGCGTTTCTCCAGCATCGCCATCAGCGCGCCTTCACCCGCAACCGTCACCTCGTCGACATTCAGGTTGTATTTCGACTGCCCGCCAAACGCCGTCATGCGTCCGGTGACGACAACTTCCAGCCCTTCTTCGGGGACCACCGACAATTGCGAGACCTGACCTTTCCAGGTGGTGCAGGCCAGAACGTTGCGGTCGTCCTTGACGTCATAATACAGATGACCCGATCGGGCAGTGAACACGCGCCCGACTTCGCCGCGCACCCGGATGCGGCCGAAGGTTCCTTCGAGCGTTTTCTTGACCGCGCCGGACACCTCGGAGACGGTGAATTCCGGCATGTTTTGCCCCGGTCTCGGGTCGTCGATCAGATCGGACATGGTGCCTCGCTTGCTCTTGCCTGCGCGCGACCCTAGAACGCCAGCGCGAATAGATGAAGTACCGAACCGAACTCAGCAAAAGGGCGCGCGCATGAATATCCTGATCCTTGGCGGCGGCGGGCGTGAACACAGCCTTGCGTGGGCGGTGGTGCAGAACCCCAAATGCGACCGGCTGATCGTCGCTCCGGGAAATGCCGGCATCGCGCAGATTGCGGATTGTGCAGCGCTCGACATTGAAGACGGCAGCGCGGTGGTCGATTTCGCGCAGGCCCACAGCATCGACTTCGTCATCATCGGTCCCGAAGCCCCGCTGGCCGCCGGTGTGGCGGATCGTTTGAGTGAAGCGGGTTTTCTGGTGTTCGGACCCTCGGCGGCGGCGGCGAAACTGGAAGCCTCCAAGGCATTCACCAAAGAGATATGTGCCGCTGCGAACGCGCCAACCGCAGCGTATGGCCATTTCAGCGATGCCGCTTCGGCCAAGGCGTATGTGCAGGCCCAGGGTGCTCCCATCGTGATCAAGGCCGACGGTCTGGCGGCAGGCAAAGGCGTGATCATCGCCGAAACCCTGGCCGAGGCCGAGGCGGCCATCGACGACATGTTCGCCGGAGCCTTTGGCGGTGCCGGGGCCGAGGTGGTGATCGAGGAATTCATGACCGGTGAGGAAGCGTCGTTCTTCGTTCTCTGCGATGGCACCGACGTGCTGCCTATCGGCACCGCGCAGGATCACAAGCGTGTCGGCGAGGGCGACACCGGGCCGAACACCGGCGGCATGGGGGCGTATTCGCCCGCGCCGGTTCTGACGGACGCGATCGCGCAGAAGGCATTGGAGCGGATCATCAAGCCGACGATGGCCGAAATGGCGCGGCGCGGCACGCCTTATAAAGGCGTGCTCTATGCTGGGCTGATGATCGAGGATGGCGAGCCACGGCTGGTGGAGTACAACTGCCGCTTTGGTGATCCCGAATGTCAGGTGCTGATGATGCGTCTCGGGGCACAGGCCTTCGATCTGATGCACGCCTGCGCCGAGGATCGGCTGGCGGGCGTGCGGGTCAACTGGGCCGACGATCACGCGTTGACCGTGGTTCTTGCCGCCAAGGGGTATCCGGGAGCCTATGAGAAGGGCACGGTGATCCGGGGTCTCAGGGATTTCTCCGATGACAGCTTTCAGATGATGTTCCACGCTGGCACAACCGAGTCCGGCGGTCAGATTACTGCCACAGGGGGCCGGGTGCTGAATGCCACGGCACGCGGCGCGACGTTGCAGCAGGCGCGCGATCGCGCCTACGCGCAGGCCGAGAGTGTTGACTGGCCGGACGGGTTCTATCGCTCCGACATCGGCTGGCGAGCGCTCTGAATGGCAACGGCGCTTGCCGGTTTCGCGCTTGGCTTCTCGCTCATCCTCGCCATTGGCGCGCAAAACGCCTTTGTGCTGCGGCAGGGTTTGCTGAAATCCCATGTTTTCGCGGTCTGCCTGACCTGCGCGCTGTCGGATGCGCTCTTGATTGCTGCCGGGGTTGCGGGGTTCGGCGCACTCGCGCAGGCGATTCCGGGTCTGGAACTTGCGATGCGCCTGTTGGGGGCGGCCTTCCTGATCTGGTACGGCGCGCGGACGTTTCTCAGCGCTTGGCGCGGTGGGCAGGCGATGCAGGCCGGGCAGGCGGCGGGGTCATTGCGCACGGCACTGCTTACTTGCCTCGCGCTGACATGGCTCAATCCGCATGTCTATCTCGACACGGTCGTTCTGCTGGGCGCCGTGGCGGCGCAATATGACAACCGGCTGAACTTTGCGCTGGGCGCGATGAGCGCCAGCTTCGTGTTCTTCTTTGCGCTCGGGTATGGCGCTCGGCTTCTTGCGCCGCTGTTTGCCAAACCAAGGGCGTGGCAGGTCCTCGATGTCGTCATCGGGCTGGTCATGTGGGCGATCGCTGCCAAACTGCTGCTGATGTAAACCGCATGGGCCCGCCCTTGCGTTTCGCACCTACATCCGTTCCAGTGCAGCCATGACAACATCCGCCCCACCCGTCACAGCCAGCAACCCGCTCAAGGGCATCCTCTGGATGGTGGTGACGGGCATCTGCTTTGTTGCCGTCACGGCCTTGGTCAAGACGTTGGGCGGACGGGTTCCGGCGGCGCAATCCGCGTTTCTGCGCTATCTGATGGGGCTGGTCTTTCTCGCGCCGGTCTGGCGACAATTGACCCAGGTGCGGCTCACGCCGCGCCAGCAGCGCCTGTTTGCCGGACGCGGGGTCGTGCACACGCTTGGCGTGATCCTGTGGTTTTACGCCATGAGCCGCATCCCCATCGCCGAGGTCACGGCGATGAATTATCTCAACCCGGTTTATGTCACGATCCTTGCGGTGTTCGTGCTGGGCGAAAAGCTGGCCCTGCGCCGGGCGATGGCTGTTGTGGCCGCGCTCATCGGGGCGTTGATCATCCTGCGGCCCGGTTTTCGCGAACTTGATCCGGGCCATATCGCGATGCTCGTCACGGCATTGCTGTTCGCGTTCAGCTATCTGACGACCAAGATCCTGTCCGACGAGGTGCCCGCTACGGTGATCGTCGCGGTGCTCTCGATCACCGTGACGATTGGGCTTGCGCCATTTGCGGCCGCCGTCTGGGTCGCACCGGGACTGTGGGATATCGCCATTCTCGCCGCTGTTGCCTGTTTCGCAACAGCGGGGCATTTCACCATGACGCTGGCCTTTGCCGCCGCCCCCGTGACCGTCACCCAGCCGGTCACGTTCCTGCAATTGATCTGGTCCGTCGCCATCGGAGCGCTGTTTTTCAGCGAACCTGTGGACCCTTGGGTGATCCTTGGCGGCACCGTCATCATGCTTGCCGTGGCCTTTATTACATGGCGCGAAGCGGTGTTGCGGCGGGCGCGCATCACTCCGGTCGTTAACGAAGCCAAAGGCTGAATGCGGAGTCACCTTTTGGCCGCAATCACTGTTTCCATTCCGGCAAAAAACCTCTGTTGTTGCTCATTTCGGCCGTACTCTGCCGCGAAAAGGTAAACTGGTAACGTACGAGGAGACACCCATGTTTGCTGAAATGAACACACCCACCGATCTCGGTGAATTGCGCCACTTTCTTGTGGCCGAGCGCCAGAAAACACTGTCGGATACGGAATGGAAATTCCGCCTGCGCGGCTACGGCTTCCACGTCAAGCGCGTCTCGGACGGCGTGATGGTTGCGCGTATTCCGAAGAACGAAATTCTCGGCTGCGTCAAAATGTAAGACGACAGGCTGCCGGGACACGGCGGCCTTTTTTGCATCACTTGCGGCTCGCACCGGGCGCGGAGCTTTGCTATAGCGCGCGCCATGATGAGATATATCGACATTCCGCCGATCTGGCTGTTCGCGGCGCTGTTGCTGGCATGGCTGCAAAAGACATATGCCAGCTTTGGTCTGAGCTTCGGGCCGGTCTGGGCCGATCTGCTGGGCGGGCTGCTTGTCGGGGCCGGGCTGGTGCTGATGGCGTTGGCGGTTTACGAGATGCGCCGTCACCGCACGACGATCATGCCTCATCAAGATGCCTCGGCGCTTGTGACCTCGGGCATCTACTCGCGCAGTCGCAACCCCATCTACGTCGCCGATTCGCTTATTCTCGCCGGAATGATCCTCTATTGGGACGCCGTGTTGTCGCTCCCGTTGATTCCGATTTTTGTCTGGTGGATCGAAAAGCACTTCATCCTCGCAGAGGAAAAGCGCCTGCGGCGCAACTTTCGTGCGGATTTTGCCCGATATGAGAAACAAACGCGCCGCTGGCTCTAGCCGTCTGCGACCAACTGTTCTAAACGGACGGCTGGCAGTGCGCGCTTATTGTGCGTTTTAGGTCAGGACTATAGACCCATCCACGGAAAACATGCCGCTACGGCACGTCGCAACGAAGCATAGGGGGACGGCTCAGGTGAAAATCGGGACGCCAAAAGAAGTGAAGAAGGGCGAGGCACGCGTTGCCATGACCCCGGATTCCGCCCGTCAGCTGCAAAAGCTGGGGTATGACTGTATCATCGAAAGCGGCGCGGGTGACGCGGCGGGATATAACGATGCGGCGTATAAGGACGCTGGCGTCGAGATCGCCAAGACCGCAGCGGCGCTTTGGACCGCGTCCGACGTGATCGCCAAGGTCGCCCCTCCCACCGATACCGAGGTCAAGCGCACCCGCGACGGGCAGTTGCTGATCTCGTTCTTCTACCCGGCGCAGAACGAAAAGCTGATGAAGCAGGCCGCCAACAAAGGCGCCAGCGTGATCGCGATGGACATGGTGCCGCGCATTTCGCGCGCCCAGAAGATGGACGCGCTGTCCTCGATGGCCAATATCGCCGGCTACCGCGCGGTGATCGAGGCCGGCAACAATTTCGGACGGTTCTTCACCGGACAGGTGACTGCCGCCGGCAAGGTGCCACCCGCCAAGGTTCTGGTGGTCGGTGCAGGCGTGGCCGGTCTTGCCGCGATCGGTACGTCCACCGCCCTTGGTGCCATGACCTACGCGTTTGACGTGCGCCCCGAAGTGGCCGAGCAGGTCGAATCGATGGGCGCGGAATTCGTCTTTCTCGACTTTGACGAGGAGCAGCAGGACGGCTCTGCCACCGGTGGCTATGCCGCCGTCTCCAGCCCTGAATTCGCCGCGGCACAACTGGCCAAGTTCCGCGAACTGGCGCCCGAGATGGACATCGTGATCACCACCGCGCTGATCCCCAACCGCGAGGCACCCGAGCTTTGGACCAAGGATATGGTCGAGAGCATGAAGCCCGGTTCGGTGATCGTTGACCTTGCCGCAGAAAAGGGCGGCAACTGCAAACTGACCGTGAAGGATGAAAAGATCGTCACCGACAACGGCGTGACGATCATCGGATACACCGATTTCCCGTCGCGTATGGCGACGCAATCGTCCAACCTTTACGCCAACAACATCCGCCACATGATGTTCGACCTCACGCCCGACAAGGACGGTCAGGTCAATCACAACATGGAGGATGATGTCATTCGCGGTGCAACCATCGCCCATGACAACGCCGTGACCTTCCCGCCGCCGCCGCCGAAAATCGCGGCAATTGCGGCCAAGCCGAAGGAAAAGGTCAAGGAACTGACCCCGGAAGAGCGCCGCGCCAATGAAGTGGCCGCGTTCAAGGCACAGACCAAACAGCAGGTCGGCCTGCTTGCCCTTGGCGGCGCGCTGGTTCTGGCCGTCGGCCTTGTCGCCCCGGCCAGCTTCATGCAGCACTTCATCGTCTTCGTTCTGTCGGTCTTCATCGGCTTCCAGGTGATCTGGGGCGTCGCGCATTCGCTGCACACGCCACTGATGGCGGTGACGAACGCGATCTCCTCGATCATCATCCTCGGAGCGCTGATCCAGATCGGATCGAACTCGTGGCTGATCATGCTGCTGGCCGCGCTGGGCATCTTCATGGCCGCGATCAACATTTTCGGCGGCTTTCTCGTCACGCGGCGCATGCTCGCCATGTTCCAGAAATCCTAAGGAGGCCGCATCATGGAATTCGGATTCACCATTGCGGCCTATGCGGTCGCTGCTGTTCTCTTCATCCTGTCGCTGGGCGGGCTGTCCAACCAGGAAAGCGCCAAGCGCGCGGTCTGGTACGGCATCGTCGGCATGGCCATCGCGGTTCTGGCCACGATATTCGGGCCGGGGCAGGGGCTTTGGGTTGTCTCGCTGGTGCTGATCGCGCTGGGCGCGGCAGTGGGCTACCAACTCGCCACGCGCGTGCAAATGACCCAGATGCCCGAGCTTGTGGCCATCATGCACAGCCTCGTCGGCCTGGCTGCGGTGTTTGTCGGCTTCAACGCCGATCTGATGATCAACCACATCGCGGGCGTCTATGAAGCCAACGCGCTCATTCTCGGTGCCGTCGGACCTGACGGCTACACGGCCATCGGCCTGCCAAGGGAAATCTATGACGGCCTGTCCTCCTTCGGAAAGCTGATCGCCAAGAAATCCTCGGTCGAGATCACCATTCTGCGGGTGGAACTGGTGCTTGGCATCTGGATCGGTGCCGTGACGTTCACCGGCTCGGTGGTTGCCTATGGCAAACTGGCCGGCAAGGTCGACACCTCGGCCAAGAAACTGCCGGGCGGGCACCTCCTCAACGCCGGCGCTGCGGCGCTGTCGCTGATCCTGGCGCTGATGTATCTCGGCGGCTCCGGAAGCTGGACGTTGATCCTGTTGACGCTTCTGGCCCTGTTTATCGGTTACCATCTGATCATGGGGATCGGCGGCGCGGACATGCCGGTCGTGGTCTCCATGCTCAACAGCTATTCCGGCTGGGCTGCTGCGGCCATCGGCTTCAGCCTCGGCAATGATCTTCTGATCGTGGTCGGTGCGCTGGTCGGCTCCTCGGGTGCGATCCTCAGCTACATCATGTGCAAGGCGATGAACCGGTCGTTCATCAGCGTGATCCTTGGGGGCTTTGGCGGCCCCGCGGGCGAACAGATGGCGGTCGAGGGCGAACAGGTTCCCATCGACGCCGACGGCGTGGCGCAAGCGCTCGACGAGGCCGACAGCATCATCATCATCCCCGGCTACGGCATGGCGGTGGCGCAGGCGCAGCAGAACGTCGCCGAACTCACCCGCCGTCTGCGCGCCAAGGGCAAATCGGTGCGCTTTGCCATCCACCCCGTCGCGGGCCGCTTGCCCGGTCACATGAACGTGCTGCTGGCCGAGGCGAAGGTGCCCTACGACATCGTGCTGGAGATGGACGAGATCAACGATGACTTCCCGAACACGGATGTCGCCATCGTCATCGGCTCGAACGACATCGTGAACCCGGCCGCACAGGACGATCCCAACAGCCCCATCGCCGGGATGCCGGTCCTCGAAGTGTGGAAGGCCAAGCAGGTCTTCGTCTCCAAGCGGGGGCAGGGCACCGGCTATTCCGGCATCGAGAACCCGCTGTTCTTCAAGGACAATACGCGGATGTTCTATGGCGATGCCAAGAAATCGCTGGACGATCTGCTGACCCGGATCGACTAGGACGCACCCACATCCTGCAAAGCCCCGGCCTTGTGCCGGGGCTTTTTTTGTTGGCGCTGCATGCTGGTTCCCAAGTCTGCATACCAATGTGCACAACTAACATTCTGATAACAAACCAACTTTTTCTTTACTTGGCGCGGTCGCGCCCGTATTCCGGCGCAAAGCCCGGAGTGCGCCGATGTCGCCCATTCAAGATCACCCGTTGCGATACGCCCTGTCCAACGAACTGCACGCGCGGCCCTTCCCGTCGCTTGAGGCTCCCTGTCGCGCCGTCTACCTCGCGGTCAAGCAACCCAAATCCGCCGCCGCACGCGACAAATCCCGCGATCTCGATCACCTCAAGGCGCTGCTTGACCGCTATGGCACCGCGCATCCGCAACCCGGCGCCACGCATTTTTCAGGCCGCATCGGGCAGCACGTTCTCAAATGGGAACAGCATACCGAATTCGTCACCTACACCGTTTTCATCAATGGTCTGTCGAGCCGTCCCTTCGACCCCGCCGACATGGACATCTTCCCAGAAAACTGGCTGGCGAGCGCACCCGGCGTGCGCATTACCTCGGCCCTGATCCGGGTCGAGGATCGCCCGGACGAGGCGCGCATTGCACACAACCTTTCCGACTGGTTCGTTCCAGAAAGCCTTGCCGTCAGCCGGGTGCTCGATGACGAGGCCATCGTGGCGGGCGATTTCCGCATCGACCCGGCGGGCCACCTGCGCTTTGGCGTCTTCGTCAATCCCGGCATCGGCCGCCGCCGGGTGGGGCGCATCGTGCAGCGCCTGTGCGAAATCGAAACCTACAAGACCATGTCGATGCTCGGCTTCACTAAGGTACGTGAAATCGGCCCCCGCATGGGCGAGATCGACAACGAACTGACCCGGCTGATGGCCGCCATGACAAATGGGGACGGGCAGGAGGAAGACCGCCTGAAAGCGCTGCTGTCCGTTTCGGCGGAACTGGAATCGCTCTCCGCACAAACCTCGTTCCGCTTCGGGGCCACCGGTGCCTATGAAGCCATCGTCGCGCAACGCGTTTCTGTGCTGCGCGAGACCCGCTTCGAGGGTCGCCAGACCTTCGCCGAATTCATGACCCGACGCTACGATCCCGCGATGCGCACGGTCAAATCCGCCGAAAACCGGCTCTCGGCCATGGCCGCGCGGGCGGTGCGCGCCGGCGATCTTTTGCGCACGCGGGTCGAGGTCGCGCGCTCCGCGCAGAACCAACAGCTGCTTGAAGGCATGAACCAACGCGCCGACCTGCAATTGCGCCTGCAAAAAACCGTCGAAGGTCTGTCGGTCGTGGCGATCAGCTACTATGCGGTGTCTCTGGTGGGCTATCTGCTCTACCCGATCGCCGAACCCATCGGTGTCAGCAAGGGCACACTCACGGCGCTGGTGACGCTGCCGGTCGTCGGTTTGGTCTGGCTCGCCATGCACCGCATCCGTCGCAGCGTCGAAGCAAGCGGACCGGAAACCTGAACCGGCCTCTCTGGTTTCAAAATACCTCGGGGGAGCGCGCACCGCGCGCGGGGGCGGAGCCCCTCACTCCGATTTCCGGCGCACCACAACGTCGGTTTCGGCGCCGAGCGAGGCCGCCAGAGAGGCAAACCGCGCTTCCGCCACCTCGCCATAAAGCGGCGCCGATCTCGGGGTCAGCTTGAGCCGCAACAGCTTCTTGCGCGGGTGCCAGTGCAATGCGGTTCCATCCGCGCTCGCATCCGACATCCAGAGCATCGCGCCGAACCGCAACGCCTTGCCCAGAACCTCCGCTTCCTGGGTTTCCTTCGCGGAAATCAGCCCCTCAAGGTCTTCAAACCGCGTGCCCTCGCGCTTGTTCTTGTAACGGTGCAGCAACGCCAGCCCGAGAAACACCCGTTCCGAGTGCTTCAACCCACCCAGATTGGCGCGGGTGGCGTTGTCAAAGCAGGTCTCGGCACGGTAATCGGGATGTGCGCGCCAGCTGACATCGTGCAACAGGCACGCCGCCTTGACCAAGCGGATGCGCGCGCGATCTGTTCCGGAAAACAATGGCAAGACAAACCGGTACAGCTTTTTACCAAAGCCCGGCAAACGCGCGTCCTTCGCCTCTGCAAAGCGGCAGGCTTCGATCAGGGGATCGCGGTCGCGCAGCTCCTGCGGCATTTGCTCGTAGAGCAGCCCTTCGCGGATACCATAGCTGGAAATCGCGATATCCTTGGGCCGGAATGTGTGCACCAGCCGTTTCAAGACATCGGCCGCATAGGGCACTAGGCTCATCCGGGCGTTGGAAATGCCACATGCCTGTCGCAAGGCCTCCAAGTCCGTGGTCTTGATGAACTTGACCGTCTCGCCAACCGATTTCTTGTCCATCCGGTATTCGTGCAGCACGTGCAACGGGTAGCCGCGACGCAACATGTCAACGCGCGCAATCGCGCGCCATGACCCACCGACCAGAAACAACCGGTCGGGTTGCGGCCCCATGTGCTCCGCCAGTTTGTCCATCACGGTCTTGATGTGGGTGTCGCGCCCCTTTTGTCCGCCCGGCAGATCGCGCAGTTTCAGCGGCCCCAGATTGGAACTGATCCGGCGGCCCACGCGACCCTCGGCCATCTCGGCAAGTTCCATGGACGACCCGCCGATGTCGCACACCAGACCATAGCTTCCGGGCCAGCCCAACAGCACACCCTGAGCCGAGAGCCGCGCTTCCTCTTCGCCCCCGATCACCCAGATGCGCAAACCCGTCTCGCGCAACACATCGGCGCGAAACTCCGGCCCGTCCTCGGCTTCGCGCACGGCTGCCGTGGCCACGACGGTCAGCGGCGAGAGCTTCATGCCGTCCGCCAGAGCCTGAAAGCGCATCAGCGCCTTCAAGGCGCGTGCGCGCCCTTCGGGGTTCAGTCGTCCGGTTTCGGACATCCCGGCGCCGAGGCCACACATCAGTTTTTCGTTGTAGAAATACGCAGGCGAGCGTGCGGCGCCGTCAAACACCACCAGTCGAACCGAGTTCGATCCGATGTCCACCACCCCGACGCGGCTGAGCGCACGCGCCTTGGGGCCATCGAACAGGGGTCGGCCAAACGGGCTGATCCGGTCTTGCTCGGCTTGCGATAGTTCGCCCATCTGGCCCTCCGGTCACGTTGCGCGCACCGTGTCAAAGGCGGCTGCACAGGTCAAGAAAACTTGGCCTGTTTTCCGCGCGATTGTCGTGGCGTCCCCAAGACACCGCTGCCCGGGCGGATGATCGGCAGGATCAAAACAAGCAATTGCCAAGCGCGTGCCGGGATGCTATCAAATAGGCATATTCAATACCTATTAAGGGGTAAATCCGATGACGCTGTCCGAAGCATTTCTCTGGCCGGGAACCAAGGTATGTGAGCGGCTCGGGGTTGATCCCGAAGGCGAGGCGGGGTTGATCCGCTGGATGATCAACACGTTGGTCTATCTTGTGGTCAGCCTGATCGTCGTCTGGATCATCGTCGTTTGACAATTAGACAGGCGGGTTGATCCAAAAAGCGAAAGCGCGCGGCTATTCGTCGGCGGTATGCGTCAGCTTGGGCACATCCGAGGCACCGGCCGACCCGCGACCCGAGAGTGACGGGTTTTCCATGAAAAAGCGGTGACAGTTGAAGACAAACTCGCCTTCGTCCCAAGTGGTGCGCACAAACCGGCCATCGGGTTGCATGATCCAGCTTTGCGCCACGTCGGCCAGGTTGGCAGCCATGATCTGGCTGACGATCTGCGCCTTGACGGTGGCGTTCTCGATCTCGACCAATGTCTCGACACGTCGGTTCAGGTTGCGTCCCATCCAGTCGGCGGATGACATGAACACCCGTGCTTTCTTGTGCGGCAGCCCGTGTCCGTTGCCAAAGCAAATGATCCGCGAATGCTCCAGAAACCGGCCGATGATGGATTTGACGCGGATATTTTCGCTCAAGCCCTCGACACCGGGGCGCAAGCCGCAAATGCCCCGGATCACGCAGTCAATCTTAACCCCGTCCTGGCTGGCGGCATAAAGCGCGTCGATCATGTCCGGCTCGATCAGTGAATTCATCTTCAGCCAGATATGCGCCGGCTTGCCCGCCCGCGCGAATTCCGACTCTGCCGCGATCATCTCCAGCATTTTCGGCTTGAGAGTATGGGGCGAGATGCTCAGGTTCTCCAGTCCCTCGGGCTGCGCATAGCCCGACAGGTAATTGAATACCTTGGTGGCATCGCGCCCCAGCTTGTCGTCACAGGTGAAAAAACTCAGATCGGTGTAGATGGTCGCGGTGATCGGGTGATAATTGCCGGTGCCGTAATGGGTGTAGGTCACCAGGCGGTTGCCCTCGCGCCGCACCACGATGGAAATCTTGGCGTGTGTCTTCCATTCCAGAAAACCGTACACCACATGTGCGCCCGCGCGTTCCAGACGCCGGGACTGGCGGATATTGGCGGCTTCGTCGAACCGCGCCTTCAACTCGACGAGGGCGGTCACCGATTTGCCATCCTCGGCCGCTTCGCAAAGAGCGGCCACAATCGGCGATTGGCGGGATGTGCGGTAGAGCGTCTGTTTGATCGCCACCACATCTGGATCGCGCGCAGCCTGGGCAAGAAACCGGACGACCATGTCGAAGGTTTCATAGGGGTGATGCAACAGCATGTCCTTCTGGCGGATGGCCGCGAACATATCGCCGTCGAAATCCTGTACCCGTTCCGGTACGCGCGGCGAAAACGCCGGCCAAAGCAGATCGGGGCGCGCGTCGAGCACAAGTTGGCGCAGATCCGCCATGCCGATCATTCCGGTCAGTTCGATCACATCGTCGTCGCGCACCCGCAATTCATGCATCACGGTTGCCCGCAACCGTTCGGGGGCGCCCGCGGATACCGTGAGGCGCACCACTTCTCCGCGCCGGCGCCGCTTCAAGGCCACCTCGAATTCGCGGACCAGATCCTCGGCTTCCTCCTCGACCTCGATATCGCTGTCGCGCAGCACCCGGAAACCAAAATGGTCGCGCAGCTTGTAGCCCGGAAACAGCCGGTCGAAATGCAACAGCAAAACCTCTTCGAGAAAGATGAACCGGTCTGTGCCGCTTTGCGCGGGCAGCGCGATAAACCGCTCGATCTGTGCTGGGATCGGCAGCAGCGCTTGCAGCCCGGTCTTGTCCTTGCGTCGTTCCAGCTGAAGGGCCAGGCAATAGCCATTGTTGGCGATAAACGGGAACGGATGTGCAGGATCGACGGCCAGCGGCGTCAATACCGGGAACACCTGATTGAGAAACACGTCTTCCAGATAGGCCCGATCGTCGTCGTCCAGATCGTCCCGATTGAGAATCGAGATGTTCTCGGCCTCCATCTGCTCGCGTAGATCGGCCAGCACGCGCTGCTGAGACGCCATCAGATCCCGGGCATCCGCGTTGATCAGCACCAGTTGCTCGGCCGGGGTCAGCCCGTCGGCGGCTGGCGTGACGTTGCCCGCCTGCGCCAGTTCGCGCAAACCGGCGACGCGCACGGTGTAAAACTCATCCAGATTGGCCGCCGAGATCGACAGGAAACGCAAACGCTCGAGCAAGGGCACGCGCGGGTTTTCAGCCTCTTCCAGAACCCGCCAGTTGAACCCCAGCCAAGACAGTTCGCGATTCACAAAGCGTCCGGGGCCGGTCAGATCGACATCACTCACCTCCGCCGGAGCAGCAAGCGGTGCGTGCAGAAAATCGGCGCGATTCATCGGAAATCCCTTTTGGCGGTCATGCGGCGGTTGAGTCAGTCTGGCGCGGTTTCCTCGGTAAATTCAAGCTCTGCCATTGCTTTGCGTGCCAAACTGCGCGTCACGCCCTTGGGCGTTCCCAACGCCTCGCGGTCCAGATGCGCGACGATCCGTCCGGCGGCATCGAAGGACCGCGGCATGCGGCGCACCAGATAGGGGATGACATCGGCCATCGGAACGATCTGTCGATCCGCAAACAGCTTTGCCACCACCGCCGATAGCAACAGATCATCCGGTGCCGCCATCTTGGCGACTGCGGTGCCTGCCATCCGGCTTGCCAGATCGGGCAGGGACAGCCCCCACCGCGCCGGCGGCAACGTCGCCGTCATCAACAAGGTGTGGCCATTGGCAAGAACCAGATTGTGCAGGTGGAACAACGCGGTTTCCAACGCGGCATCACCTGAGATCCGTTCGACATCCTCGATGCAGATCGACGATGCAGCAAGCTCGGGCACGTCGGATTCGCGCAGATCGGTTGCCGCAACCATGCGACCGCCGCTTTCATTGCACCAGACGTGAACCAGATGGGTCTTGCCGGACCCGTGTGGCCCCACCAAAGCCAGTTTGCCGCTTGGCCAGCCGGGCCACATGTCGATCAGCCCCAACGCCACCGCATTGCTTTCGGTGATATAGAAATCGCCGCGCCCCAGCGCGGGTCGCGCGGGGATGTCGAATTTCATCTGATGCGGCATTTATCGCGGATCCTGATCGCTTGCGCCACGGTACAACTGGCTGCTCAGATATTGGTCGGCCGCAAAGCGCGTCACCACTCCGATGACCGCCGCCAAGGGCACCGCCACCAACATCCCGACAAAGCCGAACAGCGTGCCGAAGATCGCCAGCGCCAGAAGCAGCCAGACGGGGTGCAGCCCGACCGATGAGCCCACAAGCTTGGGCGTCAGGAAATTGCCCTCGACCACCTGTCCGACCACGAAGACGCCTGCCACCAGTCCGATGGACACCCAGTCGCCCCAGAACTGGAACAGCGCCAGACCTATCGCCAGTGCCCCACCAATCAAGGCGCCAAGATAGGGAATGAACGTCACCAATCCGGCGATGAACCCGACCACAAGGCCGAATTGCAAGCCGATAAGCATCAGTGCAACTGCGTAGTAGGTGCCCAAGATGATGCAAACCGTGCCCATTCCGCGTATGAACCCGGCCAAGGTCGCGTCGATGTCGCGTGCCAGTTTGCGAATGGTCGGCGCATGGTCGCGCGGCAACAGCCTGTCGACCCGAGCCACCATTCTGTCCCAATCAAGCAGCAGATAGACGGCAACGACCGGAACGATCACGAACAGCATGATCACATTGATCAGTCCCGCCGCCGAACTGAGGATGGTGTTCAGCAATTCACCGCCCTTGGCCTGGATCGTTTCTCCCATCGACACGAGCGACTGGCGCAGGGCACTTTCGGAATTGACCAAATCGGGGAACCGCTCGGCAAGGAAGTCGCGCAAGCGGTTGAACAGCGCCGGTGCGACCTCGAAGAGTTCGACCGCCTGCCGGATCAGTGTCGGGATGAGGAACAGGAGCATCACCGTGAAGGCCAATATCCCGACCACCGTGATCAGCGCCGTGGCCGCGACGCGCGACAGTCCCAGTCTTTCCAGACGGTCCGCCGCCGGATCGAGGAAATACGCGATTGCGCCGCCCAAAACGAACGGCAGCAACACATCGCCAAGAAACCAGAGCACGACCACGAACGCGATCGCGGCAATTCCCCAATATTTCAATTGCTCCCGCGCGGTAAGCGCCATGGCACACGCCCTTATATTTGCGCCCTTCATCGCCTTTCGGACCCCGGGATTCAAGAGGCACGCGCCTTCGCATCGCGTAATCGCGAAACCTTGCAAAAGCCGGTTATTGATCGCGCGGCTGTCTTGCCGGTCCTGATCCAACCGGATAGGACGGCGCAAACCACCCTGAAGAGGTCCAAACATGCGCCTGTCCCGCTATTTCCTGCCCGTGCTCAAGGAAACCCCCTCCGAGGCCCAGATCGTCAGCCATCGCCTAATGCTGCGGGCGGGGATGATCAAACAGGCCAGCGCCGGGATCTATTCGTGGCTGCCCATGGGCTACAAGGTGCTGCGCAACATCGAAAATATCGTTCATCAGGAGCAGGCGAGGGCAGGCCATCTCGCAATGCTGATGCCCACGATCCAGTCCGCCGACCTTTGGCGGGAAAGCGGGCGATACGATGCGTATGGCGAAGAAATGCTGCGCATCAAGGACCGCGGCGGGCGCGACATGCTGTTCACGCCCACGGCCGAGGAGCTGATCACGGATATCTTCCGCGCGCATGTCAGCAGCTACAAGGACTTGCCTCTGACCCTCTACCAGATCCAGTGGAAATTCCGCGACGAGATTCGCCCCCGCTTCGGCGTCATGCGCGGTCGCGAATTCCTGATGAAGGACGGCTACAATTTCGATTTGACCAAGGAAGATGCGCTGCACGCCTATAACCGGCACTTGGTCAGCTACTTGCGCACCTATGAACGCATGGGGCTGCAAGCGATCCCGATGCGCGCGGATTCCGGCCCGATCGGCGGTGACGATACACATGAATTTCTCGTGCTGGCCGAGACGGGCGAGTCAGAGGTGTTCTATGACAGCGAGATCACCGATCTGAAATTCGGCGACCGGCAGATCGACTACGATGACAAGGCGCAGTGTCAAGCGGTGCTCGACGAATTCACCTCGCGCTACGCGCGCACCGACGAGACCCATGACGAGGCCGAATTTGCCAAGGTCCCCGAAGACCGCCGCCGCACCGCGCGGGGTATCGAGGTCGGTCAGATCTTCTACTTCGGCACCAAGTATTCCGACGCGATGGGCGCCACCGTGGCTGACGCAGAGGGCAATCGCGTTCCGGTCCACATGGGAAGCCACGGCATCGGCGTCAGCCGCCTGCTCGGCGCTATCATCGAGGCGAGCCATGACGACAAGGGCATCATCTGGCCCGAAGGCGTGACCCCGTTCCATTGCGGAATCGTCAACCTCAAGCAAGGCGATGCAGAAGCCGATGCAGCGTGCCAGTCGCTCTATGACAGCCTGATCGCGCTCGGGCTTGACCCGCTGTATGATGATCGCAACGAACGCGCCGGAGCCAAATTTGCAACGATGGATTTGATCGGCTTGCCGTGGCGGATCACGGTCGGTCCGCGCGGCCTCAAGAACGGTGTCGTGGAACTCACGTCCCGTCGCACCGGCGAAAGCGAGGAACTGGCGCCGGAAACGGCGATCCAGCGCGTCGCTGACATCTACGCGAAGGTCCGGCCTTCTTCTCATTGAAAATACTCCGGCGATTTGGGGGTGGCTCCCCCATTCCGCCGGTTTGCGTATTTTGCCACGCGGCCTGAACGCCGCGCTGTCAGATCACGCCGTAGCCTCGACTTCGGCAACGATGCCGTCAACCACGTCGACAAGCAGCGCCTCGTCTTCGCATTCCGCCATCACCCGGATCAGCGGCTCGGTTCCGGACTTGCGGATCAACAGCCGGCCCTTTCCGTCAAGCCGTGCTTCGGCGTCGGCAATGGCCCGCTTGACGGATGCGGCTTCCAACGGCGTCGCCGAGGCGTCATAGCGGACGTTCTTCAACAATTGTGGCACCGGATCGAAATTGCGCACCAACGCGCTGGCGGGGCGGCCGGACCGGCACATTTCGGCCAAAAACTGCAAACCGGCCATCAACCCGTCGCCCGTGGTGGCGTAATCCGTCATCACGATATGGCCCGACTGCTCTCCGCCGAGGTTCCAGCCGCCGCGCCGCATCGCCTCGACGACATAGCGGTCGCCGACGCCCGTGCGCTCAAGCCGCAAACCGCGTGCATCCAGAAACCGCTCCAGCCCGAGGTTCGACATCACCGTCGCCACAAGAACGCCACCGGCCAGCCGCTCTTCCTCGGCCCAGCGCGCCGCCATCAGCGCCATGATCTGATCGCCATCGGCAACCTGACCGGTCTCGTCGATCAGGATCACCCGGTCGGCATCGCCGTCCAGACAAATGCCAACATCCGCGCCATGCGCAACCACCGCCTCTGCCGCCAGTTGCGGATGAGTCGAGCCACAGCCCTTGTTGATATTCAGACCGTTCGGGCTCACCCCAAGTGGGATCACGTCGGCGCCCAGTTCCCAGAGAACCTCTGGCGCGGCCTTGTAGGCGGCCCCGTTGGCGCAATCGACGACCACCTTCAGACCGTCCAGCCGCTTGCCTGACGGAAAGGTGGATTTCACCCGTTCCTGATAGCGGAACCGACCGTCGTCGATCCGCTTGGCGCGCCCGATATTGTCGGCCTGCGCCACGTCCACGCCGCTGTTGATCAACGCTTCGATCTCGGCCTCGTCGTCATCCGACAATTTGAACCCGTCAGGACCGAAGAACTTGATTCCATTGTCCTGCGCCGGGTTGTGGCTGGCCGAGATCATGATGCCCAGATCGGCGCGCATGGATGGTGTCAGCAATCCGACAGCCGGTGTCGGGACCGGACCGAGCAGCAAGACGTTCATTCCCGTCGAGGTCAGACCGGCGGTCAGTGCGTTTTCGAACATATAGCCCGACAGCCGTGTATCCTTTCCGATAACAACGCGGTGTACGCCTTTGGAATCGCGCCTGAAATGGCGACCGACGGCGGCACCGATGCGCAGCGCCATGTCGGCGGTCATCGGATGGATGTTGGCGGTCCCACGAACGCCGTCGGTGCCAAAAAGCTTGCGTGCCATTACGGCTCTCCAAATTCTATCGCGCGCCAGAGCGAAAGCGCTTGGCGCGTTTCCAACACATCATGCACACGGATCACTTGCACCCCTTGCGATGCAGCGTGCAAGGCCACGGCGATCGAGCCAGGCATTCGTGTGTCCGCTTTGCCCGCACCCGTAATCGTACCGATGAACTTTTTGCGGGATGCACCCAACAGGATCGGACAACCCAAGCCGTGAAACAGGGATAGATCGCGCAACAGCGTCAGGTTGTGCTCTTGTGTCTTGCCAAACCCGATGCCCGGATCGACGATGATCCGGTCTCGGGCAATGCCAGCACGAACCAACGCGTCAACGCGGGCGTCCAGGAAATCATAGACGTCAAACCGCACGTCATCATAGCGCGGCGCGTCCTGCATGGTTTGGGGGTCACCTTGCGCGTGCATGACGCAGACAGGAACTCCATGCGCGGCGCAAAGCGGCGCGAGGTCGGGATCATAGGTGAAACCGGACACATCATTGACCAACGTCGCCCCCGCCTTCAACGCGGCCTCGGCCACCGCAGCTTTGCGCGTGTCGATCGAGATCGGAACGCCAAGCTCCGCAGCAATGGCGGCAATCGGGACAGCGACGCGTGCAATCTCTTCTTCAATCGCGATGGTGTCGGCACCCGGACGCGTACTCTCGCCGCCGACGTCTATGATATCAGCGCCATCGGCCGCCATCTGGCGCGCGTGGTTCAGCGCCGCCTCATGGCTCGCAAAGCGCCCGCCGTCGGAAAAGCTGTCGGGTGTCACGTTCAGGATGCCCATCAGCGAGGTGCGAGACATGTCGCACCCGGCAATCGCGGCGCGCGGGGCGGTCAGGCGCTCCAGCACATCGCCCGGCACATCTGCCGCCGGTACAATCGACGCAGCACTGGTGCGGTCTTGCGCAACGACATCGCTGAACCACAACGGCGAACCCGCAAGCGGCAGCGCGCCAGCGGGGCGCGGCAGGCCGGATCGGGGCAGGGGGCGGTAATAGGTGCTCATGCACGGTCAATGAAACGCGCCGCGCATTTTGACAAGCACTTAGAGCACGGTTTCGCCGATGGGCGCGTTGCGGACCGATACATGGTCCGACGGCGGAACGTCCGCGCCGATGCTCAAAAGCTCGCTAGCTTCCATCATCGCGGCAAACCACGTTGTCAGCGCGACAGCATCGCTGAACGCTGATTTCGGACCATCTACGGCATCCAGAACAATCTTCGATGGCGCCCACACGCAGACCTGCCCGTTCTTCATCGCCCAATCAAGCTCGGTGCGTGTGGAGACGACCTTGCATCGCGTGTCGCGCGCGGCCAGAACCCAACCGTTCTGTTCGATTGCCAAAAGGTCGATCCGTCTTTGCGCCAACGGATGCGTGACCTTCGGACGCGGACCGTCGGGCAGCCCGACAGTCAAGATCAGCGGCGCAGTTTGGGATTGCAGGGCGTCGATCCAGGTACCCAGATGCTCTGACCGCAATGCGTCGTTCGAAAGATAAACCACACGCGGATGCGGCCGTAGGTGCTCGGCATCCGTCGCCGCGTCGCCCAAATCCGCTCGCGAGCGCACAATCTCGACCCCCAACGCCCCCGGTCCACGGTCCAGTTTCTCGATCCGCACGAAGGTTCGCAGCGCTTGGGGTTCCAGCAAAATACGCTCTGCGATCCGGGCCGCCAGCGTTTCGAGCAGGTTCACGCGCTCTTCTGCAAGCTCGGTCGCGATCGCTTCGGTCACCCGATCATAGGACAGGATGCGATCAACGTCATCGTCAATAAGTCCAACGATCGGTTGCACTTCCACGACGATGTTAAAGCAAATTCGCTGGGTCGTCCCACGCTCGGACTGGAACGCACCGATCTCGACCTCGACGATATGGTCGCGCAACGAGATGCGGTCGACCGGGCCGTCAGCCGCCGTGGCGATTGCTCGCTCGGCGGGGTGCGCAAATGCCTGTCGGATTTCGGTGCTCATCGCGCGTCCTTGAGTATCGATTCCCAGTATCGGGATATCAGAGGGTGCGACGAACGCAAATGCCGCGAAGGGGCGTATCAGACGCCGCTCGCGACAGGGAAGGGGTGACGGCCGGTTTTCAGTTCAGCTGTTCGAGCTGACGCGCCATGTGTGGCGATAAAACAGGTGCACGCCGATGGAGGCCGTTTTCGTGTATGTGCGCGACCAGCGCGGGTTGACGGCATTGGTGTGATAATGTGTGGCTCCATCGGTCAGGTCGAGCGGTGCAACCCCGTCGAGAATGGCGCGCGCCACCTTGCCCACACGCTCCCAGGCGCGTGGTTCGCGAATGCGCTCGGGAATGCCGTCGCAGGTATAGGTGAACTGGCACTGGTACTTGCGCCCGGTGCCCTGATTGATCACGCCGCAGACATTGTCCGGAAACCGGCTGCTCTTGACGCGGTTCATGATCACTTCGGCCACGGCGAACTGCCCCTTGACCGTCTCGCCGCGCGCTTCGAAATAGAGCGCCTCGGCCAGACATTCCCACTGCGCGCCACCTTCAGCTTTGCTTTGGCTGTTCAGCCAGGAGGTGTTGTAGACCGCAGTCTCGCGCGACGTGGGCGTCACCAGCGAAGTCAGGTGAGATTGGCCCGCAGCGTCCAATCCGTTTTTCTCCTGTTGCAAGAGCGACGCAGCCGCGTCTTGCGACCGTTCTGCGACGGCCGGCGATGTCAGCATGGCCGCAGCCACGATCAATGCAAAAATTCTCGTCATGACGAGTTTTCATCTCGCGATGTTGTGGGTGGCGGCTAGACACACAAACAAACTGGCAGCGCCGCGCAATCGAGCGGGCTGTTAGCGAAAAATAGCTCTTCCCACAAGGCATGGGAGATATGCACCAGACGCAACCCGGTGTTTGCGGTCAAAATGGGGCGAAATCTGGGCGGTATTTCGCCCGCCGCTACTTCATCTTGTCCGCCAACGCAAGCTGTGCGGCAGCCAGTCGCGCCACCGGAACCCGGAACGGAGAGCAGCTGACATAGTCGAATCCGGCCTCGCGACAGAACGCAATCGATTCGGCATGCGCGGCATGTTCGCCGCAAATCGACAGGATCACGTCGGGCTGCGCCGCGCGTCCGCGTGTGGCACCAAGGCCCAGCAATTCGCCCACCCCTTCGGTGTCGAGTTTGTGAAACGGGTCTTCGTCGAACACGCCCTGGCGCACATATTCCGACATGAACCGCCCGGCATCGTCACGCGACAGGCCATAGGTCATTTGCGTCAGGTCATTGGTGCCAAAGCTCAGAAACTGCGTGTGCTCGGCGATGTCGCCGGCACGCAAACAGGCGCGCGGCGTTTCCACCATGACGCCAAGCCGAAACGTGAATTGCGCACCGGTCTCGGCCCGCACGGCGGCGGCAACGGCGTCGATGCGCGCCCGCACGAGTTCGACCTCGCGCTTGGCCGACACAAGCGGCAGCATGATCTCGGGGACGATCGCAACACCGTCCTTGCTGGCTTCGACCGTGGCCTCGAATATGGCGCGCGCCTGCATGTCATAGATTTCCGGCACCGTGATGCCCAGCCGCACACCGCGCATTCCCAGCATCGGGTTGTACTCGGTCAGGCTTTCGATACGGCGGGTCACATCGCTGACCGGAATGTCCAGCGCTTCGGCCAGTTCGCGCTGGCCGGCGCGCGAGGTGGGCAGGAACTCGTGCAAGGGCGGATCGAACAGGCGAATGCAGACCGGATGGCCCTGCATGATACGGAAGAGCTCAAGGAAATCAGCGCGTTGCATCGGCAGCACAAGTTCAAGTGCCGCCTCGCGGTCCTTCGGGTCATGCGCGAAGATCATTTCGCGCATGGGCGTCAGGCGTTCGGTTTCAAAGAACATGTGCTCGGTGCGGCAGAGGCCGATACCTTGCGCGCGAAAATGAAGCGCGGCCCGCGCGTCTGCGGGGGTGTCCGCGTTGGCACGCACACCGATGTCGCGCTCGGCATCGGCCCAGTTCATAAAGGTGCGAAAGGTGTCGTCGAGCGTCGCCTCGATCATGTCGACCGACCCTGCCAGAATCTGTCCGCTGGTGCCGTCGATGGTGATTACATCCCCTTCCTTGAGGACACGCCCATCTGCTGCGACCAGCATCCTGCGATTGGCCTGAAAGCGCAAAGTGGCGGCGCCGACGACGCAAGGCAGGCCCAATCCGCGCCCGATCACCGCGGCATGGCTGGTCATCCCGCCCCGCTCGGTCAACACGGCAGAGGCGGCATGCATGCCCCGAATATCTTCGGGGCTGGTTTCGCGGCGCACCAGCACGCAAGGCTCACCACGTGCGGCACTGGCCTGCGCGGCCTCCGAGGTGAAGACGATCCGCCCGGTCGCCGCACCGGGGCTCGCGGCGATGCCCGATCCGAGGATGTCGCGGGCAGAGGACGGCGCGACCTGCCGGTGCAGCAATTCCGACAGTGCACGCGGTTCGATCCGCATCAACGCTTCTTGTCTGGTGATGATGCGATCTTCCGCCAGACGCACCACGATCCTCAACGCGGCGCGCGCACTGCGTTCGACGCGAACACCGTCAAGAATGCTCAGTTCACCATTCGAGATGGTGAATTCGATCTGCATCTCTTCGCAAAGCTTTTCGCGCATCAGCGCGGCAATGTGTTTCAGCGCACCAAACGCGTCGGGTGCCAATTCTTCCAGCGATGCACCGCGCTTGTCTTTTTCCAGAAAGATGGATTTGACACCGCCTTTCAACGCTTCACGCCCTTGGCTCTGGCTCAGATACCGTCCGGTGACTTGCGGCAGGCCGGTCACCGAATTCACCAGTTGCAACACGCCCGATCCGCTTTCACCCCGACCGCGGCCCAGAGTCATTTCCTGAACGACCAACCCGAGCCCGGCATCCACCGGAGCACCTTTGGCCTGACGCAACAACCGAGCGGTCGTTCCTTCCCACGCGCGTGCCATGGAACGCAGGATTTCGGCCAATTGAACACCCGGGTCTTGCGGGAAGGGAACCTCTGCCTCCTCTTCAAATCTGTGCAGCGCCGCTGACAAAGCCTCTGGTCCGGTGCCGTCCATTTCATCGAACATTTCTGCATCCAGCCGGGCCACATCTACGGCGTAGGTCTGAATAAACCGTAAATAAAGATCCGTCGCCGAAGCTTCTCCGATGCGCTCGCACAGCTCGGCGTGGCGCGCGTCGTTCATGCCGATGTTGAGAACAGCACGCGGGCCACCCCAGTCGGGGTCCTCGGACGACGGCCGCACGCACAGCAGCGCTTTTTCGTCGAATTCGGCCAGAATGCCGGAAACGTCGGGAAGGTAACCACTTGTAAACCTGTGGACCGTATCAAAAGAGAGAGCGACCGTGCGCGGCACCGGCAGATCGAGTCGCACCAGTCGCTGCAAGCACTTTGCGCGACCGCCATGCGTTGGCGCCGACATGGGGGATGTCGGTGTGATCAGTGTCACGTCTGGGTCGTCGCGTCCCGGTTTCTGCACTGCGGCACCTTTTGGTTTGGGCGCAGCATAAGGCCGCTCTGCGCACTGGCAAGAGGTGTTTGTCCGCAGCCTCAGCCCTCGATGCGGGTCAGGTCGGCCACCTGCAGACAGGTGGTCCGGATGCTGCTGAGCAGGTTCAGGCGGTTTCGGCGCAATACTTCGCTTTCGGCGTTGACCTGCACGGCCTCGAAAAACGCATCGACCGGGGCGCGCAGATCAGCCATTGCCGCCATTGCGGTGCCAAAATCCTGTGCCGCCATCGCCGGGACAATCTTGGACTCGGCAACCTCCAGCGCCTCGAAAAGGGCGATCTCCGTCGGGTCTTCGGCAAATTTTGCATCGCCGCCGAAGGAATATTCAACCCCGTCCTTTTCCTCGGCCTGGCTCAAGATATTGTTCGCGCGCTTGAAGCCTTGGACAAGGTTTTCGCCGTCTTCGGTGTCAAGAAACGCTTGTAACGCTTTGGCGCGTTTGACCAAAAGTGCCAGATCATCATTGCCTTCCATCGCGATGCAAGCGTCGATCACGTCATGACGAATACCTTGGTCGCGCAGGTAGACTTTCAGGCGGTCGTGGAAGAAAGACAACAATTCCGGACCGTTTTGATGAGCGACCCTACCGTCTGGAAGTCTGGTCTCCGCAATGACGATTGGAGCATGACCCCTAGCAGCTGCTTCGGACGGGCCAAGACGCGAATTGACGATAGACCGGTCGATGCGCGGAAAGTGGGCATAAAAAAGGTCGTGCAGAAGTACCGAGTCGTGCTGTTGTAACACCAACCGGATCACCCCCAGCGCCGCCCGGCGCAGGGCGAACGGGTCTTTCGACCCCGTTGGCTTTTCGTCAATCGCCCAGAATCCGGTCAGTGTGTCGATCTTGTCGGCCAGCGCGACGGCCACGGAGACCGGAGCGGTTGGCACGTCGTCCGATGGCCCGAGCGGCGAATAATGCTCTTGGCAGGCGGCGCCAACCTCGGACGGCAAACCTGCGGCATCGCTGTAATAGCGGCCCATAAGCCCTTGAAGTTCCGGAAATTCATACACCATCTCTGATGCCAGATCGGCTTTGGCCATGCGCGCGGCCTGTTCCGTCAAATCCGCATCCGCGCCGACAACCGGCGCAAGTTCGCGCGCCAGGGCAGCCACGCGGTCGACCTTGTCTTTGACGCTGCCGAGCTTGTTGTGGAATGTCACGGCCTCCAGCGCATCGAGCCAGGGCTGCATCTTTTCGCCCTTCGCCACGCGCAAGTCATTGTTCCAGAAAAATTTAGCGTCGGCGAGACGCGCCGACAGAACCTTCTGGTTGCCGGCAAGGATAGTCGCGCCGTGATCGGCGGTTTCAACGTTCGCCACGGTGATGAAGCGCTCGATCTGGCCAGTCTTGGGATTGCGCACCGAAAAGAACTTCTGATGTTCCTTCATAGAGGTCTGCAACACCTCCGCCGGAAGATCGAGGAACTCCGATCCGATCTCCCCCAACAAGACGACCGGCCATTCGACAAGCCCGGCGACCTCGGCCAAGAGACCTGCGTCGTCAACAACGTCCAACCCGTTTGCGAACGCCTGATTGGTCGCATCGTGCCAGATCGCGTCGGCCCGTTCGCGCCCATCGAGAATGACATGCGCTTTCTTCAGCTTGGCCTCATAGTCGTCAAACCGGATCACATCAAATGCGTCCGGCGCCATGAAGCGATGCCCCTTCGTGCTGCGCCCCGACGTGATCCCGTCCACGTTCAATGGTACGATCTCCGATCCATCTTCGGCCGACAGCACGCAGATGATGGAATGCAGCGGGCGCACCCAGCGCAAGGTTCCGTCACCCCAGCGCATTGATTTCGGCCACGGGAAGTTGCGGATGGTGTCTTCCAGAACTTCGGCGACAATCTCTGCGGCAGGGCGGCCCGGCTTGTCGATCACCGCATAAAAAACGCGCCCCTTTTTCTCGTCGCGCTCGACCAGATCGGTGCGTGCCACACCGGCACCGCGCAAGAACCCCTCGATCGCCTTTTCGGGCGCGTCGACGCGGGGGCCTTTGCGCTCTTCTTTGACATCGGGCGAGCGGTCGGTCAGCGTATCGACCCGCAGCGCCAGACGGCGGGGCGTGGCATAGGCGGCGGACCCGGCATAGGTCAGTCCCGCCTCGACCAGCCCGTTGGTGATGCGTGACTTCAGGTCGTCTGCGGCCTTGGCCTGCATCCGTGCGGGGATCTCTTCGGAAAAAAGCTCGATTAACAGGTCGGGCATCAGTTGCCTCCGGGTTCGCGTTGCGGGCAATCGTCGCCCAGCGGCGAGCCGTCATAGGCCTTGTCGCCGCAATCGTTGATTTCGTGCCAGATATAGCCGCGTCCGTCTTCGGTGATCGCGACCACGCGGTCGATGCCGAATTCGCGGTTGCGTTCGCTGACAAACACATGCGCGCGGCCATCGGCCATGTCATCGCCGATCGCGTCGGCGTCAAAACACTCGAACCATGCCGGTGCGTTGCGCGGAGCGGCGCCGGTGTATTCCTCATAGGTGCCGCGCAAGGTCGACAGCGGGGTGCGCGTGGTAAAGCAGGCGCGATAGCGGATGGGTGAGCTGTCGGCGTCAATGGCCTTGAAATCCTCGTAGAGGATTGTCTCGCGCCGTCCGTCGAGCGTTGTCAGCTGCACATCGTCCGTCCCGGTCGGAACCACGTTTTCGTAATACGCGTAGACCTGGAGGTAATACATCGCCACCCCGGCGACGAGCGCGCAGATCAGGATGACCGCGGCAAGGAATTTTCCGGTCATCGTTTATTTCCAATCCATGTTGACGACAGGTTGCGACATGCCGGCAGCACGCACACGCAACGCGTCGGTACGCTCGGACAGTGCAGGGATGCGGCTTTCGTGGGTTTCCACGAACATGTATCCGACCCGATCCAGAACAGGGGTGTCGAACAGAGCCTCGAGCAATGGCACCTCTGCACCCTCGATGTCCATCTTGATCACGCCGACCTCTGTGTCGAGCGCTGCAAGAAACGCAGGGAAGTCGATCACGCTGACGTCAATCGCGGTCGACGTGTCGACGTTGCACTTGTCCGACATCAGCGAGGAGGATTGCGATTGTATTTCGCGATCGGTGTCAAAGGCCGCCGTGCGGTAAAAGGGCAGGGTGCCGTCCTGCGTGCCTGCGGCGGCTTCGATCACCTCGACATTTTGCAAATCGCCAAGGCGTTCGCGCAGATGCGATGCGGTCCAGGGATCAGGCTCGAACGCATAGACCCTGGAGGCATAAGGCGCCATCGCGCGGGTGTGCTGACCCAGATTGGCTCCAAGATCGATGCAGACCGTTCCCGCCGAGCGTGCGAGCGCGTCGCGAAACGCGGCTTCGGCAATCGGCGTTTCGACCAGCTTGCGCAGCTTGCGGCGGTATTTAAGCCCTATCGCCCCCGGCACATGCTGGAGCAGGGCGTATTTGGCCCGCCGCAGGGGTGTATTTCGCCCGGTGCCTGCCATCAGGCCGCGTGCCCTCCGGCATCTGTCTGCACAAACGCGTCTGCACACATCTTGGCCAATGCGCGCACGCGTCCGATGTAGGATTGCCGCTCGGTCACGGAAATCACGCCGCGCGCGTCGAGCAGATTGAAGATATGGCTGGCCTTGATGCACTGATCATAGGCGGGATGGGCCATGACGATCCGCATGCCGGTTTTCGGGTCGTCATGCGGTGCATCCAGAATACGCGCACACTCGGCCTCGGCATCCTCAAAATGGCGCAGCAGAATGCCGGTGTCCGCGACATCGAAGTTCCAGCGTGAATATTCCTGCTCGGTCTGGCGAAACACGTCGCCATAGGTCAGCGGGATCGGCGCGTCGGGATCGTTATAGGGCATGTCCATGACGTGATCGACGCCCAGCACATACATCGCCAGCCGCTCCAGACCATAGGTCAACTCGCCGGACACAGGGTGGCAATCATGCCCGCCAACCTGTTGAAAATATGTGAATTGCGACACTTCCATCCCGTCGCACCACACTTCCCAGCCAAGGCCCCACGCGCCCAGCGTCGGGCTTTCCCAGTCATCCTCGACAAAACGGATGTCGTGCAACGCCATGTCGATCCCGATGGCCCGCAGCGACCCGAGATACAGGTCTTGCAGGTTCGCCGGTGAGGGTTTGATCAGCACCTGATATTGGTAATAGTGCTGCAAGCGGTTCGGGTTTTCGCCGTAGCGCCCATCGGTCGGGCGGCGCGAGGGTTGCACGTATGCGGCGGCCCAGGGTTTCGATCCGAGCGAGCGCAGCGTGGTTGCCGGGTGAAACGTGCCAGCCCCCACTTCCATGTCGTAAGGCTGGAGCATGGCGCAGCCCCGAGAGGCCCAATAGGTTTGCAGGCGCAGGATGATTTCCTGAAAACTGCGCGGCTTTGTTACGGTCTGGTCCATCGTCGTCGCACCCCGGTTTGCGTTGGCGTCTGATTAGGCTGTGGGGCCTTGAGGGTCAATTGCACCCAAGGCTCTATTTTCGCGTTCCAGTGGCGAGACATTCTTGCTAATGCAGGGCGTTGAAACTGGTTTTTTCGGGCGGGTGACAGTCGAATGATGCGCAATGTCTTTTTTTCCATGCTGGCCACTTTGGTGTTTTGGGTCCAGCCGGTGGCGGCGCAGGACACCAGTTATATCCAGATCGAGGCACAACCGAGCCTGTCCGCGGCGGAAGGGAGGCTGCGCGATTACGCAGCTCAGCTTGCCGACGTCAACGGCTTTGATCTGGGGCGCGGATGGTACGGCATTGCCCTTGGTCCCTATCCGCGCGACGAAGCGGCGGCGATCCTGCGCAATCTGCGTGCGCGTGGCCTGATCCCGAGCGACAGCTATGTCGAAGGCCCCGAACGCTACGGCCAGCGCATATGGCCCATCGGTGCAGGCCCGGCGGTCAGTGCGCCAATCGTCGAGACACCGAGCGTCGAAGCATCCGAACCGGCAGACTCCACACCGCCGCAAGCGGCCGACGAAACACCCCGCGAGGCGCGCGCCTCGGAAGCGAATTTGAACCGGATCGCCCGTCAGGACATCCAGATCGCGCTCAAATGGGCGGGGTTTTACAACGCTGGAATCGACGGCGCGTTCGGGCGCGGCACCCGATCCGCCATGGCCGCGTGGCAACAGGCCAATGGCTTTGATGACACCGGCATCCTCACCACCGGCCAGCGGGCAGAATTGTTCCGCCAATACAACGCGGTGCTTGACGGGATGGACCTGCAAACCGTGCGCGAAACCCGTGCCGGAATCATGATTGACTTGCCCTTGGGCGCTGTCGGATTTGATCGCTATGACAGCCCGTTTGCGCATTTCGGCGCGACGGGGGCTGTCGAGGGTGCACAGGTCTTGCTGATCAGCCAACCGGGCGACCGGGACCGGCTTGCCGGGCTTTACGAGATCATGCAGACACTCGAAATTGTTCCACTCAAGGGCGACCGCGACCGCAAGCGCGACAGCTTCACCCTGACCGGAGAGAATGCAAGAATCGTGTCCCACACCGAAGCCCGGCTGACAGACGGTGCGATCAAGGGGTTCACCCTTGTCTGGCCCGCCGGCGATGAGGAGCGTCGCACCCGTATTCTGGCCGCGATGCAGAACAGTTTCACGCCAATCGACGGCGTGCTTGATCCGGCCGTGATTGCCGACGACACGCAGCGCGTCGATCTGGTGGCCGGGCTTGAGATTCGCAAACCCAAACTGACCGCCTCGGGCTTTTTCGTTGATCGTCAGGGCCGGGTGGTCACAACGCAGGCTGCGGTCGCCGCATGCGGGCGCATCACGCTCAACGGAGAATACGACGCACAGGTCGTGGCAACCGATCAGGCGTCGGGCATCGCGGTGTTGCAAGCGACGCAACCGCTGTCGCCGACGGCCGTGGCGCAGTTCAGCAACGGCACGCCGCGACTGAAGTCGGAAATTGCCGTGTCGGGCTATTCCTTCGGCGGCGTCCTGTCTTCGGCGACGCTCACGTTCGGCAGGCTTGCCGATCTGCGCGGACTCGATGGTGAGGATACGATCAGCCGTCTTGCCATCAGCACGCTGGACGGCGACGCTGGTGGTCCGGTGCTGGACGATAGCGGCGCGGTGGTCGGCATGTTGATGCCGCGCGATGCGGGCGGGCGGCAACTTCCTTCCGATGTCAGCTTTGCCACCAAGAGCGATACGCTTCGCGCCATACTGGAGCGGGCAGGCATCAGCGTTCAGGCCACACCCGGCATGGCGCGGCTCGATCCGGTTGACCTGACCGAGAAAGGCACCGCGATCACCGTTCTGGTCAGCTGCTGGGAGTGACCTCTGGCCGTTCCTTGCCGCCGAAAAGCCGCCTGAGCGCGCCCCATTGGCTGATGAAAAGCCCGCTCAGGATCAGGGCCAGCGCCAGCAAGAGGATCGGTTTGAACGGCTCTCCGAGGATGACGATGCCCAGCACGACGGACCACATCGGCACTTGGTAATTGACCAGCGACATGAACACCGGACCGGCGCTGCGAATGACCAGCACCCGCAGCAGATTGGCCCCCGCCGTCGGGAGCAATCCCAACACCGCGATGATCAGCAGGATGTTCAGCGGCGGCATTTGGGGCACGCCTTCCACGACGAACGCCGCTGGCAGCACCACCAGTGAGCCGAAGATCAGTGTTGTCGCGGCAAGCCCGAACGAGTCGATGGGCGGCAGTTTGCGCACGATGATCGAACTGATGGCGTAACACGCCGCCGCGCCAAGACAGGCAAGCCTGCCGAAGGGTTCCAGCGGGTCTCCGCTCGACGCGAAGACCTGCCCACCCAGGAGCACCGTCACACCGGCAAAGCCGACGGCAAATCCGAACACACGGCGCAGGCTCATCCGCTCTCCGGGAACAAAGACATGCGCCAGCGGCAACACCATCAACGCCACGGCTGCCATCGACACGCCTGCAAAGCCGGATGTGACGGTCTGCTGGCCCCAGCTCAGCAGCATGAAGGGCACGGCCGAGTTCAACACGCCCGAAAGGAAGAGCGCCGTCCACGCGGTTTCCTCGGTCAGAAACACGCGCCTGCCGCGCCACATCCAGAAGGCGGTGGTCAACAGGCA
Source organism: Marivita sp. S2033 (assembly GCF_046592965.1). Lineage (NCBI taxonomy): Bacteria > Pseudomonadati > Pseudomonadota > Alphaproteobacteria > Rhodobacterales > Roseobacteraceae > Marivita > Marivita sp. S2033. The sequence goes on from NZ_JBISBV010000005.1 coordinate 233,369, forward strand.
GGCAAAGCCGATCCGGCCACCGGCAAGCCAGAACGGCGTGATCCCGGTCAGGGCGATTTCGATGAACAGAAACGTCGCCCCCCAGACAAATCCGAGGGTCGCGATCATCGCCCAGTTGGCAGGTGTGATTTCGGGCGATTGCATGGGTCTTGCTTTCCTTTACGGCCGGTTTGCGACTGACGGCCGTGCGGAGCGGTTCCCATTGTTCACTGGGTTATCTCGTCACACCGTCGAAACCGATGCGCCTGCCTAACGTTTACTGCATGTAAATTGAAGGAGACATCTCATGGAATATCCCGCCGTACTCGGTCTGGTCGTTGTCATTCTGGTAGGCATCCTGGCCTTCGCCATTTATTCGCGAAAGAAAACCCACGAAAACCTCAAGAACGAGAAAGGCCCGATCAGCCCGCTCGATGCAGAGAAAAACCGGATGAAAGATCCCAAGGTCTGAAAGGCTCCAGCCCGCAAACCGGGCCGGAGCATGTCGTAAAGGTCAGTTCTTTTCCTTGTCGACCATCTTGCCCGCCGAAATCCACGGCATCATGCCGCGCAGCTTTTCACCGGTCGCTTCGATCTGGTGCTCGTCGTTGATCCGGCGCGTCGCTTTGAACGACGGCTGGCCAACGGCATTTTCCTGCATGAAATCACGCACGAACTTGCCGGTCTGGATGTCAGTCAGAACGTCCTTCATGCGCTTCTTGGTTTCGTCGTAGGGCAGGATGCGCGGACCGCTGACGTACTCGCCATATTCGGCGGTGTTCGAGATCGAGTAGTTCATGTTCGCGATGCCGCCCTCGTAGATCAGGTCGACGATCAGCTTGACCTCGTGCAGACACTCGAAATAGGCCATTTCCGGCTCGTAGCCGGCTTCGACCAGTGTCTCGAAGCCCATGCGGATCAATTCCACCAGACCGCCACAGAGAACCGCCTGCTCGCCGAACAGATCGGTCTCGCATTCCTCGCGGAAGTTGGTCTCGATGATGCCGGACCGTCCGCCGCCGATGGCCGAGCAATAGCTGAGGCCGATTTCCAGCGCCTTGCCCGAGGCGTCGTTATGCACTGCCACAAGGCAGGGTACGCCGCCGCCCTTGGTGTATTCGCCGCGCACCGTGTGGCCCGGCCCCTTGGGCGCCATCATGATGACGTCAACGCCGGGTTTCGGCTCGATCAGGCCGAAATGCACGTTCAGGCCGTGGGCAAACGCGATTGCCGCGCCATCCTTGAGGTTGTCATGCACGTATTTCTTGTATGTCTCGGCCTGCAACTCGTCGGGCATGGTGAACATGATCAGATCACACCAGGCCGCAGCCTCCGCGATGCCCATCACCTTGAGCCCTTCGCCTTCGGCCTTCTTGGCCGAGGCCGAGCCTTCGCGCAGCGCCACGACGACGTTTTTCGCGCCGCTGTCGCGCAGGTTCAGTGCGTGGGCGTGGCCTTGGCTGCCGTAGCCCAGAATGGCCACTTTCATGTCCTTGATCAGGTTGATGTCGCAATCGCGATCGTAATAAACGCGCATCTCAGTCACCTCGTTTTGGCGTTTCCATTGCGGTGCAGCATAGGGAGATATGTCGCGTGAGGGCTGCAAACTTCATTCCGTTTGGCCGATCTATGGGGATTTCATTCTTCATTGGCAGAGTTTATGAAGATTTCATGTTGGATTCGACCGACCTCCGTATTCTGCGCCAGTTTCAGGCGGCGCCCGACAGCCCCAGCGCGGATCTGGCCGATCGTGCAGGCGTCACCCCGACAACCCTGGCGCGCCGACTCGAGCGGATGCGGGAGGCGGGCGTGATCCGTGCGGTGCGCGCGGTGATTGACTGGCACGTCTTGGGATATTCGGTCGAGGTGTCGTTGCGCGTCACCCTCGACAAGACGCAACCGCGTGCGTTCGACGAGTTCCTTGCCGCGGCGCGTGGCGTGCCCGAGGTGATCGAGATGCAGACGTTTCTCGGACAGGTCGATGCCCGTCTCTCGGTCATCGCGCGTGACATGCCGCATTACCAGCAGGTCTATCGGGACAAGCTTCTGACCCTGCCGCATATCGCCGACATCGAGGCATTGATGCATGTTGCGCGGGTGAAATTCGACGAAACTCTGCCGTTATGATCGACCTTGATGACATGGACCGTGCGATGATCCGCATCGTGGCGCAGGATGCGCTCATCAGCGCGGGCGCTTTGGGCCGGCAACTCGGCCTGTCGCAACCCGCTGCATGGCGCAGGCTCAAGCGGCTTAGGGATGCAGGCGTCTTTCGCGGCCGGCGTCTGGATCTTGATGCGCAGGCGCTCGGGTTTGGCGTGACAGTGTTTCTGGGCGTCAAGATCGCCACCAAGGGGCGCGTCAGTCTCGATGATTTCGAGCGCGCGGTGAGCGCGATTCCCGAAGTACAGACGGTCGAGCATGTGTTGGGAGCGTATGATTACCGCCTGCGCGTCGTTGCCCGCGACATCGCGGATTTCGAACGCGTCCTGCGGCGGCGCATCATGACTTTGCCGGGCGTCGGCAACATTGATGCCAATGTCCTGCTGTCCGAAGAGCGCCTTTTGGGTCCGATCGGATAGCGGACTGCGTCCAAACAGCCTTTGCCAATCGCGCGCGGGCGCGTTACCTCAGAAGCAACTCAAGGAGGTTTGCCCATGGCGTTGCTCGACACTGTAGACCCGGACGGTCTCGAAGAATTCTCGGTCGTGTTCACCGACCGCTCTCTCAATCACATGTCCAAGACCTTTCAAACCGTCATGACGGACATTTCGTCAATGCTGAAAGAGGTCTATAACGCCGACGCCGTGGTGCTGGTGCCGGGTGGCGGCAGCTACGGCATGGAAGCGGTGGCGCGTCAGTTCGGGCAGGGGGCAAAGGCGCTGATCGTGCGCAACGGCTGGTTCTCCTATCGCTGGACGCAGATTTTCGACATGGGCCAGTTCGGTGGCGAAACGATCGCGATGAAGGCGCGCCAGACCGGCAACGACGTGTTCGCGCCCTTCGCGCCCGCACCCATCCAAGAGGTGACAGCCCGCATCCGTGAGGAAAAACCCGACATCGTCTTTGCGCCCCACGTCGAAACCAGCGCCGGTATCATCCTGCCGGATGACTACCTGACCGAACTGGCGAGCGCTGCGCATGACGTGGGCGCGTTGATGGTGCTGGATTGCATCGCGTCCGGCTGCGCCTGGGTCGATATGAAGGCGACCGGCGTCGACGTTCTGATCTCCGCACCGCAAAAGGGATGGTCGGCCAGCCCCAGTGCCGGTCTGGTCATGCTGTCCGAACGCGCCATCGCGCGGCTGGAGGATACCACGTCAAACAGCTTTGTCACCGATCTGAAAAAATGGCACCAGATCATGCAGGCTTATGAAAACGGCGGCCACGCCTATCACGCCACCATGCCCACCGATGCCTTGCGCAACTTCCGCGACACGATGCTGGAAACCCATGAATACGGGTTCGAAAAGCTGCGCGATGCGCAATGGGCTCTGGGCAATGCGGTGCGGGCCGAGCTGAAAAAGCACGGCGTTCAATCGGTCGCCGCCGACGGGTTCGGTGCGCCGGGTGTGGTGGTCAGCTATACGCAGGATCCCGAGGTGCAATCGGGCCGTGCCTTCGCCGCGCGCGGGATGCAGATTGCCGCAGGCGTGCCGCTGCAATGCGATGAGCCGCCCGAGTTCTCGACCTTCCGTCTGGGCCTTTTCGGGCTCGACAAGCTTTATGATGTGGACGGGACTGTTGAACGCCTGAAAGCTGTCCTCGACGACGTGCTTTAAGGTCGCGTCACGGCGCTGCCGGATTTGAGTGTTGGAAAAATAAGAAGCCGGAGACTGCACAGCGTCTCCGGCTTTTCTTCGACATGACTATGCAATCACCGCTCGGGGCACTCGCACTCCGGAACCCTTCATTGCGCTTACTTGAAGTTCCGGCTTTCCTTGATCTGGTCCCAGGCCCAGACCACCTCTTGCAACTGTTCTTCCTGGCTGCGGTCGCCGCCATTCATATCCGGATGCAGCACCTTGATCAGCGCCTTGTACGCCTTTCGCACCTCGGCCTTCGACCACGTGTCCTTGGCGTCAAGTATCTCGACCGCGCGCCGTTCGGTTGGGGGCAGCCGTTTGGTGATCCCCGATCCACCGCCAGTCTTGCCGGGATTGCGCGTCGCGTTTTCGCCCAGCACCTGATGCGGGTCTTCGATGCCCAACCGGGCCCAGGCCTTGGCTTCGGGATCGCGGAAATCCTTGGTGCGCCGCTCCCACACCTTGTCCGAGGTCATCTGCGCGTTCATCTCGGCTTCGGTCTTGCCATCGAAAAAGTTCCACTTGAGATTGTACTCGCGCACATGCTCCTGGCAGAACCAGAAGTAATCGTCGAGCACGTCCGGCGCCTTGGGGGCGCGGAACTTGCCGGGCTGCTGGCAGCCTTCGTGGTCACACAGCCGAACCGACGTTTCGGACGCGCCGGACATGCCCCGGCGACCGCGCGGATTCTTCTTCTTTGCCGACCTGATCGACATGTCAAAACCAAAGGGATCTGATTTGCTCATAACACTGCCTTTTCGACTCGAAGGCGACACTGTAGACGACCGGGGGGGAGAGTTAAAAGGGTAGGGCCGAAAAAAGATGTCGCGAACAGAACAAATTGAAGAACGTCTTCGCCACGCATTGTCGCCGCGAGAGCTGGTGGTGCATGACGACAGCGAAAGCCATCGGGGCCACGCCGGATATCAAGAGGGTGGCGAGAGCCATTTCACGGTCAAGATCCGCGCCGAGGCCTTTGCCGGTCAATCGCGGATCGCGCGTCACCGGATGGTGCATCGCGCCCTCGGGCCCGATCTTGTCGCCGCGATCCACGCGCTGTCACTGGACCTCGACGCTTAACTCAATACGTCAGGCGGGGCGCGTCTCTTCGGTGCCTTCCTCATAGGGTATGTCATCGGCGGAGTTATCCGTCGTTGGCTTTACCGGCGGCGCGGGCGGCGTCAGCACCGGTTCGCGCCGCTGCGGCGCAGGTGCCTCTGTCTCGTCGCTTTCGCGCAATGCCCGGCGAAACACCAGCAGCGTGCGCCATTGGGTGATCGTTCCGGTCAGCCCCTGCCGCTCTTCGGAGGGCAACACGTCGGAGCGGTGATAGGTCCAGCCTTGCACCGCCAGCTCGTTGATGGCCTGCTCGATCCCCAGCGCGAACCGGTCCTCCGGCGCCTTGACGCCTTTTGCCTTGATGCCCTTCGTCGGGGCGGGGATGACCTTGTATTCGAAGACGTCCGTCATCACGCTCTCAAAGCCCCAGTTTCGCGGTCACGATCTGGTTGACCGCCGCCGGGTTGGCCTTGCCGCCTGTCGCCTTCATCACCTGACCGACGAACCAGCCGGCGAGTTTGGGGTTCTGCTTGGCTTTCTCGACCTGCGCGGGGTTGGCGGCGATGATCTCGTCAACGGCGGTCTCGATGGCGCCTGTGTCGGTCACCTGCTTCATGCCGCGATCCTCGACGATCTGCGCCGGATCACCACCTTCGGTGTAGACGATCTCGAACAGATCCTTGGCGATCTTGCCGGAGATGTCGCCGTTTTTGATCAACGAGATGATACCAGCCAGTTGGGCCGGAGACACCGGGCTTTGCGTGATGTCGTGGTCTTCCTTCTTGAGCCGACCGAACAATTCGTTGATGACCCAGTTCGCCGCCAGCTTGCCGTCGCCGCAGGTGCTGACGACCTCTTCGAAATATCCCGCATTTGCGGTATCGGCCGTCAGAACGTCGGCATCGTATTCCGAGAGACCGAACTCCGTGACAAACCGCGCCTTCTTCTCATCCGGCAATTCCGGCAATGATGCCGCGATCTCGTCCACCCAGGACTGCTCGATCTCCAGCGGCATCAGGTCGGGGCAGGGGAAGTAACGGTAATCATGCGCCTCTTCCTTGCTCCGCATCGAGCGGGTCTCGTTCTTGTCGGGGTCGTAGAGCCGGGTTTCCTGATCGACCGATCCGCCGTTTTCCAGAATCGCGATCTGGCGACGGGCTTCAAAATCGATGGCCATCTGGATGAAGCGCATGGAGTTCATGTTCTTGATCTCGCAGCGCGTGCCGAGATGCGAGAAATCCTGCGTTTCCTGGTATTTTTCGTACTGCCCCGGACGGCAGACCGACACGTTGACATCGGCGCGCAGGTTGCCGTTTTGCATGTTGCCGTCGCAGGTGCCGAGATAGCGCAGGATCTGGCGCAGCTTGACGACATACGCCGCCGCTTCCTCGGGGCCGCGAATGTCGGGGCGGCTCACGATCTCCATCAGCGCGACGCCGGTGCGGTTGAGATCGACGAAGCTCATGGTCGGGTCCATGTCGTGGATCGACTTGCCGGCGTCCTGTTCGATGTGAATCCGCTCGATCCGCACACGCCGCGCGATGCCCGGTTCCATGTCGACGATCACTTCTCCTTCGCCGACGATGGGATGATAGAGCTGGCTGATCTGGTAGCCTTGCGGCAGGTCGGGATAAAAGTAGTTCTTGCGATCAAACGCGCTCACCAGGTTGATCTCGGCCTTCAGGCCAAGCCCTGTGCGCACCGCCTGTTCGACGCAGAATTCATTGATGACCGGCAGCATGCCCGGCATGGCCGCGTCCACGAATGCGACGTTCGAATTGGGCTCGGCACCGAATTTGGTGGATGCGCCAGAGAACAGCTTGGCTTTGGACGCGACCTGCGCGTGCACTTCCATCCCGATGACGAGTTCCCAATCGTGCTTGGCCCCGGCGATGACCTTGGGTTTCGGTGTCTCAAAGCTCAGGTCCAGCATGGCAAATCCTCTTGGCGCGAACGGGCCGTGGAATACGCCAGAGGGGGGCAGGGGGCAAGGGGCCGTGTGGCGGTCGGCGCAGGATCAACCCGCGTTGCGATTGACTTGGGCGGGCATCGTGACCGGCGGCAATCCGCGCGCGTGCCGGTCAAGCGCGGCCCAGGCGCGGTGGCGTCCCTTGGCAAGACGGTCAGCCTCGTCCAGCCGTGCGGCCCAGACGCCCTTTGCGGCGTACCAGACGCGCGGATGCACCTCGCGCAGATGCTCGGTGACGATCCAGTCGAAACATTCGGCAATGCGCATGCGCGCTTCCCGGTTCACGCCCGAAGGCTCGAGGGCGGAGCCGGTATAGGCGGCCAGAACATTGGCGGTATGTTGATCGCCCTGTCGCGCCAGAATATCGCGCAGACCCTGACAGAAGAGATCGGCATCCAGAAGCGCGAACGCATCGTCATCAACCGTCAGCGCGTCAAGATAGGTCCAGCTGTAGCCGCCAGCGCCCCAGACATCGCCTGTGCGCACCATCGTGCGGCGGGCCTCGTGTTCCAGCCGCTGATGACTGCCGAACCAACGCGGCAGCATGTGGTTGCCGAGCGCGCGCATGTAGCTGGCTGTACCGGGGGCAAGATCGATCAGATCTTCGTAATCGTCACTGGCGCGGGCGCGGGGGCGCGTCTCGGCCGACAGAAGCGTGCAGCGCACCGACGCCAGCATCGGCGAATCGAGTTCGAACGCATCGAACCCGTCGATCAGATCGCCCGCGCGCTTGAAGTGGCGGAAAAACGCGGCGCGGTGACTGGCGGGTATTTCCTTGCGCCAGCCCTCGCCGCGCCATGCCCACCCGATATCGACATGCGCCATCGCAACCACGTAGGCAATGCCGTGATCGTCCGGCACCTCCTTCAGCACCAGCTGCATCTCCTCGAGAATCGCGGCGGCCGCCATCTCGTCATCGCCCCTCACGGCGCGCGTTGCGGCGGTGATCGCATCGGCGCGGGCACCTTCGGCCAATATTTGTGCCTCTGGCACGCCACCCGGCGTCATGGCACGCAGGACGTCGGCACTGCGGATCGCCTCTCCCAATGTGGCCCAGGCGTCCTGACGCGCGAGGTACAGCCCGGATTCAAACAACGCGCCGCGAATTTCCTCTTCCTCGCTGGTTTCGCGGACCGGAAGATTGTGATGTTTCGCCGATTGAGGCAAAGCGTCGATATTGATCAGACCGCCCGTCAGGGTGGGGTGCTCCGTGGTGCCACGCGCCTTGCGGATCAGGGTCGTCAGGTTGTCCAATACAGGCATCACATCCGCTTTCGGCTGATCCGGCACGGGCGCCGGAGTTGGAATCATTGTCCCCCTAGGTTTGGTGGAAAAACATGTCGCAAATCGGGCGTCAAAACGGAAACTGGCCGGAATTTTGAGGTGCAAGCGGAACTTCGCCGGCCTTTATATTTCGCATTTTAACGAACGGTGTCGGCAAGTTTCCGCAGAAAACCGGCCGCTTCGGCGCGCTCAACTTGATATTTACGCGAAACTCCGCAAAAACCCCGCGAATGTCACGCTTGGGATTAATAGGTGTGGCGGCGTTTCTGCTTGGCTTCGGACAGTCCGTGGCCGCGACACCCGCCACCGTGGTCGACACGCAACCGGCCATCTCATTGACCGCATCCTTGCGGCCCGTGGCTCGAAACGTCACGCCACTTCCCGAAATGCGCTGGTCGCACAAGCGCGAATCCGATCGCTGGTCGCGCGCGTCCCTGTCGGCGCTTCGCAGCCATGCAAGCGCATTGCCCCGCACAGTTCCGCGCGACATTGCAAGCTGGTGCCCGGCCTATGCCACCAACGACACCTCAGGCCGCGAGGCATTCTGGATCGGATTGCTGTCGGCCTTGGCGAAACACGAAAGCACCTTTCGCGCCAATGCGGTGGGCGGCGGTGGCAAGTGGTACGGATTGATGCAGATCCTGCCCGCAACGGCGCGCGGCTATCGCTGTCAGGCCAGTTCGCGCGATGCCTTGAAAAATGGCGGTGCCAACCTCCAATGCGCCTTGCGGATCATGGCGGTGACGGTGCCGCGCGATGGGGTCATCTCGTCCGGCATGCGCGGCGTCGCGGCAGATTGGGGACCGTTCCACAGCCGGTCCAAGCGCGCGGATATGAAGGAATGGATGCGGGCGCAGCCCTATTGTGCAGGTCTCTCGCGGTCGTTGCGTCCGGTGGCACGGCCAATGCCGAGCCGGATCAACCCGGTGATCTCGACACGCGGACGCTAGGTGCGCCGCGCCGGTTGGCGCGCGCCGTTCCACAGCGAAACGCCGGGGCTTTGCGCCTCTCCCAAGGCCAGTGTCGCACGTCGTAGCAGTGCAATGCCGTCCTCTGAGTTCTCCGGCAATGCGCTCGGCGAAATCGGATCACCGATGCAGATGGCATAGGGTTGTCGGTGCTTGTTCAGCGTCTCGTGAAACAAGGTGATGTCGCGCAGCGTCGGGTGAATGGCGTCGAACAGATAAAACAGCGCCGAGTTGCGCGCCTGTAGATGGATCGGAATCACCGGCAGATCGAACTTGCGCGCCAGCATGGCAGCCGACGGCATCCAGCGCCGTTCGTGCAACCGCATCCCGCGCCGCTTGGCCAGTCGACCGGAGGGAAAAATCACGCCCAGACGCCCGTCCTGAACCGCCCGTTTGGCATACACCATCGTTTCGCGCGTTTTGGCATGGCTGCGCCTGTCTGTGCGCCACTCGACCGGCGCGATCATCGTCTCCATCTGCGGCAGCACCTTGAGAATGTCGTGATTCGCAAAGAAATACGCGTCATCGCGCACTTGGGTCAGAACCGAGTGCAGGATGATTCCGTCCGCGATCCCGGTGGGGTGATTGGAGACAACCAGTGCCGCGCCGCGTTTGGGGAGGCGATCCAGCCCGGTCACGCTCACGCGTTGCGCCAGAGTTTGGGCCAATTGATCCATAACCTGTTTGGCGGATTGGTCGCTGAACGTGTCGGCCAAGGCGACGGTTCGACCATAGCCGAGTATCCGGTTCAGTACGGGGCGGGCGAGCGACGCCGCGATGGTCTTGCGAAACAACCACGGCGCACGGTCCTCGATCAGCGGGTCGATGCGGTTTTTCACGAGGCTGTCTGTCACAGGGCGGTGTTTCACAGGCCCTCTCCTGAGAAGCGGGATTATGGCGGCATGACGAGCGCAAGATATTCCGGGCCGTGAGGCAAGTCGAAAGGTGGCGCAGAGCGGTTTGCGCGATGTCATGCCGCTTTTGTTACAACTCCGTCATCCGCCGACCGGTTCCCGCGCTTCGCCATGTCGCGCAGGACCGGGGCAGTGCGGCGCGCGGGTTATCCAAGAATGCGCGTGACCATCTCGTCGGTGTCGCGGCTCAGGTCCGGCTTGGCCTTGATCCGCTGCAATGCCTTTCTCATCAACGCCTTGCGCTCGGAATCATAGCGCGTCCAGGTCTGAAATGCCGAACACATCCGCGCGGTGGTTTGCGGGTTCTTGTCATCAAGCTTGATCAGCCAATCGGCGAGCAGATCGTACCCCGCACCGTCGCGGCGGTGAAAACCCGCGTGATGCCCGGCCAGCGCGCCCATGACCGCGCGAAAGCGGTTGGGGTTGGTCCAGTCGAACGCCGGATGTTGTGTCAGCGCGTGTGTCACCTCGACCGTGTCTCGCGGATCGGAGGCCATGACCTGGAGTCCGAACCATTTGTCCATCACCAGCCGGTCATCCTTCCACTGTTCGTGGAACTGCTGCACCGCAGGCGCGCCGGTGCCCGACCGGATCAACTGCGACAGCGCCGACAACTGCAACGTCATGTTGTCTGCGCTGTCAAATTGCCGTTGCGCGCTGACGCCTTTATCAAGCCGGGTCTTGAGCGCCAGAAGCGCGGAGCCAAGCGCCCGTTTGCCTGCCTGATCGGCATCTGGAACGTAGGGCGCATAAACCTGCATCTCTTCCATCAGATCGGGCAGCCAGAGTTTCCAGCGCGTTGCCATGTGATCGCGCAACCGCTCTGTGGCCGCCCAGATCGCATCTGGATCAGGTGTCGTGCCACGCTCGAACAAGGTTTGCGCCAGTTCCGATTGCGTCGGCCCCGACAGCATCAGCGCGCGGAACGCCGGATCGAGCGTGTCATCGCGCACCACCTGTTCCAGCCCGTCGAGCCAGAGATCGTCCGGCGCCGCCCCGTCGCGGATCATCGCCACGAGACAGTCCCGCGCCAGATCGCGCCCGGCCTCCCAGCGGTTGAAGTCATCCGTGTCATGCGCCAGCAGGAACGCGCGCTCCTCGCGGCTCACCTCGCGTTCCAGTATTACAGGCGCGGAAAACCCGCGCAGGATGGACGGGGTGGGGCGGCTCGCCAGCCCCTCGAAGCTGAAGCTCTGCTCGCTTTCCGTCATCTCCAGAACGGTCGTCGGCATCACCTCGTCACCATTCGGGTTCAGCAGCCCGACCGCGATCGGGATCACCTGCGGTGCCTTCTCGTCCTGTCCGGGTGTCGGCGGGGTCTGCTGGCGGAACGTCAAAGTGTACTGGCCGTCGCTGTCATCCCATGCCTCGCTGACCTGAAGGCGCGGCGTGCCCGATTGGGAATACCAGCGCTTGAACTGCGCGAGATCGCGGCCGGTCGCGTCCTCGAACACCTTGAGCCAATCCTCGATCGTGGCCGCGTCTCCGTCGTGGCGGGTGAAATAAAGATCGAGCGCCTTGTAGTATGCCTCGTCCCCAACCAGCCGCTTGAGCATCCCGATCACCTCGGCACCCTTTTCATAGACGGTGGCGGTGTAGAAATTGTTGATCTCCTGAAAGCTCTCTGGCCGCACAGGGTGGCTCAGCGGCCCCTGATCCTCGGGGAACTGGCGCGCGCGCAGGTCGATCACGTCGCTGATGCGCTTGACCGGGGCAGAGCGCATGTCGGAGGTGAACTGGCTGTCGCGATAGACCGTCAGGCCTTCCTTCAGGCACAGCTGGAACCAGTCGCGGCAGGTGATGCGGTTGCCGGTCCAGTTGTGGAAATACTCATGCGCGATGATCGCCTCGATGCGCTCGAAATTGGCATCGGTGCTGGTTTCGGGGCTGGCCAGCACGGCGGAGGAGTTGAAGATGTTCAGCCCCTTGTTCTCCATCGCGCCCATGTTGAAATCATCAACCGCGACGATGTTGAAGATATCGAGATCGTATTCCCGCCCGTACACCTCCTCGTCCCATGTCATCGACTTCTTGAGCGACTCCATCGCGAAGGCGCATTTATGTTCGTCGCCGGGGCGCACCCAGATGTTCAACTCCACGTCCTTGCCGGACATGGTGGTGAACCGGTCCGGATGAGCGACCAAATCCCCCGCCACAAGCGCAAACAGATACGCCGGCTTCGGCCACGGGTCATGCCACTCCGCCCAGCCATCGCCCTTTGCGGTCGGGTTGCCATTTGACAACTTGACCGGCTCATCGCCCTCGATACGCACCGTAAAGATGCTCATCACGTCGGGGCGGTCGGGATAATAGGTGATCTTGCGGAACCCTTCGGCCTCGCATTGCGTGCAATACATGCCGCTCGACATGTAAAGACCCTCAAGCGCGGTGTTGGTTGCCGGGCTGATCTCGACTTCGGCCTCCCACACAAACGGCGCATCGGGCACGTCATACCGTACACCTTCCGGTGTCACCTCTGGTTCGATCGGCGCGCCGTCGATCTTGGCCCAGACCAGCGTCATATCCTCGCCATGCAGGAAAAACGTCCGGCCAGCCGTCTCGGGATTGGGTTTGAACCGGATACGGCTGATCACCCGCGTGGCGGTCGGTGCCAGACGGAAGGTCAGATGCACGTCCTCCACCACAAAGCCGAACGGTGTATAGTCGCTGAGATAGATTGTCTGGGGGGCGGCGTCTTTCATGGGGCAGGCTCCGGATGGGTTGATGCAACAGGGCGTTGAACTAGCTAGAGTGTTAGGCCGACGCCCGCGCGCCTTCAACCGGATTGCCACTCTGTCGGCGCGCATCAAAGCAAAAGACATCTGCCGCGAAGCAGCCTGACCGAAGGACGGACCGACATGCCCAGGACCCGCAAGAAATCCGACCTTCCCAGCAAGATCTGTCCGACCTGCGCGCGTCCCTTCACATGGCGCAAGAAATGGGAAAAATCCTGGAACGACGTGCGGTATTGTTCGCAACGATGCCGGACCACGCGGGGTCAACCTGCATCTTGCGACAGAGAGTTGGCCGCATTTTCAAATAATGCCGAACAGCGTTTCGGCCACAAAGACCGGCCATCCATATTGCGTCCCGGGCGCGGAAATCCTAATGGAACACCATAGTATACAATGAGGACTGCGGACATGGCCACCCGGATCGACCGTCACGGTTTGCAAATCGACCATACTTTGTGCGACTTTATCGAAACGCAGGCATTGCCCGGCACCGATGTCGAGGCGGATGACTTCTGGCAGGCGCTATCAACGCTGGCGCATGAGTTCGGCCCAAGGAATGGTGAACTGCTCGCCATCCGCGACGATCTCCAGACCAAGATCGACACCTGGCACATTCGCAACCGGAACCAGCCGCATGACCACGAAGCCTATAAGGCATTCCTGACCGAGATCGGCTATCTTCTGCCCGAAGGCGACGACTTCGAGATCAAGACTGCAAACACCGACCCCGAAATCGCCAACGTGCCCGGCCCGCAACTGGTCGTGCCGATCACCAACGCGCGCTACGCGCTGAACGCCGCCAACGCGCGGTGGGGCAGCTTGTATGACGGCTTTTACGGCACCGACGCGATGGGCAGTCCGTCGCCCAAGGGCGGTTACGAGAAGGGGCGCGGTGCCCGTGTCGTTGCCCGTGCGCGGGTGTTTCTGGATGACGCGTTTCCGATCGAAGGCGGCAGCCATGCGGACGCGCGGCGCTACCGTGTAAAGCGCGGCGCGTTGTTGATCGATGATATGCCGCTCGCCGATCCGGACAAGTTCATCGGTTACACCGGCCACCCCAAGGCGCCAGACACGGTGCTGCTGCGCAATCACGGATTGCATGTCGAACTGGTCTTTGACCGCACCCATTTCATCGGCAGCCGCGATCAGGCAGGCTTGGCCGATGTCCGGCTCGAAAGCGCGATTTCCGCGATCATGGATTGCGAGGATTCCGTTGCTTGTGTCGATGCCGAAGACAAGACGCTGGCCTACACCAATTGGCTTGGCCTGATGAAGGGCGACCTGACCGACAGCTTCGAGAAGGGCGGCAAGACCGTCACCCGCGCGCTCAACCCCGACCGCACCTATACCGGCCCCGATGGCAACGACGTCACGGTCAAGGGCCGCGCGCTGATGCTGGTGCGCAATGTCGGACACCTGATGACCAACCCTGCGATCCTGCTGAAAGACGGCTCGGAAATCTACGAAGGGCTGATGGACGCGATGGTCACCACGCTCATTGCCAAGCACGATCTGAAGAAGACCGACGGCGCGCGCAATTCGCATCACGGGTCGGTCTATGTGGTGAAGCCCAAGATGCACGGGCCGGATGAAGTGGCCTTTGCCGACGAGACCTTCACCTTTGTCGAATCCGCGCTGGGCTTGCCGGAATACACCGTGAAACTCGGCATCATGGACGAGGAACGCCGCACCTCGGTCAACCTCAAGCAATGTATCCGCGCCGCCAAACACCGCGTCGCCTTCATCAACACCGGCTTTCTCGACCGCACCGGAGACGAGATTCACACCTCGATGGAAGCGGGCGCCTTCAGCCGCAAGGACTTCATCAAGCGCAAGGCCTGGATCGGCGCCTACGAGGATCGCAACGTCGATATCGGTCTGGAATGCGGCCTGTCCGGCAAAGCGCAGATCGGCAAGGGCATGTGGGCCATGCCCGACCAGATGGCGGCGATGCTCGAGCAGAAGATCGCCCACCCCAAGGCCGGTGCAAACTGTGCCTGGGTGCCGTCGCCGACTGCCGCAACGCTGCACGCGCTGCATTATCACAAGGTCGACGTGTTCGCCGTGCAGGACAGACTGCGCCAGGGCGGTCGGCGGGCGCATGTGGACACCATTCTCGACATCCCGCTCGCCGCCTTCCAGAAATGGTCGCGCGAACAGGTCACGCGCGAGGTCGAGAACAACGCACAAGGCATCCTCGGCTATGTGGTGCGCTGGATCCAACAAGGCGTCGGGTGCTCGAAAGTGCCGGACATCAATAATGTGGGCCTCATGGAAGATCGCGCCACATGCCGCATCTCGGCCCAGCATATCGCCAACTGGGTGCACCATGACATCATCTCCAGAGACGACACGATGGACATCATGCGGCGCATGGCGGTGGTGGTCGATGAACAGAACGCCGATGATCCGTTCTACACACCGATGGCCCCCGGTTTCGACGGAATCGCCTTCAAGGCCGCATGCGATCTTGTCTTTGACGGGCGCGAGCAACCCTCGGGCTACACCGAACCGGTGCTGCACAAGCGTCGGTTGGAACTCAAAGCCGCACAGTGACACAACTTCCGGCCCGTGTTTCTTTGGGCCGGAAATACCTCGGGGGTCTGGGGGCAGAGCCCCCATGCGCCTTGAGCGACATCTCTCGGAGCGAAACTTCGTCCAAACCGCTTTTTTACGTTTGCGCCACCAAGACCTTCTGCGTATAGACGCCGACAGGCACCCGTAGCTCAGCTGGATAGAGCGCTGCCCTCCGAAGGCTGATGTCAAGGGTCCGTTGTGTGAAAGTGAGTGGAAATAAACGTTTCAGATCAGTGGCTTGCGGGACTGCCGATCTTTGCTTTAATCCCGCGGAAAATTGAAGTAAGCACTGCGTAAGCAGTTTGCACCCATAGCTCAGCTGGATAGAGTGTCGCCCTCCGAAGGCGAAGGTCGTAGGTTCGAATCCTACTGGGTGCGCCACTTCCCCTTAAATTTAGCGGTTTTCTGCCCTGCGACGATGCCGCGGGCCCCTGCTTTTCAACGTCTTGAGAGTCAGAGGCGGGCAGGGAGGGCCGTGACGGGTTGAGGGCTGGAGGAGAGGCCTCCGGCGCCCGTCGCGGAGGTTTTCCCATGAATACCGAGATTATCGATGCCCGTCCCGACACCAGCGGCGGCTACAGGGTGGATGTGTCGCGCGGCACGAATGTGGACCGCGTGTCGTCCGAGTGGTTCTCGCGGCCGGATGACGAGCGGTATCTGTCGCTCGACGATCTCTTTTCATCCGTAAAAGGCCGGGCGGAGCGGAGCCGGACGCGCACGGTGGAGAGTGCTGCGATCCGGGTCGAGGCCCATCGCGACGATCCGGAGAAGCTGGGACTTGTCCTGCCCGGCGCGGACGAACCCATCGCGCCGACGCATTGGTCCTTCGGCCAGCTCTCGAGCCTCGTCGGCGCCCCCGCGGCTTATCTGCGGCAGCTGCCCGCCCCGCTGGCGGGGATCAACCTGCAATACGGCCTGACCAACCACCGGGCCGAGCAGATCAAGACGATGGAGGTCGCGAATGGCCGCACCGAACTGCGCGCTGTCACCGGCCCCGACTATGGCCGCATCTACGACCACGAGCTGGTCTCCGCCGTCCAGCGCATCGCGGGCAACGGCACGGGCGACACACGCTGGAAGGTCCCGGGCGTGCTCGACTGGTCGACGGGCATCTACAACCCGCACGTGGACGTGACGAAGGAGACGACGACGCTCTACGCTTCCGACCGCGACGTGTTCCTATTCCTCGTCGACGATCTGAACCCGATCGAGGCGGGGCTGCTGCCCGACGGCTCGCCCGACCTCTATTTCCGGGGGTTCTATTGCTGGAATTCCGAAGTGGGGGCCAAGACGCTGGGCATCGCCAGCTTCTACCTGCGCGCGGTCTGCCAGAACCGCAACCTATGGGGCGTCGAGGACTTCCAGGAGATCACGATCCGCCACTCGAAATACGCCGCCTCGCGCTTCGCCCACGAGGCCGCCCCGGCGCTCAGTCGCTTCGCCGAGTCCTCGCCAGCGCCCTTCATCGACGGGATCCGGGCGGCGCGGGAGAAGATCGTCGCACGGTCGGACGAGGATCGGCAGGACTTCCTACGCAAACGCGGGTTCTCGAAGGCGGAGACCGGTCGGATCGTCGAGACGGTCCTTGCCGAGGAAGGCCGCGCGCCCGAGAGCGTCTTCGACTTCGTGCAAGGGATCACGGCGGTGGCCCGGTCCAAGCCGCAGCAGGATGCGCGGCTGGTGATGGAGGGGAAAGCGAAGGTGTTGTTGGAAAGGGCGCTTTAATCCTCGATATTGGGTGGCGGGCACAAGTGCACCGCCACCTTGGGGCCACAAGGAAAACAAGTCTGGTCCGCGAAGCTTGTACCATCTAATTGTCGTTATGCTGGATAAGGAGCAATCAGAAGTCATGTATATTTCGATCACCTTCCCCGTTGCGGACTTTCGCAACTTGCATCGCGAAAATGCCGGAAGGCTTGATCGGCCTGCTTGGGGGAGGACCGATCCTCAGGCGCAATTCGCCCGTGGCTTTGGAGCTATACATACGCGGACAAAGTCTGGAAATGGATTTTCTGGAGAGAATTACTATGCCGATTGCGACAACCTAATTCGTTATCCGGAGCAAATATTCGTATCACCTTTTGCTGATTTCAATCGCCCAATTCTTGCTTACCCATTCTATCGCCGGTTCTTTTTCGATGGTCAGATGGCTGGCAGATTTGAACTAGGTTTTCGCCTCAACGAAGGATCGCTTGCCGACATCTCAGTTACTAGAGGCGATGCCCAGTATATTGCATCCACTTTGGCGAAGAAGCTTCTTGATGAAGAGGTTCGAGTACAGCTCGTTGACGGCAGAGAGCTGACGCAGCCTTTTTCGAACGCGATGAATGCTCTTCGCGATGGATGGCTTCTCAGCAGCACAAAAACGAAGGCACTAAGTACGTTCGACATCTCAACTGTTGGGGCCAACTATGTCGGCGTGGGGAAGCCATTCGTATTTATTAGGGCTGGGAACCAGACAAGGCTGGCAGAGGAACGCCAGAAACGGAATCTCCTCGATCAAGATGACTTGAGGTTATTTCTTACACGATCTGGGTCACAGGGCCAAATTTTTGATACTGCCGTAATCCAATCTCAAAGGGACTTGGATGATGAAAATGCAAATGAACGACTTGCGAGGCTGTTTTACTCGCAGCTGAGGACACTTGTTTTTGCACATTCATTCTATTTGCGCCAGGTTGAGGCAGGACTGATCTCTGGTCCGAGGTCTCTAGAGTCCGCGCTCAAATCACTTGTTGACCGTCTATCGGCCTTGGAGCCGGTAGAAGATCAACATGGCGACGCACTGACCTGTGAAGCACTGCGTCAGATTCTCAGGAGTGCGGATATCGACGTTGCTCGCATGAGCCGCGAAATAGACGAACAGCTTAAACCCGGGTGGCTTAGGCGCAACCTTGGAGGTTTTTTCGGCTATTTCGACAGGAAAGCTGACTTGGCAATTGAGGCCGCCGCAGGTGCTGCGACTAAGCAGCTACTCTCCGGCGGCCCTTAAAATATTGGGCAGCACCGAATGCTTAGCCCGTCTATGCCGGTGAGGGAACCAACCCTCTTGCTTCAGAAATAGTATGGCACGTTCGCCATTGCAAGTGGTGATGGTGGGAAGTTTCGCGGTGTCGTCATCGATCTATCGTGGCTCTCTCAGAGTAAGAGGTGGGCCGGGTTTTCCGTGACGGGTTTGGAGGTCGGGAGAGAGGCTCCCGGCTGGCCTGTCGCGGAGATATCCCGATGACAAAGCAACAGAAAATCACCCTCAGCGCCTCGCGCGACATTCCCTTCAACAAGCTGATGCTCAGCCAGTCGAACGTGCGCCACGTCAAGGCCGGTGTGTCGATCGAGGAACTGGCCGAAGACATCGCGCGGCGGACGCTGCTGAGCTCCATCACCGTGCGGCCGGTGCTGGACGACAGCGGCGCCGAGACCGGCATGTACACGATCCCCGCCGGTGGGCGGCGGTTCCGGGCGCTCGAGCTGCTTGTAAAGCAAAAGCGCATGAACAAGACAGCACTTGTCCCCTGCATCGTGCGCACGGACGGACTGGCCGAAGAGGACAGCCTCGCCGAAAACGTCCAGCGCGCGCCGCTACACCCGCTCGACCAGTTCCGCGCGTTTCAGTCGATGCGGGACAAGGGCCGCACCGAGGAGGAGATCGCCGCGGCCTTCTTCGTCTCGGCCAGCGTGGTCAAGCAGCGGCTGAAGCTCGCCGCCGTGGCACCATCGCTGCATGATGCCTATGCCGAGGAGGAAATGACGCTCGACCAGCTCATGGCCTTTACGGTCAATCCCGATCACGCGCGCCAGGTTCAGGTCTGGGAGGCGCTGCAGCGGCACTATTCGCGGCAGAAGGAAGCCACCGCGGAAGTCATCACCCGGGCCGAGTTCATCCGTGCCCTGAAACGCGAACTGCCTCCGGCCATCGCCGAGCTTCAGGCCGCCAACATCGCTCCGGCCGACATGCCGCAATCGGCTATCGGCCCCGGCATGGGCGTCTTCTCGCGCTACAAGGCCGTGCTGGAATCCGACGACAGTCCGATGACGGTCAAGGCCGCGCTGCAGCTGATCAACCGCGAGCTCGACGAATACCTTGGCGGCATCCAGGGCGAGTTCGATGCCGACACCCGCTTTGCCATCACCTGGTTCGAACAGAACGGGCTGAAAGCTGGCGACTATGGCACGGCGAACAACATCGCCACAGCGCGCGGCATCTCGGTCGAAAGCGTGAAGCATGCCGGGATCGTGGAGAGTGCCGCCGGAAAGGTGCGCATCCTGAAGCGCGACGAGATGGACCCGGAGTGGGAGCCGGATGCCGACACCCATCTGACCATCTGGGAAAGCTGCCAGCATCTGGTGCGGCTGCACGAGAAATACGGGATCGGCTATGAGGCGGCCGTGATGCTGAAGAAGTTCGGCGCCAAAGCCGGCGATGTGCGCGACCTCGCCTATGTGCTTTACAACATCTGCGAAAAGCGGGGCGAGGCGAAGGAAGCGACCGCCTACAACGCGCTGATCGCGGACTGGACCGACCTTACCCGCGAGGCGGCTACTGCGCCGCTGTCGAACAAGAGCGGGCAGATGAGATTTGAGGTTTAAGGGGTAGCATCATGGCAAAAAGCACGCGCCAATATGTGTTCGAGGGCATGGAACTGCTGCCCGAAGCGTTGATCCCCTTTGTCGAACGGCGGCTCGAGGCCTCGTTG
Organism: Marivita sp. S2033; assembly: GCF_046592965.1. NCBI lineage: Bacteria > Pseudomonadati > Pseudomonadota > Alphaproteobacteria > Rhodobacterales > Roseobacteraceae > Marivita > Marivita sp. S2033. The sequence goes on from NZ_JBISBV010000005.1 coordinate 253,354, forward strand.
CAGGGACATTGGCAAGTCCAGGTGGTGGAGAAGCTGCCCGGGCTGCGCCCGGATTCGAACGGCAAGATCGTGTGGGACCAGTCTGCGCTCCTGAACGCGATGGATCGCTTCTGGATGGATGCGTTCAAGGCGGTTCTGGGGCGCGCCGAGCGATCGATCGTCAACGAGCTGGTCGATGTGCGCAACAAGCTCTCGCACAACGGCACCTTCACCTATGACGATGCCGAACGCGCGCTCGACAGCATGCGGCGGCTGATGGAGGCAATCAGCGCCGCCGACGTCGCCGACCAGCTTGGCAAGATGCGCGACACGATCCTGCGCACCAAGTTCACCGAATTGCAGCGCAACGAGGAGCGGAAGAAGAGCCAGCGCTCCGACATTTCGGTCGAGACGGTGGCGGGGCTGCTGCCCTGGCGCGAGGTGGTGGAGCCGCATCGCGACGTGGCGACCGGCGAGTTCCAGCAGGCCGAGTTCGCAGCCGACCTTGCCAAGGTGCACAACGGCAGCGCGCCCTCGGAGTATCGGAACCCGACCGAATTCTTCTCGCGCACCTATCTGACTTCGGGCCTATCGACCCTGCTGATCGGTGCGGCCAAGCGGCTGTCGGGGACGGGCGGCGATCCGGTGGTGGAGTTGCAGACCAACTTCGGCGGCGGCAAGACACACTCGATGCTGGCGCTTTACCACATGGCGGGTGGCACACCGGTCGAGGATTTGCCGGGGCTTGACCAGCTTTTGTCGCGTGAAGGGCTGACGGTACCGGGCAAGGTGAACCGGGCGGTGCTGGTGGGCACGTCCTACGGCCCTTCGGATGCGGCCAAGAGGGAGAAGGATTACGGTCGGTCGATCCGCACGACCTGGGGGGAACTGGCGTTCCAGCTTGGGGGTGAGGCGGGCTATGCGCTGGTCGCCGAGAATGACGCCAACGGGATCGCGCCGGGGTCGAACCTGCTGGAAGAGCTGTTCCGGCAATGCGCGCCGTCGCTGATCCTGATCGACGAATGGGTCGCCTACCTGCGCCAGATCTACAAGGTGGAGGGGCTGCCTTCGGGCTCGTTCGACTCGAACCTGTCTTTCGTGCAGTCGCTGACCGAGGCCGTGAAGGCCAGCCCGGGCACGCTGCTGGTGGCATCGCTGCCCGCGTCGCAGATCGAAGTCGGCGGGGAAGGGGGGCAGGAAGCGCTCTCGCGCCTGAAGCAAACCTTCAGCCGGGTCGAAACCGGCTGGCGCCCGGCCGACCAGGAGGAAAGCTACGAGATCGTCCGTCGGCGGCTGTTCAAGGAAATCCCGGGTGACAAGTTCCACCACCGCGACAACACGCTGAAGCAATTCGCTAAAATGTATCGCGACAGCCCGAACGAGTTCCCACAGAACTGCGAGGGCGAAGACTATCGCCGCAAGCTGGAAAAGGCGTATCCGATCCATCCGGAGCTGTTCGATCAGCTCTACACCAGCTGGGGCTCGCTGGAGAAATTCCAGCGCACCCGCGGTGTCTTGCGGCTCATGGCGCAGGTGATCCATGAGCTTTGGATGAACAATGATCCCTCGGTGATGATCATGCCCGGCAGCGTGTCCATCAGTTCGGCGCGCGTCGAGCCGGAGTTGCTGCACTACCTCGACGTCTCGTGGCAGTCGATCATCGCAGGCGATGTCGATGGGCCAAACTCCACGCCCTACCGGATCGACCAATCGGCCCCGAACCTTAACCGCTATTCGGCCACGCGCCGTGTGGCGCGGGCGATATTCATGGGGACTGCGCCGACCCATGGGCAAGACAACAAGGGCCTCGATGATCGTCAGATCAATCTGGGTGTCGTGCAGCCCGGTGAACGTCCTGCCATATTCGGCGACGCCCTACGCCGCCTCGCCAACAACGCCCGGTTCATGCACGGAGACCTTGGTCGCTATTGGTATTCGATGTCGGCGAGCCTCAATAGGCTTGCGGCAGATCGGGCCGGGCAGATCGAAGAGCCGCTGGTTCTGTTGGAAATCGACAAAGCGCTTGCGACCTACATCAATGGCTTGGGCGACCGCGGACATTTCGACACCGTCCAGGTCGCGCCCAGCAGTTCAGCCGATGTTCCCGATGAACCCGGTGGCGTTCGTGCCGTCGTCCTTGGTGTAGCCCATCCGCATACCGGGCGAGAGAATTCCGATGCGATGACTGAGGCAAAGGACATCCTTTTGCAGCGTGGTTTAACCCCAAGGGTTTATCGCAACATGCTCGTCTTCCTTGCGGCAGAGGCGCGTCAGCTCGACGGGCTGAAAGAAGCGATGCGCTCATCCCTCGCCTGGACAGGGATCGTCAAGGACACGGACCGGCTGAACCTAACCCAACGCGACAGCGCCCTTGCCAAGGCCAAAGTCGCTGAAGCGGCCGAGACGGTTAAGACGCGGCTCAAGGAAACCTGGTGCTACCTCCTTTATCCGATGCAGGACAGTGCGCAGGCCGATGTGGAGTGGATCGCGTCCAAGGTTCCGGCGCAGGACGGGCTTCTATCCCGCGCCAGCAAGAAACTGGCCAGCGACGAAGGCTTGCTGCCAGAGCTCGGACCTGCCCGCCTCGACCGCGAACTCCAGAAGTACATATGGAATGGGAAAAGCCACCTACCGCTCAGGGATCTCTGGGAATACCTCAACCGCTACATCTACCTGCCGCGTGTTAAGGATCGGAACGTCTTGATCAAGGCCGTGCGCGCAGCTGTGGGCGCTATGGTTCCTGGCCCATTTGCCTATGCGGAGCGATGGGACGAGAAGAGCAGCCGATACATCGGTCTGGTCCTTCAGAATGCCGCGAATGCCCCCGTGGTCATCGACGCCGACAGTGTGATCGTGAAGCCAGAAGTTGCAGAAAAACAGGCCGTAGAGACCACCATGGCGGCCGCTGCACCCTCCGATCTGGCACAAACCACGACCAAGGCTGCGGTAGATCAGACTGGCCTGAAGCCAACGGCGGAGGTCGTGCGGCCTGAACAAGATCCGACCCGGTTCATCGGGACCGTCATGATCTCGTCAGATCGGCCAGCACACGAAATGCGCCAGATTGTAGAGGCGATCATTGAACAGCTGACCGTGCTGCCCGGCAGCGAGGTGTCACTTAAGCTCGAGATCGATGCCGAGGTGCCAAATGGCCTTGACCGAAGCAAGGTGCGCACGTTGCTTGAGAACGCAAACACGCTGGGCTTCATCGATAAGGTGATCAAGTGATCCGAGTTTATTGCTCAGGTGTCTGCGACGTTTATGGGCCGCCCGATGGGTTGATCGCCTCGACCACGTAGTCAGCGAAATCCTTCACTTTGCGGGTCGCTACAGGAGCGCCTGTGACCATTGTGATCGCGGCAATCTGGTAGATGGCTTTGGCATCCGAGTTGCCTCTGTCTACTGCACCCGCAACACCTCCCCATCATCCAGCCGCTTGACGTAATCGACTGCGGTGCCGTTCCAGTGGTACGCAAAATGAGCCCCTTGGGTCGGGATCGGGATCACGTCGGGCCAGAAGACGGCGATGCACTGGCCCTCGGGAAAGCGCACGCTGGGCCAGGTAATGCCGTTCGAGCCGGCCGCACGGCGTTCGGCTCCGAAGAGTTGCGAGGGGTGGTAGTCTTCCGGATCCAGCAGATCGGCGCGGCCCGTGGCGTCGTCGAGATCGGCGTCGATCGATCCGATCAATTCGCGGAACTGCGAGGTCCAGCCCGGGGCCTCGTCCGTGCTGCGCATGAAGCGGGCGTGGTGGTGGACGGTCTCGGCAATCGCCACCTCGGTGCGGTCACCCGCATAGTAGAGGCCGAAGCTGCCGTCCGAGAACCGTCCCGGTCGGAGCGGCGAGCAATGCACGAAAGGCGCCATGACCCAACTGGCGCCGGGGCCGGTCACGCGGCGGGCGACGGGCACCTTGGACAGATCGCCGATGCTCTCGCGGATGCGCGGATTGAACTTGGCCTCGGCCGAGGCCAGCGCCTCCCAATCGGCCGGATCGGCGATGTCCTCGAAGAGGTCGATGGGCGGATGGATGGTGCGGATGATGCGGACCGTGCGCGGCCAGTTTACGCGGCGGACAGGCACATTCACCAGGCACCCCGTTCGGCATCGAGATAGGCGCGCAGATCGATCAGGTCGGTGATCTCGCCCCGGAGCATGACGTCCAGCGCGCTTCGGCCTGCGAAGGCGGCGTTCGGCTTGCGGATCCAGGCATAGCCGCGGGCTGGGTCGGTGAAGACATAGCGCAGCGCCTTGTGGATCCCCATCAGGATCGCCATGCGCGCGCGCAGGTCTCGGTCGATCCGGCCGATATCGCCGGTCTTCCAGCGCGCCCAGGTGCGCTGCGCCATGTCGCCGAGCAGGGTGCGGGCTTCCGCATCGGTCAGCTCCCAGGCGCGGAACAGGTTGACGGTGGTGCGCGCCAGCGCCGCCGCCTCCTCGTCGGTGATCACGGGAAGGTCGGTGCGTGCGAGGACGGGCTGGACCGTGGCGAACTGCATGGCTGTCTCCTTTGGCATCAATATAGACATTATGTGCCAAAAGGCAAGGTGGACCGTGCGGTGCTGGGTCGATCGCTTCCTGCCCTTTTCCCTGTCTTTGCGCGCCAGAGCCCTACGCCCCTTGAAGAGCTGTTGAGCGCAGCCCGTTTCCGGTTTTCTTGATGGACCCGATTCAGGGCCGCCCGTCGGTGGCCGCTCACGGAACGGGGACAGAATGGCAGAGGCAGCTCGGAAACCGGAAGCGATGGCACGCGGCGCGCGGATGCTGCGCACGGCGCTCGGACCCGCCATCGCCGGGTTTCTGGAAGATCCGATGATTGTCGAGGTCCTGCTCAATCCTGACGGGCGGCTCTGGATCGACCGGCTGTCCGAAGGGCTCTCCGATACTGGCGCGACCTTGTCTGCCGCCGATGGCGAGCGGATCGTGCGGCTCGTCGCCCATCACGTCGGGGCCGAGGTGCATGCCGCGCGGCCCCGCGTTTCGGCCGAACTCCCCGAGACTGGTGAGCGGTTCGAGGGGATCCTGCCGCCCGTGGTCACCGCGCCCTGTTTCGCGATCCGCAAACCCGCCGTCGCGGTCTTCACGCTCGCCGACTACGTCGCCTCCGGGATCATGACCGAGACCCAGGCGGCGCTGTTGCGCGACAGCGTTGCCGCGCGGGCCAATATCCTCGTGGCGGGCGGCACCTCGACCGGCAAGACGACGCTGACCAATGCGCTCTTGGCGGAAGTGGCCGGAACGTCGGACCGCGTTGTCATCATCGAGGACACGCGCGAGCTGCAATGCGCGGCACTCAACCTCGTCGCCCTGCGCACCAAGGATGGGGTCGCCTCGCTCTCCGATCTCGTTCGTTCTTCGCTCCGTCTGCGCCCCGACCGCATTCCCATCGGCGAGGTGCGCGGGGCCGAGGCGCTGGACCTGTTGAAAGCTTGGGGCACCGGCCATCCGGGCGGCATTGGCACCATACATGCGGGCTCGGCCCTGGGGGCCCTGCGGCGCATGGAACAACTCATCCAGGAGGCGGTGGTGACCGTGCCGCGCGCCCTCATCGCCGAGACCATCGATCTCATCGCCGTCCTCTCCGGGCGCGGGGCCAACCGGCATCTCGCCGAGCTCGCCCGCGTCGACGGGCTCGGGCCGGACGGTGACTACCGCATCACCCCGGCGGCGCTGCCGACCGGGATGCACACTGACACAGGAGACCCTTCATGACCCGATCCCTTTACCGGCTGCGCGCGCAGGCTGCGCATGCCGTCACCTACGCCACTGTGACCCTGATGCTGGCCGGACCGGCCCGGGCGGCAGGGTCCTCCATGCCCTGGGAAGCGCCGCTGCAATCCATCCTCGAGTCGATCGAGGGGCCGGTCGCCAAGATCATTGCGGTGATCATCATCATCGTCACCGGCCTGACGCTGGCCTTCGGCGACACCTCCGGGGGGTTCCGCCGCCTGATCCAGATCGTCTTCGGCATCTCCATCGCCTTCGCAGCGAGCTCCTTCTTCCTGAGCTTCTTCAGCTTCGGCGGCGGAGCGCTGATCTGATGGTGACGACCGGTTCACACAAAGTGAACGCGGCTTTCCAGTGGAAAGCCGCGAGGGAGGAACGCCTTGAGCGGTAGCGAATGGCCAGCCTTTGAACGATTGTCCGACGTGCCGGGCTTCACCGTCCCGGTCCACCGGGCCCTGACAGAGCCGATCCTGTTGGCGGGCGCGCCCCGGGCCTTCGCGATCCTGAACGGCACGCTGGCCGGGGCCATCGGGCTCGGGCTGCAGCTCTGGGTCGCGGGCATCGCCATCGGCCTTCTGGGCCACCTGGTCGCGGTCTGGGCAGCACGGCGCGATCCGCTTTTTGTCGAGGTCGGGCGTCGGCATCTGCGCCTTCCCGGCCATCTCGAGGTCTGAGGCAACAGGATGATGAACCTCGCGGAATATCGCCGGAAAGGAAAGCTGCTGGCGGATTACCTGCCCTGGGCGGCGCTGGTGGCCCCCGGCGTTGTGCTGAACAAGGATGGCAGCCTGCAGCGCTCTGCCCGGTTCCGCGGCCCCGATCTCGACAGCGCGGTCGCGGCCGAACTCGTGGCCGTGGCGGGGCGCATCAACAACGCCTTTCGCCGCCTCGGCTCTGGCTGGGCGATCTTCGTCGAGGCGCAGCGCGTGGCGGCGGCCGATTATCCCGATAGCCGCTTTCCCGATCCGGCCTCGGCGCTCCTCGATGCCGAGCGGTGTGCGGGGTTCGCAGAGCAGGGGGCGCATTTCCAGTCGGAGTACGTCCTGACCTTTCTCTACCTGCCGCCCCCCGAGGAGGCCGCGCGGGCCGAGACCTGGCTCTATGAGGGGCGCGACAAGTCCGGCATCGATGCGGGCGAGGTGCTCCGTGGCTTCATCGACCGCACCGACCGGGTGCTGGCGCTTTTCGACGGCATCATGCCCGAATGCCGTTGGATGGGTGACAGCGAAACGCTGACCTATCTGCATTCCACCATCTCGACGCAGCCCCACCGCGTCCGCGTGCCGGAAACCCCGGTTTACCTCGATGCGCTCCTCGCCGATCAGCCCCTGACCGGCGGGCTCGAACCCCGTCTGGGGAACGCCCATCTCCGCGTCCTGACCCTCTCGGGTTTCCCGACGGCCACCACGCCCGGGATCCTCGACGAGCTCAACCGGCTGGCCTTTCCCTATCGCTGGGCGACCCGCGCGATCCTGATGGACAAGATGGAGGCCGCGCGGATGGTCGCCCGCATCCGACGCCAGTGGTTCGCCAAGCGCAAATCCATCGCCGCGATCCTGAAGGAGGTGATGACGAACGAGCAATCGGCGCTGGTCGATACCGACGCTGCCAACAAGGCCGCCGATGCCGACATGGCCTTGCAGGAGCTCGGCGCCGATGTGGCGGGCGAGGCCTATGTCACGGCGACGCTCATCGTCTGGGACGAGGACCCGCGCCGCGCCGATGAAAAACTCCGCCTGGTTGAAAAGGTCGTGCAGGGCCGGAACTTCACCGCCATGGTCGAAACGGTCAACGCCGTCGATGCCTGGCTCGGCTCGCTGCCGGGACAGGCTTATGCCAATGTCCGCCAGCCGCCGATCTCCACCCTGAACCTCGCCCATATGATCCCGCTCTCCGCCGTCTGGGCAGGGGAGGAACGGGATGCGCATTTCGACGGCCCGCCCTTGCTCTATGGAAAGACCGAAGGCGCGACGCCCTTCCGGCTCTCGCTCCATGTGGGCGACGTCGGCCATACGCTGGTGGTCGGGCCGACCGGGGCCGGCAAATCCGTGCTGCTCGCCCTCATGGTGCTTCAGTTCCGCCGCTACCCGGACGCGCAGGTCTTCGCCTTCGATTTCGGGGGCTCGATCCGTGCCGCCACGCTTTCCATGGGCGGCGACTGGCATGATCTGGGCGGTGAATTGACCGAAGGCGCGGAGGCGACGGTCTTCCTCCAGCCGCTCGCGCGTATCGTCGATCCCGTCGAGCGGAGCTGGGCCGCGGGCTGGATCGGCGCGATCCTCGCCCGCGAAGGCATCGCGATCACTCCGGAGGTGAAGGAGCATCTTTGGTCCGCGCTGAGCTCGCTGGCCTCGGCCCCGGTCGGCGAACGCACGATCACCGGTCTCGCGGTCCTACTGCAATCCTCCGACCTGAAGCAGGCCCTGCGCCCCTATTGCCTCGGCGGGGCGCATGGGCGGCTGCTCGATGCCGAGATTGAAGAGCTTGGTGCCGCCTCGGTGCAGGCCTTCGAAATCGAGGGGCTGGTCGGCACCGCCGCGGCCCCCGCGGTCCTCGCCTATCTCTTCCACCGAATCGGCGATCGGCTCGACGGGCGGCCGACGCTGCTGATCATCGACGAGGGGTGGCTCGCGCTCGATGACGAGGGCTTCGCGGGCCAGCTCCGCGAATGGTTGAAGACGCTGCGCAAGAAGAACGCCTCGGTGATCTTCGCGACCCAGTCGCTTTCGGATATCGACGCCTCTGCCATCGCACCCGCGATCATCGAAAGCTGCCCGACCCGGCTGCTTCTCCCCAATGAACGGGCCATCGAGCCCCAGATCACCGCGATCTACCGCCGTTTCGGCCTCAATGACCGGCAGATCGAAATCCTCGCCCGTGCCACGCCCAAGCGCGACTACTACTGCCAGTCGCGGCGCGGCAACCGTCTCTTCGAGCTCGGCCTCTCCGAGGTGGGCCTCGCGCTATGTGCGGCCTCGTCCAAATCCGACCAAGCGCTGATCTCGGAGATCCTCGCCGAACACGGTCGCGACGGCTTCCTCGCGGCCTGGCTTGAAGCCCGTGGGGTCGGCTGGGCCGCCGAGCTGATCCCTGGCCTCACCAATCTCGCGCCGGAGCCCGAGCCAGCCGATGCCCCGATCCCCCAAGCCCCTGAATCCGAAAAGGAGATCACCCCATGACTAGCACTCCCCGTCGCCTGTCCCGTCTCGCCAGCGCCTCCGCGCTCGCCCTGACGCTCGCAGCCCCCATCGGCCTTTCGCCGATCTTCGCGACGCCCGCCCAGGCCTTCCTCTTCGGCGGGGGCGGGCGCATCGTCTACGACCCGCGCAATCACGCCGAGAACATCCTCTCCGCCGCCCGGGCGCTCGAGCAGATCAACAACCAGATCACCCAGCTGCAGAACGAGGCGCAGATGCTGATGAACCAGGCCCGCAATCTCGCGAGCCTGCCCTATTCCTCGCTGCAGGCGCTGCAGCAGAATGTCGACCGCACCCGGCAACTCTTAAGCCAAGCGCAGAACATCGCCTTTGACGTCGCCCAGATCGACCAGGTCTTCCAGCAGGACTATGCCAACATCCCCATGGCGGCACCCGAGGCGCAGCTTCTGGCCGATGCGCGCTCCCGCTGGGAAAACACCGTTGGCGGGCTGCAGGACGCCCTGCGCGTGCAGGCGGGCGTCGTCGGCAATCTCGACGGCCAGCGCGCCGAGCTCTCCGCTCTTGTCGGTGAAAGCCAGTCCGCCGTCGGTGCCCTGCAGGCGACCCAGGCGGGCAACCAGCTTCTGGCGCTGCAATCCCAGCAGATCGCCGACCTGATCGCTGTCGTGGCCGCCAATGGCCGCGCCACGGCGTTGGTCGAGGCCGAACGGTCCGCCGCCGCCGAACAGGGCCGGGTCCAGCGGGAGCGCTTCCTCACCCCGGGCGCGGGCTACCAGCCCGGCAATGCCCGGATGTTCAACAACTGAAGCGAGGTGATCCATGGAGGGATCGGTCCTCGCCCGCATCGCGGCCATCGTCTTCGTCGCCATCGCGATCACCGCGGCGGTGGTGGAGATGGGCCGGGACGAGGAAGGGCAGGCGACGCGTCCAGCGGCTCCCCTCATGCCGGAGGTCGATCCGCTCCGGGCCGAACAACGGCGCTGCCAGGAGCTGGGCGAGGCTGCGGCTTCCGATCCCGACTGCCTCGCCGTCTGGGCCGAAACCCGCGACCGCTTCCTCGGTCGCGACCGGGCCGGGGGCGAATGAGCCATGGGTGGCACCGGCGTCATCGACACCTTCCTCGGGGTCTTCACCTCCTATATCGACAGCGGTTTCGGGCTGCTCGGTGGCGAGGTCGCCTTCATCGCCAGCACGCTCATCGTGATCGACGTGACGCTGGCCGCGCTCTTCTGGGCCTGGGGCGCCGATGACGACATCATCGCCCGCCTCGTGAAAAAGACCCTCTTCGTCGGCGCCTTCGCCTTCCTGATCTCGAACTGGAACAGCCTCGCCGCCATTGTCTTCGACAGTTTCGCGGGGCTGGGATTGCTCGCCTCCGGCACCGGGTTTTCGCCCGCCGATCTCCTGCGCCCGGGCCGCGTGGCGCAGACCGGCCTTGATGCCGGGCGGCCCCTTCTGGACTCCACCGCCGATCTCATGGGCTTCGTCGCCTTTTTCGAGAACTTCATCCAGATCGCCTGCCTGCTCTTCGCCTGGGCGCTGGTGCTCTTGGCCTTCTTCCTGCTCGCCGTGCAGCTCTTCGTGACGCTGATCGAGTTCAAGCTGACGACGCTCGCGGGCTTCGTGCTGATCCCCTTCGGCCTTTTTGGCAAGACCGCCTTCATGGCCGAGCGGGTGCTGGGCAATGTCGTCTCCTCCGGCATCAAGGTGCTCGTGCTGGCGGTGATCATCGGCATCGGCTCGACGCTCTTCGGCCAGTTCACTGCTGGGTTCGGCGGCGTGACACCCACGATCGACGAGGCCATGGCCATCGTCCTGGCCGCGCTCTCGCTCCTCGGTCTCGGCATCTTTGGGCCCGGCATCGCCACCGGCCTTGTCTCGGGCGGCCCGCAATTGGGCGCGGGGGCCGCCGTCGGCACCGGGCTTGCTGTCGGTGGGGCGGCCGTCGCGGCGGGCGGCGGGGTCCTGCTCGGCGCCCGCGGCACAGGGGCGCTGGCCTCGGGCGGGGCCGCCGCCACGCGCGGAGCCGCTGCCGCCACGGGGGCTGCCTCCGCCGCCTTCAGCCTCGGATCGATGGGCCAGACCGGGGCCACCGGTGTTGCGTCCGGACTCGGTGGCGTGGCGCGGGCAGGGGGCGCGGCGGCTATTTCGCCCCTGCGCCGGGCCGCCGCCGCGGCCTCCGACGGCGTCAAGGCAAGCCATGCCGAAGGCGCCCGCGCTGGCTTTGCTGGCACTGGGGGCACCTCATCCATGGGCAGCGTGGCTGGCGTGTCGGCCGCCATGGCCGCCCCCGCTGGCAGTCCGCCGGCCTGGGCGCGCTCCATGCGCCGCAGCCAGGCCATGAGCCATGGCGTCTCCGCCGCCACCCACGCGCTGCGCGCCGGGGACAGCCCCGGCTCCGGCGCCTCCGTTTCCCTGTCTGAAAGTGACCGCCCATGAGCCTCTTCAAACGTTCCGCCCCCCATTACGGCAAAACCCCGGAACCCGAGACCCCCTATCAGAAGGCCGCCCAGGTCTGGGACGAGCGTATCGGCTCCGCCCGGGTGCAGGCGAAGAACTGGCGCCTCATGGCCTTTGGGTGCCTGGTGCTCGCGGGCGGTTTCGCCACGGCGCTGGTCTGGCAATCGGCCCGCGGCACCGTGGTGCCTTACGTCGTCGAGATCGACCGGCATGGCGAGGCGCGCGCTGTCGAGGCGGCCAGCGCCGGGTATCGCCCGAGCGATCCGCAGATCGCCTGGCATCTCGCCCGCTTCATCGAGGAGGTGCGGGGCTTGCCGGCCGATCCCATCGTGGTCCGGCAGAACTGGCTCCGCGCCTATGAGTTCACCACCGACCGCGGTGCATTGGCGCTGAACGACCATGCCCGCGCCAACGATCCCTTCACGCGGGTGGGCGAGGACCAGGTCTCTATCGAGGTCTCGAGCGTCATCCGTGCCTCGCCGGACAGTTTCCGGGTGGCCTGGTCCGAGCGGCATTACGAGAACGGCCAGCTCGCCCGCACCGAACGCTGGACCGCGATCCTGACCATCGTGATCGACCCGCCGCGCACGGCGGAGCGCCTGCGCGCCAATCCCCTCGGAATCTACGTGAACGCGATCAACTGGTCGCGGGAGATGAGCCAATGACCCGACCGATCCTGCCCACCGTCCTTGTGGCCTCCACGCTTCTGGCAGGCTGCGCCAGCGACCGCCCGCCTGACTTCGCCTATGACGATGCGGTCCCACCCTTGCCGTCACCGCCCGCCACGGCACCCGACGACGGCCCGCGTCCGCTCCATGTCCCGCCCGCCTGGACCCCGAGCCGGGGCGGGGAGGCGGCCCCGACGCCGGTTGCCCAGGTCGGCAATGCCAATCAGGCCGCCCGTGTGGAGCCGCGGCAGGCAGGGTATTTCAACGCGATCCAGATCTACCCCTGGTCCGAGGGCGCGCTCTATCAGGTCTACGCCGCCCCCGGCCAGATCACGACCATCGCGCTCGAACCCGGCGAACGTCTGGCCGGCACCGGACCGATCGCGGCCGGCGACACCGCGCGCTGGATCATCGGCGACACCGAAAGCGGCGCGGGTCGCGACACCCGCGTCCTCGTCCTCGTGAAACCCACGCGGCCCGACATCCGCACGAACCTCGTGATCTCGACCGATCGGCGCACCTATCTGATCGAACTCAATGCCAGCGAAGAGATCTGGATGCCGGCCATTTCCTGGGCCTATCCGCGCGCGCCCGAGACACCGCGCGTCACGCCGGCCACGCCGCGCATCCCTCCAGCGCATGCGCGCAACCACCGCTACGGGTTACAGGGTGATAGCCCGCCCTGGCGGCCGGTCTCGGTCTTTGACGACGGGCGCCGTACTTACGTCGTCTTCCCGCGCGGCATCGCCCAGGGCGAGATGCCGCCGCTCTTTGTCCTCGGCACCGATGGCGAGCTGGAAATCGTCAACTCTCGTATCCACGGCAACGTGCTGATCGTGGACCGGCTCTTTGGCGCGGCCGAGCTGCGCTTGGGACGCGGTCCCCGGCAGGAGGTGGTCCGCATTGTAAGGATCGAACCCCAGACCGAGGCGACCGTGGTCCAGCACGATGCGGAGCGGGGGACATGAGCGAGGCGCCGACCGATACCGCCGCCGCCATGCGCCTGCACGCCGATCCACCGCGCGTCACGCGGATTTCGCGCAAGTTGATCATTGGCTTTGGCGTCGTCGCGGGCCTCGGCATCGGTGCCGCGCTGATCTATGGGCTGCAACGTCCGGACAGGGCAGCCGCCCCGGAAGAGCTGATCACCACGGACCGCCGCCAGCCCGCCGATGGATTGCGCGATCTGCCCGGCAGCTATGACGCGATCCCCCGTCTCGGTCCGCCCCTGCCGGGCGATCTCGGCGGCGGTATCCTCGACGCCCAGCAACGCGGCCAGCCCATCGCCGCGCCGAGCCTCGCGCGCCCCACCATGGATCCGGCCGAACAGCAGCGGCTTGCGGAACTGGAGGCCGCCCGAGTCAGCGACCTCTTCTTCCAGGCGCGCCCCGGGGCACCCGCGTCCACCGGGTTCCAGATGCCGCCTGCGGCACTGGGGAGCGGGTTGGCCGCCATCCCAGAAACCGATCCACGCCAGGCCTTCCTGACCGCGCCGATCGACCGGCGAACGGTGGCCCCCGACCGCGTCCAGCCCCCAGCCTCGCCGTATCTCCTGCAGGCCGGATCGGTCATCCCGGCCGCACTGATCACCGGCATCCGCTCCGACCTGCCGGGCCAGATTGCCGCGCAGGTCACCCAGAACGTCTATGACAGCCCGACCGGCAGCCTGCTCCTGATCCCGCAAGGCACCCGCCTGATCGGGGCCTATGACGACAGCGTGACCGTCGGCCAACGTCGCGTGCTCCTGGTCTGGACCCGGCTGATCTTCCCCGATGGACGGTCCTTCGTGCTCGAACGCCAGCCTGGGGCAGATACGGCGGGCTATGCGGGTCTGGAGGACCGCATCGACAATCACTGGGCCAGCATCCTGCGCGCGGCGGGGCTTTCCACCTTGCTGGCCATAGGGGCGGAGCTTTCCCTGAACGAGGAAGACCGCCTCGCCCGCGCGCTCCGCGACGGGGCCCTGGACACGATCAACGAGGCTGGCCAGAGCATCGTCCAACGCCAACTCGAGGTCCCGCCGACCCTGACCATCCGCCCGGGTTTCCCCGTCCGCGTGATCGTCACGCGCGATCTGGTATTCGCACCATCCAGAGGCTGACATGACCAAGCTGAAACTCGGGCCGATCCCGGACTCCAAGCCGGTGAAACTGAACGTGGAACTGCCCGCAGAGCTGCATCGAGATCTCATCGCCTATGGCGAAATTCTCGGCCGGGAAGCGGGGGAGGGGCCGATTGAACCGGTCAAGCTGGTTGTCCCCATGCTCGAGCGGTTCATTGCGACGGATCGCGGGTTTGCCAAGGCGCGGCGGACGCTCCCGAAATCCGGGCTGACGAAGCAGGGGCCATGATCCAAGGCTCCAGTTCCCATGAAAACAGAGGTGGCTTACCCGGACGGCGCAGACATCGGTCTGGTGATGGATGGTAGAGATTACGAGATTATTTCAATAGGTTGAGCGGCTTCGTGTGCGGTACACGTTCACTTTTCGAACGCACTATTTCGTGCGGCGTCGCGCTAGTTGCGGCCCAATCAGTGCAATAGGATGCGCGAAGCCACCGACAATCCCTGCGAGTACGGCCGGTTTGACCCCAAAGCTTTCGGTTGAGTGGCAGCGGTGTGTGGCCTGGTGGAGACATGAGGGAGTATAGGCGTATGGGCCGCTTGTTTTGGGTAAGGGACTTTTGCAGGATGTTTACCTGCTCGGTGCGGGCGGGATAGCTCAAGCTTTTCCGTATTTTTAGTTCAGCCGAAATGACACCGATTTCACTCCAAATCGCGTGCGATTCGAAATCCGATCGAGAGGTGTTCTTCGGACTTGTACCTTCCGCGTCGAAACGACGCCCGAAGGTATTTGGGACTATAGTCACCCCATGAGCCGCCTCTCACCGTAATGGTGTTGCAATCGTCATCACGCCTAGGAGATCCATCCAGCGGTATGCCAATCAATCCATCTACGTAGCAGTCTTCAGTCCATTCAGACACATTTCCAACCGTATCAAACAGTTTGAAACCATTTGGTTTGAAATACGCAACTGGAGACGTGGAAGGAAACCCATCTCGGCACTCAAGATGCTCAGATAGAGTTCTGTCAGGAAAATTTCGTAGTAAAGTTTCGTCCGGTCCGTTTGCAAATTCGCAGGCCCGAGACAAATCATCACCCCATGCGTAGGTGCCGCCGGTCCCGGCTCTTATCGCATACTCAAGTTCGGCTTCTGACGGCAGTCGGAAAGGGGCGCCATCGACCTTCGAGTTAAGCCAGTCTAAATAGGACTTTGCATCGAAATAACTAATGCAATTTACCGGAAATGTCTTTGGATCAAAACCATTTGTCGCTCCATACAGCCTATCTATTTCGTCGCGATTCCTGTTCGACCAATTCCCTCTCTCATCCGGGGCTTCACAATCCTCGGAATATTGGAAGCTGGTTTCTAAGGCAAATATATCAAACTCGCGAAATGTAACTTCGGTACGTCCGAGAGCAAATTTCGAAACCGAAATCTGTTGGACCGGCCTCTCCCAGCTTTCAGGTTCGGGGTCCGAATTGGGAGCTCCCATATTGAAATCTCCAGCGGGCAGAACGATCATTTCTGGACAGAAAAGGTCACAGTCCCGGAATACCTGAAAGTCTGGCCACGGATCTGCTATGGGTCTTATTCCCAGCGCACAATTTTCGAATCTTGTCTTGAGTGCATCGGATACCTCATCATACAGGGAGTAATCATCGTGTTCCACGCTTCGCAGGCGTTTGAGAAAT
>NZ_JBISBV010000060.1:0-424 GCF_046592965.1 Marivita sp. S2033
GCGAAAGTTGCGTGTAAACAGCGCCCATGCCATAAACTCCAATTAGATAACTTGTTGTTTTCTAATAGGAGTCGCACTTCAGGGTAGCGCGCGCCGCTACACATGATTGTGGCCGATAAGGTTTATTATGTAAATTATGGCAGAATTAGTGACTGTGATTTGACGCAGAACGACCGTCCAACCCCTCCACGATAAAGATCCGGGATGAGCACAATCTTACGGATTTGCTGCGGAATGGAAATTCTCCACTTTCGGTATGCGCACCAACTTCTTGACAGAGTTAGCGAGGTTCCACCAAGTCACTCCGGGCATCGCGGATGATCACCCAAGACGAATGCAGGAAAAGCCCCGCGATCGCGAACGCGACGATCAGGTCGGGCCATGCACTGCCAAGCCACGCGACCAGCCCGGCGGCGATGACCAC
>NZ_JBISBV010000061.1:0-317 GCF_046592965.1 Marivita sp. S2033
CGGGTTTTGGGCAGGCCGGGGGCCCACTGGATGACGTCGGGGCTTGCGATGGGGCCGATTTCGGTGCGCACCCAGCCGCGCAGTTCCTTGACCAGCTCGTCGGAGGGCTCGATGCCGTTCATCAGGGTGACGTAGCAATAGATGCCCTGGCCCTTGATGTCATGCGGATAGCCGACCACCGCCGCCTCGGCGACCTTGGCATGGGCCACAAGGGCGCTCTCCACCTCGGCGGTGCCCATGCGGTGGCCCGAGACGTTGATCACGTCATCGACCCGCCCGGTGATCCAGTAATCGCCGTCGGCGTCGCGCTTGCAGCC
>NZ_JBISBV010000062.1:0-317 GCF_046592965.1 Marivita sp. S2033
CGGGTTTTGGGCAGGCCGGGGGCCCACTGGATGACGTCGGGGCTTGCGATGGGGCCGATTTCGGTGCGCACCCAGCCGCGCAGTTCCTTGACCAGATCGTCGGAGGGTTCGATGCCGTTCATCAGGGTGACGTAGCAATAGATGCCCTGGCCCTTGATGTCATGCGGGTAGCCGACCACCGCCGCCTCGGCGACCTTGGCGTGGGCGACCAGCGCGGATTCGACCTCGGCGGTGCCCATGCGGTGGCCCGAGACGTTGATCACGTCATCGACCCGCCCGGTGATCCAGTAATCGCCGTCGGCGTCGCGCTTGCAGCC
>NZ_JBISBV010000063.1:0-300 GCF_046592965.1 Marivita sp. S2033
GCTATGTGAGGGCTACGCAGCGCCGGGCCTGCTCAGCACAAAGGGGTCAATATTGGACGCCGATAGGGGGTCAAAGTTCAATGCCGATTGACAAAGAAAGGCTCAAGACGCGCCATCTGCGCGTCTGTCAGCCAGAAAAGATCAGACATGTTCACCGCTCGGTTTTTTGAACCGTGAATCACGCCTCTACACGGAATTCAATGGGTCCTGACCCTTCTGTATCTCCAGTTTGCTATATTGTCCCCGTCAGCGGCCTTGGCCGAGGTCGCTGACGGGGCGGTGTATGGCGTCTGAGCCTTG